>NZ_JNVB01000025.1 GCF_000770305.1 Erwinia oleae
GACGTCGTTGCTCTTTCCACGGCGGATTTTGATCTGCTGTGGGAGCTGGCGACCCATGCAGGCACGATTTTAAACCGCGACGCGCTGTTAAAGACGCTGCGCGGCGTCAGCTACGACGGGATGGATCGCAGTATTGACGTGGCGATATCGCGACTGCGCAGAAAACTGCTGGACAGCGCCACCGAACCCTATCGCATCAAAACCATCCGTAACAAAGGCTATCTTTTTGCACCACACGCCTGGGATGCAGAGCAATGAAGAAACTGTTTATTCAGTTCTACCTGTTGCTGTCGGTCTGCTTTCTGGTGATGGCGATGCTGGTCGGGCTGGTCTATAAATTCACCGCCGAACGCGCCGGGCGCCAGTCAATGAACGATTTGATGAAAAGTTCGCTGTACCTGATGCGCAGCGAACTGCGGGAGATCCCGCCGCGTGACTGGAACAAAACCATCGATAACCTTGATCTCAACCTGTCGTTCAAATTGCATATCGAACCCATGAGCAACTACCGGCTCGATGCAGCTACGTTCAAACGCCTGCGCGCCGGTGAAATCGTTGCGCTCGATGATGAATACACTTTCCTGCAACACATTCCACGTAGCCATTATGTGCTGGCGGTGGGGCCCATTCCTTACCTTTTCTATTTGCATGAGATGCGGCTGCTGGACATTGCTCTACTGGCGTTTATTGGCATTTCGCTGGCGTTTCCGGTGTTTATCTGGATGCGTCCGCACTGGAAGGAGATGCTGCGGCTGGAGGCCGCCGCACAGCGCTTTGGCCAGGGGCATCTGGACGAACGTGTCCATTTCGACAGCGCGTCAAGCCTTTTGCGTCTTGGCGTAGCCTTCAATCAGATGGCGGACAATATCAACGCGCTGGTCGCCAGTAAAAAACAGTTAATTGACGGTATTGCCCATGAACTGCGCACGCCGCTGGTACGCCTGCGCTACCGGCTGGAGATGAGTGAGAACCTGACGGAAGCGGAAGCCGCCGCGCTGAATCGTGACATCGGCCAGCTTGAGTCGTTGATTGAGGAGCTGCTGACCTATGCACGCCTCGATCGTCCTGAAGTAAAGCTCGACGCGCAGCCGCTCGATCTGGCGCGCTGGCTCAGCGAACGGCTGGAAGACATCCGCTTTATGCACCCTGATTTCACCATTGAACTGGATATGCCGCAGCGGCAGAATCACGGCGTGGCCGATACGCGCCTGATCGAGCGCGTGCTTGATAATCTGGTTAATAACGCGCTGCGCTATGCCAGCCAGCGCCTGCGCATCAGTTTGTGGTTTGATGGCGAGAGCGCTTTTATGCAGGTCGAAGACGACGGCCCCGGCATTCCGCCCGAAGAACGCGAGCGGGTATTTGAACCTTTTGTCAGGCTCGATCCCAGCCGCGATCGTGCCACCGGCGGCTGCGGGCTGGGCCTGGCCATCGTGCATTCCGTCGCGCAGGCTTTTGGCGGTAACGTCTCCATCGGCGCCAGCCCGCTGGGCGGCGCCAGCGTTCGCTTTTGCTGGCCAATTAATTTACCCTTAACCCCTTCTTCCCGCGCTGCCTGATGGCGCCAGACAACATCAAGGAATCCCATGCCTTCTGCCTATGAAAATCTGACCAAAACGTTTACCCGCCTCTCCCGCTTCGGTCACCTTTCAGCCATTGCTGGCTGGGATATGATGACCATGATGCCGCCAGGCGGCAGCAGCGCGCGCGGCGAAGCGCTGGCTGAACTGAGCGTGCTGCGCCATGAAATCCTGACGGCAAAAGAGGTCGGCCAGTGGTTGAATGAGGTCGACCCCGCTGCGCTGAATGATATCGAACGCGCTAACGTGAGCGAAATGCGCCGTGTCTGGCAGCAGGCCGCCCTGCTCCCCGCCTCGCTGGTGGAAGCCAAATCCATCGCGGGTACGCGATGTGAACACGCCTGGCGACAGCAGCGTCCGGCCAACGACTGGCAGGGCTTTGCTGAAAACCTGAAAGAAGTGGTCAAACTGAGTCGGCGGGAAGCGGAAATCCGTGCGCAGGCCGGGGGCGTGTCGCGCTACGATGCGCTGCTGGATATGTTCGAACCGGGCATGACGCGCGCGAAGCTGGACAACACCTTCGGAGACATCAGACAGTGGCTGCCGAATCTGCTGCAACGCATCGTCGATAAGCAGGCGCGGGAAACCGTTGAGGTGCCGGTCGGGCCGTTTGCCGTTGAATCGCAAAAGCAGCTTGGCCTGGCGATCATGAAGCAGCTGGATTTTGATTTTAATGCAGGCAGGCTGGACGTCAGCGCCCACCCTTTCTGCGGCGGCGTACCGGAAGACGTACGCATTACCACACGCTACAATGAAAACGAATTTATCAGCGCGATGATGGGCGTGATCCACGAAACCGGCCACGCCCGTTACGAGCAGAACCTGCCGAAGCAGTGGCCGGGACAGCCGGTTTCACTGGCCCGCTCAACGGCAATCCATGAATCACAAAGCCTGTTTTTTGAAAAACAACTGGGTCGCAGCGCCGAATTTCTGCGCCTGATCCTGCCGCAGGTCAAACTGCTGCTGGGCGATCAGCCTGCGCTGGAAACCACAAACTTTATTGCACTTAATCAGCGCGTGAAACCAGGCCTGATCCGCGTGGATGCCGATGAGGTCAGCTATCCTGCGCACATTATTCTGCGTTACGAAATTGAGTGCGCGCTGATTGAAGGTGACATCGAGGTGGATGATATTCCTCAGCTATGGCAGGAGAAAATGCAGTCGCTGTTGGGCCTGGATACCACCGGTAACTATCGCGATGGCTGTATGCAGGACATTCACTGGACCGATGGCGCGTTCGGCTACTTCCCTACTTATACGCTCGGCGCAATGTATGCCGCGCAGCTTTTCCAGGGATTGAAGAAGGCGCTGCCGCAGGTTAATGAACTGCTGGGGGAAGGCAACCTGCAACCGGTCTTCGACTGGCTGGGGCAAAATATCTGGCAGCACGGCAGCCGTTTCAGCACCCGCCAGCTTATTGAGAATGCCACCGGCGAAGACCTGAATCCTGTCTGGTTCCGCCAGCATTTAGAGAATCGCTATTTGCGGGGCATTTAACCGATTTAAACGCTGTGCGGTCGGTAAACGGCCGCACAAATTTCAGTAAATCCGGCAATATTTTTTACGTATGCGAGTTTGTTTAATGAGATTTCAGCCGCTTCATGTTCCCCGCTAACAATCTTCCTCGTCCACTGCATCATAGATACATTCAAACGGATCGCGCCATGTGTAACGCTTATAAAATAAGCTCACCTTGTCGCCCGTATCCCAAAATAATACACCGCCGCCACTGGAGTATATTTTCCATCTTCCGCGAAAACTATTATTAAATTCGACACTTCCTGTTGCATAGCAAGGCGAGTAGCGATCGCGCACGATAAAGCTGAGAGGCACCGGCTGCGAGTTGAGGAAAAAAGCACGAATATCTTTCATGTCAGGGATAAAATTACGACAGCCACTTTTCACATTTTCGGCGTCATCTTCACTTTTACCTGTTTCGTTAATTTCTATTGATACTATTTTTCTGTCTGACGCTGCATTTACCTGCGCAACATTTACAGCGTAAAGCAAAATCAGCAACGAATGAAGTATATTCACCATTTTGCCGTGCCTGCTTCAGTTTTGACTTTATACGATACTTCCGGATGCCTGAAGACATCAGCCATTGAAACATTGAATGTATCTGACAGTTGGTTAACTAACCATTTAAGCGAACTATTTTGCGCATCATTAACTTTTTCATAAATGGCATTTTCACCTTCCCCGGACTCTGGCTTTCCCACGATTTCTATTCCAATTGAATCAAAATTAGCTGGATATCGTTCTGGATAGGTTTTTTTTTGCTCAATACGGGATAGTTGCTTATATTGATTCAGGAAAGGTTTGATCTTAGCGAGTTCCACAGGGCTGCATCTCATTTCCATAAAACATCTTGACCTGATATTGCCAACATGATTGGCTACTTTGTATAAAGAAGCGGTTTGATATATCGCCCCATCTTTAGCGATCAGAAAATGCGCGCCATTTGCACCTTTATTTTTATAATTATTGAATGCACTTTCAGCGCTGGGGCCGCCCGTCTGATGTACTATTATGCCGTTAACTTTACGCAATTTTCCTCGTTCAATTGTATTAAAAATCTTAACAACAATGCGTTCTGCATCAACGTAACCATTTTCATCGATATATAACATGCCTGTTCGTCCTTGTTCTTCCTTTTCCAGCCTGCATAGTGCGCTATCGCCACACTCAAGACAAATTTATGATGTTTTTTTTGAAATGCCTGTCACAATTTGACACTCACCGGCCCTTTGTACAATCCGTTACACGCCGATACCAATCACTCACTGAACATTGCAAACCACTTCCTTATAGTTCACCTACCGGCCCCGCAGTGGGCTGACATGTGAAATAAAATCGAGGATTTTTGCAATGAAAAAATTATTTGCTCTGGTTGTAGCCGCTGCTCTGGGTATGTCTTCTGTTGCTTTCGCTGCTGATACCGCTGCTGCGCCAGCATCAACTGACTCAAGCACCACCACCAGCACCACCACTTCTACTCCGGCGAAAACAACCACCGTTAAGCATCACAAACAACATAAAAAAGCCGCCGCACAGAAAGCGCAGGCTGCCAAAAAACACCATAAAAAAGCAGCTAAAAAACCTGCTGCTCAGAAAGCGCAGGCCGCTAAAAAGCACCACAAAAAAGTAGTGAAAAAAGCAGCAACGCCAGCAGCATAATTGCAGAAATAAAACTGTTGATAGCATGATGTCACTTAACACCCGGTTCGCCGGGTGTTTCTTTCTGGAGTCACGGATAATGGTGCGACGCTACTCGTTCGAAATTATCCTGTTGGTGATGATTATCTGCGGCGTCATTACCGCCAGTTTCTGGCTGTAATTTTCTGGCGTGCTGATATTCCAGTTTACTCTCCCTTTTTGCCCCGTATCCGACTATAGTTAGCACCATCCTCAGGGTTAAATTGTGATTATTCTCCATTCAGAGAGAGATATGCGCCTAAAAGCAGCTTTTTTGGTCGGGTGTTTAGCTTTTTCCTTTTCTGGTCATGCTGACGAAGACGATACCAGCAGTGCGGATGTGAAAACCCTTTTTTTTGGCAACGATGAACGCAGGCCGGTTTCTGATAATGCAAGCCAGCCCTGGGAAGCCATCGGCCAGCTTGAGACCGCCAGCGGCAACCTTTGCAGTGCAACGCTGATCTCCGCGCATCTGGCGCTGACCGCCGGTCACTGCCTGGTTATTCCGCCGGGTAAAGTGGATAAAGCTATTGCTCTGCGTTTTATTGCCAATGAGAAAAATGGCTGGCGCTATGAGATCCACGACATAGAAACGCGTGTCGATCCCGCGCTGGGAAAAAAGTTGAAGGCAGACGGCGACGGCTGGATTGTGCCCGCATCGGCAGCGCCCTACGATTACGGCCTGGTGGTCTTGCGTAATCCCCCATCAGGCATCACGCCGATTCCCTTATTTGACGGCAGCCGCAGCGATTTAACCGCGGCGTTGAAACAGACGTCAAGACGGGTGACCCAGGCAGGCTACCCGGAAGATCATCTGGAGACGCTCTATTCTCATAGCGACTGTCTGGTGACCGGATGGGCGCAAAAAAGCGTGCTGTCGCACCAGTGCGATACGCTGCCGGGCGACAGCGGCTCGCCGCTGTTATTAAAGGTGGACAATGCATGGCAACTTATCGCAGTGCAGAGCTCTGCACCGGCAGCGAAAGATCGTTATCTTGCGGACAACCGCGCCATTGCCGTTACCGCCTTTCGCGATAATCTGGAAGCGCTGGCGCAGTAACAGCAAGAGCGTTTCGAATAAGCAGACGCTCAGGCGCCAAAAGCGCCATCTATCGTATGCATTGCGCCGGTGACAAACCCTGCTTCCGGCCCGGCCAGCCAGGCGACCATACCGGCGACCTCTTCCGGCCGGCCATGACGTTTAAGCGCCATAAAGCTGTGCATCAACTCCTTCATCGGCCCCTCAGCCGGATTGGCATCGGTATCAATTGGCCCCGGCTGCACCACGTTTATCGTGATGCCACGCGGGCCGAAATCGCGGGCCAGTCCACGCGCCAGCCCCTGTAAGGCCGACTTGCTGACCGCATAAGACGCCATGCCTGCAATGGGCATCCTGTCGCCGTTTACCGAACCAATAACAACGATTCGCCCGCCTTCCGGCATCTGTCGGGCCGCTTCGACCGAGGCATAGTAAGGCGCGTGGATATTGATCTTAAAAAGCCGCTCGATCTCATCAGCACTCTGCTCCAGCGCATCGCCGAAAACGGCTATGCCTGCATTCACCACCAGCACGTCCAGCGGGCCGCTGGCGCGCACCTGCGCAATAACCGCATCGCGATCGGCGCTATCGATCTGCACCGCCACGCTGCCGGTTTCGCTGGCAAGCTGCCGTGCCGCCTCCGACGAGCCACCCCAGGTAAAGGTGACGGCTGCGCCATCTGCGGCAAACCGCCGTACGATTGCTGCGCCAATGCCGCGGCTTCCACCCAATACCAGCACCGACTTATTTTTAAAATCTGTCATAACACGCTCCACAAGTAATATTGTAGTAGACGGTATATAATACCCTGAGAGCCTCGTCAATGGATTATGTAGTCATGACTAAAAAATTAACCCGTTCGCCGGGACGGCCTCGCAGCTTCGATCCGGCTATCGCGGTGGAAACCGCACAGAAACTCTTTCATGCGTACGGATACGATGCTGTCAGCGTGTCGGATGTTACCGACGCGCTTAACATCAAAGCGCCCAGTTTCTATGCGGCTTTTGGCAGTAAGGCGGGACTGTTTACCCGCGTTCTCGATCGCTACAGCCATCAGGGTGCGATCCCGCTAAACGAGATCCTTCGCCCGGATCGACCGGTTGCTGAGTGTCTGGCAGAACTGCTTGAGGAGGCGGCACGGTATTATGCGGCCGACCCGCTTGCAAGAGGCTGCCTGGTGTTGGAAGGGGTTCGCTGTAACGATCCGGATGCCCGCGCGCTCGCCAGCAATTACTACTTCGCCGCCGGAAAGGCGATCCATGATTTTATTGCCGAACGGTATCCACAGGACGCGAGCCGGCTGACCGATTTTATCAGCACCATAATGGCGGGGCTTTCCGCCAAAGCGCGCAGCGGTCAGTCGCCTGAACGCCTGCTGGCCACCGCGCGGCTTGCCGGCATGGCGCTGAGTAATGCGTTTCCGGCCTGACGTTTGCAACGTTGCCGGGCAGGCGCCCGTCATAAATAAAACCTATCCCTCTACCCCATGAATTTAAGGAACTTATTACGGCTTATTACCACGTACATAAAAATCTTTATTCATGAGTACATAATGAATCCAACTTCTTCTTCCATCGCGAGTACGTTACATCCACATCCGTCTGCCGATAATGAGCCAGTACATACTGAACAGCCTGGCCCTGCTCACTGCTTTGCGCTGAGTGGCAGCCCGCTACCGCCATCGCGAATGACGCCAGGTCAGGGACAGGCATTATTGCGTAATACATTGAATGCGGCTTTGTTGCATCAGTCAGGACAACATAATTTCAGTGGCCTTGAACCGTTAATAACGGCGCTACCTGATTTACTTCAGGATGCCGACGCGCTTCAGGAGTTGACTGAACCGCCACTCAATACGCTGCTTGACAACGTCAATACTCAGATTCAAGAGCAATTAGCAGAGAGTACAGTCGGGCAGCGACCGCAGCTCAACCAGCTTGCAAGTGATGTCAACACGCTTCGCCAAGCGGCGCACTTTGCCGGTCATGGTCAGTGGGCTGGTCTGCCTGAAGGCGGCATACTGTTAAAATTACATCTCCTTCGCGAACTTGACCCGGCCACGTTTCCGCAGGTCAAAAGTAGTCAGGGGTTACGCCAGTTTCTGCATAGCGCCAGCGAGGCGTGTCGTGGGTTAATCGACCAACTGAATCGCCCGCTCGATCTGGCTAAACCGCTGGTCGGTGACGACACTATTCCTCCAATGCTCAGGCAAGTCTCTGATTTACTGGCGGCCATTGTTCCGCAATTAACGGATGCTGATGGCCGTGAATCCGCTAAAGATTTACAGCAGACGGTGGCTGAACTGCACGATCATCTGCTTCAGCGGGCAGCGTCTGAAGGGGACGTTTACGTTGACGCGCCCGAGGTGGCGGAGCAGGCTGACGGCGCGATGCAAAAACTGACCCATGCGCTGAGACAAACGTCGCAGCGTACTGATGTGCATGCGGCTTTATCACAGCGCGATGATGCAGAGTTTAAGTCGCAGTTGCGCGGCGAGTACGCTGAACAGATTAAGATAATGATCACGCATGCCGAAGGGCTGGACGCGATCCTGACCGACGCCAAACTGCCAAAAGCCGCCGAGAAAAGTCTGCGCAGCGCAAATAACGATATCATCAGCGAACTTAACGCGCTCAGCAAAGGGGTTCCCCTGACCGAACGTGCCTGGCGCGGTGCGTTGACACTGGCTGCTTATCCCTTACCACTGGCGGTTTCACTGGTCACCCATGAAAAAGAGTACAGTTCAACCCTGATCCCCCACTTTGTTAAAAATCTTGCGCTGCTGACCGGCCTGATGACAAATGACAGTACTAACCATCAGTCAGTTCTACAGCATGCCAACAATCGTCTGTTTGTTAATGGCGTGGTGGGTCTCATTTATGCCGGCCCGGCGTTTATTAACGCAATGAAGCCGTTGCACGGCGCGCCAGCCTTCAGCGTTGGCGCGGGTTTACTCTCCGGCGCAGCCACATTCGGATGGTTTAATCAGAAACAGCTGGGCAAAGGTGTGAACCATATTATCCAGAAAATGCAGTCGCTGGTTTTCGGTTCCCGTAATGACCAGTTAATTCTGCGGAGTGATGCCAAAGCGCGGCTACACGACTACATCGAAGGACTACAGGGCAACCGCCAGGCTTTTGCAGAAATTGATCGCGCGTTTCGCGGCGGCGGCGAAAAACATCTGTCTGATAATCTCGATGCGCAGATTGAGCGTACGCTGACACAAATGGATTCAGTGCTGCAAGAAGGCCACGATCTTCTGACCAGGAACACGCCGGATGAGCGCAACAACAGAACTGAAACGGCCGCGCCGCCTCATAATGCAGATTTCCTGCCTAAACTTGGGCTGACCGCTTTTACCGGTATGATTTGCGGCGGCGTTGTTGCGCTCATGTCGGATAATCCGGTGGGCATGGTCGACTATATTGTTGATGGCTTGTGGTGTAGTCATGAGATGTACAAACAGGCAGCGAATCCAAACGTTAATTTGCAGGGCGCGGTGAAAACCTTTAAAGATTTGGTCGGCCTTAATCTGACGATGATCGCCTATCTCTCAGCGAACAAAGGCCACGACTTCCTGCACGCCGGCGCCGGTGAGTACGCCGCCGGGACGCTGGCGATGACTGCGGCAAACCTAACTCTGCCGGGCATGGTGGGTGAAATGGTAGGCAACAGCGCGGGTGGGATTCTGGAAAAAGGGAATGCGGCTTTCAGTCACGCCTCGCGTGAGGTCCAGGGCGCACTGGGATATCTGACCAGCAGAATCAACAGCAGCTTTGGCATTACAGAGCCTGAACGGCGTAGCACTGACATTGAGATGCAACCTGCTCAGGTCGCCGCCATGGAACCGGAGGCGCAATCCGTTTCGCGCTCCTGACAAGCGCGAAACGGTCGCCAGCGGACGCACAAAATGCGTCCGCGGCAAGGCCTAAACAGCAATCTCATCCATCGCCTGCTGGATGCGTTTTTCCGACACCGGATAAGGCGTACCGAGCTGCTGCGCAAAGTAGCTGACGCGCAATTCTTCAATCATCCAGCGCACGTCCTTCACCTCGTCGTCGTCCCGGCGCGCTTCCGGCAGCTTATTAAACCAGGCGCTCCAGGCCTGCTGAATTTTTTCCACCTTCAGCATACGCGCGCGATCGCTGTGTGGATCCACCGGCAGTTTTTCCAGCCGTCGTTCGATGGCAAGGAGATAGCGCAGGGTATCTCCCAGGCGCTTCCAGCCGTTACGCGTTACAAAGCCGCGATATACCAGGCCGCCCATTTGCGCTTTGATATCGGCAAGCGCCAGCGCCTGAGTCATATCCACGCGCCCTTTCAGCCGTTTGTTTATGTTGAAAACGGCGGTCAGGATCTGCTCGACTTTTTTTGCGATATCCACCACCGTGTCGTTAAGACCGGCGCGCACTTTTTCATGCAGCGCGTCAAATTCGTTTTGCTTCCAGGCCGGCCCGCCCTGTTCGGCCATCAGCTTGTCCACGCCGCAGGCAATGCAGTCATCAATCAGATCCAGCACCTTGCCGTAAGGATTGAAATAGAGTCCCAGCTTGGCTTTATTCGGCAGCTTTTCATGCAGATATTTAATCGGCGATGGAATGTTAAGCAGCAGCAGCCTGCGTTGTCCCTGCCACATCGCCTTTTGCTGCTCGTGCTGTGAATCGAACAGCCGGATCGCCACGCTGTCTTTTTCGTCCACCAGCGCTGGCCACGCCTTGACGCTGTAGCTGCCGCGCTTCTGCTCGTAGCGATCCGGCAAATCGCCAAAGCTCCAGATGTGCAACCCGCTCTGCTCCAGCCCGTCATCCGCGACGTTCGCCAGCGTCTCCTGGACTTTGCCTTTCAGGATCTGCTTAAGCTGCATCAGGTCGCGCCCTTCGTTCAGCTTGCGGTTGTGCTCATCGACGACGCGGAAACTCATTTTCAGATGATCGGGCACCTGCTCCCATTGCCAGTCTTCACGCGCCAGCGCGATCCCGCTCATGCGGCGGAACTCGCGCTCCAGCGATTCAAGAAGAGGCCGCTCAAACGGCACGGCGCGCTCAAGAAATGCCTCAGCATAGTTGGGCGCGGGCACAAAATTACGACGAAGCGGTTTGGGTAAAGATTTAATCAGCGCAATCACCAGCTCTCGCCTGAGGCCCGGGATCTGCCACTCAAAACCTTTGTCCCCGACCTGGTTGAGCAACGGCAGAGGAATATGCACCGTCACGCCATCGGCGTCGGCGCCGGGCTCGAACTGATAGCTCAGACGCAGGCTGAGATTACCCTGCTGCCAGACGTTCGGATAGTCGAGCTTGCTGACGCCCTCTGCACCCTCTTTGATCAGCATCTCTCTGGCAAAGTTGAGCTGTTCAGCGTCATCACGACTTGCCTGCTTCCACCAGCTGTCAAAATGGCGGGCGGAAACCACCTCGTGAGGAATGCGCCGATCGTAGAAAGCAAACAGGGTTTCATCATCAACCAGAATATCGCGGCGCCGCGACTTATGCTCCAACGCCTCCACTTCCTCACGCAGCCTGAGATTGGCGCGGAAAAAAGCGTGGCGCGTCTGCCAGTCGCCCTCAACCAGCGCGTGACGAATAAACAGCTCGCGTGACAATGTCGGATCGATACGGCTGTAGTTAACCTTGCGCGCAGCAACGATGGGTAGCCCGTACAGTGTCACTTTCTCACTGGCCATCACCGCGCCCTGCGCTTTTTCCCAGTGAGGCTCACTGTAGCTGCGTTTGATCAGATGCTGCGCGACGGGTTCGATCCACTCAGGATCGATGCGCGCGGCAATGCGCCCCCACAAGCGGCTGGTTTCAACCAGCTCGGCCACCATCGTCCACTTCGGCGGCTTTTTAAACAGACCGGAACCGGGAAAAATCGAAAAACGGGCGTTGCGTGCGCCGGTAAATTCAGGTTTCTCGGCATCTTTCTGGCCGATATGCGACAGCAGGCCGGTGAGCAGCGCAGTATGCAGACCACGAAAATCCGCCGGTTCACTGTTCAGCGGAATCCCCAGTTCGCGTACCACCTGGCGGAGCTGGGTATAGATGTCCTGCCACTCGCGCACCCGCAGATAGTTAAGGTAATCCACCTTGCACTGGCGGCGGAAGGCATTCGAACCCAGCGCTTTTTGCTGTTCCTGAAGGTAGTTCCACAAATTCACGAATGACAGGAAATCTGACTCTTTATCAAGGAAACGGCGATGCTTCTCATCCGAAGCCTGCTGCTTTTCTACCGGACGCTCGCGCGGATCCTGAATCGACAGCGCAGCGGTGATGATCATCACTTCGCGCGTGCAGCCATATTTTTGCGCTTCCAGCACCATTTTCGCGAGGCGCGGATCGACCGGCAACTGCGCCAGGGCCCGGCCCGACGGCGTCAGTTTATAGTGCTGATTGTCCTGCGTGATGGCGCCCAGCTCTTCCAGCAGCCTGACGCCATCCTGAATATTGCGCTTGTCGGGCGCCTCCACAAATGGAAAGGCGCCGATGTCGCCTAAACCCAGCGCGGTCATTTGCAGGATCACCGAGGCCAGATTAGTGCGCAGAATTTCGGGATCGGTAAATTCGGGACGATTTATAAAGTCCTCTTCCGAATAGAGGCGAATGCAAATCCCCTCCGACACGCGGCCGCAGCGCCCTTTACGCTGATTGGCAGACGCCTGAGAAACCGGCTCAATCGGCAGGCGCTGTACTTTGGTGCGATAGCTGTAACGGCTGATGCGCGCCGTGCCGGGATCGATAACGTACTTAATGCCCGGCACCGTCAGCGAGGTTTCAGCAACGTTCGTCGCCAGAACGATGCGCCTGCCGGTATGCGACTGAAACACACGGTTTTGCTCAGCGTTGGAAAGACGCGCGTAGAGCGGCAGTACGTCGGTATGCGGCAGATCGCGGCGATTGAGCGCATCGGCGGTATCGCGGATTTCCCGCTCGCCGCTCATAAAGATCAGAATGTCGCCCGGCCCTTCGTGGCTCAGCTCGTCCACCGCGTCCAAAATGGCCTGAAGCTGATCGCGCTCGCTATCGTCGGCGTCCTCCATCACCGGCCGGTAACGCACCTCGACCGGAAAGGTGCGGCCTGATACTTCAATCACCGGCGCGTTGTGAAAGTGGCGAGAAAAGCGCTGCGGATCGATGGTCGCCGAGGTAATAATGACTTTCAGATCGGGACGACGCGGCAGCAGTTCACGCAGGTAACCCAGCAGGAAATCGATGTTAAGGCTGCGCTCGTGCGCCTCATCGATAATGATGGTGTCGTACTGCATCAACAGGCGATCCTGCTGGATTTCCGCCAGCAGAATACCGTCGGTCATCAGCTTTACCTGGGTGGTGTCGCTGACGCGATCGTTAAAGCGCACTTTATAACCGATGCAGCCGCCCGGCGTGGTGTCTAACTCGTCGGCGATGCGGTCCGCCACGGTACGCGCCGCCAGCCTGCGCGGCTGGGTGTGGCCAATCAGCCCGACGATCCCTCTGCCCAACTCCATACAAATTTTAGGGAGCTGCGTGGTTTTACCGGAGCCGGTTTCACCGGCCACGATCACCACCTGATGGTGTTTAATCGCCTCGGCGATATCCTCTTTTTTCTGGCTGACCGGCAGCGCGTCGGGATAGCTGATGGTTGGTGTGGCCGCACGACGCTGCGCCACGCGCTGTTCTGCGTGGGTCACCTCAGCCTCAAGCTCGTCGGCTATGGACTGACGGGCAGCAGAATTTTTCACTTTGCGCGCGCCGTGCAGGCGTTTTTGCAGCCGCTGGCGATCGCGCAGCATCAGCGCATCCAGGCGTGGCATCAGCGCTGCAAGTGATGAAGGAAGGATTTCAGACATAGGGTTTAATGCTCGATCGACCGCAGCCGATATTTCAGATGAAAAAATTTCGCGTAGTGTAGCACAGACAGGCACTTAGCACCGATCCCTCGCGGGTTACGCTTGTTCAGTAATTTTGAACGCGGGCGTCAGAATATTGCACTATCACTCGGCGAAGTTTGCCCATAGAGTGTAACCCATTGAGCATAAAGCCATCACGCAAAGGAAATTAATATGAGCAAAGTTTTAATTCTGAAATCCAGTATTCTTGCCGGTTATTCGCAGTCGAACCAGCTGGCCGATCACTTTGTATCAGAGTGGAAAGCGTCTCACAGCGGCGATGCTATTACCGTACGCGATCTGGCTGCGGATCCGATCCCGGTGCTTGACGGCGAACTGGTAGGCGCGCTGCGTCCTTCCGATGCCGCACTGACGCCGCGTCAACAGGAAGCGCTGGCGCTCTCTGATACGCTGATTGCTGAACTTCAGGCTCATGACGTTATTGTTATTGCGGCGCCGATGTACAATTTCAACATCTCAACTCAGCTCAAAAACTACTTTGATTTGGTGGCCCGCGCAGGCGTCACTTTCCGCTACAGCGAAAACGGCCCTGAAGGCCTGGTCACCGGCAAAAAAGTCATCGTTATCACCAGCCGCGGCGGTATTCATAAAGACACGCCAGGCGATCTGCAAACCCCGTACCTGAAGCTTTTCCTGGGCTTTTTGGGCATGTCCGACGTGCAGTTCGTCTTTGCCGAAGGCATCGCGTACGGCCCGGAAGTGGCGACTAAAGCCGCCGCAGAAGCAAAAGCGGTTCTTTCGCAAATCGTTACCGCTTAACGTATAAACAATGAAGCCGTCGCGGCCTTTGCGACGGCTTATCGCTATTCTATAAAGTTAGCCAGCTCGTCTGATGTTCCTTCAGGAAAGCATTTCTTCAGCCAGGCCATAAAGGCGGAGACGCGTGGGCTGAGCAGGCGCCGCGAGGGATATAATGCCCACAACGCAGCGGCCGGGCCTTCCATGTCGCCCCATTTCACCAGTTTTCCGGTATTGAGGTCGTTATAAACCAGCGAGAGCGGCAGGCTGGCAACGCCAACATCAAGCCGCACTGCATCGCGGATCATTATCATCGACGAGAGCGAAAGAACCGGATTGACCATCATGGTCGATGCCCCGTCCGGCGTGATGAACTTCCAGCTTTTTTGCTGTCCGGTTGCTCCTCTGACGATTACCGGAACAACGCCGTCGCCCGAAGGCCGGGTTCGATGCGGGCTGGCGACCAGGATCTGGCGATCATGCAGGAAAGGCCGACCAATCAGCGTTTCATCCTCTTTCGGATTCACCCTGATCACCAGATCGTATCCCTCCTCAATCATCGCAACTTCACGGTCATCCGCTGTCACCTCCAGCTGTATTTCCGGAAAGTGCAGCACAAATCCGGCGGCAAGCCTCCCCATTGCGGTCTGCGCAAACAACAGCGGAACGCTGACACGCAACCGTCCTCGCGGTATTTTTCCTCCCGACGCTATTGCTGCCGTGGCTTCCTCAAGTTCGGTGAGCAACTGCCCCGCGCGCTCAAACAGCGCCAGCCCTTCTTCCGTCAGCCTGAGATCGCGCGAGCCCCGTTCAAACAGCCGTAAACCGAGTTCAGCTTCTAATTCCGCCACGCGGCGCGACAGCGTCGCCTTGGGGCGACCGGTGGCGCGGGCGGCTTTCCCGAACCCGCCGTAGCGGGCAACCAGGGTGAAGTCTTTTATTCTCAGAAGATCCATGTGTTCCACCAGTGAGACAAGGCATCTATATATAACGTCTATTCGCCTGATTTTGAATCAGTGATAATGATTCCGTCAACACAGACATCCTTCAGGAGAAATAAAATGACCATTCTTGTAACAGGCGCGACTGGCCGCGTTGGCCATCATGTTGTTGAGCAACTTATCAGCCGTGGCGCTGCCGTTCGTATACTTACCCGCGATCCGTCAAAGGCGAATTTTTCCCCAGACGTTGAAGTGGTACAGGGCGATATGTTGAACATCGCTTCGCTCCGCGCTGCCTTTGCTGGCATAAAAACGCTGTTTCTGCTCAATGCCGTAACGGGTGATGAATTTACTCAGGCGCTGATCACACTCAATATTGCGCGTGAAGCGGAGGTCAGACGCGTTGTCTATCTCTCGGTTCTTCATGCCGATCGTTTTGTGAACGTGCCGCACTTTGCGGTGAAATCCGGCGCCGAGCGGATGATTGCACAAATGGGGTTCAGCGCCACCATTCTGCGTCCCGCCTATTTCATTGATAATGAGCACATGATCACCGATGTCATCGTCAATCATGGCATCTACCCAATGCCCATCGGCAGCAAGGGGATTGCCATGGTCGACACACGCGACATTGCTGAAGTGGCGGCAATTGAGTTAATCCGCCGCGACCAGACAGAGGGCGAACTGCCATCCGACACCATTAACCTTGTCGGCCCTGACGTGCTGACCGGCGCCGATGCGGCTGCTCTCTGGTCTGAGGTTCTGGGCCGTACAATCGGTTATGGCGGCGACGATCCCACGGGGTTTGAACAGAACCTGGCGACGTTTATGCCTGAGTGGATGGCTTATGAAATGCGTCTGATGGCTGAACGCTATGTCAGTGACGGAATGTTGCCAGCGCCGGGTGACGTTGAGCGCCTGACCGCCCTCCTTGGCCGTCCGCTTCATACCTATCGGGAATTCGCGACCGTCGCGGCTTCTGAAGCATGATAAAGATCATGAGGCAGGGAAGCCTGTTTTGCTGCGGCTCAATGATCCTTTTTCAGCCACTGACCATTTATACCACGCACGTATTCACCCACCGCCGCGCGCTCCACCAGTTTTTGACCGGCGATGCGGCCGACTTCGTTTTCGGTCATATTGTTCTTCTTTGCCAGTGCCTGATATTCCTGTTTTCGTCCCTGATTAACCCGTTCGACCAGCGCACGGGTTTCCTCATCCTGTTTTACCGGCGCGATAAAGCCGGAAAAGGTTTCGCCCACGCGGCCCTACTGACGCGCTTCGTTAAGCGTTAACGCCATGACGGCGGGAGTAAAAAGCATCAGGGCAGTTACTATTGCTTTCAGCGTAGTCATTATTTTTTCCTCAGAACAGGTCGCTGTTATTTTTCAGCAGCGCTTCTACGTCTTTATCAACCTTAATATGGATCTCATGCTCAATCTTCACGTTCATATTAATGGTGATGGGCTCTTTCGGGGCAGCCACTTCGATACGCGGAATGCAGCCGCTCAGTAGCATCGCGATTGCAGGCATCAGCAGGCTAATGCGTTTCATCTTTTTTTTCCTTCTGCTGTGGCAGGTTGGCATTATCTTCTACCCAGGATTGCAAATTATCGCCAAAGCGCAGGCTGCGCCACAGCTGGAACAGATTTTCCTGCTGCGTATAGTTAAGCGATACGCGCTGATTTTTATCGCTGAAGCGGCTGGTGCCCTCCACCTGCGCCTTCATCGTCAGGCCACCCAGGTTATCCAGATCGAGGGTGGCCCAGCTACGCGATATTTCCATATAGCGCAGCCAGTCGAGCGCGGCGCCGGCGGCAATACTGTTCTGTGACAGGGCATCAGCGAAATCCTTATCCAGCCGGATGGTCAGCGGGCCGCTGTTGGCCAGCCAGCCCTCTTTTACCAGCCACTGAGAATGGTTGAGCCACAGCGGCAGCGCGCCGTTAATTTTGCCTGACATGGCGATCTGTTTTGGCTTCACCGCCGCAACCACTTCACTGAGGTCGATATTGCTTAAGCGCAGCATCGCCGCCTCGGTTTGCGGCATTTGCAGGCTCTCCATACTGATTTTTCCGCCGAGAACGTCCACGGCGACGTTGCTTAAACGCAGCGGCTGCCGGGCGCGCCAGGGATACCACCCCTGAAGATCTGCGGTGATATTGTGCAAAGCAAACTGGTTCTTGATCTCTTTAATGCGCAGCGAAACCGGCCCTTTTGCGCCGAAATACCACTGATGCGCCTTCAGGCGGAACGGCAGAGAAAAGTCCACGCCGTTAATCTGATTATCCGGCATGCGTACGCTGCCGTTCGTCACCACCCAGTGTCCACCGGCGCTCAGCCCCTGCTCGTCAGAAGCTGAAAACGCCGCCTGCGCGCGGAGCGTGCCGGACTGGATCTTCATTTTCAGATCGCCGAGCAGCGGCTGAAAGACCGACAGCGGCTGTGATGGCCACCAGGCCTGACCGCGCAGCCGTTCGCCATTCCAGCGGCCCTGCACCCGAACCGGGCCGATCGCCTGTGCCTGTAGCGATCCGCTGTACAAAAATGCGGCCGGATCGCGGCCTCTGACGGCCAGCGTCAGCGCAGCCGGCGGCAGGTAACCCCCGCCGGAGAAATCCGTACGCTGCGCGGCAAGCCGGAACTGCCCTGTCATTAACGGATTTTTTTGATCGCGCTGCCAGCGCAGCGGCGCCGTCAGCGTCAACCTTGGGGAATTCACGTTGACGCTGCCGTAAGCGATGCGATCGAACCCGGTGGAAAGCGACGTCAGTTCAATCACCGTATCCTCCCAGCGCCCTCGTCCGCTGATATCCCACGTCGCCGCCAGCGGTGCAATCGCGCCATCGCCCCAGTAGCGCCAGCGCCACAGCCCTTTGTCCGGCCAGAAATCACGCGCGCCGCCGTCAAGATGCAGACGAAAACGCCCCCGCCGGGGATCGTGCGCGGTCAGGATTGCCTGAAGGCGACCGCTCAATCCCGCAGAAGAGAGCGTCACGCCCGCCAGCGGCCAGCGCGCTTCATCCACTTCCAGCGTCGAAAGCAACCGCCCTTTCATGCGCAGCAATGCGCCGGGCTTGAGGAGAATATGCGGATCGCTCAGCGCACCCTGCACGTCACCGGGCAAACCGGCATAGAATTGCAGCTGAGCCAGTTTGCTTTCGCCGGTAATGCGAAACGGCAATGCGCTGTTAACGAAATCAAGATGTCCCGGCCCGAGCGACAACACCACGTTTCCTTTGCCGCCGCGCCCCTGCGTCAGCACGTTAAGCCTGCCGACGATCTCCGTCGCGGGCAGCCCCTGCTGCCAGTTACGCAGCGACAGCGATATGCCGCCGGAAACAGGCTGCGGGCCGTAAGGCCAGCGCCATTGCCCCTGATTGATGCGTATCTCTTCTGCGGTCGCCTGCCAGGGAAGCGCCAGTAGCGGCGTGTCGTCATTCTGCTGCGTCACGCTCAGTTGGCCCTGCCGACGCTGCCACGCCAGGTTAATCGCCACGGGCGTCGGCAGAGCGGACAGGGTCAGCGTGCTGTGTAGCCGACCGCTCTCAGGCAGGCCATCAGGAAACGCAGGCAGCGTCACCGTACCGGCAAGACTTACCGGCTTTTCCACACCCGGCGCGCTCAGCGTCAATGACTGAATATCCAACTGCTGACCGCGGAGTTCAGCGATGAGCGAAAGCGCCTCCCCGCTATAGCGGATACGCTGTGCGCTGCCGTCCAGGTTGAGCGTCAGCGCGCCCGCCCATGTCTGCCACGGGGTGACCTTTACTTTATCAATATTGATATCGGCAGCAGGCAGCATTGCCTGCCAGTCGGCGATCGATCGCGGCGCGGCGCGGTTTTCGCCCGCCGGAAGCTGATTAAAGCAGTCGCTGTCGATATCCAGCCCGGCAGCATGCAGCCGCCAGCGGCCTGACGTGTGCTGCAACGTGGCATCTTTCACTACCGCCATCGGGCAATCACCCGCCAGATAGCGAACGTCAGGCACAAAAAGGCCGCCGTTACGCCACTGCGGCCGCCCGTCGAGCGCCACGGAGGTGCCCGCCGGTAACCAGATGCCGGCCAGGTGTGGCAACCAGCGGGTGACGGTTAGCATGAGCCCGGCCAGCAGCAAAATCAGCGTCAGGACCGCCGTTGTGAAAATTTTCCAGCCCCGGCTCATGACAAATTACGTCCGTAAAAAAAAGAGAGTAAACAATGATGGCACGTAATGTTCATTCAAAGAAGTTTTTCGCCAAAAATCATGGTGTAGCGTCATAAGGAGTTTTCAGTTCATCCTGAAGAAATGTTGTTAAGATTAAAGCAGTGTTTTTTGAGTTCAGGAGAAGCGTAATGAGACTCGCGGTGTACAGCACAAAACAGTATGACCGGACATATATCGAACAGGTAAATCAGGATTTTGGTTATGAACTGGAGTTCTTTGACTTTCTGCTCACCGAACGCACCGCAAAAAATGCCGTAGGCTGCGATGGCGTTTGTATTTTTGTCAACGACGACGGCGGGCGCGCGGTGCTGGAAGAGCTGGCGGCGCTGGGCGTTAAGTTTGTGGCGCTGCGCTGTGCGGGTTTTAACAACGTCGATCTGGACGCGGCGAAAGCGCTGGGCATTCAGGTCGTGCGTGTACCGGCCTATTCACCGGAAGCCGTAGCCGAACATGCGGTAGGCATGATGATGACGCTGAACCGGCGCATTCATCGTGCGTATCAACGCACGCGCGACGCCAATTTTTCGCTGGAAGGGTTAATCGGTTTCAATATGCATGGCCGCACGGCGGGCGTCGTCGGCACGGGTAAAATCGGTCTGGCCACGCTGCGTATTCTGAAAGGCTTCGGCATGCGCCTGCTGGCGGTTGATCCTTTCCCCAATCCACAGGCCAGTGAACTGGGCGCAGAGTATGTCGATATCACTACGCTGTTCCGGGAAGCGGACGTTATTTCTCTTCACTGCCCGATGACGCCGGAAAATCACCACCTGCTGGATATGGCGGCGTTTAATCAGATGAAAGATGGAGTGATGATCATCAATACCAGCCGCGGCGGGCTGATTGATTCCCAGGCGGCCATTGATGCGTTAAAGCTGCAAAAAATTGGCTCGCTGGGGATGGATGTTTATGAAAACGAGCGCGATCTGTTTTTTGAAGATAAATCCAATGACGTTATTCAGGATGATATTTTCCGCCGCCTGTCCGCCTGCCACAACGTGCTGTTCACCGGCCATCAGGCGTTTCTGACGGCGGACGCGCTGACCAGCATTGCGGAAACGACGCTGCAAAATCTGAAGCTGTTGAGCAACGGAGAGCCCTGTCCAAACGCGCTGACTGCGTAATCAGCGCGCGCAGGTGCCACCGGCAAGCGCGTCTTCGCCGCAGCGACGACCGTTCGCCAGCTGGCACATGCCCACCGATGAGCCATCGAGCTGGCGGGAGAGCGCCAGCGTTCCGCCTGCGCTGACGCAGTTGCTGGCAGCCAGATCGGACATCACGACTTTTGCAGGCACGTGCGCAGCGGTGGCCTGCTGCGGCGGTTCGTTATCATCGCTGCTGCTGCATCCGGCCAGCAGCAATATTGCGCCAGCAATAAGTAAAGTCGTGGTTCTCATGGTGTTTCTCCAGGCGGTTGGACAGCCAGCATATGCCACGATTCCGGGTGGGTCGAGAGGTGACATAAATATTTACCATTCAGCAGCGCGACGCGGTCGCCTGGCTGATACGTGTGGTCAGATTGTCTGACCGCTTGCCGCCTTAATGCGCGGTGAGGTGACTCAGCGTTTGTTGTCACGCAAGAGGCTGGCAACCATTGGGCCAGCGCCAGGCGGAAAGCGCCGTGGCGCGATATTCACAGGGAAACGTCGCATAAAATTGATGCCTGACAGCACGAAGGTTGAAAGTTATGCGTCAGGGTTTGCTAAACTGATTAAGTTCAGGAACATAAGAGGAAAACAGGATGAGTAATAAATCAGTGCTGATTGTGGCGAAATTTACGGCAAAACCTGGCAAGGCTGATGAGTTAAAAAAAGTGCTTAATCACGCGGTGAAACCTTCCCGCGCGGAAGCAGGCTGCCTGCATTACGATCTTTATCGCAGCGTGGAGGACGGGAACGTGTTCCTGTTTCATGAGGGATGGGAAAACGGCGCGGCGGTGGAGAATCATGAACAGCAGCCCCATTTCAAGACGTTGATTGAGCAGGCGGAACCGCTGCTTTCAGCACCACCTGACGTCAATAAAATCTGAAAAAAAAGCCAGCGTCGCTGGCTTTTTTATTGGAGAAATTCTATTTCAGCAATCGTACGCGGCAGGTCTTGCCTTTAATTTTTACCTGCTGAAGCGACTTCAACGCCTGGCGGCCGCCCTCGCTTTTCAGCGCAACATAAGCATGCGCAGGCGCAATATCGATTTTACCAATCAGATCGCCGCTCAGCCCTGCCTCACCGGTCAGCGCGCCTAAAATATCACCGGGGCGAATTTTCGCTTTGCGCCCGCCATCAAGGCACAACGTGATATTCAGCGCCGGTAGCGGCCTGGCCGCGACGGAGAGCAGAGAGGCGACCGGCTTCCATACCAGCTTCTGTTGCAGAAAATCTTCCAGCGCGTGAGCGCGGATCATCTCATCAGCAGACACAAAACTGACGGCGCTGCCCTCTTCGCCCGCGCGTGCCGTGCGTCCAATGCGGTGTACGTGCACTTCAGGATCGTAAGAGAGCTGATAATTCACCACCAGCGCCAGCGATTTGATATCCAGCCCGCGCGCGGCGACATCGGTCGCCACCAGTACGCGGCTGCTGCCGTTGGCAAAGCGTATCAGCACCTGGTCGCGGTCGCGCTGTTCCAGATCGCCATGCAGCGCCAGCGCGTCAATACGGCTGCTTATCAGCGCGTTGGCAATATCATCGCAGTCGCGTTTTGTGTTGCAGAACACCACACAGGACGCGGGTTGACGTTCGCTCAGCAGGCCAGTCAGCGCCGTCAGTTTTTCACGTGAGCCCGTCTCATAGAAATGCTGCTCAATGGCGGGCAGCGCCGACACGTCATCCGTTTCAACGCTCAGCGGATCGCGCTGAATGTGCTGGCTGATCTGCGCGATGTCCTGCGGCCAGGTGGCGGAGAAAAGCAGCGTCTGTCGCGCTGACGGGCAGTGGCTGATAATGGCATCAATATCATCGCGAAAACCCATTTCCAGCATCCGATCCGCTTCATCCAGCACCAGGGTGGCGATACCGTCCAGCCGCAGGGTTTCGCGTTTGAGGTGATCGAGAATGCGCCCTGGCGTGCCGACCACGATATGCGGCGCGTGGACCAACGAATCCCGCTGCGCGCTCATTGGCTGTCCGCCGCAGAGGGTAAGGATTTTTACGTTTGCGGTGAAGCGAGCAAGACGACGTAGCTCTTTCGTGACCTGCTCGGCCAGTTCGCGCGTGGGACAAAGCACCAGCGACTGGGTGGCACCCTGCGTTGCATTGATGCGCTGCATGACGCCCAGACCAAATGCCACCGTTTTGCCGCTGCCGGTTTTCGCCTGTGCCCGCACGTCGCGTCCGGCGAGAATGGCGGGAAGCGCGGCGGCCTGAATTGGCGTCATGCTATGGAAGCCGAGCTCGTTAAGATTCTCGATCTGGCTGGCGGGCAGGCCTGGAAGCAGTGAAAAAGCGGTCACACAGTACTCTCTGTTTACGTCGACGGGCGGAATGCCGCGAGTGTAACAGAGGCATCGGACACGCTGAAGAAGCTTTCACAAAAACCATTACGCCTGGCGCGTAATAAGCGCTCAAATCCTGCTGGTAATCCCTGCTGTAATCCGTACCATACTCTGCATCATGACGCCGCGCGCTTCACGCGACGATTACTATCGCAACGAGTAAGTCAACAAATGCATTCTAATCAAGAAGTTAATCAAAAGTCCCGCTATAATCTGAATAAGCTGCAAAAGCGTCTGCGTCGCAATGTCGGCGAGGCGATTGCCGACTTTAACATGATTGAAGAAGGTGACCGCATTATGGTTTGCCTCTCCGGCGGCAAAGACAGCTATACGATGCTGGAAATTTTACGCAACCTGCAACAGAGCGCGCCGGTGAATTTCTCGCTGGTGGCGGTCAATCTTGATCAGAAGCAGCCCGGTTTTCCTGAGCATATTCTGCCTGAGTACCTGGAAAAACTGGGCGTTGAGTACAAAATTGTTGAAGAAAATACCTACGGCATCGTTAAAGAGAAGATCCCGGAAGGCAAAACCACCTGTTCGCTCTGCTCGCGCCTGCGTCGTGGCATTCTTTATCGCACCGCAAGCGAACTGGGCTGCACGAAAATCGCGCTCGGCCATCACCGTGACGATATTCTGCAAACGCTCTTCCTCAACATGTTTTACGGTGGAAAGATGAAAGGCATGCCGCCAAAGCTGATGAGTGATGACGGTAAACATATTGTGATCCGCCCGCTGGCCTACTGCCGGGAAAAAGACATTGAGCGTTTCGCCATTGCCCGCGAATACCCGATTATTCCCTGCAACCTGTGCGGATCGCAGCCAAATCTGCAACGGCAGGTTATTGGCGATATGCTGCGTGACTGGGACAAACGCTTCCCCGGACGTATTGAAACAATGTTCAGCGCGATGCAAAACGTGGTGCCTTCTCATCTGGCCGACCACCAGTTGTTCGATTTTCGCGGTATTCAACACGGATCGGCGGTGGTTGACGGCGGTGATTTGGCATTTGATCGCGAAACGTTGCCGCTCCAGCCTGCCGGATGGCGCGTTGAGGATGATGAAGAGATGCCTGAGCGGCTTGATGTGATTCAGGTGAAATAAATAATACTTACCGGCTTACCTTTTGGGCAAGCCGGGCGGTTCAGACTACATATGCGGCGGCGGGTCGAGAATGGGATCCGGATCGCCCGGCGGTGGATCGGGCATCGGCTGCGGTGTAGGGATCGGATCGGGGATCGGCGTAGGGTCGGTGGGAACCGGATCGGACGCACGCGGAGTGTTCAGAGCGTTTATCGATAACATGTCTTCCTCCTGTGACGTTTCGTGTCAGTTAAGCATAGGCACGCTGCGCGATGCTGGCAAATGCGCAAAAAAAAGCCGGCATTAAGCCGGCTCGTGTGAATCAAATGTGCTATGCATTAATTCAAATAAGGAAGTAAGACAATATGGAGCGCAACGCCCATCGCTTGACGTTGCATTCACCTGCGAGAAAGAGTTTGCCTCAGTGCCATCGGCTGGATATTGATGTCGATCAGCTTTTTTAGCATTGTTACTATTTTTGCGCAGCGCTACAGCCACCTGCGACGCCTGAGCCAGAAGGCGACGCCCAGCACTAATCCCATCAGCAACAGGCAAAAGACGCCAAACCCATAATGCCAGTTGCCGCCCGGAATACCGCCTAAATTCACGCCAAAAAGCCCGGTCAGAAATGTGGTTGGCAGGAAAATCATCGCCAGCAGCGACATGGTGTAGGTTCTGCGGTTCATCGCTTCCGCCATGACCGTGCTGATCTCGTCCGCCAGCACCGCCGTTCTTGCCACGCTGGCATCAAGATCGTCCAGTCCGCGCCCCAGCCGGTCGGCAATATCCTGCATTCGTCGGCGATCGTCATCACTCATCCACGGCAGGCGTTCACTGGCGATACGCGAATACACATCGCGCTGGGGAGCCATATAGCGCCGCATGATGATGAGCTGCTTGCGGATCAGCGCCAGTTCGCCGCGTGGAGGAACCTGTTGATCCACCACCGCATTTTCAAGCTCAATGATGCTGTCATGAAGCTCTTCAATAAATTCGCTGGTGTGATCGGTCAGGGCATCACACACCTCCACCAGCCAGGTTCCCCCATTTACCGGCCCGTTGCCGTTTTGCAAATCGGTCAGCACTTCATCAATGGCGAAGACCTTTCTTTGCCGTGTGGAAACGATGAGCTTTTCATTAATAAATACCCGAATGACCACCAGTTGGTCGGGCCGCGACTCGCTGTTAAGGTTGACGCTGCGCAGAGTGATCATGGTGCCGTCGCCAAGGCGGCTCACCCGCGGACGCATGCTGTCACCGGCCAGCGCATCGCGCACGGCATCGGGCAGCAGCGGTGTGGACATCAGCCAGTCCGCGCTCTCACGGTGGGTATAGTTAAGATGAAGCCAGCAAGGCTGGTGGCAGTGAATAACGTCCTTGTCCTCGATTGGGATCATGCCGCCCTTTCCGTCCAGCTGGCAGGAGATAATCGCATCGGACACCTGTAAAGCTTTACCTGCAATAACGTTCACATCCGCCCCACTAAGCATTTTCAATTCGATACAGTCTAGCGCGACGTTGACGCGTTGCAAAACGCGGCCCGTGCCAACATTGCGCAAAAAAATAAGATCTTGCTCACGAATTCTTTGGCAGTACGCTTTTATCGCTTGTGTTCACCGTCTGACTAAGGAAATATCAGCCCTGCGCGTCAGGATTGTTACTGTACAGACAGGCAAAACCTAAACCGCTTACCTTCTCGCCACGGTGAAGAGAGTAAGCGGTTTAGGTTTTTTTTTGGTCTGCACTTCGTCAGGGAAACGCTATTCAGGAGCGAATACAATGAAATACCAACAGCTAGCGCAAGACATTTTGCAGGGGGTCGGAGGTCGGGACAACGTGCTCTCACTGATGCACTGCGCCACCCGTCTGCGGTTTCGCTTAAAAGACGCCACGCAGGCGAACTCGCCGGAACTGAAAAATCATGCCGATATAATTACAGTCGTTGAGAGCGGCGGGCAGTATCAGGTTGTGATCGGTAATCATGTGGCTGAAGTCTGCCAGGCCATTCAACAGCTGGGCAAAATTGGCGACGACGCAACAGCAAGCGAACCCGTCGGGAAACAAGGCATTGTCGCCAGATTTATCGATATCGTATCCGGCATTTTCATGCCCTTCCTTGGCGTAATGACCGCTTCCGGCATACTTAAAGGCCTGCTCGCGCTGGCGGTGGTTATTGGGGTCACCGATGACAAAAGCGGCAGCTACAGAATGCTGTTTGTCGCCAGCGACGCCCTGTTCTATTTTTTACCGCTGATACTGGGCTACTGCGCCGGTAAGAAATTCGGCGGAAACCCGTTTACCACACTCGCCATTGGCGCGGCGCTGGTGCATCCGATAATGTTTGATGCCTGGCAGCAGGCGCAAAACGGCGGAGAATCTTTGCGCTTCCTCGGTATACCGGTGGTGCTGATCAATTATGCGTCGTCGGTTATTCCGGTGATCCTGGCCGCCTGGCTCTCGTGCTTTATTGAACGCACTATCCATCATCGCCTGCCTTCCGCCATTCGCAATTTCACGACACCGTTGATCTGTCTGGTGGTCGTTATTCCCCTGACCTTTTTAGCGATTGGCCCGGTGGCCACCTCGCTGAGCCTGAAGCTGGCGGATGGCTATCTGTGGGTGTACGGCTTAAGCCCGCTTTTTGCCGGTATGGTGATTGGCGGGCTCTGGCAGGTCTGCGTGATTTTTGGTTTACACTGGGGACTGGTGCCCGTGATGATCAATAATCTCAGCGTCTATGGCTTTGATACGATCCCACCGCTGTTGCTGGCGGCGGTAATGGGCCAGGCCGGCGCAACGCTTGGCGTCATGCTGCGCACCCGCGATCTTAAACTCAAAGGTCTGGCCGCCTCATCGTTTACCGCCAGCCTGTTTGGCATTACTGAACCAGCGGTTTATGGCATCACGCTGCCGCGCCGTCGCCCGTTTATATTTGGCTGTATCGGCGGCGCACTTGGTGCCGGACTGATCGGTTTTTATCAGGCCAAATGCTATTCGTTTGGACTGGCCAGCATCTTCACAATCTTTCAGTCCGTGCCGAACACCGGCATTGACTCTACCGTTATCGCAGTCATCTGCGGTTCGCTCTTCGCGCTGGTTTTTGCCGCGCTCAGTACATCGCTATTTGGCCTGCCCGCCTCGCCTGCGGAGCAGGAAAAACTGACGCCGCCTTTACCACACAGCCGCGCCTTTCAAAGTCTGCTGAGCCCGCTTGAGGGGCGCGTCATTCCGCTGGAAAACGTTCCCGATGAAAGCTTTGCCAGCGGGCTGCTGGGCAGAGGTATCGGTGTTGTCCCTTCCTGCGGGCGCATCGTCTCTCCGGTCAACGGCACAGTCGCTTCGCTGTTTCATACCGGCCATGCCATCGGCCTCAAGGCGGACAACGGCATGGAGATACTTATTCATATCGGTCTGGATACCGTAAAGCTCGGCGGCAAACACTTTACCGCACATGTCAGTCAGGGAGAGACCGTCAGCGTGGGCGACGTGCTGATTGAGTTTGATATGGCAGCGATAGACGCCGCCGGATATGACCTCACCACCCCCGTCATTATCAGCAACAGCGAAGACTACCTTGACGTACTGCCTGCAACGTCGCAGGAACAGGTCAGGGAACAAATGCCGTTGTTAAGTCTGTTTATTTAACCAGCACAAGGAGAGAGCCATGACTAAACGTTTTCCAGAAGGTTTTTTATGGGGCGGCGCAGTGGCTGCCAATCAGGTCGAGGGAGCCTGGCAGGCCGACGGGAAAGGCCTGTCGACTGCCGATTTACAGCCGTCGGGCATCATGGCGCCGCGCGTGGCGCAGCGTCAGGATGACTTTAGCATTCGGGACGTGGCGATCGATTTTTACCACCGCTACCCTGAAGATATTAAATTATTTGCTGAAATGGGCTTTACCGTACTGCGCATCTCAATTGCCTGGTCGCGTATCTTTCCCGCAGGCGATGACGCCAAACCTAACGAGGCCGGACTGGCCTTTTACGATCGGCTTTTCAGCGAAATGGAAAAATATAACATTGCGCCAATGGTTACGCTTTCTCACTATGAGATGCCTTTTGGGTTGGTCGAAAACTATGGCGGCTGGGGAAACCGGAAAACCATAGAATTCTTTGAACGCTACGCGCGCACGGTATTTGAGCGTTATAAAGACCGGGTGAAATACTGGCTAACCTTCAATGAAATCAATATGTCACTGCACGCACCGTTTACCGGCGTCGGCCTGTCGGAAGGGAGCGGTAAACAGGCTATCTATCAGGCGATCCATCATCAGCTGGTAGCCAGCGCGCGCGTGGTGAAAGCCTGTCATGAAATTGTACCAGAAGGAAAAATCGGCAATATGCTACTTGGCGGACTGCTCTATCCGCTGAGTTGCCAACCGGCCGACGTGCTGGAAGCGATGCAAAAAAACCGTGAATGGCTCTTTTTTGGCGATGTGCAGGCACGCGGACACTATCCAGCCTACATGAAGCGATTCTTTCGGGAACACGACATCACGCTGGAGATAACCGAGCAGGACAAATGCGATCTGCGTGAAACCATCGACTACATCTCCTTCAGCTACTACATGACCGGCTGCGTTACTGCCGATAAGGAACTGGATAAACGAACGCGCGGAAACATTCTAAGCATGGTGCCCAACCCTCATCTGCCCGCCTCAGAGTGGGGATGGCAAATCGATCCGCTTGGCCTGCGCGTACTGATGAACCAGCTATACGATCGCTACGAAAAACCGCTTTTCATTGTCGAAAATGGTCTGGGCGCGCGCGATAAGCAGGAGGCCGACGGTTCAATCAATGATGACTATCGCATCGCCTATCTGAACGACCATCTGGTGCAGGTTCGCGAAGCCATTGAAGACGGCGTGGAGATCTGGGGATATACCAGCTGGGGCCCCATCGATCTGGTAAGCGCCTCGAAAGCGGAAATGTCGAAGCGTTATGGCTTTATATACGTTGATCGCGATGATAATGGCAACGGTACGCTGGAGCGCAAGCGCAAGAAAAGCTTCACCTGGTATCAGGAGGTTATCCGCTCGCACGGTACTTCTCTGGAATAAATGTTTTAAAGGGGCACTCGCTGCCCCTTGTTTCATTCAGCCCGTCAGCGTTTGAATTCTGCTGACAGCTCATCGGCTACCAGCATTTCGCGCCTGACCCTTTCAACATGAATGGTTAAAAACATCCGCTCTTCTTTACCCAAAGCGTAGTGCCAGTTTTTTTGGACGTGGCGATCAATTTTTTCAACGCAGCGATAGGCCTGAGGATAGCGTTGGGAAACCACATCGTGCAGCGATTCATCAACGCTGGTCACGCCCTGCTTCCCTAACATTCGCTGAGCGAAAAATTTGAGATGGGTAACAAACCGGTTGTAGCTGAGCGCGTCGGTACGCCAGGTGATGTGGAGCGTGTATTTAACGATATCGAGAATTTGCTGCATGAACAGCGTGATATGCATAACTTCAGGCATTTCCGCATGCAGTTGGGCATTAACCAGATGTAGCGCAATAAAGCTCGCTTCATCTTCTGCCAGCCGGATAGCTAACCGCTGGTGAATAATATCAAGCGCCCTCGTGCCAAGCGCAAACTCCTGAGGATAGAGGTTTTCAATCTCCCATTTCAGCACGGTGTGTAACGGAAGATGATGCTCATAACGATATATGGCGAAGTTGAGATGATCGGTCAACGCAATAATAACGCTTTCATGCAGGTTGGCTTGCAGTGTCTGCTTTGCCATAGCGATAATGCATTCGCTGGCTGCCAAAACTTCCGGACGAATGGTACCGAGTAATTCACCAAGCTGTCCGGTAAGCTGTGGATTTTGCAGCGTGAACACCTTTTCGACTGTGCTGCTATCAATTCTGTCTCCCGCGCGCTTTTGAAAAGCCAGCCCGCGGCCCATCACGACCTGCTCTTTTCCCTGCGCATCGCACACGACCGCGACGTTATTATTCAGTACCTTGCGTATTTTCATATCCCTGCCTGCAACCCGATCCGAGTAAGTCAGGTCTTGCCCGCACAAACGGTCACAATCCTTTTCGCTACAATAGTTCATTGCCTTTTGACATCAAGCTTCTCACGACAGAAATGTGAAGCTTCTCCGGCTTTCACTTCTCTGTATCAGCGACCCGGCGGGCATTTCGCCGTTTGTAACGTCTTTAACCGGGCCATCCGGCGATCGGCGGCCTTCTGCGCCCTGTTTTTTACCACACCGTTACCGATGCCGAAGTCTCCCAAAAACCCCAGCACCGTCAGGCTGTCGAATTCGCCCGTTTTATCAATTTTTGATTGTACACGCTGCTGGGCGGCAATACGTTCAGTGACGTTGTCACAGTCCCATATCGTAGCCTGCACATCAGTAACAGGCGGTGAATCCGGGTAGCGCTTTAACGCACAGCCTGAAAGCACTATCACCGCCGTTATCAGTAAGCAAGCTCTGTTCATTTGTTTTATGCGCCTGGATTAGTGTTTAAGAATATAGAGCTCGCGACTGTAGGCAACGTCTTCCGGGTTAGTCACCGGGTAGCCTTTCACCCACGGTTTAATCAGGCGCCCGTTGGTATACTGATAAATGGGTGCAATCGGCGCGCGCTCGGCAATAATCTGCTCTGCACGGTTGTAGTCATCATTGCGCACGGCAGGCTTCGTTTCACGGCTGGCTTTGTCCAGGAGTGCATCGTATTCAGGGCTGGAAAACTTAGCAATATTGCCGCTGTGTCCGGCGGTTAACAGGCTGAGGAAAGTTGACGGTTCATTATAGTCCCCCACCCATGAGGCGCGGATCACATCAAAGTTGCCGCTGTTGCGGCTGTCGATATAGGTTTTCCACTCCTGATTTTGCAGCTTCACGCTCACGCCCAGATTTTTCTTCCACATTGAGGCCACCGCAATCGCAATTTTCTGATGATTTTCTGAGGTGTTATACAGCAGCGTTAACGTCAGAGGGTGCGCGGGGCTGTATCCGGCCGCAGCCAGCAGCGCTTTCGCCTGCTCGTTAAGTTCGGCCTGTGTATGCTGTTCTAAGATACTTTTCTTCGGATGGAATCCGGCTGTGACGTCTGGCGTGAAGTGCCAGGCTGGCTTTTCGCCCGTCCCTAACACTTTCTCAGCAATAATTTTGCGATCGATACTCAGCGACAGCGCCTGCCGCACGCGCACATCGGCGGTCGGGCCTTTTTGGGTGTTAAAAGCGTAATAGTAGGTACCGAGCTGATCAGGCGTATATACCTCATTCGGGATCTGCTTTTTCAGCAGGGTATACATATTTTTCGGGAAGGATTCGGTGATATCAATATCGTTTGCGCGATAGCGTTTGGTGGCGCTCGACTCTTCATTGATCGGCAGGAAAGTGACTTTGCTGATAACCGTGTGGGCGTTGTCCCAGTAATTGTCATTACGCACCAGCACCAGTTTTTCATTCACCACGCGAGCCTGAAGCTGATAAGCGCCGTTACCCACCAGGCTGCCGGGTTGTGTCCAGTCGGCACCCGTGCTCTCAATGACTTTTTGCGGCACCGGATACAGGCAGAAGTTAGCGGTAAGGCTGACAAAATACGGCACCGGCTTGTCGAGCGTCACCTTCAGCCGGTATTTATCCAGCGCAACAACGCCCAACTCCCCGGTTGTCTTTTCGCCTTTGGCGATGGCTTCCGCATTCTGTATGCCCGCAAGACCGGCAAACCAGGCAAAGGTGGAACCGGTTTTTGGATCGACAAGACGTCGCCAGCTATAAACGAAATCGTTCGCGGTGACCGGTTCACCGTTTGACCAGCGTGCATCTTTGCGCAGCGTAAAAATCCAGGTTTTGTTATCCGTCGTCTGCCACTGCGTGGCGACGCCAGGCACGATATTGCCTTTCGCGTCCTGGCTGGTCAGCCCTTCAAACAGATCGCGGATCACCTGAATTTCCGGCAGGCCGACGGCGCGCGCAGGATCGAGCGTAGCGGGTTCGTCTTTGATATGGCGAACAATTTCCTGGCGTTCTGCCAGCACTGTGCCGGGGGGAACGTCGGCGGCAAAAAGGGACGACGTAACAGCCAGCGCAACGGCGGCCAGGGTGAAACGGGCGATCTTCATCGGAGCACCTTTCAGATAAGAATATGCGATTGACAGCACTTTAACGCAAATTGTTAAGCGGCAAATAGCCTTTTCCATTGCTGTTGATGCTTTATACGAAAAGAGTGGAGATGCGCCGACTTTTGTTAGCCGCAGTTTTGCGCTAGTTTTAAAAAAACATTCGGGAGTCAATAACATGTCGCAGATACATCCCCGCACGCAGCGCGGCGCCCTGAACGCAGAGAACCAGCGCTACGGCGCGTCGGTGCTCGGCGCGCCGCTGCTGTGGTTTCCGGCGCCTGCCGCCGATGCGCAGAGCGGGCTGATTCTGGCGGGTACGCACGGCGATGAGACCGCCGCCGTAGTGACACTCTCCTGCGCAATGCGCACCCTGAACGACGCACACCGTCGTCATCACGTGGTGCTGGCCGTCAACCCGGACGGCTGCCAGCTGGGTCTGCGAGCCAATGCGAACGGCGTTGATCTGAACCGCAACTTTCCGGCGGCAAACTGGCAGAAAGGTGACACCGTTTATCGCTGGAACAGCGTAGCGGATGCGCGGGATGTGTTGCTGTCGACCGGCGATTGTGCGGCGTCAGAGCCGGAAACCCGGGCGCTGTGCAAACTTATTCATCAGCTCACCCCCGCCTGGATCGTCACCTTTCATGAGCCGCTGGCCTGCATAGAAGATCCGCACACCAGCCCGCTCGGCCAGTGGCTGGCAAACGAGATGGCGCTGCCGCTGGTAACCAGCGTGGGCTATGCCACGCCGGGTTCGTTTGGCAGCTGGTGTGCCGATCTCAACCTGTTGGTGATCACCGCAGAGTTGCCGCCGATCTCTGCCGATGCCGCCACGGAAAAATACCTGACGGCGATGGTTAATTTGCTTGGCTGGCAAGCGTGATGCGCCCGCAGCTAAACGGCAGCGACGGGTCAACGTCTGCCGCCAGCCAGGTGGGGCCGTCCAGATCGACAAAGCGCGCACGCGGCGCCAGCGGCAGCACGGCGTTAATGGCACGTGACGTGCAGAGCATACAGCCCAGCATCACCTGAAAGCCCGCGGTTCTCGCTGCCTGAGCGAGCGCCAGCGCCTCGGTCAGCCCGCCGGTTTTATCCAGCTTGATATTGACCATTTCATAACGTCCCTTCAACGCGGGCAGGCTTTCACGCGTGTGGCAACTCTCATCGGCGCAAATCGGTAAAGGGTGGATGAAGTTTTCCAGCATGGCGTCATCGTCTGCGGGCAACGGCTGCTCCAGCATGACGATGCCGAGATCGGCGAGAAGCTGACAGCGGGCGGCAAGCCCTTCGCTCTGCCAGGACTCATTGGCGTCGACGATCAGCGTCGCGTCCGGCACCGCAGTGCGTACCGCCATCAGCCGCTCGGTGATCAGCGAGTCGTCCATTTTGATCTTGAGCAGCGTCGCGCCGTTCTGCCACAACGCCAGCGCGGTACTGGCCATCATTTCCGGGGTGTCGATACTGACCGTCTGCGTCATCACGATCTCGTTCGGCATTGAGACACCGGTAAGCTGCCACAGGCTGCTGCCGCTTTTTTTTGCTTCCAGATCCCACAGCGCAGAATCGATTGCGTTACGTGCCGCGCCAGCCGGCAGCGCCTGTTGCAGCGCCTCACGGGTCATTCCCTGCTCAAGCGAGGTCAGCAGCGACGCGATCTGTGCCAGCACAGAGGCTTCCGTCTCGTTATAACGTGGATATGGCGTGCATTCGCCCACGCTTTTTACGCCGTCTTCTTCCAGTTCAACCACCACTACGCCCGCTTCACTGCGGGCACCGCGTGCAATCACAAAAGGCTTATGCAGCGGCCAGGCTTCCGGGTATACCTTTACTGCTCTCATTAACGAGTCCTTTTTCACGACGGGGAAAAGCCACTCAGACAACATAGCCATTTCTGACGGTTTTGGGTAATTCATCCGTGCCAGAATGTTTTTTGTGGGCAGCGGCCAGGGTGGCTTACACTCAGTGCTGGGTTAATCATGCTTAAAAAGGAAAGATTATGTCTCAGACCGTTCATTTCCAGGGCAATCCGATCGCCGTTGCGGGCGATCTGCCGACGCCAGGCCAGCTGGCTAAACCCTTTACGCTGGTGGCGAAAGATCTCTCGGAGGTCTCCCTCTCAAACTACAGCGGCAAGCGCAAAGTACTGAACATTTTCCCCAGTATTGATACCGGCGTATGCGCCGCGTCAGTGCGCAAATTTAATCAGCTTGCCAGCGAACTGGATAACGCCGTCGTACTGTGCATTTCGTCGGATCTGCCATTTGCGCAGTCTCGCTTTTGCGGCACGGATGGCTTAAACAATGTGATTACGCTCTCCACCCTGCGCGGCAGCGATTTCAAACGTGATTACGGCGTCGCGCTGGATGACGGCCCGCTGAAAGGCCTCGCGGCGCGCGCCGTGGTGGTGCTGGATGAGCATGACACGGTGCTTTACAGCCAGCTGGTGGCAGAAATCACCACCGAGCCGGATTATGAAGCGGCGCTTGCGTCGCTGAAATAGCAGGATAAAAGGCCGGTCATCGGCTGGCCTTATTTCTCTGTCCCGGACGGCGTCTCATCGCTTTCACCTCGCTTCTGGCTCAGCCCGTACTCGCGCAGCTTGTTAGCGATTGCGGTATGGGAAACCCCGAGGCGCTTCGCCAGTTTGCGCGTGCTGGGATATGAGAGATAAAGGCGCGACAGGACCGATCGCTCAAAGCGGCTGGTGATCTCATCCAGCGAACCTTCCATCACCTCTTCGCCCAGCGGCACCTCCAGCGTGAATTCCGGCAGAATAATATCCTGCGGTCGCAGTTCGTGGCCCTCTAACTGCGTCAGCGCGCGATAAAGCACGTTTTTAAGCTGGCGCACATTGCCGGGCCAGGTGTAGCGCGCCAGAAAGGCGTTAAGCTGCGGTGCAATAACCGGCCGCGCAATCCCCTGCTCATCAGCAAAGCGCGCCACGAACATGTCGGTCAGCGCCGCCAGATCCTGCTGACGATCGCGCAGCGGCGGCAGATTGAGGGTCAATACGTTCAGCCGATAGTAGAGATCTTCACGAAACTCGCCGCGCTGCACCAGTTCCGTCAGGTTCTTCTGCGTGGCGCAAATCACCCGGACGTCAACGTGCACCTCATGCTCTTCTCCCACCCGACGAAAGGTACCGTCGTTCAGGAAACGCAGCAGTTTGGTCTGCATCCGCGGCGACATTTCGCCAATTTCGTCCAACAGCACCGAACCGCCGTTGGCCTGCTCAAAGAAGCCTTTTTTCCCTTCAAGCGCGTTGGGATAAGCGCCCGCCGCGTGTCCGAAAAGCTCGCTTTCCGCCACGTCATCCGGCAGCGAGGCGCAGTTGAGCGCCAGAAAAGGCTTTTTGCCGCGCGCGCTGCGCAGATGGCAGGCTCTGGCGAGCATATCTTTACCCGTACCGGTATCACCGATAATCAGCAGCGGCGCGTCCAGCATGGCCAGCTTGCGCGCCTGCTCAATCACCTGACGCATTTTAACGTTCACCGCCACGATATGCTGAAATTCGCTGTCGTCGTTCACCGTCAGCGTCTGAAGCTGTTGGCCCATGCGTGCGGTCGATTTAAGCATCACCACCGCGCCCGCCGCGCTCTCCGCTTCCGCCGCATAGATGGGGGTGATCTCCATCAGAAAGTCGCGCCCCTGAAGCACAACACGATGCGCCTGCGGCTCCAGTTTTTCACTCTCCAGCCAGCGCTGAAAATTAAAACCGGGGATCAGCGAACCCGCGCCTGCGCTGCGTATTTTCTCTTCATTGAGCGCAAACAGCGCCTGCGCCGCAGGATTAGCCAGCTCGATTTTGCTTTTCATATCCACAGAGAAAACCGGTTCTGGCATCGCCACCAGCAGCGCGCTGAGGGCGCGGTGTTCGCGTTCGGAGGGGAGAAACGCCACCGTTTTGACATCTGTAACGCCAGGTATACGCCGGATCTCAGCCATTAACTGGCTGAAAGAGTCAAAGCTGACGGGGGTGAAATTAAGGTAAATACAGCGCGGCGGCGCGATCTCAATACCGCGCAGATCGATACTTCGTTCAACAAGCAAATCAAGAAGTTCGCGGGCGAGCCCTAAACGATCCTGACAAAACACTTCCAGACGCATGCATATCACCTTAATCAGTTACTGGCGTAACGCTGATGATACTCTATTGCCTCAAGCGTCAGAAGTGGTCTGGCATGAAAAGTTGACACCTATCCATGACGTTTTTGCATGGTTTCTTTTAACTGAGTGATTAACTCGCGGCGAAAATCACCCAGTTTGGGTTTGTCGTTCTCAAGCCAGGGCAGCGGGCGGCACAGCTCCATGGTTTTGATGCCCAGCCGTGCGGTGAGCAAGCCTGCGCCAATCCCCTGCGCTGCGCGGGCGGAAAAACGCGCTGCCAGATCCTGCGACATCCAGTCCATTCCCACTTCGCGTACCAGTTCAGACGCCCCGGCAAACGCGATATTCAGCAGCACCAGACGGAACAGGCGAATACGGCTGAAGTAGCCCAGTTCGATGCCATAAATCGTTGCAATACGATTGACCAGCCGCAGGTTGCGCCAGGCGATAAACGCCATATCGACCAGCGCCAGCGGGCTGACCGCGATCATCAGCGTGGATTCCGCAGCGCTGCGGCCAATTTCACGTCGTGCCTGGCTGTCCAACACCGGTTGCACCAGTTGCGCATAGAGCGCAACGGTTTCGCGATCGCTGTGGGATTCATGAACGGAGGCATACCAGCGCTGAAGCGCCGGATGCCCCTGTTCAAGGCCCGCCTGCCGCGCCAGCTTTTCGCAGAACGGGCGGCCCCGGCCCATGCCGTGGCTGTGCAGCAGCTCGCGGGCGACATCGCGTTCTTCCGCGCGCTCACGCAAACGCCACAGACGCCGCCACTCTGCGACCAGCGATCCAACGCCGGCAAACACAATCAGGCTGCCGGCAACGCAGCCGCCAAGCGCTATCCAGTCATGGCTAAGCCAGGCGTTGTGCGCCCATTGCACGCCCTGCGCCGCCACGCTGACGCCCAGCACCGCCAGCCCGGCTTTGACCATTTTTCGCCACAGGCTCCGTTTGGGGCGCAACGCCGCCTCAACCGCCCGCTCGCCAGCGCCCTCTTCTTCAGGCTCCTGGCGCGGGTCCTGCACGATAAACGCCGTCTCTTCTTCGCTGAAGGCCCGCGCCGTTCTCAACAGGACGGGTTTCTCTTCCTCAAGCGGCTGAGCAAAATCAATACGTAGTTTAACAGGTCCATTCATCGCAGCTTGTCTCCCAGTAAAAATTCCAGCGCGGAATCGAGCCGGATATGCGGCAGCGGGCGATCCACCTCTGACTGTCGTGGGCGAAACTGTTCAAAATGGAAGCCCTGCTGCTGCCAGAACGCGTTACCGGGCAGGCGCGGCGGCACATCGCCCGGATAGACGGTCAGCGGCTGATTGTCGGCAAGACGATGGCCGCGCAGCGCCAGCATTTTTTCGCCCTGATGATCGACCAGTCCGCTTTCGGTCGCCTGCACCGACGCCAGCCCAAGGCAGTCCATACTGATGCCTTCAAAGGCGGCGTTCTGCCAGGCATCCTGCACCAGTTGCTGAAGCAGCGACACCAGGTTTGCGTGCTGATCTGCCGTAATATGGTCGGCCTTCGTGGCGGCGAAAAGCAGTTTATCGATCACCGGCGAGAACAGGCGGCGAAACAGCGTGCGCTGCCCGTAAGAGAAACTCTGCATCAGCTGCGTCAGCGCCAGGCGCATATCGTTAAACGCCTGCGGCCCGCTGTTCAGCGGTTGCAGGCAGTCCACCAGCACGATTTGACGATCGAAACGTAAAAAATGCTCTTTGTAAAAACCTTTTACTACGTGCTGGCAGTAGTAGTGATAGCGCGCTTTCAGCATAGCGATATTGCTGTTGCCGTCGGCCTGCATCAGTTTTGATTCGCCGATGGCGTCAACGTCAGGCCACGGGAAAAATTGCAGCGCGGGCGCGCCGGCCATTTCGCCTGGCAGCACGAAGCGGCCCGGTTGAATAAAGTGCAGCCCTTCGCGCTTGCACTGCAACAGGTAGTCGGTCCAGGCAGACGCAATCTCCGCCAGGCGGTTTTCATCGGCAGGCGCCAGCGGATCGAGCCCGTCACACAAGGTACGCCAACGCGCCGACCATGCAGCGCGATCGCCCTGCAACAGGCCGGTCATCTGACGTGACCAGCTCAGGTAGTCTTGCGCCAGCATCGGCAGATCCAGCAGCCATTCGCCAGGGTAATCAACAATTTCGAGGTAGAGCGTGGAGGCGTCTTTAAAATGACGAAGCAGCGATTCGCGTGAGCGGTAGCGCAGCGCCAGGCGCATTTCACTAACGCCGCGGGTTGGCGTCGGCCAGGCGGGCGGCGTACCGTATAGCTGCGCGAGACCTTCATCGTAGGTAAAGCGCGAAATGCCCATATCACGCTGCGGCACGCGCTTGACGCCCAGCAGCCGACCATCGCGCGCGGCAGAGAACATCGGCAGGCGCGCGTCGGCGTTGACGTTGAGCAGTTGATTGACCAGAGACGTGATAAAGGCCGTTTTTCCGCTGCGGCTTAATCCGGTTACCGCCAGGCGCAGGTGGCGATCTGCGCCGCGATTCATCAGCGACAGCAATTCATTTTGAAGTCGTATCACGGCACCTCTTTATAATAACAGTCCTTTTCGTGCGCTAAGCGTAGCAAAGCATCAGGCGATCTTTTACAACTTATTGCGGAAAAGACCCTTCAGCGCGCGACGCAGCAGCGGTTCCAGCGCCCAGGCAAGAAAGATTTTCAACGGACGGCGGGCTACCGATTTCACCGCCCAGCCGGCTGCCCCCGCCGGGCCGTAAGTCATTGCGCCGGTGAGCGCCAGCCTGCCTGCCGTTTTTAATGCAGGTCCGGCGTGACGTTTTACTGTATGCCAGTGACGCATAGCGTTCTCCGTTAATACGTAGAGGCCCGCAAAACGGGCCAGCGAACAGGATCAGAGCTGGCGGAAACGGCTGCGGACGCTAAACGTTTCCGAAGTGACATAACGCTCCATGTCACGTAACGGCATTTCGCCGCCGTTGAGTTCCGCACTGAGCCGGTCCAACAGCTCATGCGCCGTTGGCCTGCGCTGCGTCTGACTGTCCAGACCATATGGCTTCTCGTTCAGTACAAACGCCAGCGCGAAATAGGCGATCAGCGTGAACATAAACAACCCAAAAATCATCGACAGGATAACGATAATCCGCACCAGACGAACCGGGATGTCCAGAAATTCAGCCACCCCGGCGCAGACGCCCTTCACCTTGCCGCGCGCCGGATCGCGATAAAGCCTCTTTCCTTTATACGTAATGGTTTTCATGGCTGTCTCCAGTTTGGATGCTCTGCGTTGAGGATCTCTTCCAGCGCGTGAATGCGTTCACGCATGCGTTTTGCATCCTGCGTCAACTGTTCAAGCCGCTGAAGCTCGCTTTGCGACAGCTCTGCCGCGCCGTTCTGCCGGTTGCTGTAGTGCAGCCACAGCCACACCGGCGCCACAAACAGCACGAATATCGTTAAAGGGATAGCCAGAAATAATGCGCTCATTCACACTCCTTGAAATAACAGTCTGACGGCTACGCTTACTCGCTGCGGTTCATTTTGACTTTCAATGCGGCGAGCTGCTCGCTGATTTCGTCGTCGGCCTTCAGGTCGGCGAACTGCTCATCCAGCCCTGGTTTTTTACCAAAGCGCTGGCTTTCCGCTTCAGCTTCCATATGATCGATGCGGCGTTCAAACGATTCGAAACGCGCCATGGCCTCGTCGATTTTACCGCTGTCGAGCTGGCGACGAACATCACGTGAAGACGATGCGGCCTGATGACGCAGCGTAAGCGCCTGCTGACGCGCACGCGTTTCGCTGAGTTTCTTCTCCAGTTCACCGATTTCGCCTTTCATGCGCACCAGCGTCTCTTCAACCTGCTCTGACTCGCGGGAGAGAGTGGCGATCAAATCGGTCAGTTTCTGTTTTTCAATCAGCGCGGCGCGCGCCAGATCGTCTTTGTCTTTACGCAGCGCCAGTTCGGCTTTTTCCTGCCATTCCGCCTGCTGGGTTTCCGCCTGATCGATGCGGCGCAGAAGCTGTTTCTTCTCTGCCAGCGCGCGGGCAGATGTCGAACGAACCTCAACCAGCGTGTCTTCCATTTCCTGAATCATCAGGCGAACCAGTTTCTGCGGATCCTCCGCTTTTTCCAGCAGCGAATTGATGTTGGCGTTCACGATGTCGGCGAAGCGAGAAAAAATACCCATAGCAATGTTCCTCATTGGTCTGATTAAAGTGCGCGATGCGCTACAGAGAGTATTCAAAAGCCGTGCCAGTTTTTATCTCTTTGATTTGTAACGCCTCGCCTGCTTTACAGCCGATTGAATCGCGACTAAAGTAGTGAAAATCACTAACATTTGGTGAAATTAATGAATGATTTTAATGATACGCTGCTCGGCGAGTCTGAAAACTTTCTTGAAGTGCTTGAGCAGGTTTCCAGGCTGGCGCCGCTCAATAAACCGGTACTGGTGCTGGGCGAACGCGGCACGGGTAAAGAGCTGATTGCCAGCCGCCTGCACTATCTCTCCGATCGCTGGCAGGGGCCGTTTATCTCCCTCAACTGCGCGGCGCTGAATGAAAACCTGCTGGACTCGGAGCTGTTCGGGCATGAAGCAGGCGCGTTTACCGGTGCGCAAAAACGGCACCTTGGGCGCTTCGAGCGCGCTGATGGCGGCACGCTGTTTCTCGATGAGCTGGCGACCGCGCCAATGCTGGTACAGGAAAAACTGCTGCGGGTGATTGAGTACGGCCATCTGGAGCGCGTGGGCGGCAGTCAGCCGCTTCAGGTCAGCGTCCGCCTGGTGTGTGCCACCAACGACGATCTCCCGCTGCTCGCCCGGCAAAATAAATTTCGTGCGGATCTGCTCGACAGGCTGGCCTTTGACGTTGTGCAACTGCCGCCGCTGCGCGAACGACGCAGCGATATCATGCTGATGGCGCAGCACTTCGCTATTCAGATGTGTCGCGAACTGGGAATGCCGCTTTTTCCCGGTTTTACGTCGGCGGCGCAGCAAACGCTGCTGGCTTATGACTGGCCCGGTAACATCCGCGAACTGAAAAACGTTGTCGAGCGCTCGGTTTATCGTCACGGTAACGTTGAACAGGCGCTGGATAAGGTGATCATCAATCCTTTTCAGCCCGCTGCGCCGGTGGCTGCCCCGCCCGCTTCCTTGCCCACGCTGCCTGTCGATCTGCGCGGCTGGCAGCAGCAACAGGAAAAAGAGTTGTTGGCATGTGCGCTTGAACAGGCCTTTTTCAACCAGCGCCGCGCGGCAACGCTGCTTGGCGTTACCTATCATCAGCTACGCGCAATGATGAAAAAGCATGGCGTGCAGCCTGAAAAAACAGGCGAATAAAAAAAAGCCCGCACAGGGCGGGCTAAATAATACTGGAAGCAATGTGAGCAATGTCGTGCTCTTCTTCGGTAGAGCCACCGTCGAAGCGCACATGAATAGTAATCATTCTCACTATCATCTGTAAAGCGTTTTGTTGAGAATTTTTCTCATTTCCACAGCAAGATAAGGCGTATTCAAACCGGTGCGCGCGAAAAAGCATCACTTACTGCTGCAAACTTTGGGCGATAACCGAGAGTGCGATACACTCTGCTTATTGCCTGTTATTTCAGATGACTTATGCGCACACTTTTCTCCGCCCTTCTCTTCGCAGTGGGTCTGCTCTCCGGCACCGCCTGGTCTGCCATGCCTGGCGATATTCGCCAGACCGGCTTCGTTTACTGCGTCAATGGCACCGTGACCACCTTTAACCCGCAAATGGTCAGCGGCGGACTGGTGGTGGATACGCTGGCGGCGCAGCTTTACGATCGTCTGCTGGATGTGGATCCCTATACCTATCGCCTGGTGCCTGAACTGGCCGCCAGTTGGGATGTGCTCGATAACGGTGCCACCTACCGTTTTCACCTGCGTAAAGACGTGACCTTTCAGAAAACGGCGTGGTTTTCCCCTCAACGCAGGATGAATGCTGACGACGTGGTATTCAGCTTCCGGCGCGTGTTTGATCGTCAGTCGGCCTGGCATAACGTTAACGGCGGCAGCTACCCCTACTTTGACAGCCTTCAGTTTGCCGATGCGGTGCACAGCGTCAGAAAGCTCGACAAATACACCGTGGAGATCCGCCTGACACGGCCCGACGCCTCTTTTCTCTGGCATCTGGCCACACACTATGCGCCGGTGCTTTCCGCCGAATATGCCGATAAGCTGACCGCAGAAGATCGTCAGGAGCAGCTTGACAGACAGCCGGTCGGCACCGGGCCGTTTATGCTCAGCCGATACCGTACCGGCCAGTATATTCGCCTCGCGCGTAATCCGACCTACTGGAAAGGTCTGCCGCGTATGTCGCAGGTGGTCATCGACATGGGCGCGGGCGGCACCGGGCGGTTGTCGAAACTGTTAACCGGCGAGTGCGACGTGCTGGCCTATCCGGCTGCCAGCCAGATTTCCGTGCTGCGCGACGATCCGCGCCTGCGTCTGACGCTCCGTCCCGGCATGAATATCGCCTATCTGGCGTTTAATACGCGTAAGCCACCGTTAGATCGTACCGACGTTCGCCAGGCGCTGTCGCTGGCGATCAACAATGAACGGCTGATGGAATCCATCTTTTACGGCACCGCCGAAACTGCCGCGTCGATCCTGCCGCGCGCGTCGTGGGCCTTTGACACCAGCGCGCAGGTAACGGAATACAATCCCGATAAGGCGCGAGCGCAGTTGAAGGCGCTCGGCGTGCAGAATCTGCACCTGACTTTGTGGGTACCTTCCGCCTCGCAGGCGTGGAACCCCAGCCCGCTGAAAACCGCCGAACTGATTCAGGCGGATCTGGCGCAGATTGGCGTTGCCGTCACCATCATTCCTGTGGAAGGACGCTTCCAGGAAGCCCGCCTGATGGAGATGAGTCACGATTTGACCCTGACCGGCTGGGCAACCGACAGCAACGATCCCGACAGCTTCTTCCGACCGCTGCTGAGCTGTGCGGCAATCCGATCGCAAACCAACTATGCTCACTGGTGTGACGGCGAATTAGATGAGGTGCTGCAAAAAGCGCTGCGCTCACAGCAGCTGGCATCGCGTATTGAGTATTACGGCCAGGCACAGGCGATGCTGGCGCAGTCGTTGCCCGTGCTGCCGCTGGCCTGGTCGCTGCGGCTCCAGGCCTATCGCGCGGATATTCAGGGGCTGGTGCTGAGTCCGTTCGGCAATGCCTCGTTTGCCGGCGTGCATCGTGATAAAAGCGGAGAGAAGTCGTCATGGTGATTTATACCCTGCGTCGGCTGGTTCTGTGGCTGGTTACGCTGTTTCTGTTAACTCTGGTCGGCTTCTGCCTGAGCTATTTCACCCCACATGCGCCGCTGATGGGCGCCTCGCCCGTTGATGCCTTTATATTTTGGTATAAAGGGCTTTTTCAGCTCGATTTTGGCGTTTCAACCATCAACGGCGAACCCATTGGCCCCCAGCTGCGGGAGGTTTTTCCGGCGACCCTGGAACTGTGCATCATGGCGTTCGTGCTGGCGCTGGCGGCGGGCATCCCGCTTGGTATTACCGCTGGCGTGCTGTATAACCGCTGGCAGGATAAAGCGATCAGCGCCTTTGCCCTGCTGGGTTTTTCGCTGCCGGTGTTCTGGCTGGCGCTGCTTTTTACCCTCTGGTTTTCGCTGAACCTCGGCTGGCTGCCGGTTTCCGGGCGCGTCGATCTGCTTTATCCGGTAGAAAATATCACCGGATTTGCGCTGATTGACGCCTGGCTCAGTCCGACGCCCTGGCGAAATGAGATGGTGATCAGCACCCTCCGCCACCTGATCCTGCCGGTCACCGCGCTGGCGGTCGCACCGACGACGGAAATCGTGCGGCTGTTGCGCATCAGCACGCATGACGTGATGGATCAGAACTATATCAAAGCGGCCGCCACGCGCGGGCTGTCGCTGTTTACCGTGATTCGCCGCCATGTGCTGCATAACGCCCTGCCGCCGGTCATTCCGCGTTTGGGGCTGCAATTCTCCACCATGCTGACGCTGGCGATGATCACCGAAGTGGTGTTCAGCTGGCCGGGTCTGGGCCGCTGGCTGGTGGATGCCATCCGCCAGCAGGACTACGCGGCGATCTCCGCAGGCGTAATGATGGTGGGCGGCCTGGTGATCACCGTTAACGTTCTGGCCGATATTCTGGGCGCGCTCGCCAACCCGCTGAAGCATAAGGAATGGTATGCCCTCCGATAACGTTTACGACGAGAAGCGGCTTCCCAGCCCGTTGCGCCACACCTGGCGACTGTTCTATCGCGATACTCTTGCGATGGTGGGCCTGTATACCTTTGGCGCGCTGCTGCTGCTGTGCGTCTTTGGTTCGCTGCTCGCCCCTTACGGCCTCGATCAGCAGTTTCTCGGCTATCAACTCCTGCCGCCCTCCTGGTCGCACTATGGCGATGTCTCTTTCTTTCTTGGCACTGACGATCTGGGGCGCGATCTGCTCAGTCGTTTATTGAGCGGCGCGGCACCCACCGTCGGTTCGGCGATACTGGTCACGGTGTTTGCCGCTCTGTGCGCCATGGTGCTGGGCGTGGTCGCCGGTCTGACGCGCGGCCTGCGCTCGGCGGTGCTGAATCACGTGCTGGACACGCTGCTCTCTATTCCTTCACTACTGCTGGCGATCACCGTGGTGGCGTTTCTCGGGCCACGCCTGTCGCACGCGCTGCTGGCAGTATTTCTGGCTATACTTCCCCGACTGGTTCGCGCTATTTATACTGCGGTGCATGATGAACTGGAAAAAGATTACGTGATTGCCGCCCGCCTCGACGGTGCCAGCAGCATGAACATTCTCTGGTATGCGATTTTTCCCAACATTCTGGTGTTGCTGGTGACGGAATTCACGCGGGCGCTGTCGATGGCGATTCTGGATATTTCCGCTTTGGGTTTCCTTGATCTCGGCGCGCAGCTTCCCTCACCCGAATGGGGCGCAATGCTGGGCGATGCGCTGGAGCTGATTTACGTTGCGCCCTGGACAGTCATGCTGCCCGGCGCGGCGATTATGATCAGCGTACTGATCGTTAACCTGCTGGGCGACGGCATCCGCCGGGCCATCGTCTCAGGAGTGGAATAAATGCCGCTGCTCGATATTCGCAATCTGACCATTGAATTTATGACCGCTGATGGCCCGGTTAAGGCAGTGGATCGCGTCAGTATTACCCTGAGCGAAGGTGAAGTGCGCGGGCTGGTGGGGGAATCCGGTTCAGGAAAAAGCCTGATTGCCAAGGCGATTTGCGGCGTGACGCGCGACAACTGGCGGGTGACGGCCGATCGTATGCGCTTTAACGATATCGATCTGCTACACCTTTCGCCGCGCGAGAGACGAAAAGTGATCGGGCATAACGTGTCGATGATATTTCAGGAGCCGCAGTCGTGTCTTGATCCTTCAGAAAACATTGGTCGTCAGATCATGCAGGCCATTCCGCGCTGGACGTGGAAAGGCCGCTGGTATCAGCGTTTTCGCTGGCGGCATCGGCGCGCCATTGAACTTCTGCATCGCGTCGGGATCAAAGATCATAATGACATTATGCACAGCTATCCTTACGAGCTGACCGACGGCGAATGTCAGAAAGTTATGATTGCCATTGCGCTGGCAAATCAGCCTCGCCTGCTGATCGCCGACGAGCCGACCAACGCGATGGAGCCAACCACGCAGGCGCAGATTTTTCGCCTGCTCAGCAAACTCAATCAGAACAATAACACCACCATTTTGCTGATCAGTCATGATTTGCAAATGCTCAGCCACTGGGCGGATCGTATTAACGTCATGTACTGCGGGCAGACGATGGAAACGGCGTTCAGTGACGAGTTGATTACCACGCCGCACCATCCTTACACGCAGGCGCTGATCCGCGCGATGCCCGATTTTGGCCGCGCGCTGCCTCACAAAAGCCGCCTCAACACGCTGCCCGGCGCAATCCCTTCGCTGGAGCACCTGCCGATTGGCTGCCGTTTAGGGCCGCGCTGTCCGTATGCGCAGAAAACCTGCATCATCACGCCACGCCTGAGCGGTGCGAAAAACCACCTGTTTGCCTGCCATTTCCCCCTTAATATGGAGAGCCAGTAATGGGCGACACGCTGCTTGAGGTGCGTAATCTCTCTAAAACCTACCGTTACCGCACCGGCCTGTTTCGTCGCCAGCACGTTGAGGCCGTCAAAGCGGTGAGTTTTACCCTGCGCGAGCGGCAGACGCTGGCGATTATTGGTGAAAACGGCTCGGGAAAATCAACGCTGGCGAAAATGCTGAGCGGCATGATCGCGCCCAGCGACGGCGAAATTGTTATTGACGATCATCCGCTGAGCTATGGCGATTACGGCTATCGTAGCCAGCGCATTCGCATGATTTTTCAGGATCCCTCCACCTCGCTCAATCCGCGCCAGCGCATCAGTCAGATCCTGGATTTTCCGCTGCGGCTTAACACCGATTTGTCGGCTGACGAGCGCGAGAAGCGTATCATCGCCACCCTGCGTCAGGTGGGACTGCTGCGCGATCACGCGGCGTATTATCCACACATGCTGGCGCCAGGACAAAAGCAGCGCGTGGGACTGGCGCGCGCGCTGATCCTCCAGCCAAAGGTCATTATTGCCGATGAGGCGCTGGCGTCGCTTGATATGTCAATGCGCTCGCAGTTGGTAAACCTGATGCTGGAACTTCAGGACAAACACGGCATTGCCTATATTTATGTCACGCAGCACCTTGGCATGATGAAACACATCAGTGACCAGGTACTGGTGATGCATCAGGGGGAAGTGGTTGAGCGCGGCAGTACGGCAGACGTACTGGCCAGCCCGCTCCACGATCTTACTAAGCGGCTGATCACCAGTCACTTTGGCGAGCCCCTCACGGCGGACGCGTGGCGAAAATATTAAATTACCTTACTCTTATTATCGCCTGCAAACGCAGGTGATTCGTTTTTTACGCGCCGGGACGCCATGCGCCGCTGGCCACAAACCACACCAGCAGCACCACGCCCGCTATCCCAATGACGATGGGGAACAGATATCCGATTTTCACAGGCTCACCAACCTACAATTTTACGCTTTCAATTCACGATCGGGCCCATAATGGCGTTAATGAACCCCATCGCGAGCAGGACACATCACGGCACAAGATAGTGCTTATCTTTTTCCTGTGATACAGATAAAACATGCCCGGAACCGCAAGCAGGGAGAATGTCGATATGCTGTCGCTCCGCCCCGAACAGATTTTTCGGTTCTCATTATGCACGCCCTTTACACAGATGCCATTTTTTTCCTGACTGCCCATATATACCTTTCCGTTATGGATTAGCACCGTTCATTCTTTGGTTCATCTCCCGCGTTGCGCCAGGATAGTCCTGCTCTCCAGGCCCGGCAAGGCGCACGTCGTTTTTTGCGCTGCCCCGGTCGGTTAACCAAAAGGAACGATCATGGAACAGCGCCGTTTTGCAGGCAACAGTCACTGGTATCATGAAACGCAGTCTTCCCGCACCGCGCAGGCCGCGCCGCTGGTTCCGGAAGCCGCGGAAATAGAGGATCGCTTTTTGTTAGGGCTGGCGCCTTTGTGTCAGGGCGAGCTGAATGCGATGCTCCGGCAGGCGCAGCCCGCGCTTCTGGCCTCGCGCGATCTCTATCATCTGCTGTTTCCGGCAGAATTGACGACCAGCCTGACCCATACGCTTTCGTTGTATGACCGGCTCAGCACCGCACTGACCGTTGCGCAGGTCACCGGTATTCAACGGCTTTGTAATCATTATGCCGCTCGTCTGAACCCGCTTTCCGGCCCTGACTCTTCGCGCGAAAGCAATCGCCGCCTGACGCAGATCACCGAATACGCCCGTCAACTTGCCAGCCAGCCGACGCTGGTTGATGCCGCAGCGCTGCATCGTCTTGAAGAGTGCGGACTGAGCGCGCCGGATATCGTCACGTTTACACAGATTATCGGCTTCGTCAGCTATCAGGCGCGGGTGGCGGCAGGTCTCCACGCCCTTCTGGCGCTGCCGGTGCGCTGGATGCCCGGCGTCACTATCCCGCCGGATGCCGGGCCTTTTACCGAGGCAGCCGCCTGGCGGCCTCTGCTCGCGCCGGTCGAGCTGCGCTATGCAACCGCGCTCCAGCTTGAGGCGCTGACATGGTGCCAGTCGCAATCACACCTCAGCGAGAGCGCCTGGCTGTTGGCGCACGATGCCTCCGCCCTGAACGGCTGGAGCAGGCTGCTCAACGCGCTCGACGCAACGCCGGAAGGCGTGCTGGCGGCCGCAGTTACGGCGCGGATCAACGGCAGCGCTGCCTGTTTTGCGCGATTCGAACAGATAAAGCTGCACGCGGCGCTGCGCCGCGGCGTGGACGATGCGCTGAACATAGCGGAAGAGCGCGATCGGGCGATCATTCAGGTTGCCGCGCAGCTTACCCGTTCACCGGAGCGGTTCAACGCGGCGCATTTACAGCCGCTGAAAGCGACGGGTATGAATGTGGAAACGCTGTTTAACGTGTTCCAGCATATTGCGCAGGCCAGCTGGCAGAACCGGCTGATGCAGTCACTGGGTACCGTGCAGGAAGGCTGAGTTACCGGGTCTGCCGCTGGCTCAGCCAGCGCCGTACCTCGTCGAAGAAGTGTTGCGACAGAGGCGTCGCCCTGCCCGGTTCTGCAATAACCACCGCTGCCTGGCGCGTCATCGCCGCAATCGACAGGGGGCGACGCTGTAACCCGACAAGGGTTTCTGGCAGCAGATGTCCTGCGGGTGAAATCAGGCAGCCAAGCCCCACCTGCACGCCCTGCACCAGCTGGAAAACCGAGGTGGTTTCCAGCACCACGCGCAGAGTAACGCCCGCTTCGCGAAAATGGGTGTCGAGATAGCGTCGGAAGTAGCGCGTTGGTTCTGCCAGGCAGAGCGGTAGCGCTTCCAGTTGCGTCAGCGTTACTTCGTCGTCGCCGATCAGTTCAGGAAAAAAGTGTGGATGAAACACCACCTCGACGCCGTTGTCCTGAAGCGGCTCGGCCTGAAAATGAAGTTCCCGCAGCGTTGCCAGTTCAAAGAAGCCGATCCCCACGTCCACGGTATGGCTGTTCAGCGCCTCCAGCAGCTGATCGGCGCTGAGTACCGCCACGCGATAGTTGAGCTGCGGATAGCGGTCGCTGACTGCTTTAAGCATCAGCGGCAGCGAGATACTGCACTGAGGCACCGCGCCAATGCGTAGTGTGCCGTTTACGCCGTGTTTAAGCG
>NZ_JNVB01000026.1 GCF_000770305.1 Erwinia oleae
ATCCAGCTCACTTCAGCCTGCGTCAGCGTCTGCGGCGTTTGCCAGAACGGCACGATGGCGTTTTCCTTCAGCCATTCGGCCAGAAGCCTGGCGGGCGGCAGGGTGAAAGCCGGAAACAGCGTATTGGCAAGATCGCTCATCAACGCCTGCTGTTGCGGGTGGTCGCTCTTTCCTGAAATTTCCAGAAAAGGCAGCAGCAGGCGGCCGCATACCTCGCCGTGATGATAATCTTTTATCGCGCCCAGCTCACCGGCGATGCCGTGGATCACGCCCAGCCCGGCCATACTCAAACTCAGACCGCCAAGCCAGGATGCCATCATCATCTGCTCACGCGCGATGTCTCCGGCTTCGTCGTCGCTGTTCAGGCGGGGCCAGGCAGTGATAAACGACCGCATGCCGTTCAGCGCCATCTGGCGGGTGAACAGGTTGCCCTTCGCAGAAAGGTACGCTTCAAACAGATGGGTAAAGGCGTCGATGGCGCAGCAGGCCAGCACGTGGTCCGGCGCGCCGCGCAGCAGGTCGGGATCGAGGATCGCCACCTGTGGCACGAAGGCAGGATGACGCAGCGAGGCCTTTACCTTGTTATCCGTTTTATCGGTAACCACCGCGTTCTGCGTCACTTCGCTGCCGGTTCCGGCGGTGGTGGGAATGGCGATCAGCGGCAGCGTGGCGCCGGTTACCGCCGTATCGCCCACTTTTTCCAGATAACGCAGCGTGTTTAACGGATGCTGACTGAGGGCGGCAAAGGCCTTTGCCGCATCAAGCACGCTGCCTCCGCCGATGGCCACCACCCGTTGCACCCTGCCGCGCCAGCGGTCGACCCAGGCGTCGATTTCCACCGGCGACGCTTCGTGGCTGACAATCTCATGACCGACCAGCAGCGGCGTCAGGTCGTTTTCCAACGCGGCCCAGGCATCACCCGCTAAAAAAGACCTTCCGCAGAACAGCAGCGTTGGCTGCGGATCGGCGCTCAGCAACGGCAGCAGTTCGCGCAGGCTTCCACGGCCGAAAAAGGTGTGACGGTTGGCAATCATCTGACTGGCGCTCATGCTTATTATCCTTATTACGCAAACGTAAAAGAAAGGTTATAGCATAACGCCGTCGGCAAGCGCTTAAATCGCGCGGGAAGGGCAGGAGAAGACGATCATTTTGTCCTGCGGCGCGTTAATCACGCTGAAGCGCGTGTCGGAGAGGCGCTGCGCCAGCCAGCCTTCACGGGTTACGGCGGACGGGAAATAGCGTTCCCGGTCATTGCTTTGCAGCAGGCCGCTTTCCAGCGACAGTTCCGGCTCATCAACGTCAACGCTGAACGAGGTGAAGCGATCGGTGACCGTGCCTTCGATATTGCCGAGCGCCTGGCCGGTCAGCGTTTCCATTTTGCCCTGACAGGCCATACCCTTGTCGTCCGAGGCGCAGCCTGCCAACAGCAACAGCGTCAGCCCCACGCCAGCAGCGCGATATAGTGTGTTATCCAGCCTGCGCATAGCTCGTCCTGTCTGTGATCGGAGCGGTTAAGTATAGTCGCCGCTCGCAGCGTATGACATTCGCAAAACCTGCGCAATTGTGATCATTTTGTGGCATTTAACTGAATCAATTCAGCTATCGCATTAACATAACTTCGTAAAGCCGCGACTGAATGCTACAATCCGGCATCTTTTTGGCACGTACCTCCCGTTTAAGCGCTGATGACAGCCGTAAACCTGTTCTCCGGGCGGCCCGCTGGTTTTTCATAAAAACGACGGCGCGCGGGCAGGTTTTCAGAGTGGTTATATACTAATCTGCATGTGCGTGCCGCAGCCTGAACGCTGAGACGTTTTAAACCTTACTCATACCGAACCGATGCTGTGAACAACAAAACCTTCGCTTTTCTGATCGTCCCGATGTTACTGCCCGCCGTGGTCAGCTATGCGCAGGGCGATTCACTGATCGTTATTGGCCAGCCGCGTGGCCTTTCCGAACTGGACACGCCCGCTGCGGTCAGCGTGATCAACGGCGACGATCTGCGCCGGGATCGCGCGCAGGTAAATTTGTCGGAAGGGCTGAGCGGCGTACCCGGCTTGCAGATCCAGAATCGTCAAAACTACGCGCAGGACCTTCAGCTATCGGTACGCGGCTTCGGCAGCCGATCCATGTATGGCGTGCGCGGTGTGCGGGTCTACGTCGACGGTATTCCGGCGACCATGCCGGACGGGCAGGGGCAAACCTCCAACATTGATATCGGCTCCATCGATCACGTTGATGTCCTGCGCGGGCCGTACTCTGCGCTCTATGGCAACGCCTCCGGCGGCGTGGTCAATATCGACAGCGAAACCGGCAGCGCGCCGACAACCCTCAGCGCGGGCACCTGGTACGGCAGCAACGCGAGCTGGCGCAACAGCGTGAAAGCCAGCGGCGCCACCGGCGATGGCACTCACGTGGGCGACGTCAACTATCTGATCTCCGGTTCGCGCTTTACCACTCATGGTTTTCGCGACCACAGCGGCACGCAGAAAAGTCTGGGCAACGGCAAGCTCGGCGTGCGGATCGACGAGGTCAGCACCCTGACGCTGATGTTTAACAGCGTCTCCGTTGATGCCAACGATCCGGGCGGGCTGACGCGTGATGAGTGGCGGGAGAACCCGCGCCAGTCGCCGCGTGGCGATAGCTTCAACACCCGCAAAACCCTCGATCAAACCCAGCTTGGCCTGCGTTACGCGCGCGAGATGAGCGACAACGATCGGCTGACGCTGACCGCCTGGCACGGCGAACGTCATACCACGCAGTATCAGTCGATCCCGATGGCTCCTCAGTTACGTCCGGCGTATCCGGGCGGCGTTATTGTGCTTGAGCGCAAATACGCCGGCGTGGATACGCGCTGGCAACATGATGACCAGCTGGGCGATGTGCCCTTTTCTCTCACCGGCGGGCTGGATTATGAAACCATGACTGAACGGCGTCAGGGCTTCGAAAACTTTACCCTGCTGAACGACACGCCGCAGTATGGCGAAAAGGGCGGCCAGCGCCGCAACGAAAAGAACGTGATGTGGAACCTCGATCCCTACCTGCAAACCAGCTGGCGGCTGACGCCAAAATGGACGCTGGATGCCGGCGTGCGCTACAGCACCGTCAGTTTTGATGCGGAAGATTACTATATCGCGCCGGGGAATGGAGACGACAGCGGCAGTAAGCGCTATCACAAACTGCTGCCGATGGGCGCGCTCAACTATGCAGTGACCGATGCCTGGAACCTCTACTTCTCCGCCGGGCGCGGTTTTGAAACGCCCACCATCAACGAACTCTCTTATCGCTCGGTTGACGGTAGCCAGACCGGCCTGAACCTGGGGCTGAAGCCGTCCACCAGCGACACCTTCGAGTTAGGCAGCAAAACCCGCATCGGCTATGGCCTGCTCACCGCCGCGTTGTTTCAGACCAATACCGATAATGAACTGGTAGTGGCAGACAGCAGCAACGGCCGCTCCGTGTATAAAAATGCGGGCAAAACCCGTCGTCGCGGCGTTGAGCTCTCTTTTGATCAGCAGTTTGCAGAGAACTGGCGGATGCAGATGGCCTGGACCTGGCTGGACGCCACCTATCGCAATGAAACCTGCGACGACAGCGGTAACTGTACACCGGCGGGCAATCGTTTACCGGGTGTGTCGCGCAATATGGGCTATGCTTCGCTGGGATGGATGCCGGATGCGGGCTGGCACGCAGGTGTGGATATTCGCTATCTGAGCAGCATTCAGGCCAATGACGAAAACAATGCAAAAGCGCCGTCTTACACGGTAGCGGGCCTGAGCAGCGGCTACCGCTTTACGCAGGACAAGTGGTCGCTCGACCTGTCTGGCCGCGTTGATAATCTGTTTGATAAAACCTACGCGGGATCGGTGATCGTCAATGAAGGCAACGGTCGCTATTACGAACCCGCGCCGGGGCGTAACTACGGCGTCGGCGCCTCGCTCAGCTATACGTTTCAATAGAATTCATAACAGCCCCGACCGTGGTGCACGGCGAGGGTGTTTTAAGCGATTTGGCCTGTGCGCTAAATCGAAGGCGTTACATTTTGGTAAGGGAAAATATTATGTCTAAAACATCGGTTTCACGAGCGATCGTGGTACTGACGGCTGTCTTTGCCGCCATCAGCGGAGCGTATCTGCTCATTGGCGGCATCTGGCTGGCGAAACTGGGCGGCTCGGTGTATTACATCGCAGCCGGCGTGGTTGAGCTGATCGTTGCCTGGCTGCTGTTCCGTCGTCGTTCTTCCGCGCTGCTGCTGTACGCGTTGTTCCTGCTGGCTACTTTGATTTGGTCGCTGTGGGAAGTGGGCAGCGACTTTTGGGCGCTGACGCCGCGTCTCGACGTCACCTTCTTCCTCGGCCTGTGGCTGGTTCTGCCGTTTGTTTACCGGGGCCTCAGCGAAGGTAAAGCCGCACGCGGCGCGCTTGGCGCGGTGCTGGCGGTGACCGTGGTCGCGCTGGTCTACGCTGTGTTTAACGATCCGCAGGAGATCAACGGCTCGCTCAGCCCGGCGCAGGCTTCCAACGTTGCGAAATCAACGGACGGCATTGCCGCGGGCGACTGGCCCGCCTATGGTCGTACGCAGGGCGGCACGCGCTATTCACCCCTGACGCAGATCAACGACAAAAACGTCGGTCAGTTGAAAGAGGCCTGGACCTTCCGCACCGGCGACATGAAGCGCGCCACCGATCCGGGCGAACTGACCAACGAAGTCACCCCGATCAAAATGGGCAACTCACTTTACCTGTGTACGCCGCATCAGATCCTGTTTGCGCTTGATGCCGCAACCGGCAAGCAGAAGTGGAAGTTCGATCCGCAACTGAAGACCGATCCGTCGTTCCAGCACGTCACCTGTCGCGGCGTCTCTTACCACGAAACGCCTGAAGCGGCCGCCGTGCCTGCGGGCAGCCAGCCTGCGCTCTGCGCGCGCCGTATTATCCTGCCAGTCAACGACGGCAACCTGTATGCGCTGGACGCAGAAACCGGTGCGCCGTGCCCTGAATTTGGCGAAAATGGTAAGGTAAACCTGCAACAGAATATGCCGAACGCGCGCGCGGGAGCCTATGAGCCGACTTCGCCGCCGGTGATCACCGATACCACCATCGTGATAGCGGGCGCGGTAACCGATAACTACTCCACCCGCGAGCCGTCTGGCGTCATCCGTGGCTTTGATGTGAACACCGGTAAGCTGCTGTGGGCCTTCGATACCGGCGCGAAAGATCCTAACGTGCTGCCGGAAGGCGAGCAGCACTATGTGGCTAACTCACCTAACTCCTGGGCGCCCGCCGCCTACGATGCAAAACTGGATCTGGTCTATCTGCCGATTGGCGTGACCACGCCGGATATCTGGGGCGGCAACCGCACGCCGGAAATGGAGCGCTTCGCCAGCGGCATGCTGGCGCTGAATGCCACCACCGGCAAGCTTGCCTGGTTCTATCAGACCGTGCATCACGATCTCTGGGATATGGACGTACCGGCTCAGCCAACGCTGGCTGACATTACCGACAAGAGCGGCAATACCGTGCCGGTGATTTACGTTCCGGCGAAAACCGGCAATATTTTCGTGCTGGATCGCCGCACCGGTAAAACCGTGGTGCCCGCGCCGGAAACCCCGGTTCCACAGGGGCCGGCGAAGGGCGATCGCCTGTCGCCGACGCAGCCTTATTCGGAACTGACCTACCGTCCGAAGAAAAACCTCACCGGGGCGGATATGTGGGGCGCCACCATTTACGATCAGCTGATCTGCCGCGTGATGTTCCACAGCCTGCGCTACGAAGGCCCGTTCACGCCGCCGTCCGAGCAGGGCACGCTGGTGTTCCCTGGCAACCTCGGCATGTTCGAATGGGGCGGCATCTCGGTGGATACCGATCGTCAGATTGCGGTGACTAACCCGATGGCGCTGCCGTTCGTTTCTCGTCTGATCCCGCGCGGGCCGAATAATCCGCTGTGGCCGAATGAGAACGATAAAGGCGGCAGCGGCACGGAAACTGGCGTTCAGCCGCAGTACGGCGTGCCTTACGGCGTGACGCTGAATCCGTTCCTGGCGCCGACCGGTTTTCCGTGCAAGCAGCCCGCCTGGGGCTACGTTTCTGCGGTGGATCTGAAAACCAACCAGATCGCGTGGAAAAAACGTATTGGTACCGTCTACGACAGCTCGCCTCTGCCGCTGCCGTTCAGGATGGGTATGCCGATGCTTGGCGGGCCGATCTCTACGGCGGGTAACGTGATGTTCATCGCTGCGACGGCGGATAACTACCTGCGCGCCTTTAACGTCACCAACGGCGACAAGCTGTGGGAAGCGCGCCTGCCTGCGGGCGGCCAGGCAACGCCGATGACCTATGAGGTGAACGGCAAGCAGTATGTGCTGATCGCCGCTGGCGGACACGGTTCGTTTGGCACCAAACTGGGCGACTATATTGTTGCCTACGCGCTGCCGGACGACGCGAAGAAATAATTTTCAGTAAGATTGTTTAAGGGACAACATAACGTTGTCCCTTTTTTTGCTCTGGCAAAAAGAGAGGCGTAAACAAAGCCGATTGCGCTATTATCACGGCGACGATTTTTTCAGGACGAAATGATGTCGATTATCTCACCTTTGTTGGACGTGCGTGACGTGACCTGTTCTCAGGCAGGCCGCCAGCGTCTCGCCCCCGTCTCCTTTACGCTCAACGCCGGTGAACGGCTGCACGTTACCGGCCCTTCCGGCTGCGGTAAAAGCACGCTGTTGAAGATCCTTGCGTCGCTGCTTGAACCTGCCAGCGGCGCGATTTTCTTCAGCGGACGGCCCGTCAGCGAACTGAAGCCCGAAGCCTACCGTCAGCAGGTTTCCTGGTGCAGCCAGACGCCCGCGCTGTTTGGTGAAACGGTGTGGGATAACCTGGCGTTCCCCTGGCAGATCCGGCAAAAACGGCCCGAACGCGCCACGCTACAACGCTGGCTCCGCCGGGTGAATCTTGCCGACGATCTGCTCGACACGCCGGTGACGCAGCTTTCCGGCGGCGAAAAACAGCGGGTCGCACTGCTGCGCAACCTGCAATTTTTACCGCAGGTGCTGCTGTTGGATGAGGTAACCAGCGCGCTGGATGAGCAGAACAAACGGGTTATTCACCAGCTGATCGACGAGCTTATCAACCAGCACGGCATGGCGGCGGTTTGGGTCAGCCACGATCCATCGGAGATCGCGCAGGCCTCCCGCCTGTTAGCGCTCAGGCCCGTCGGGAGGCAGCATGAATCAGCCTGATATCACCACGCAGTCATTAGGAATGGCGTTGATGCTGGTGGCGATTGCGCTGGCGATCAGCGGAAAAGAGCGGCTTGGCCTGGGGCGCGATATTCTCTGGAGCGTGTTTCGCGCGGTCGTCCAGCTACTGATTGTCGGCGCGGTGCTGAAAATGCTTTTCGCGGTCAGCAACGTTACGCTGACGGTGGCGATGGTGCTGTTTATCTGCCTGAATGCCGCGCTGAATGCGCGCAAACGCAGTCAGCACAGCGATCGCGCCTTTGCCATCGCTTTTCTGGCGATTACCGCCAGCACCGTGACCACCCTGATGATTTTGACCTTAAGTCACGCGATCCATTTTGTGCCTATGCAGGTGATACCGCTTTCGGGGATGATTGCCGGTAACGCAATGGTGGCGGTTGGCCTGTGCTTCAGCAATCTGGATCGGCGTTTTTACAGCGACAAACAGCAGATTATGGAGAAGCTGGCGCTGGGCGCCTCAGTAAAACTGGCTTCGGCGGAGATTGTCCGTGACAGCATTCGCGCTGCGCTGATCCCAACCGTCGATGCCGCTAAAACCGTCGGGCTGGTCAGCCTGCCGGGCATGATGTCCGGACTCATTTTTGCCGGTATCGATCCCTTGCTGGCGATTAAATATCAGATTATGGTGACGTTCATGCTGTTAGGGACTGCCAGTCTCGCGACCGTGTTAACCGGCTATCTGACGTCTCGTCGCTTTTACACGCCGCGCGCGCAGCTCAGGATTGAGGAATAAAAAAAGGCCGACAGCGTCGGCCTTTTTACCAAAGCGGGGGACTGGCTTAGCGACGACCACCAAAGATCTTCGCAACCAGGAATCCAACGCCCGCGGCAAAGGCCAGCGCGGCGAAAGGGGAATCCTGGGTTTTGCTTTTCACGCAGTCCAGCGCGTCATCAACAGCGTAAGAGGCTTTTGCGGCGGTCTGGCGCGCTTTGCCTTTCAGCTCATGCTCTGGCGAATCGGAAGCTTTACCGAACTGCTCCTGGCCTTTACCCAGCGCTTCTTCAGCTTTATCGTTAGCTTTATCTAATAAACTCATACTTCCTCCTTCTTGATGGCATGATTTCCTCATGAACAGGATTAAGCATAGACCATCATGGCAATCTTACCGCTGCGGTAGTGTTTAAAATTATGACAGCAGTAAGAAGGAGTGACTGCGCTAGTGTGACTTCATGCCAGCGGCGGTCATCATCAGGCGAAACAGCGTAGCGACCACGCCGAGCGCCAGCACGCTGCCCGCATAGATAACCACCAGCCACATCAGGCGTTTCCAGAGTGGAGAAACCATATCACCTCCCGTCAGTGAATCAGTGATAACCCGCATCCGGCTTGATTTTCCCCCGGAAAACGTAGTAGCTCCAGAAGGTGTAAACCAGGATCACAGGAATGATAATCAGGCTGCCGACCAGCATAAAGCTCAGGCTCTGCGGCGGTGAGGCAGCCTGCCAGATGGTGATGGAGGGCGGAATGATATCGGGCCAGATGCTGATGCCGAGGCCGGTAAAACCCAGGAAGACCAGTGCCAGCGTCAGCAGGAAAGGCGCATAGTGCGCGTGGCGTCTGAGCGCGCGCAGCAGCAATACTGACACCAGCAGCACCAGCACCGGCACCGGCAGGAACCAGAACAGGTTCGGCAGGGTAAACCAGCGGTGCATGATGTCCGCGTGCTGAAGCGGCGTCCAGATGCTGACCACAACAATAATAGCCAGCAGCGCCAGCAGCAACGGACGCGTCAGCGCGGTCATTTTACGATGCAGTTCGCCTTCGGTTTTCATAATCAGCCAGCTGCTGCCGAGCAGCGCGTAGGCAACCACCAGGCCCAGCCCGCAGAACAGCGCAAACGGCGTCAGCCACAGCAGTTCAGGGCCGCTGTACGCGCGGCCGGTCACTTCAAAGCCGTTAATGAAGGAGCCGAGCACGACCCCCTGACTAAAGGTGGCTAAAAACGATCCGGCGATAAACGACTTATCCCAAAAAGGGCGGTGCTCTTCGGTGGCTTTGAAGCGGAATTCAAAGGCCACGCCGCGAAAAATCAACCCAATCAGCATCACCGTCAGCGGCACCGAAAGGGCGTCGATAATGACCGCATAGGCCAGCGGAAACGCCCCGTACAGGCCTGCGCCGCCGAGCACCAGCCAGGTTTCGTTGCCATCCCATACCGGCGCGACAGTGTTTACCATCATGTCGCGCTCGGTAGCATCTTTATTGAACGGAAAAAGAATGCCGATGCCCAGATCGAATCCGTCCATCACGATATACATCAGCGTGGAAAACACGATGATGGTAAACCAGATAATTGGGAGATCGATGCCCACGATTAGCGACCCTCTTCGTTAGTAAGTTTTTCTTTCGCTGCGGAGAGCGGACGTGCTGGCGTGTGCGTTGTGCCGGGCCCACCGTGATCGGTGCCGTCGCCTTCCCCTTGCTGCGGGCCTTTTTTGATCAGATTAAAAAGATAGATATAACCCACGCCGAACACCGATGAGTAAACCAGAATAAAGGCGAGCAGGCTCAGGCTCATATGTAGATCGCCATGCGCAGAGACCGCGTCGCGCGTGCGCATCAGGCCATAAACCACCCACGGCTGCCGGCCAATCTCGGTGGTAAACCAGCCGGCCAGAATGGCGATCAACCCGGACGGCCCCATCAGCAGCGCAAACCACAGAAACGGACGCGAGCTGTAAAGACGACCACGGATACGCAGCCACAGGCTGACCACGCCGAGCAGCACCATCAGCATGCCAAGTCCGGCCATAATGCGAAACGACCAGAAAATAATGGTGGAGTTGGGCCGATCCTCTTTCGGGAATGACTTCAGCGCCGGCACCTGCTTATCCAGACTGTGGGTCAGGATCAGGCTGCCGAGGTAAGGGATTTCCAGCGCATAGCGGGTCTTCTCCTGCTCCATATCCGGCAGGCCGAACAGGATCAACGGCGTTGCTTCGCCCGGCGGGTTTTCCCAGTGGCCTTCCATTGCGGCGATCTTCGCCGGCTGATGCTTAAGCGTGTTCAGGCCGTGCGCATCGCCGAGCATCGCCTGAATGGGCGCAACAATCAGCGCCATCCACAGCGCCATCGAGAGCATTTTGCGAATAGCGGGCGTATCATTTTTGCGCAGCAGATGCCACGCCGCCGACGCGCCGACAAAGAACGCGCTCGCCAGAAAAGCAGCGGTAGACATATGCAGCAGACGGTAGGGGAACGACGGGTTAAACACAATTTTGAACCAGTCAACCGGCACCACGATACCGTTTTCAATGGCAAAACCCTGCGGCGTTTGCATCCAGCTGTTTGATGCCAGGATCCAGAAGGTGGAGATCAGCGTGCCGAGCGCTACCATGCAGGTGGCAAAAAAGTGCAGGCCCGGGCCAACGCGGTTCCAGCCAAACAGCATCACGCCCAGAAATCCAGCCTCAAGGAAGAAGGCGGTCAGCACTTCATAGGTAAGCAGCGGGCCGGTAATGCTGCCGGCAAATTGTGAAAAGCCACTCCAGTTGGTGCCGAACTGGTAGGCCATCACCAGCCCGGAAACCACGCCCATGCCGAAGTTCACTGCGAAAATTTTTGACCAGAAGTGATAGAGATCGCGATAGTCGCGGTTATGGGTTTTCAGCCACAGCCCTTCAAGCACCGCCAGAAAACTGGCCAGCCCGATGGTGATGGCGGGAAAAATAATATGAAAGGAAACGGTGAAAGCGAACTGAATCCTTGCCAGATGAAACGCATCTACTCCAAACATGGCTTACCTCGAACTGACCTGTGCTGCTCTTTATTTTAATAACCTGCTGTTAACAAGCTGGCCGCATTTCATCGTTACAGACAGAAGAAACGCGGTAAATTAACGACGGGCGGAATAATAAGAAGGAGCGGTAACCATAACGTTATTCCGGTTCGACGGGATTTTGCCTTTGCGAAAAATTGTTTCACCGCCTCGGTAAATAATGTCTCTGTTTTGTTAAATTTAATTATCAGGGTGATAGTAATGTGTGAAATTAATGTATCCGTATGGTTTAAAAGAAGTTTGTTTTACAGCCCATAATTGTGATCATGATACCGTTTGACAGCCGGGATGCAGTTTTAAACCGTAGAAATTTTCTCTTATTGCACATACCTGACGATAAAAAATAATAAACCTTGTGGTTATGTAGCGAAAAATATTCATTTTTGCACGCGTTCCCACCTTTAACGCTCTGCCAGCCACGCAAACGTAACGGTTGCCCTGTGTTATGCCGTTTTCATAACGAACCACCGGCATAAATTGTTAAAAAATGACGGCCTGAAAACGTTTGTTTTGACATATTAAGTTACATTTAGTTGTGTTTATTAATCGGCATTCTTGTTTCATGTCAATAACCGGTTTTTCAAATAATGCTTACCAGGCGGCACGGGGGCGTCTGTTGAAAGTTTGATCCCCCTCGCAAAATGTAAATTCCGTCTCTTCAGTGCGTATCCGTTGAGCAGGGTTATCGTTAACATGTTCCCGGTAACAACTGAGCCCTGAAACTGCGTAGCCACGCTCAGGGCGAAAAATAATAGTGTGTCTGCGGCAGGCCGCAGAACATGCGCATCGGAGAAAACGTTATGCCTTTAGTCATCGTTGCGATTGGCGTGGTGCTGCTGCTACTGCTGATGATCCGCTTCAAGCTGAATGGATTTATTGCACTGATACTGGTCGCGCTGGCGGTGGGTATCATGCAGGGAATGCCGGTTACCAAAGTTATTGCCTCAATCAAAGCAGGCGTTGGCGGCACGCTGGGCAGTCTGGCGCTGATCATGGGCTTCGGCGCTATGCTCGGTAAGCTGCTGGCGGACTGCGGCGGCGCTCAGCGCATTGCCACCACGCTCATCAGCAAGTTTGGTGAGAAATACATTCAGTGGGCGGTGGTGCTTACCGGTTTTACCGTTGGTTTTGCGCTGTTCTACGAAGTGGGGTTTGTGCTGATGCTGCCGCTGGTGTTCACCATCGCCGCCGCGGCACGCGTACCGCTGCTCTTTATCGGTGTGCCAATGGCCGCTGCGCTGTCGGTAACGCACGGCTTTCTGCCGCCGCATCCCGGCCCGACCGCTATCGCTACGCTGTTCCATGCTGACATGGGCCGCACGCTGCTGTTCGGCACTATCCTGGCCATCCCCACCGTTATTCTCGCTGGCCCTGTCTATGCACGCTTCCTGAAAAAGATTGATAAACCGATCCCGGAAGGCATGTATAACTCGAAAAACTTTACCGAAGCGGAAATGCCTGGCTTTGCGGTCAGCGTCTGGACGTCGCTGGTGCCGGTGATCCTGATGGCGCTGCGCGCCGTGGCCGAAATGATATTGCCGAAAGGACATCCTCTGCTGGGCTGGGCGGAATTTTTCGGCGATCCGATCATGGCGACGCTGATTGCCGTGCTGATTGCGCTGTTCACCTTTGGCCTGAACCGCGGCCGCAGCATGGATGAGGTGATGCAAACCCTCACCGATTCCATCAAAATCATCGCCATGATGCTGCTGATTATTGGCGGCGGCGGGGCGTTCAAGCAGGTTCTGGTTGACGGCGGCGTGGATAAATATATCGCGGGCCTGATGCAGGGGAGTGCGATATCTCCGCTGCTGCTGGCCTGGTCCGTTGCTGCGGCGCTGCGTATCGCGCTGGGGTCGGCAACGGTCGCGGCGATCACCGCAGGCGGCATCGTGGCGCCGATTATCGCCACCACCGGCGTGAGCCCTGAGCTGATGGTGATTGCGGTGGGTTCCGGCAGCGTGATCTTCTCACACGTTAACGATCCGGGCTTCTGGCTGTTCAAAGAGTATTTCAACCTGACCATTGGCGAAACACTGCGCTCGTGGTCGGCGCTGGAAACCATCATCGCCGTGTGCGGGCTGGTGGGTTGCCTGGTACTACAGCAGTTTATCTGATCCTCTAAACCGGCGCCTGTTGCGCGCCGGTTCTCTCCCTTATCGCTCTCTTTATGCTTCCTTTCGCTGTGGCTATTGCGCTTAATAATGCATCGCAAGTATACTATCACCTTGAAAATGCTTGATTTTTTGACTAAAGCCAAATTTCTTATTCGATAAAAAAAACCTTTCATGGCACCAGAGGATCTTCTTCTGCCGGCCGTGGGCAACCTGTTGTTTTTCCTTAACGTCGTTCGGCGTTAGCGGTTTGAAATCCTTTATCTTTATATCTTGTTGATGGCAAGCGACTTTGGGGACATGCAGTATGGAAAGTGAACACAGCAGCGCGCCTGAGCTCTCTATGGAGGGGATCCCCCAGCCGATTCTGGCGCTGGGGAAACGGCTGGCCGATACCAAATTTCAGATCGATGTACTGGGCAAAAACGGCTGGGCCGACCTTACCGCCAATCTGCATGGCCTGGAAGCGAGCGGTGAGTGGAGCGGCCCGGACGATGCGCTGACTTTTTTCAGTAAAATTGTTCCGTTTGCCAGCCTGCCAGCACAGACGGAGCCGCTGGGCATTTTTCAGGTGCCCGTGGAGCGCGTAATCAGCCGCAGTGGTCAGTGGTGGCCTGAACACCTTAGCGCCAGCAGCGAAGCGCGACTGGTTGAGCATCTGCAAAGCCCTTCCGCCGCGGAAAGTACCTCCTACTATTTTATTCCGGCACTGGGCGTGCTGCTGGCCGCGCAGGGACAGAGCAGAGTGAACTACTGTCGCTATCGGCATATTCCTTTGCTCACCGCGCGCGTCACCCTGTTGACCTATCCACCGGCGGATCGTTTCCGGCTCTATCACGTCAGCCAGGGAGAAACACGTCAAAGCTGGGTGGTGCTGAACGATCGCTATCTCCAGCCGGTGCTCTGGCCCCGTATTACGCTGCCAGCGCTGACAACCTATGGCGTGCATGCCGGTAGCTGGCCGCTGACTTTTCCGCCGGTCAGTCGGGTTTTTGACGCGCTGCACGATCCCTCCGCCGAACAGGACTTTCTGCTGCGCAGTATTGATCTGCACGCAGTGGAACAAACCATGCGCAGCGAGCAGGAGGCTGCCAGAGAGGCGAGGCTGCCGGTAAAAATGGCGCTCAGCGATATGGATATCAGCAACATCTGGCCGATTGGCCTGACGCTGACATTCTTCTTTTTGCTGTCGATGGTGATTGCCGGCCTGACGGCGGGCACCGGCTGGGCTGGCCATATCAGCCTGCTGACCTGCGGCATGACGGGCAGCCTGCTGCTGTTTATGGCGCTGCCGGTTTTTCTTGCGAACCGACAGCTACGCCGCAGCGTGACTTTCGTTGAGGCGAAGACCCTCGGCGAGGAAAAAGAGCAGTAGCCCGCAGGCTACTGCACGAGATGATGGCTGATGGCGTACTTCACAATATCGGCATTGCTGGCGAACTGCATTTTGTCCATCATGCGCGATTTATAGGTGCTGACGGTTTTGTTGCTGATTGACAGCGCCTCGGCGATGGCATTGATGGTTTCGCCATGTGCCAGCATCAGCAGTATCTGCCGCTCGCGCGTGGTGAGCGTTTCATGCAGCGCACGATTCCCGTTCTGGTACTCGGCAAAGACAATTTCCTGCGCCAGATCGTGATCGATGTAGCGTGAACCGGATGCCACGCTGCGGATCGCGGTCAGCAGTGCGTCAGGATTTTTGTCTTTGGTAATGTAGCCCAGCGCGCCGCAGTTAAGCACGCGTCGCGCGATCTGCGGCTCATTAAACATACTGAGAACCAGAATCGGCAGATTTTCATACTGCGCATGAATGCGGTTGATTAAATCCTCGCCGCTGATGCCGGGCATGGAAATGTCCAGCAGCAGCAGATCGATGCCGCCCAGCCGCAGGCGCTCCAGCACTTCGCCGCCGTCCCCGGCCTCGCCGACCACGTCAATCATCTTGTCCAGTGCAAAAATCTGTTTCAATCCTTCACGCATTAACGCGTGATCGTCGGCAATGACTAACCGTATAACTTCACTCATCCTGTTTCCCGGTTCACTATTGCGACGGTAAAGTCACAGCATAGCAGTTCAGTGTGACGGATTGGCAACCAGCGGCAGCGTGAGTTCAAGCTGGGTGCCTTCGCCGGGTGTACTTGAGATGTTCACTTCACCCTTGAGCATGCCCACGCGCTCACGGATGCCGAGCAGGCCAAAAGCATCGTGACGCACCGACTGCATCTGAAAGCCGCGACCGTTATCACGGATCTGAATCACGATGGCGTCCCGCGTGGTCTGCACGATAATGGACACCCTGGTGGCCTGCGCATGTCGCGAAATATTGGTCAGCGACTCCTGTACGACCCGGAAAACCGCCGTCACCGCCTGATCGCCCAGCGTCACCGGTTTTTTATCGGGAACAATCAGCATACAGCTACAGCCGCTGTTCTTCACAAATTCATCGCGCAACCATTCCAGCGCGGGAACCAGCCCCATATTCAGCATATTTGGCCGCAGACGGGTAGAGACGTCGCGCACTACCTGAATGGTGCTGTCAATCAGCGTCATCAGGTAGTCAACCTGCTGGCTAACCTGCTGCGGATCGTGGGGCTGCATGCCGATGACCGACAGGCCGGCGCGCAGGCTGGTGAGATGCTGCCCCAGCTCGTCATGGATTTCACGCGCGATGTGTTTGCGCTCATCCTCGGTTTGCTGCTGCTGATTGCTGGCCAGCAGCCGCAGCTGTTGATGCGCGGCGCGAACCTGATTTTCCACGTCGCGCAGCCGGGTGATATCACGACCGACCGCCAGAATGGTGGTCACCTCGCCGTTCAGATTAAACTCGGGCACGCAGCGAACGTGCAGCACCATGGTGCGATCGTCATAATTCGCTTCCAGCTCAGCCTCGCTTTTTTCGCCGCTGGCCAGCGTGTTGGAAACCAGCCGGAAAAGACGCATGCCGGTTTCATCAAAAGGAATGGTATCGGTCAGATGCCAGCCATGCGCCTGCTCCGCCGTGCAGCCAACCAGCTCAAGCACCAGCGGATTCACGTACAGACACCGCAGATCGGTATCGAAACGGGCCATCAGATCAGGGGAGTTTTCAACCAGCGAGCGGAACTGCTGCTCCTGTTGCAGATAGCGCTCGGTACGCTGCTTAAGCTCGCGTACGTCACGCACCACGCACAGCACCATGTTTTGCTGCTGATGCACATAGGCGCTGGAGCTGACCTCGACCGGAATGATTTCGCCGCTTTTCATGCGGTGCTGAGAAGTGAAGCGGATACCTTCCGGGCGCTGGCTGAGTTTCCACCACAGCGCGGCCACGTCAGGATCCAGCAATTCCTCCTCCACGTTGGAATACGTAAGACGGATCAGTTCCCGGTATTTATAGCCTAACATTTCGCACGCTTTATTATTAATATAAGCAAGCCTGGCGTCAGGACCAACTAAATAGAGAGCATCATTAACTTTGTCAAGGGCAAAGTCGGGGAGGATTGAGCGGCCATCCTGTGAGTTTCTATTCACATTAAGGCTGAATATTTCAGGCGAATGCATTTTTCTCTCTGAAAACGGAAAAGTAAATTTACCATCTGTATTATTACCGCTTAGTGTGCCATTTGAAAACTGAACCATTAAGCGGTAATTACAGCAAATAATTTCCCTGATGACCATTAACATTCATCTGAAAATTGATCCAACCCTCAGATAAATATTTTCATCGAATTCAGACTAAAAAATTAGCTTAATTCAGCTAATCGTGCTTCTCAGCGACTCGCGTACGCGCGACAGACGAGATTTTACCGTGCCAAGCGGAATATCCAGCGTAGAAGCCACGTCCTGATAGCTGCCGTTGCGCTCTACAAGAATGGTCAGCATTTCGCGGGTGTCGTCAGGCAGTTTATCAATGGAGCTGGCCATAACGTTAAGCAACTGATCGTTGGCGATAATATCGCTGGGATCGCAATCCTGAACCAGCTCCAGCGGATTGTCCTCATTCAAACTGTCAAACAAAAAACGGTTGTGATGCGTTTTGTAGTAGTTACGGATCAGGTTGGCGGCAATGCCGAACAGCCAGGTTTCCGGACGTGACGCGCCGAGAAATTTATGACTGTTGCGCAACACTTCCACGCAGGTCATTTGTGCGATGTCTTCAACATCTTCACGGTTAGAAACGCGCTTGCGAATAAAATTATGTAGCTTACGATTTTGCTGACAAAGAATTTCCTGCCACAAAATAACCGTGGGTGCTTCAGGTGAAAATGACAATTCTACGGATGAAGTTAACATAGTAACGCTCCTGAAATTAATTAACAGCCTGCAAGGGTCATATAGCAAGGAGCGTGCCAGCCGATAAAAAATAGCGCGAGGCTGATTATTACTGGCTTTTATTTTTAACTTAAGAATCATCTGAGACAAAAAATGACCGCCGGGTCAGATTAACTGTGCAACTTTTTACACAAAAAGAATTGTCGCTTAAATCTGTCCTTTTAAATGCATCTTTAGTTTATTTTTATCCGGGAACTTATTGCTCTCTTTGTCCACGTAACATAACCACGAAAACAACGCAGAGGCCGCGATGATAAAAGTTCAGTCCTCCTTGCAGTTTCAGCAGGCCATGGCGAAAAGTCTGCTCAAACAGGACAGCCCGTTATCTACCGCTGCGGGAAACGAGACGCGTCCGCGTGCGGTCAATACCCAGTCGCCGGCGGGCATCCCGCTCGATTCACTGGAAGAACTCGGTTCGCTGTTCAGTGAAAAAATGGAGAAAAAAACCAAGGGACTGAACCGCCGACAAATCAACACGGCGCATTTGCGCAGCAATCGTAAGTCGGTAGAGCGAATCGAGAGCCTGATCGAGCTGTATCAGATGCTGGACGATCAGCAGCAGGATCGCCTGGAAGCGCGTCTGGGCGAGATGAGAAGCGCGCTGGGCAAGCCGGGCGAGCAGAGTGCGGATTCGCTGGTAGACGCCGCAGAAGGCGATCCGGCGCGCTGCGACCTGATGCTGCGCATGGCGCTGCGCGAGGCCGATCGTACGGGCGATCACCAGCTCGCGGCCGCGGCCAGCAGCGGGCTTGATAAGCTGCATGAAGCGTTCGGCGGCGAAGTCAAGGCCGGTCTGAATACCGCGAAAGCCATTGCCAGCTTCACCACCGATCCTGATGAAAAACAGTCAATTCGCAATCTCTATTATAAAGGCATCGTCAGGCAACAGTCCGCCGCCGCCATTTTCGACAGCCTGCTTGAGCGCTTTGGTTACGAGCAGATGGTGCCCGGCCTGCGAACGCTTCAGCGCGCGCTGTCGGAAGACATCGCCGCGTTTACGCCGTCGCTCAAGTCCAGTTCGCTGCGCCGCATCCACCTTGGGCTGGCCGAATCGAGACATGTCGGTCAGTTGATTACGCAGAGCACCGAGCTGCTCGACCGTCTGCGGTCGCGCGGCAAGATTCCCGTGGTCGCCGCAGGCGGCATCGATATGGCGCGGCGGGTGCTCTCCTTCGCGGCAAACGGCATGGAAGTGAATGATTTAAAAAATATTGGCAACGACTACGCTGGCCAGCATCCCGCCGCACAGATGATATTTTTCAACGGGCTGCTGCCGCTGGTGAATAAGCTTCCTCTGCCGCTCTGGAAAGACATCAAATGGCGCGGATCGGCACTGCAAAAACTGGGTGTCGCCATTGATGTGTTGGTGAAGAAAGAGAACAACGCGGCAGCGAAAAGCTAGCAGGAGACGGGTATGAACGGCATTTTTTTGATTCTAAATCGTATCGCGCTTGGCGCCATGCAGCGCTCCGAAATTATCGGCGCCATGTTTGCCATGGCGATCGTGTTTATGCTGATCATCCCGCTACCGCTGGGGCTGATCGATACGCTGATTGCCGTGAATATCTGTATCTCCTCGCTGCTGGTGGTACTGGCAATGTACCTGCCCAAGCCGCTGGCGTTCTCCACCTTCCCGGCGGTGCTGCTGCTGACCACCATGTTTCGCCTGGCGCTGTCGATTTCAACCACGCGTCAGATCCTCGTGCAGCAGGACGCCGGACACATCGTTGCCGCCTTCGGGACGTTCGTGGTAGGCGGTAATCTGGCCGTGGGGATGGTCATGTTTTTAATCCTCACCGTGGTGAACTTCCTGGTCATTACCAAAGGTTCGGAGAGGGTGGCGGAAGTGGCTGCGCGCTTCACGCTGGATGCGATGCCGGGCAAACAAATGTCCATTGACAGCGACCTGCGCGCCGGAATGATTGACGTAAATACGGCAAAACGCCGCCGTGTCGATCTGGCGAAAGAGAGCCAGCTGTTTGGCGCAATGGACGGCGCAATGAAATTTGTGAAAGGTGATGCCATCGCCGGACTGGTGATCCTGTTTATTAACCTGATTGGCGGTTTCAGCATCGGCGTAATGCAGTTGGGAATGCCCGCCGGCGACGCGATGCACACCTATTCGGTACTGACCATCGGCGATGGCCTGATTGCGCAAATTCCGGCGCTGCTTATCTCGCTTACGGCCGGCATGATCATCACCCGCGTCTCTTCGGATAGCGACCCAAACACCGTCGATAACAATATAGGCCGCGAAATCGCCGAACAGCTGACCAGCCAGCCGAAAGCCTGGATCCTTTCCTCCATTGGCATGTTTGGCTTCGCACTTCTGCCGGGCATGCCGACCGGCGTCTTTATCATTCTGGCGGTGCTGACGCTGGCCACCGGCAGTTTTCAGGTCTGGCGCGCCCGGCGTGAGCTGATTGCCGGTCAGCCGCAGATGGAAAATGAAGTGATTCCGCCAGAGCTGAACGGCACCGAAGATCTGCGCCAGTTCAATCCGACACGTCCTTATCTGTTGCAGTTTCACAGCAGCGCAAGGGGCACGGCGGAAACGCTGGATCTGGTGCAGGCGATTCGCCGGATGCGTAACAGCATCGTCTATAACTACGGCTTTACGCTGCCCGCATTTGATATTGAGTTCCAGGATCAGCTGCCCGCCGACGAGTTCCGCTACTCGGTTTATGAAATCCCCAGGGTAGTCGGCACCTTCAACGTGCCGCTTCAGGCGGTGAACCGCCGCGAATATGCCCACCTGGCAGAGGAAGAAGGCGTGGTGGAAGGCAGCGAAGCGCGCCGTGAAAGCGAACTGCTGTGGCTGCCGCCCGATCATACGCTGCTGCAAAACGAAGACGTGCCGCGTCAGAATTTCCACGATGTGCTGATGCAGCGGATGGAAAACGCCATTCACGCCAGCGCACCGCATTTTATCGGCCTACAGGAGACGCGGGCGCTGATGGGCTGGCTGGAAGCGGAGCAGCCGGAGCTGGCGCAGGAGCTTCAGCGCGTCATGCCTATCGCGCGCTTCTCCAGCGTGTTGCAAAACCTGGTATCAGAACGCATCCCGCTGCGCTCGGTGCGCGCGATAGCCGAAGCGTTGATTGAGCACGGTCAACATGAACGCGATATCAGCCTGCTGACCGATCTGGTGCGCATTTCGATGAAAGAACACATCTGCTACCAGTACAGCCAGGATGATGGTCTGCACGTCTGGCTGCTGACGCCGGAACTGGAAGAAGATCTGCGCGACGCGCTGCGGCAAACGCAGAGCGAAGTCTTTTTTGCCCTCACGCAGGAGCAGAACATGGCCATTCTGGCGCACCTGCGTAACGCTTTTGCCCCTGGCAATCCGGCTTTTGCCGTGCTGCTGGTGGCGCAGGATCTGCGCAGTCCGCTGCGTGGCCTGATTCAGGATGAGTTCCATCAGGTACCGGTACTGTCGTTCGCTGAACTACAGTCGAACCTGTCGATAAATGTGGTGGGTCGACTCGATCTGGAAGATTCAGCCGAATCCTTTGATGCTTAGGGAGCTGATTATGTTTGAGTTACGCGTGCTTACGGGCCGTCACCAGGGGGCGGCGCTACCCGTTATGGGCGGTGAATGGACGCTCGGCCAGGGCTTCGATGCCGATCTGTTGCTGACCGACAGCGGCGTGGCCGCACATCACGCCACGCTTTTTTTTGCCGACGAACGCTGGCAGCTTCGCGCGGCGGAAGGAAAGCTGTATACCCCCGACGGTAAAGAGAGCGAGCTGTTCGATCCGCTGCCGCCTGACCAGCCGTTTGCGCTGGGTGACGTGTGGCTGAGCCTGTCGCCTGCGGAACAACCGTGGGAAGCGATGACCGCCGCGCCGCAGCCGCTGGCTGACGCGGCGCCAGCAACTACTACTGCGGCGGTGCAGGAAGCGGCGCCTGCGCCGTCGCGCACCTTCTCGCGCGGCGTGCAGGTGCTGTCAGTAAGCCTGATCCTGCTGCTGAGCTTCACCATTATCAGTTGGATCCTTCAGCCGACCGTCGCGCAAACGTCGACCACCGGTTCGAATCGCCAGGTGCTGGAAACGCTTCAGGAAGTGCGCCCGCCGCTGCTGGCAATGCTGCGCGATCGTGGCCTGACGCCCGGCGTGAAAATTGATATGGGCAAAGGGAAAATGGTGCTCAACGGCGAACTGAATAAAGACCAGTTGCAGATTCTGGAACGGATGCTGGTGCGATTTCAGGCGCAGTACAACGTCATTCCTAAACTGGTTAACAATACGCGCCAGTACAATGCGAAGCTGCCGTTTCGCATCGTGCAGATTACTACCGGCAAACGCGCCAACGTGGTGACCGATACCGGAGAGCGCCTGTTTATTGGCGATCAAAAGGATGAACTGCGCCTGGTGGCGATCACCTCATCGGAGGTGGAATTCGCCGGACGCGATCATATCAAGGTGAACTGGTAATGCAGGCGCAGCTTGATGCATGGTTTGACGCGCACCAGCAGCGTCTGGCGGGTTTCGCGCCGGTGGAGATTTTTGGCCGTATTACCGGTATCAGCGGCATCCTGCTGGAGAGCAGCCTGCCCGGCGCGCGTATTGGCGATCTCTGCCGCATCGAGGGGAAAAACAACACCCGCGTACTGGCGGAAGTGGTGGGTTTTAATCCTCAGCACACGCTGCTTTCGGCGCTGGGCCAGCTTGATGGCATCGCACAGGGCGCGCGCGTGACGCCGCTCTATCTGCCGCACAGCATCCGCGTTTCTGACGATCTCCTGGGCAGCGTGCTTGACGGCTTTGGCCGGCCTATTGAGGCAGGCAGCATCAGCGCCTTTGCGCAGCCGGAAGACCGCCACCGCGACGGCGTGAAAACGGTACTGGGCGACGCGCCGCCGCCGACCGAGCGCCCGCGCATTGATACGCCGCTGCCCACCGGCATGCGGGCGATTGACGGTCTGCTGACCCTCGGCGTCGGTCAGCGCGTCGGCATTTTTGCCGGGGCGGGCTGTGGTAAAACCACGCTGCTGGCGGAACTGGCGCGCAACACGCCCTGCGACGTGATCGTCTTTGGCCTGATTGGCGAGCGTGGACGCGAACTGCGCGAATTTCTCGACCACGAGCTGGACAGCGAACTGCGCAGTCGTACGGTGCTGCTCTGCGCCACCTCTGACCGCAGCAGCATGGAGCGCGCCCGCGCGGCCTTTACCGCCACCGCCATTGCCGAAGCGTTTCGCGACGAGGGTAAGAGCGTCCTGCTGATCCTTGACTCGTTGACACGTTTTGCCCGTGCCCAGCGTGAAATTGGTCTGGCGCTGGGTGAACCGCCGGGGCGCGGCGGCCTGCCGCCGTCGGTGTATACGCTGTTGCCGACGCTGCTTGAGCGCGCCGGCCAAACCTCGACCGGCGCTATTACCGCGCTCTATTCGGTGCTGATTGAGCAGGATTCGATGAACGATCCGGTGGCCGATGAGGTGCGATCGCTGATTGACGGCCACATCGTGCTGACGCGAAAACTGGCGGAGCGCGGGCACTATCCGGCCATTGACGTACTGGCCAGCCTGAGCCGAACCATGACGAACGTGGTGGAGCGACAGCAGGTCAGCGAAGCCACGTCGGTTCGCCGACTGATGGCGGCCTGGCAGCAGGTGGAGATGCTGATCCGCCTGGGCGAGTACCAGCCGGGCAACGACAGCCTGACCGATGCCGCCGTGGACGCGCAGGACGCCATTAACGGCTATCTGCAACAGGCGATGCGCGATCCTTCCACGTTTGACCAGACCTGTTCTCAACTTTCCGAGGTAAGCCGCTATGCGCCGTCACGCTAATCCAGAACCAGAAATTGAAGCCGATGCCGCTGCCATTGAGCTACAAAAAACGTTGAATATGCTGCTGCCGATCCGCCGCCAGCGCCTGAATCGCAGCGAGCGTCAGCAGCGCGAACAGGAGAGGGCGCTTCAACAGGTCATTGATAAAACGGCCGAGGGTGAGGTGCGGCTGACGCAACGCCAGCAGGATTATCAGCAGATCCGCCAGGGATTTGATGGAAAAAATCGCGGTATCAGCCAGGCAAAGTTCCGTCTCGATCGCGCGCTGGAAAGCGAACATCAGGCGCTTGAGCGCGTGGATAACGAACGGCTTGGCCTGCATCAGCTGGCGGTTGAGCAGCGCGAACGGCAGAGTAAAGTCGAGCAGGCGCAGCAGGAGACGCGCCTGCGCATGCGCGAAATGGAAAAACTGGAATATCTGTTGCAGCAGGAGGTGTTGGGATGATTCGTTCGCTTGCTCAGGCGGCTGTACAGCAGCGGATTAAAGAGGCAAATCAGCAGCAGGCTCAGCAACAGGCCGGTCGTAATCGTGCAGAAGCGCAGCTGGCCCGGCTGCGCACCAGCGAACAGCGCCGTGAATCACGCGCCACGCTGGCGCCGCAGCCCGCTCGCAGCCAGGACGAGGCCGCGCCCGCGCGCAGCACAGCGCGCAGCGAGTCGAAACGCCCGCAGCAGGAAGACAACGCGCTGTTCAGTGCGTTGCTGGATGAGAGCGATGACGTAATGACGCCGCTGTTGGCCTTTGGCGAAAGTGGATCGGGCCAACAGGGCTTTGGCGAATTAGAAGAGACCGCGACACAGGGCGGCCCACCGGCAATGGCGCTGTGGCAGGAGATTGAGCCCGCGCTCAGCGCCGCGCTCCACGATGTGCCGCCGGGCGAGATGATGCTCACTCTGATGCTGCCGAAGCTGGGCAACGTTGATGCCCATATGGCGGCGCTGCCCGGCGGCGGGTGGGATATTGCGCTTCACCTGCAACCCGGCGCCTGGCAGGCGTTGCTGCCGCACCAGGAGCGGTGTCGTCTGTCGCTGCGCCAGCGAATGAACAGCCGCGTTCGCCTGCGTTTCGAGCGTCGTTCGCCGGATGAGCAGGAGCAGGCAGGATGAGCACATTATTGCGTAACGTCAGCGCCAGCGAGGCGAGGGTCAGAGAGCGGCTCGGTGGCGGCCTGTTTTATCACTATACGCTGGACGGCGAGCCCGGCGTTTTACGGCTGGCACTGGCGGAGGATCGGCACCCGACCGACCTTACCGCTTTTCGCTGCGAGGCAGGCGCCTTCGCGCTCTCTGAGCCGGAACCTGTTCTTGCGCTGATGTCCACCTGCCCCGGTTTTGCCGCCGCGCCGCAGACGCCGGAGCAGGCGTGGTACTGGCCGTGGTGGAATCAGCAACTTTCTTTCGAACTTCTTGCGCTATTCGGCCACTTATCCGTAGAGACGGAAAATGCCGGGACGGGCGATTTCCTGTTGTCGTTAACGCTGGAGTGGGGCACACAGCGCGCACAAAGCCTGCTGGCCCTCTCTTCAGCGAGTTTATCACTGCTTTTGGATAAATCAGGTTGGCAGCAGGACGCGTCACCGTTACCGGAAAGCATGATGCTTACGCTGCCGATGATTATCGGCGAATTAGTGCTGTCGCCTGCCGGGCTACAGTCCCTGCGCTGCGGGGACGTGGTGCTGCCGGATACGCAGTGGTTCACCCCTGACGGACGGGGAACCCTCCGAGGCAACGGCTGGCACCTGCAAGGCGAATTGCAGATGCAGCCCGGCGAGATGGCTCATTTTTATCTTAGCGAGACGGAGAGAATTAACGTGACCCTGACACCTGACGAGTTTGAGCACGACCACCAACATCATTCCGATCCTCAATGGGATGACGGGGCGGCCGGGGGCACCGCGGATTTTACGCCGTTGCCACTCTCCCTTTCCGTTCGCTGCGGCCAGTTAAAGCTGACGCTGGGCGAATTGTCCACGCTGACGCCCGGCGCGATGGTGATGATTGAAAACGTCACGCCGGGCGAAGCCGTGCTCTGCCACGGTGACTATCCACTGGCGAAAGGTGAACTGGTGGACGTGGAGGGCAGGCTCGGTTTGCAAATTACGCACGTGCTGCCGGTCAGCAAAAACCCGATGAACGGGGGCGCCTGGTAGCCGTATGGATTCACTGTCGATGAACCCGATGACGCTGGCCCTGTTTCTTGGGGCGCTGTCGCTGGTGCCGATTCTGATGATTGTCTGCACCTGCTTTTTAAAAATATCGATGGTGCTGATGTTAACGCGTAACGCCATGGGGGTGCAGCAGATCCCCCCGAATATGGCTATTTATGGTATTGCGCTTGCCGCCTCGCTGTTTGTCATGGCGCCGGTATTTAATGACATAAGCCAGCGGGTGAAAACGGTGCCGATTGACACTCAGTCCGCAGAAAGGCTGGATTATACCGTCAGCAACGCCGCCGAACCGCTGAAGCGCTTTATGGTGAAAAACACCGACCCGGATATCCTGATCCATCTTCAGGAAAACGCGCAGCGCATGTGGCCGAAAGAGATGGCAGACAGCGTTTCGCATGAAAGCCCGCTGCTGCTGATCCCCTCTTTTGTGCTCTCGGAATTGCAGAACGGTTTTAAAATCGGCTTTTTGATTTTCATTCCCTTTATTGTTGTCGACCTGATTGTCTCCAACGTGCTGCTGGCGTTGGGTATGCAAATGGTGTCGCCGATGACCATTTCGCTGCCGCTGAAAATTTTACTGTTCGTGCTGGTCAGCGGCTGGACACGACTGCTCGACGGCCTGTTCTACAGCTATTTATGAGGGAACGATGGATATTTTGACGCTGTTTCGCCAGGCAATGCTGTTAGTGGTGGTGCTCTCTGCGCCTCCCCTGATCGTGGCCGTTATCGTTGGCGTCATCGTGTCGCTATTGCAGGCGGTGATGCAGTTGCAGGATCAGACGCTGCCGTTCGCCATCAAGCTGGTGGCGGTGGGCGTGGCGCTGGCGCTCTCCGGCCGCTGGATCGGCGTCGAGCTGATTGAACTGGCGCAGAGCGCATTCGCCATGATGCCAAACGTAAAGTACTGATATGTGGAATAACCTCCTGCACGACGGCTACTACTTCATTCTTGCCCTTGTGTTGTCGATGGCGCGTATCTTCCCCTGCCTGCTGCTCTCACCGGTCTTCTCTTTCAACGCGATCAAAGGCGGCCTGCGTTCCGCTATTGTGCTGTCGCTGGCGCTGTTTCCGGCGCCGATGATCCAACAACAGATAGCCATTAACGACCCTTCGATGTTTCTGATGGCTGCACTGGCGGTAAAAGAGGTGATCATCGGCGTCATAATTGGCCTGCTCATGGCCATGCCGTTCTGGCTGTTTGAGTCGGTTGGCGCGCTGTTCGATAACCAGCGCGGCGCGTTGATGGGCGGTCAGCTCAACCCGCAGTTGGGGCCGGACGCCACGCCGCTGGGCTTTTTGATGCAGCAGACCGTTATTCTGCTGCTGGTGGTCGGGCTGGGCCTTTCAACGCTGACGCAAATTATCTGGGACAGCTACAGCCTGTGGCCGCCGATGCAGTGGCTGCCGCTGCCTTCAGAAGCAGGTTTTAACGTCTATCTCGATCTGCTGGGCGGGATATTCACGCATATCGTGCTGTATGCCGGACCGCTGGTGGCGCTGCTGCTGCTGGTCGATTTCAGCGTGGGCATTTTGAGTATCTACAGCCCGCAGCTTCAGGCGACGGTGCTGGCGATGCCGGTAAAATGCCTGTTGGGCATGCTGTTTTTCGTTCTCTATTTTCCAATTCTCAATTATGTTGCCGACGAGCGCCTGTTCGACCTGAAAGATCTGGTCCCTCAGCTTACGGATATATTGGGTAAAGGGAGCCGGTAATGGCAGAAAAAACGGAAAAGGCCACCTCCCAAAAACTGAAAGAATCGCGAAAAAAAGGCCAGGTCGGGCAAACGCCCGATATTCCTAAGCTGCTTATCTGTATTGGCGTAATGGAGACAATTTTTGCGCTGGCCGAGGGGGGAATGCAGCGCATGCAGGCAATGATCATGCTGCCGCTGAGCCGTCTGAGCGATCCTTTTGGTCATGCGGTGCAGGAAGTGGTGCTGGATGGGGTGATGGTGCTGCTCTATTTCTGCGGCATCGTCTGCGCGCTGATTTTTCTGCTGCGTATCATTGGCGGCTGGGTGCAGTTTGGTCCGCTGTTTGCTACCGAAGCGCTCGAGCCAAAATTTGAAGCGCTCAATCCTGTCGGTCAGATAAAAAACATGTTTTCCGCCAAACAGTTCACGACGCTGCTGACCAGCGTGCTGAAATCTATCGCTATTGGCGTGGTGTTTTATCTGGTCATCAAACCGGATCTGGGCCCGCTGGCGCAGCTGGCATACAGTGATAACCTCAACGGCTTCTGGTTGTCAGTGCTGGCGCTGTTTAAGAAGATCGTGCGGGAGACGCTGGTGCTGCTGCTGGTGATGAGCCTGCTCGATTTTGGCCTGCAAAAGTATTTCTTCCTCAAGCAGCAGCGCATGAGCCATGAAGACATCCGCAACGAATATAAGCAGAGCGAAGGCGACCCGCACATGAAAGGCCATCGTAAATCAGTGGCGCATGAAATCCTTAATGAGGCGCCAAAACCGCTGAAGCGCGACGTGACCCTGGAGGATGTCGATATGGTATTGGTCAATCCTACGCACTTTGCCGTCGGGCTCTACTATCGTCCCGGCGAGACGCCGCTGCCGCGGATGGTATTTAAGTCCGAGGGGTATGAAGCACAGGATATTATTGAGGAGGCGCAAAACCGCAATATGCCGGTAATCCGTTTTGTCTGGCTGACGCGCACGCTGTTCCGCACCGTAGAAGAGGGCGACTATATTCCACGCGAAACGCTAAAGGCCGTTGCTCAGGTTTATCGTCTGCTGAAGGAACTGGAAAATCAGGAGCTGGACGGCATCGTTGAGATTGAAGATTAACGACTTAGTTTTTGAGCCGAAAAAAAAACGAAAATTAAGAGATTTTTTTGGAACCATCCGGTGGGTTCTCCCACTTAATAATCGAATGCATGAGTATTCATATATCAACTTCGAGAGGATATTAACATGGGTTACGATAGCGTCGGCACATCCCTTGGTGGTGCTTCCAGCAGCTTACAGTCTAATAAAACTCAGCTTGAGCAAAGCCAGAGTGGCTCAGATTACGCCTCTGATATGGCTGGTATCATGAAGCAAACGCAGCAGGATAACCTGCAGAAAGCAGAAATGGACCGTCAGTTGGCGAAATCCAACGGTCAGGCAAACAGCGCAACAACCGCTGCTTCTGCGGCGAACCAGAACAAAATTACGTATTAATCATTCATACGTACTGAATATCGAATTTAAAAAAGGGCCGTATGGCCCTTTCCAATTATTTAAACGGTAAACGTTGCCGTATGATTGTTGATACCAACAGATACCCAGGATAAGCGGAGCGTTATATGTCATATAAAAGCTTAAGTTCACCCGGTGATGCCCAGTCCGATTATGCTCAGCAAATGGATAATATCCGGCTGAAAACGCAGCAGGATATGTTGGAAAAAAACCAAACGGATTTTGAAAACTTACTGACAAATACTGTTGCCAGTGCGTCATCGCAGGAAAATACGGCAATTACCCAAAGTAAACTGCAATTCTGATTACCCTGACCCTTCTGACAGCGTACGCACACAGCTCTACCTCTAATCGCAGCGCCGCTGACAGGTCAGCCCCTCATACTTTCTCCGTTAACATCAGCAGACACGACAGGCATTCTCTGCGGCGGATAACAGGCTATCCGACGCAAAGAATGCGTTGAAACCTCTGCATTTCATTACTTCACCGTTGTGATTTTTCTGTCAGCGTTTATGGCCGGGATGAGGCTTCTTACGGGGAACGATAGCGCTACTGCAAATTCAGCAGCGAACTCAGCATGCTGATTAAGGCATAGGGATCGTCATCAGACGAGGGATGACAGCACACAGCAAGTGAACCATCCGCCTCAATACTGATAAAGCAGCCATCATAGCGGTCTGGGTGTTGAAAGCGCCAGGTGAGTACCTGGCGTAGCAGTGAGTCGCTCAGAAAAGAAGGCAGGATGCGGAGCGTTAGCGTGGGTTGCGGCTGCGGCGAAAAAGCCAGTTCGCTGCCGGGTCGAAACGTCTGGCAACAGCCTTCGCCGCGCTGCCAGGCCGTCAGGAAAGCCACAATCCCCTCGCTCATTCGTTAACCGACGCCTGCGTATAGTCGAAGGGACCATTACGCATATCCGGCTGCCACCAGATCGTCATCGCGTGATCGTCCGATACCGGACGACAGGAGACATCGTTACAGCCGGGCAGTCGTGGGTTGGCGCAGGCGGCCAGCAACATGGCCAGCGCCAGCACACACAGCGGTTTTTTCATCTTCTCTCTTCCTTTCTTCATTAGCGCGACAGCATGCGGGTTGACGATGTACTGACGGCGGCCGGTGCCGGCACGTAGCCATCCTGCGATTTCAGCAGCGAAACGCGGGACGGTCGCGCCGGGATCTGCGTGTCATAGGCCACGTAAACCTCGGTGGATTCGCCTGGCTTCAGGCGGGTATGTGGCCAGGCCGACACGGCCAGCGTACGATCGCTGCGGCAGGAAGCCTCGTCGAAACGTGCCTCTTTACCGCTGGTGTTGGTCAGCACGCCCACCGCAATCTGCATCGAGCTGTTGCCATACCACTGGTGCCTTGCGCTGCTGCGGAAGGTGAAAGGTATGTTGCACAGTGAGCCCAGATTCAGGCCGTTCTGGCTGGCGCTCAGTCCGCCCGGCACGCGGCCTTCCGCCAGATCCTGCATCGCGCTTTCAATGGTCCGTTTCATGTCGCCAAACTGATGGCGACGACTGATATCGCGCAGCGTATCATTGACCTGATCGCGGTTTTCCGCGTCAACATAGCGCGAAGGATCGACCTGGTCGCCGATCAGATGCGGCGTAATAATAAACAGCCGCTCGCGCTGCGTTGCGGTGCGATTATTCGAGGTGAAAAGCTTACCGATCAACGGGATTTTACCCAGAATCGGTATCCGCTCTTCATTATCGCCGCTTTCTTTAGTGTGGAATCCACCCATCACCAGCGAGCGTTTTTCCTGCACCAGCGCCTGCGTGCTGATCACGCCGTTTTCCGTGCCCTGGGCGCTGCCGTCGGTATTTTGATTCAGCTTGCCGTCTTCCACGTCCACCACCAGCTGCACCGAGGTTTTGCCTGGCGTATCGCCGATGGAGCGCGGCGTTACGCGCAGGCTGGTGCCAGCGGTGATCTCGCGGATATCCGCCACGCGCTCGCCAATTGCGGTAATGAAAGCGGTATTGCTGAAGTCGATAACGGCCGGCTGATTTTCCAGCGTCAGTACCGAAGGGTTGGCAATAATAGAGGCCGTGCCTTCACCCTCCAGCGCCTGAATATCGGCGAAAAAGCGGTTGAAGTCGGTGACGAACAGCGTGCTGGTGCCGCCCAGCATGGACGAGCCGCCGGTGACGTTGCCAAAGCGGCCCGACCAGTTGGAGGAGAGTCGTGCCAGTTCGTTGCGATCGATATCAATAATCACCGCGTCAATTTCCACCAGCTTCTGCGGCACGTCAATCATCTGCACCAGTTGCTGATATTCGCTGCGCAGTTTTTTATTGTCGCGCACCAGCAGGGTATTGTTACGCACGTCGGCGGAAACTTTACCCTGCAATTCGGCGCCGTCCACCCGGCTTTCATCTTTATTACGATTCAGACGGGTGTTGCGGCCTATCATTTGACTAAGGATGTTGCGACTTTGACTTTGCATGGCCTGATAGGCACTGTCTTCGTTGCTGTTTTGATTATCCTGCGTCAATGTCATGCCACTTGCTGAACCGCCGGCATTTTGCCCTAACAGCTCATTGAGCATGGTCGCGACACCGGGAACCACCAGCGTCTGATCGCGGAATTTTATCGTGCGATCCGCCACATCGGCATATTTCAGCGGAAAAGCCATCATTTGTTTATCTTCTTTCGGCTCTTCCGGCTCCGATTTCTTACTGAAATCGGCGATCATGTCGACATATTTGGGCGGCCCGGACACCAGTACCACGCCCTCATCCGGCAGTTCGCCCCAGCCGAAACGCGGCTCAAGTAGCCCCACGCCTTCAAGCGCCTGTTTGATATCCGGCGCAGCATCTGCGCTGATTTTCAAACGGCGAGAGGTCTGTTCTGATTGCGGGCTGACGTAGAGCGTATTGTTATAAACGAACCACTGAAAGCGATATTCCAGCGCGAGGCGATTGAGGAAGGCTTCGGCGGAATCGGAGCGGAGACGGGCGGTCACAAACGTATCCGGCAGACCGGTAACGTTGGCATCCACACCATGGCTGCTGGCAAAGTCCTGAAGAATGACGCTGAGCGGCGTGTTGTCTGCGGAGTAGGCGTAAGCGCCATCTTTCCAGTCGTCGGGGGTATTCGCGTAGCTGTGTGAAACAGATAATCCAATCGCCACTGCCAGTAAGAGTGGACGAAATGGTCGTAAAGTGGTCAGCGTCTTGCGCACGCTTCTCTCCTTGTTATACGGACATCTTAACGCGTTGCTGCGTTAACACACTTAGCAGGGTTTCCTGCCAGACTTCACACTGATTGCAGATGCTTTCCAGCAGAGACAAAGCATAGTCGGTCTGATCGTTCTTAAGGCGCACTATCAGGTTCAGCGTCTCATTCTGCGGATTAAAGCAGAGCGCCGCGGCATTAGCGGTAAAATGCACCAGCGCAGGGGCGGTAAGACGCAGCGCGAGTTCAATCACCTGCAAGCTGATCTCAACGCCGAGGGTTAATTCAACAAGATAAAACCAGCCGCCGGGCCGGCGCTGTAGACTGACGGGCATATCATCAATCAACAGCGCCAGCTCGCCGCTGGTTTTCTCTAACTGTTGCTCAATCAGCGCGGCAACATCAGTTGATGGCATCAATGATCGCCTTGCGCATACCGTGCTTGAACTGGGTATACTGCGAATTCGCCCAGTTGGCGCCGGAAACGTTCATCATTTCATTCTGGAAGGCGTAAATGTCGCTAACGTTTACCGATCCATTCTGGCTGTCTTGTGCGAACTGATACATATCATTTCGCGCATGGTTCAACTGATTGCTTAAACGGCGTTGGATTGCATCGTTGTTGCTCATCGTGTTATCTCCTGTGAGGGTCTGGAGTTGAGTGGCGCGAAACGATGCACGGTTCCCGTTGCCGGAAAAAATGTTAACAGACAAGGAACGTTCGGGAAAGAGAAGGTTAATTAGCCGGTAATAATGCGTCGAAAATGTGTTTCCAACTGAGGTGAAGTTCACCGCGCCCGGTGGTGAGGATTAACGCATCATCATCCAGTGCTGCGTCAGTACTGACTTCCCATGTCAGTTGTGGATGTGCCGCCAGCCATTCTTCAATGGCGGACTGCTGAGCCGGGGCGCAAATCAGCGTGGCAGCGCCCTGGCGACCCTGTGCTTTGACTAACTGACTGAGCATTGCCTGCAAGCGAGCCGCATCGGGCTGTTCATCAAGCAACTGACTCATTGCCTGGGTGAGCAGCGCTTCCGCCCTGGGCATCAGCGCATGCTGCCACTGCTGTTCCTGCTCCTGCCAATGGTCAAAAAGCTGCTGTGCCTGCGTGATAAAATCCTGTTGCTGTTGGCTCATCTGCTCTTCCAGCGCCTGTTCAACGCGCTGACGAGCCTCATCAAGCAACGCACTCGCCTGGCGTTCAGCCTGTGCGATACGCTCCAGAGCCTGCTCTTCAGCACGTTGAACCACCGTCAGCGCCTGCTGATGTTCCGCAATCGCTTCACGCGTCAGCACGTTACTTTGCGATAGCTGCGGGTCACTCAGCAGGATTATTTTCTTGCGGATCCACATGTAGAGCACTCTCCGGTTGCTGAATTTGCCAAATTACCGCATCCCATAACGCGGCCAGCCGGGAGGCCGGTAGCGCAACGGCGGGATACTCATCGACTTGCATTGCCCACCCTCGGGGAAAAAGCAGGCGCAGCCGTGGCCAGCTCTCCGGCGACAGACCGCGCAGCAATAACAGGCTGCCCGTTGTCCAGGGATGAAAACAGTCATTGCTCAACCAGTTGTCACAGCGCAGCGCCTTTGTCAGGCGCCGGCACCAGATCAGATTGGCCGAGGTGAGCATCTCCGGCGCTGACTGTGGCGCGCAGATCCCGGCCAGCAGCCCCAGCGAATGCGCGCGCGCGTCGGCAGGCAGGTCGATAAAGGCGAGCAGGCGTGCCTGCGGAGCCGGTGGCAGAGCAGGGCGAATGGCAAACCCCGTGGCGACTGCCTGCGGATGCTGCCAGCAAAGCCGCTGCTGCTGTTCCGGGAGCAGAGCAAAGAAACTGTTTTCCTGCCAGCTGGCATCCGCCTGCTGCCAGTAACCCTGGTGCCACCAGTGCAGCCAGCGCCCGGCCTGCTCTTCACTCCACTCCATCGTTTACTTGCCTGCCGCCGTTGCGGGTTTTGTCTTGCCCGCCTTCAGCTTTTTGCCAGGCTTCAGGAACATAATGCCGAAAGCAATCATTAACATAATGGCAAACAGCGAAAAGACCCATTTCACCGTCGAGTACTCGCCCGGCGTCAGCTGGAACGGCCCCATTTTTACCACTTCGATACGATCCTCGTAGGTCTGCGCCGGAACAAACACAATGGCCAGATCTTTACTGGTTTTGCCAGCCAGGCCGGGAATGCTGGTGGCGACCATCTGGCGAATACGCGGCTCAATACTGTCGGGATCGAGATTGTTGTGGTATTTAATAAATACCGAAGCCGAAGCGGGCTGCATCGGTTCGCCCGGCGCCAGACGCTCAGGCAGCACCACATGCACGCGCGCCACTACCACGCCATCAATCTGCGCCAGCGTCGACTCCACTTCCTGGGAAAGCGCGTAAATATAGCGCGCGCGCTCTTCCATTGGGCTGGAGATGACGCCACTCTTCTGGAATACCTCGCCCAGGTTAGTACGCGCCTTGCGGGGAAGACCGGCAGAATCAAGAATCTTTACGCTTCGCTGAATATTTTCTGCGTCTACCGACACCGATATACCGCTTTTATCAATCAGTTTTTCCGCCGCAATCTGATGCTGATTCAACTCCGCAACAATATCGTTGGCGTCATTCTCAGCCAGTCCGCTGTAGAGCACGGTTTTATCGCCGCAGCCCGTAAGCAGCAGCATCAGCGACAGCAGCGGCAGCCATTTCAGCAGAAAGTTTTTCATTTTATTCGCTATTGTAAGTTGGTCAGTTTATCAATGCTTTGCACGCCTTTAGAGACGATCTTGGCATTCATTAAGTTTTCAATGTAATAGTCGGATAAGGCAGCGCTGGCCTGATTAAATTCGGCCATATTGGAAGATCGGGACGCCGTTTGTAACTCTTTAAGCGTCTCTTTTCGTTGTTGATCGTTGTTATGCATTGAATCAGCCAGACCTTTAAACATATTCGTCACATTTCCTGGCGCTGAGACTTTTTCGACCTGTGGCTCCTCCTTCAACTGGGCAGAGAAGAAATCAATATCGGTTTGTTCAGGTTGTAGCAGTGCTGATTGCCCGGAAAAATCGTTTTGTGCCAGTCCTGAGTCTGATGATGATATTTTCATAATTATTCGCTCATGCTGATGAAAAGAGTGAAGAAAGAGTGCAAGTCAATGGCTGTGCGCGGCTGAAGAGATCGTTATTGCGTTTCAACCTGTGTTGCAGTGGAGCCGTTGTCCCTGTTGGTGTGGCTACACCAAACCTCATGCTGCTGACGGCTCCTCTGAGGTGGATCTCACACTGCATTCCTGTGATTAAGTGGCAGCGAAATGTGCAGGGTTCCAAAATTATTTTTTATCCCGTTCCCCCCGGCGCTGGCTCAGGCCACGATGTTCAGTATTTTGATACGGTGATAAAGCGTGCGGCGAGGAATGCCCAGTTCGTGAACGACGTTATCAATTTTGTGCCCGTGACGATCCAGGCACTCTTTTATCAAACTACGTTCGATACGGCGCAGGCGATCTTTTAGCAGCGTTGCTTCGCCATCCATGGGGGAAATATCACGCAGCGGCGGCAGGCGCAGCACATGGCGCTCCGCAGCGGCTTTCAGTTCGCGGATATTTCCCGGCCAGCTATGCAGCAGCAGCGCTTCATCCAGCGGCAGCGAGCGCGGCGGCACCGACTGCTTTAACCGCATTGCCGCTTCCTGCGTAAAACGGCGAAACAGCGGAATGATCAGCTCCGCGTGCGCGCGCACGGTCGGCGTTTCAATTTTTATGGTGGAGAGGCGGAAGAAGAGATCGCTGCGAAAACGGCCCTGTTCCACCAGTTCTGCCAGCGGCGTCTGTGAAGCAGCAATCACACGCAGATCCAGCCCAACAGGCTGCGTCGATCCCAGCCGCTGTATTGAACGTGTTTCCAGCACGCGTAGCAGCTTGGCCTGGAGAATAAGCGGCATGCTGTCGATTTCATCAAGGAACAGAATGCCTTTGTCCGCCGTTTCAATGTAGCCTGCACGTGAGTGACTGGCGCCGGTATAGGCACCGGCCATCACGCCGAATAATTCGCTTTCGGCGAGGTTTTCCGGAATGGCGGCGCAGTTAACCGGCACCAGCGGTCCTTTCGCGCCGGATAGCTGATAGATGCGGCGGGTGAGGGTATCTTTCCCTGTGCCGGTTTCTCCTTCCAGCAGCAGATCCACTTTTAACGGCGCCAGCGTATTTACTATTTGATGCAAATGCGCATGAATATCCGGCGCAGCGGCGTCGTTTGCCGCCGTTGGGATGCCCGCATCACAGGCGGTTAGAGAACTTTCCTGACGACGACCGGTAACATCACGGCAGGTAATCTGGCCTTTTAGCTGTTTTTCACTACCCGTAATCATATGCTCTCCTGTCTTCCCTCAGACGAATTATGAAAATTCAATGCTTGACCTGATGTGAAATAAGAGATGGAGCGGTGTCTGGTTCGGATTGCTCCGTAAAACGACACTCAATTTTCGTTTACTATTTACCACCCTCGCACAGGCCGCCTATCAGTTTCATCTGAAGTTGTTGTGGGGATCTCCTACGGGCAAGGTAGGGATATCCCTACAAAAATTCGCTATCCTGCTGATTAAATAATGTAAATAAGTGCATTGTTTCGATTACTAATCGTAAAGAAAGTGTGATGAAGATTGCGGAAAATTTTCCTTTAGATCGCCCCGATGGAACTCTCTTCCCTCTCTTACCACCCATTAACCGAGAAGAAAGCTGCGACAAAACGCTCCCATCACGGCGAATTGCTCGCAGAAATATGCATTTCAATCAACGGAGGTCTCTATGGGTGGTATGAAAATTGGCGGCGGTAACGGCGGCATGTTCAGCGGCAAGACGGGTGGAGATATGCCGGGTCCTGATGTGTCTGGTAAAGGCAGACAGGATATCGGCCCTAACGGCGCGCGCAACAATGGTTCGCAGGGCGGCGGGAGTATCGGCGGCAAGGCGCTCGACTATGGCTCTAACATGCTTTCTCAAACGACTGGCAAGAGCGACGGATTGAGTTTCGGCACGCAGCCGGGAAGTAATTTATTCTCCGCCAAATCCAGCAAGGGTAGCGAAGGCAGTCAGGGCGCTGATGGTCAGGCTGACAACAACGTCATGAGCAATATCACACAACTGCTGAATGCCATCGTGCAACTGCTGAAGGGTCAAAGCCAGGGCGGGGAAAAAGCCGGTAACGGCGAGTCGAACGCCCCAACCGAGGGCAGCAAGACTGAGGGCAGCAACGGAACGCAAGGCAGCGGCGATATCATGACTCAGCTGATGGAGATGATTAAGAAGATGCTGGGCCAGGAGGGTGAGGGCAGCAAGACCGGCGAGGCGACCAGCGAGCAGCAGCCCAGCAGCGAAAGTACTCAGAATGCTTCCGGCGGCGATACGCTGACCCAGTTAATGGATATGATCAAGAAATTGCTGGGCCAGTCTACGGAAGGCGGCGAGTCTACCGGTAAGTCAGGCGGTGAAGGATCCACGCCAGCGGCGGCACAGAATACCAATGACAATCAGGAAGGTGGCGTTACTGGTAAGCTGGGCACCGCGCTGCAAATGCTGGGTCTGGGCACTCTTCTTTCTGCCCTTCAGGGCGGTGCTGGCGGCGCGCAGGGTGGAGAGAGCACCAAATAATTCTGCTGAACATACTGCAAAACAGAGGGGGCTTCGCGCCCCCTTTTTTAGTGCCTGCAACCTGTGACGATCAGGCTGGCAGCGCGCCTTTGCCGGTGGCAATGGTATTGGCAAAACCCATGACTTTATCAACGTAGGTTGAATCACCCGTGCCGGTTTTTGAAATATCGCTGAGGTCGGCGAGATTGACGTTATTTGGCCCTGAGTTATAAGCACGCAGCGCCGCGCCCATGTTGCCGTCAAAGGCGTTGAGTTGTTCTTTCATGTAAAGAGCACCTGCCATGACGTTGTCGCGAGGATTGTTCGGACTGGCGTTAGCGCCAAGCAGATCGGGATTTTTGCTTTGTAAATCGGCAAACGTATTGCTGTTCACCTGCATCAGTCCCGCATCCTGCAAGCCGTTGCCGCCGTTCACCGTGCTGGCGCCCAGATTACCGCGTGACTCCTGCCAGATTTGCGCGGCCAGCAAGTTAGCAGGCACGCCGGTTGATTGTGCAGCGTGTTGAATATCAGTTTCATAAGGTTTCAGAGACTCGGGCAGATGTAAATCGCTGCCGCTGCTGGTAGATATTGCCGGTGAATTTGCCGTGGTTTCGGCGGTGGCAGGCGGTGTGACGCTTTGTGTGTCCTCAGCGGAGAGCACCGGCATGTCTGGCGCGCTGTCCGGCGGTGAAGCCGTTGCTGGCGTATCGCCGGCGTCTGCCTCCGAATTGCCCGCTGGCGTTTGCGTGCTGCCTGCACCGCCCGCCTGCGCGTTACTGTCCGTATTTCCGCTCTGCTGGCCCTGCATAATTTGTTGTAGCAGCGGCATCAGCGCCTTCATGATTTCAGCGACCAGCTGCGCTATCCCCTGAGAAAGTTCGCTATTTTGTCCCTTATCCAAACCATCCGTCTCCGGGTTCAGAAGGCTTGCCATCGAGGTTCCTTTGCTACCGGACTGGCTAAAATCAATGAGATTACTACCTTTTGCGGCTGGCTGCTCCGCAGCGCTTTTCGGGCCTGACAAGAACGATTTTTCGTCCAGTAAACTGAAGTCCAGCCCTGATGAGGCAGAATTAATGAATGAATTGGAAACAGGTGTATTCATGTTTTTTTCCTGTAAACAAGAGGCAAACGAGGGCGAAAAAAGAGCATTCGCTGAAAATGAGTGGCTGCTTTATCAGCCGGGTTCCCGCAGTAGAACGCAAACAGGATTTTTGACACAGGAAAAGGGGAACCCTTGAGGGAAGATGCGTGCAGGCAGGCATAGCCAGCGCGACTCAACATCAAGGCAATACGCTATTTAAAAGGTTTATTTACCAGAGGGGAAAGGTTTCACCTGTATGGCGATTGCCTGAGGATAAGGGCCTCGTGAAGAGGCCCATGGACTGTCAATGCTGATGCGTTACATCAAAGCCGGCGTCAACCATCCGCTCCCGAAAGGCGTTGGCGATGGCCCGATTACCACCGGTAACCGGGTAAACAACATTGTTGATGACATCGTCAAGGTCATGCTCATCAAACTCCTGCCGGGTAAGCTGCGCGCCGCCCTCATCGTTAATAGCGATTGAACCCTGAATATGATTGCCAGCATGCTCAGCTTTCAGGCTGTATCGGCCCATGCTGCTGTCTATCGTGCTCATAAAGTCTCCTGTCATTAATCAATCGTATCAGTGACGTTAAAGCAAATTATCCACATTCATTTTAGCCAGGGAAAAAGGCGCTAACTAAGAATTTTCTGCAAAAAAAGATAAATCGTGATCGCAATCCCGAAAAAATATTATTTTAAATTATTATTATTTTTCAGGTACTTGCAATAATTTCTTTCTGTCAGGAGACGATAACTAGCTGGCGCGAATACAAAAATCCTGTCGTACAAGGCGAGTTAACAGCGAAGCCGCGAATCGTCTTCTATACTCAAATAACGACACCGTTTGTTCACTAAATGTATTGAGGAAAATGGAATGAAAATTATTCTTTGGATTATTGCGATTATTTTTATTGTCGGGCTGCTGACACTGACTGGCGTATTTAAGGTACTGTTCTGATCAATCGTGAGGTGGCGGATTTCCCGTCACCTTTCACTTTTTGCGTGCTTTTCATCTCTTCCCATCTGACTATTTATCTCCCGACCTGGACGCCCCCGCGTGGTTTTTCCTGCTGAATCATCTCCCTCATCGTTGTTAAACGACATATCCATTAACGTTAGTGGCTTATTACAATTAAAACAAACGGCACCATGATGCGTACCATGTCGTTTTGCGCAAGGTGTAAAAATGAAGCCCCTACATCCGCACTTACTGCATTTCAGTACCACGTTTGCTGCTCCTGCACGTTATGAGATTTATCGTAACGGCAGTTATACTATCAGATAATTCTTTAAAATCGATAAGCTACGTTAATTAGTATTGGCTCTAAACTATCAGGGCAATTGATCTGGATCAAGGCAAGCAACGTAGGCATATATTTTAAAAGGCTTTTTTTTAAGCATTAAAAAGAAGTGAATATTTGCACAAGAGGCTGTATCAATGATGATTATAAATCAATGAGTTATGTAGAGAACCAGCAATAGCACTGATTATCAGCGTATCAGGCTCTGCCTTTCTCGCCTGATGAGTATCCTCTTCTTCGTTATGCGGCGTGGATCGTGGGGCAAGAATAAAAAAAAGCGATATTTATCACTTTTTCATCATCGGTTACTGGACAAAAGCCTCGGCAATTGCTGTACTAACTCCCGACACAGTTTAGTGTCCATTTTTCATGTAAAGGTAATATTGATGTCCAAGATTAAAGGTAGCGTTAAGTGGTTTAATGAGTCCAAAGGATTCGGTTTCATTACTCCTGAAGATGGTAGCAAAGACGTGTTCGTACACTTCTCTGCCATCCAGAGCAACGGTTTCAAAACTCTGGCTGAAGGTCAGCGCGTAGAGTTCGAAATCACAAACGGCGCCAAAGGCCCATCTGCTGCTAACGTTGCCGCTATTTAAGTTATCAGACAGAATTCTAAAAACCCGCCGCTGGCGGGTTTTTTTTCGTTCGTATTCAGTCGCCGGCAGCGTGATCGGTCCACTCATTTATCTCTCTGCCGCTTGCCAGCACCAGCGCATCTGCAATGGCATTAATCTGTTCCGGCTGCATCATGGCCGTACTGACGCGTATAAACTGAATGCCGCCGCTGCGACAGCGTTCGCCCGGCAGCACGGCGATGCCGCGCGCGGCCAGGGTGATCATCGCAAACTGTTCCGACTCTACAGGAATAAAAATACTCAGTCCGTCACGCTCCGGCAGCGTCAGGCCGCGTTGCGCAAGCGCTGTCAGGAGCGCTTTTCTGCGCGTGGCATAGATGGCTTTGGCGTGCTCAATCTGCTGTTGCGTTGCAGGATCGTTTAACATCCATGCCACGGCATGCTGCAAAATGCGGCTGGTCCAGCTTGCGCCGAAGTTGCGCCATGACTGAATGCGTTTCACCAGCGCCATCGGCCCGGAGAGCACGCCCAGGCGTAAATCCGGGCCATACGCTTTAGAAAATGAATGAACGTGCAGCGTACGATCGGGAAAATAGCTGCCCAGGCTGTAGATCGCCTGCGCGGCCAGATCGCCAATGCCGTTATCTTCAATAATCAGCGTGCGGCTCTCTTTTAATACCTCTGCAAGCTGCTGGCTGCGGGTTTTGCTTACTGTCTTACCGGTTGCTGAATGCGTACCCGGCTGATAAATCATTGCCGTCGCCCCTTTTTTTAATAATATCGCCAGCGCGCCGGGCAGGGGGCCTTCCTCATCGCAGGCCAGCGGCATCATTTCCGCACCTACGTTATCCAGCATATCCAGCAGCCGGGTGGCGGTGGGATCTTCGATAATCACGCGATCGCCGGGCGTTATCAGCGTCTGGACAATGCAGTTCATGGCGTCAAAGCCGCCATCCGTCGCCAGCCAGGCTTCGGCCGCGCAGGGCCAGCGCGGCCTGATGGCTGCCAGCAGGCCCGGTGCAATCGCATCGCGCTGATAGCTGTTAAGCTGCGCGCACTGAACGCCTTGCAGCATCGCTTCACGCAGGTCGGGAAGCAGGGCAGGATCGGGTGACGCCATCGCCAGATCGGCGCGAATAGCGCTGCCGTAGTTACCGATTTTTTCGAAACGCACCGGACGCGGCGTGACGTTATCGCCACACACCCACACGCCGCTGCGCCCTTTACCGGCAATGACTTTCTGCCGCTTAAGCTGGCCCCATGCCGCCGAAACCGTGGCCGGACTCACACCCAACCGCTCGGCCAGATCCCGCACTGCCGGGAGATGTGCGCCAACCGGGATTTCACCTTCACGAATTAATACGCCGGTGGCCGCCGCAATCCCTTTCACAGAGGTGTCCGTAATTCGCGCAGCAAGCCAGTTTACGTCAAGAGGCAAAGTCATAAGAAATCCATTTGTTCAGTAACAAAGAAAATATTGTACAGATATTATTATCGATCTAGTATCAAATTTAAGCATTATCTGTGCATATTTTGTGCTTATGACATGAGCTAAAAAAAGAGGCAAAAATGGTCACAATCAGGCTGGCGGTGCGCGACTGGGATTATTTTACCCCCCTTGCGCTGGGCGATATCAAACCGCAGGGTTTCCATCTTGAGGTGGATCGCGTGGGTACGCTGGTAGGCGATTTAGCGACCAGCACGCAATACGATGCGGCTGAGGTTTCCTTCAGCCGCTACGCGCAGGCCAGAGCGAAAGGGGATGATTCTCTGCTGGCGCTGCCGCATTTTCTTATGCGTGGCTTCCGCCAACGCTGCATCATCACCACGCAGGACAGCCCGGTCACATCGCTTGATGGGCTGAAAGGCAAAAAGATTGGCGTCACGGGCTGGCAGGATTCGGGCAACACCTGGACCCGCGCGCTGCTGTATGAAGCCGGCGTGCGCATTGAAGACGCTTACTGGTTTGCAGGACGACTGACCGCCGAACACCCGATTGTCGATCGCCTGAGCGGTTTTGGTCAGCCGGGCCGTATCGAAGCCGCGCCGGGCGAGCATCCGCTGATTGACCTGCTCAGGGCCGGCGAGCTGGATGCGGTGTTTACGCCCTTTATGCCAGCCGGTTTCTTTTTAAAAGACTCCGGGCTGCGCCAGCTACAACCGGACTTCCGCCAGGCGGAACTGGATTACTTTAATCGGGTGGGTTACATCCCTGGCCACCATCTGTTGGCTTTCAGGTCTGACATCGCCAACACGCATCCCGGCCTGCCGCAGGCGCTGAGTGCGCTGATTGAGCAGTCCGCTGCTCTGTGGCTTGAAAAGCGGGAGAAGTACGCCGACACCACGCCCTGGCTATTTGATGATTTGCGACGCACTGCGCAGGATTTGCCCGCTAACTGGAATCAGAACGGTTTTACCGCTAATAAGAAGATGATTGCCGACTTCGGCAAAGCGCTTTATGACCAGGGCCTGACCGCGCAGTGCCTCACGCCTGACGATCTTTTTCCCATGCAGAGCGAAGGAGCATCACGATGAAAGTTGCATTAGGGCAGTTTGCGGTCAGCCGCGACTGGCAGGAAAACAGTGCCACCTGCACCCGTTTGATGGCGGAAGCACAGACGGAAGGTGCCGATCTGCTGGTGCTGCCGGAAGGCATCCTGGCGCGTGATATTGCCGATCCGGATCTGGTTCTGAAAGCGGCCCAGCCGCTGGACGGCCCCTTCCTCACCGCGGTCTGCGCCGCCAGCCGCGGCAACGCGCTGACCACCATGATGACCGTGCATGTCCCCGCTGGCGATGGCAAAGCGCTGAATGTACTGGTGGCCATTCGCAATGGCGAAATCATCGCCCGTTACGACAAACTTCATCTTTACGATGCCTTCGCCGTACAGGAGTCGCGCAACGTGACGCCGGGCAATCAGGTGCCGCCGCTGGTTGAAGTGGCAGGCATGAAAGTGGGCCTGATGACCTGCTATGACGTGCGTTTCCCCGAGCAGGCCCGCCGCCTGGCGCTGGACGGCGCCGAGGTGTTGGTGCTGCCCGCAGCATGGGTAAAAGGCCCGCTGAAAGAGAAGCACTGGGAGGTGCTGGTTACCGCGCGCGCGTTAGAAAATACCTGCTATGTGGTGGCCGTCGGCGAATGCGGCCCGCGCAATATCGGCAACAGTATGGTCGTTGATCCGATGGGTGTCGCTATTGCCAGCGCAGCCGAAGCGCCAGCGCTGGTCTTCGCCACGCTGGAGGCGACGCGCATCGCACAGGTTCGCGAGGTGCTGCCCGTATTGCAAAATCGGCGTTTCGCGCGTCCTGAGTTAAATTAACGTGACCACACCGGGGAAACTGACCATGACCATAAAAACAACGGCTGCTGCGCTGGTTCTGGGTTTAACTGCGGGTTTTGCTCAGGCTGCCGATGCGATCCCGACACAAAAAGTTGACCAGGCGCTGCACGATCGTCTGCCTGAAGAGATTAAAAAAGCGGGCAGGATGATCTCCGTGAATAACGGCTCTTTTCCGCCCTATGAAATTGTAGAAAGCCCGACCTCAATGAGCGGTGCTTCTGCCGATTTAACCGAGGCGCTGGCGCAGCTGCTGGGGGTGAAAATCGAACACGCCACCGTCAGCGGGCTTTCCGGCGTACTGGCCGGTATCAAGTCTGGTCGTTATCAGTTGGCAATTGGCCCGGTTGGCGATTATCCCGATCGCCAGCAGAAAAACGACTTTATTGATTTTGTGCAGGAGTTTGTGGTGTTTGCCGTGCAGAAAGGCAATCCGGCGAAGATCAACTCGCTTGACGACACCTGCGGCAAACGCATTGCCGTGATGGCTGCCGGCTCCGCCGAACAGGTGATCCGTAAGCAGTCGAAGGTGTGTACCGATGCGGGCAAACCCGCGGTGACCGTGCAGTCATTTACCGATCAGCCTTCGTCCATCCTTGCCGTGCGGTCAAAGCGCTCGGATGCCTTTTTCTCCTCTCAGGCACCGCTGATTTACTTTGTCGAACAGGCGCATGGTCAGCTTGAGCTGAGCGGGAAAGGGCAGAAAAACGGCTTCGGTGATATTTTCCAGGGCACCGTGGTGCCAAAAGATTCCGCGCTGGGAAAAGTCGTGTTGGATGGCTACCAGGCGCTTTTTGATAATGGCACCTACGCCGCGATCATGAAGAAGTGGAAGCTTGAAGGCAACATGATTAAAGCACCTGGCGTCAATCTGGCGAAGGGGGAGGTAAAATGAAAAAAAGCGTCGCGAGCAGGACAAACGCACAGCATCGCGATGTGGCGCTGGCCCGTAACGCGCCGCGCTATGGTCGCCTGATCTCCTGGATTGTGGTGCTGCTGATTGCTGCTAACTTTCTCTGGCTGGTGGCGACCAATCCCAATTTTGAGTGGCATGTGGTGCTTGAGTGGTTTACTGAAGGCTCCGTTCTCAAGGGGCTTCAGGTTACGCTTGGCTTGACGGTGGTGTCGATGATCCTTGGCACGCTGCTGGGGCTGCTGTTGGCGGTGGCGCGCCTTTCGGAAAATCGCCTGCTCAGCGGTTTGTCGGGTCTCTATATCTGGTTTTTTCGCGGTACGCCGCTGCTGGTGCAGCTGATCTTCTGGTACAACATGTCCACCCTGTTCCCAACGGTGACGCTGGGTATTCCGTTCGGCGGGCCGACCTGGGCCACCTGGAACACCAACGATCTGATCACGCCGCTGACGGCAGCGATAGCCGGGCTGGCGCTCAATGAGGCGGCCTATATGGCGGAGATTATTCGCGCCGGGCTGCTCTCAGTCGATCAGGGGCAGGTGGAAACAACGCAGGCATTCGGGATGAGTCGGGCACGCGCGCTGCGCCGCATTATTATCCCGCAGGCGATGCGATCGATTATTCCGCCTAGCGGTAACCAGTTGATTAGTATGATTAAAGCCACCTCGCTGGTGAGCGTTATCGCGATGGGTGACCTGCTCTATTCTGTACAGTCCGTCTACAACCGCACCTTCGAAGTGGTGCCGATGCTGATGGTGGCGGTGATCTGGTATCTGCTGATTACCTCGGTTCTCAATGTCGGCCAGTCCGCTATTGAGCGCTACTATTCGCGGGGTGTTCGTCGCTCGGTTTCCAGCGCCCGCCGTCGCGCGCCTGCGGTCAAGGCGGCACCCATCGTTAATCGTCCTTATTTCCCCAGGGAGGATGTATGAGTGAGATGCAGCCGCTGGTCCAGGCGCGAAACGTGCAGAAAAACTATGGCGACAATGCGGTGCTGCGTGGCATCGACCTGGATGTGATGGCCGGTGAAGTGGTGGTGATCCTCGGGCCTTCCGGCTCCGGGAAATCAACGTTGCTGCGCTGTATCAACCATCTTGAGGATCTGAACGCGGGTTCCATTATGGTCGGTGACCACCAGGTGGGATACGAGTTGCGCAACGGCCAGCTACATCGCCTTTCGCCGCGCAAGATCGCCCGCCAGCGTCAGGAAATTGGGATGGTGTTCCAGCAATTTAATCTTTATCCACACATGACGGTATTGGAAAATATCATCGAGGCGCCCGTTGGCGTACACAAGCGCCCGCGAGATGAAGCCATCCGCGAGGCGACGGAGCTTTTGGCGACGGTGGGCCTGAGCGATAAAGCCGATGCGTGGCCGCAACATTTGTCGGGTGGTCAGCAGCAGCGCGTAGCCATCGCTCGTGCGCTGGCAATCCGGCCAAAACTGATGCTGTTTGATGAGCCGACGTCGGCGCTGGACCCGGAGTTGGTCGGCGAGGTGCTGGCAACGATGCGCACCCTGGCCGATCGGGGGTTAACCATGGTGGTGGTAACGCACGAAATTGGCTTTGCTCGTGAGGCGGCGGATCGGGTGGTGTTTATGGATGGCGGCGTCGTCGTAGAGCAGGGGCCGCCGGAAGAGGTGCTGGTCAATCCTCGTCATCCTCGCTTTCAGGCTTTCCTGAGTCGCTTTATCTGATATTATCTGCGGGCTAAATATTACTCTGTTACAGATTATGATTGTATCAGGCGCCATTCCGCGCGTTAATAGAGCTTACCGTAAGCGACTCGTTGCGGGTCAGGTTTGAAGAGAAGGTATTTATGGAAGGTATCAGTATTGCTAAGCTGCTGATTGTCGGCGCGCTGATCGTTTTATTGTTCGGCACAAACAAGCTGCGTTCGCTCGGTGGCGATTTAGGATCAGCCATTAAAGGCTTTAAAAAAGCCATGAGTGAGGACGATACGTCCGCAAAAAGAACGCCTGCTGCTGATGAAAAGCCTGTTGAGCAGGTCGTTCATAAAGATTGATCGCCTCGCGAAGCCATAAAAAAAACGGATGATTGCTCATCCGTTTTTTTTGCGCGCCACGTTACTGTAAACAGATGTAACGCGCTACTTAACTTCCAGACCTTTTGCCTGCATATCCGCATGATAGGAGGAGCGCACAAACGGGCCACAGGCGGCGTGCGTAAAGCCCATATCCAGCGCGGCCTCTTTCATTTCATCAAATTCCGCCGGACTGACGTAACGCTGCACCGGCAGATGGTGACGGCTTGGCTGGAGATACTGTCCGAGCGTCAGCATGGTCACGCCGTGACGACGCAGGTCGCGCATCACCTCAACAATTTCCGCATTCGTTTCGCCAAGGCCCACCATCAGACCGGACTTGGTTGGAATATCAGGATGCGCCTCTTTAAAGCGCTCCAGCAGCTTCAGCGACCAGTCATAGTTCGCACCGGGGCGAACCTGACGGTACACGCGCGGCACGTTTTCCAGATTGTGGTTAAACACGTCCGGCGGCGTGGCGGTGAGGATATCCAGCGCGCGATCCATTCTGCCGCGGAAGTCAGGCACCAGCGTTTCAATTTTAATCGCCGGGTTTTTTACGCGAATAGCAGAAATGCAGTCGGCAAAGTGCTGTGCGCCGCCGTCACGCAGATCGTCGCGGTCAACGGACGTGATAACCACGTAGCGCAGGCCCATATCGGCGATAGTTTGTGCCAGTTTTTCCGGCTCGTTGTTGTCCGGCGCGACGGGGCGGCCATGCGCCACGTCGCAGAACGGGCAGCGGCGCGTACAGATGGCGCCGAGGATCATGAATGTCGCGGTGCCGTGGTTAAAGCATTCGGCAAGATTAGGGCAGGAGGCCTCTTCACAAACGGAGTGCAGACCGTTTTTGCGCATCGCGGCTTTGATGCCCTGGATACGACTGGAGTCCGCCGGAAGTTTGATTTTCATCCACTCCGGTTTACGTAAAACCTCCGTTCGCTCCGTGACCACCGTTTTAACCGGGATCAGCGCCATTTTGTCTGCGTCGCGGTACTTTACGCCGCGTTCCATCTGTATAGGTTTACTCATAATCTTGCATAGTCCAGGTTGGTATGCGCTCAAAAAAGCCGCATCAAACGCAATGAGTTATTAAACTTTTTTTGATAAAAGCGTCAAAATTATATCATTCCGGGCGACGACTTTCAGCCACGGAATGTAACGGATTTGTAAATCCGCACGTGCGGTCACCAAATGGGCAGGCGGTTATCGCTCTGCCAGCTCAGCGAGGGTATTTCCAACAGACGCGCGAAATGCTCAACCAGCAGCGGACGCACCGCTTCCGTCGTCACGCCGGGACGCAGCGCGCTCAACTGCGTCATCTCCAGTCCGGCGTAGCCACAGGGATTGATGCGCAGAAAAGGCGTCAGATCCATATCCACATTTAACGCCAGCCCGTGAAACGAGCAGCCGTTGCGTATGCGTAGCCCCAGCGAGCAAATTTTCTTTTCGCTGACGTAAACACCAGGCGCATCGGCGCGGGCGGCGGCGTCAATACCGTAGTCCGCCAGCGTATTTATTACCGTTTGTTCAATCGCGGAAACGAGCTGGCGAACGCCTACTTTACGGCGCTTCAGGTTGATCATCACATACATCACCTGTTGACCGGGGCCATGATAGGTCACCTGACCGCCGCGGTCGCTTTGCATCACGGGAATGTCGCCGGGCATCAGCAGATGTTCAGCCTTACCGGCCTGGCCCTGGGTAAAAACGGGATGATGTTCAACCAGCCACAGCTCGTCCGGCGTGGCATCGTTACGGCGATCGGTAAAGGCATGCATCGCCTGTGAGACGGCATCCCAGGGCTGAAGGCCAGGTTGACGAACAATTAAGGTATCTGGCAGCAAAACGGGCAGTCCGTTGAGAAGTGAAAATTGCGTCAGCTAAGAGCGACGCGCGGTCGCTCTATACGCCATACTCTCTTACAGCACCATGCGGACAATTTCAATTTTGCCCAACTCTTCAT
>NZ_JNVB01000027.1 GCF_000770305.1 Erwinia oleae
GCCCGGAAGCCACCGTACCCAGCGCGCCCGTTACGGCGCCGCCGACCGCGCCGGCGATCGCGCCGTCAGTTGCGCCATTAGTGACGGCAGAACTACATCCGCCTTCATAACCAGAATTGGCGTTACCGCCGGAAACGAATTCAATTTCTGATGCCGTTAATTCTCGCATTTTACCCTCTCAGGTTGATTAATGATGAGTCTGTCGAACTAAAATACGGGATATAAGTAATCTGTCGGTCAAAACAATAAAAATGACGATGCCGATGACGATATGATCGAACGATAAAGACAGGTGAAAATAATCGGACAGTTTACCCACGATTACCCCCAATGCGGCTCCGGCAATAAGGGCAAATAGCGCGCGCAATAAAAAGTTCCTGATCATAGATAATCTCCTCAGGGTGCCGCTGGGGCGCTTAATTTTCCAACTGCAATTTAAGTTTTGTTTTTTTGATAAATTTAATAAACCCATCAAATGTAATTTTTTGTAAGTTGCGGGTAAAAAATATTAAAGGTAAAAAATAATATTGACTAAAATCAATAATTTAAGAGGAATACGACGCGAACTTATTTTTACTAACGTATTATCTCTTCCCACGTGATTAATTTATATTCCTAACCTTTTTTTAAGAACATTCTTCTTCACTTCGCCTGTATATATTTACTACCTGCATTAAAAACAAGGAAATTGCACCGGTTTATCTGACAGGCAAGCTGGCGTAATAGTGTCTGACTTAAGAGATAGTCGAGGAGGGGCGAGGTGAAAATGCAGAGAGAATTATATTACATAACAACCAGCATCTGCCGCCTTAGACAGTGGCGGCAAATGCCTGATAGCGACAGTGCAGCGAATACCTACTCGTGCAGGCCGCACTCGCGCTTGAGTCCGAAGAAACGCGTCTCCTCTTCGGCCATACCCGGCTCCCATTTGCGGGTCGTATGGGTGTCGCCCACTGACAGATAGCCCTGATCCCACAGAGGATGGTAACCGAGGTCATTGTCCTTCAGGTATTGATAGACCTGACGGTTGTCCCAGTCGATAATCGGCAGGATCTTGAAGACGCCGCGCTGGATAGCCAGTACAGGAAGGCTCGCACGGCTGCCGGACTGCTCGCGGCGTAAACCAGCGAACCAGCTCTGCACGTTCAGCTCTTGCAGCGCGCGATTCATTGGCTCAACTTTGTTGATGTCGTTGTAGCGCTCAATGCCTTCCACACCCTGCTCCCACAGCTTGCCGTAGCGCGCCTCCTGCCAGGCAGGGCTTTGCGCGGCGCGGTAGACCTGCAAATTGAGATCCAGTTTTTCCGTCAGCGTATCGATAAACTGGTAGGTTTCAGGAAACAGATAGCCTGTGTCGGTGAGGATCACCGGGATGCCCGGCTTCGCCTGATTCACCAGATGCAGGCTCACCGCCGCCTGGATACCAAAACTGGAGGAGAGCGCCGCCTCGCCGGGCAGGTTTTCCAGCGCCCACAGCACCCGCTCCTGGGCCGACAACTTCTCCAGTTTTGTGTTGATCTCAGCCAGCGCCATGATGCGCTCAACTTTAGGCAGGCCGTTCAGAGCAGAGAGATCGAGTACAGACATATCACGCCTCCGTTATTCCCAAAAATCGCGGGCCGGGTCAAGCACCGGTTTGATAATGCCGGCGCGAATAGTAAAGTCGCCGAAGCCTTCATCTGCCTCGCGCTCTTTCGCCCAGCGGCCCGTCAGTTCATCAAGGGTAGACAAAATTTCGTCTTCGGTAATGTTCTCCCGGTACATGCGGGGAATACGCGTACCGATACGGTTACCGCCCAGGTGCAGGTTGTAACGCCCCGGCGCCTTGCCCACCAGGCCTATCTCGGCCAGCAGCGCCCGTCCGCAGCCGTTCGGACAGCCGGTGACGCGCAGCACGATGTGCTCATCACCGACGCCGTTGCGGGTCATGATCTCCTCAACGCGCGTAACAAACTGCGGCAGGAAACGTTCGGCTTCCGCCATCGCCAATGGGCAGGTGGGAAATGACACGCAGGCCATTGAGTTCTCACGCTGCACGGTGACGCTTTCCATCAGGCCGTGCTCGCGCGCCAGCGCCTCAATGGCCGGTTTTTCGGCTTCGGACACGCCCGCCACGATCAGGTTCTGATTGGCGGTAAGGCGGAAATCACCCTGATGCACTTTCGCAATTTCGGCGATGCCGGTTTTCAGCGGGCGCCCCGGATAGTCAAGCAGGCGGCCATTTTCAATAAACAGCGTCAGATGCCATTTATTATCAATGCCTTTCACCCAGCCGATACGGTCGCCGCGCGTGGTAAATTCATAAGGGCGAATCGGCTCAAAGGTCAGCCCGGCGCGGCGTTCCACTTCCGCTTTAAAGGTTTCCACGCCCACCCGTTCCAGGGTGTATTTGGTTTTGGCGTTTTTACGATCGGTACGATTACCCCAGTCGCGCTGCGTGGTGACCACCGCCTCCGCCACGGCCAGCGTTTTATCCAGCGGCAGATAGCCAAACTCGCTGGCGGCGCGTGCATAGGTGGCTTTGTTGCCGTGATCGATGGACAGCCCGCCGCCGACCAGCAGGTTAAAGCCCACTAATTTGCCGTTTTCGGCAATGGCAACAAAGTTGAGATCGTTAGCATGCAGATCGACATCGTTATGCGGCGGCACCACCACGGTGGTTTTGAATTTACGCGGCAGATAGGTTTCACCGAGGATCGGTTCTTTATCCGTGGTCGCGACTATTTCTTTATCCAGCCAGATCTCCGCATAGGCGCGGGTCTGCGGCAGCAGATGCTCGGAGAGTTTTTTTGCCCACTCATACGCTTCCTGATGCAGTTCAGACTCCACCGGATTGGACGAACAGAGCACGTTACGGTTTACGTCGTTGGCGGTCGCCAGCGAATCAAGCCCCACTTCATGCAGCATCTGATGCGCAGGCTTCACGTTTCCTTTCAGAATGCCGTGAAACTGAAAGGTCTGGCGATTGGTCAGGCGAATACTGCCGTAAATCGTATTGTCAGCGGCAAACTTATCGATGCCAAGCCACTGTTTCGGCGTGATGATGCCGCCAGGCAACCGACAGCGCAGCATCATCGCATGACGCGGCTCCAGCTTCTGCTCGGCGCGCTCGGCGCGAATATCGCGGTCGTCCTGCTGATACATGCCGTGAAAGCGGATCAGCAGGAAGTTGTCGCCGGTAAAGCCGCCGGTCAGGCCGTCCTGCAAATCGTCAGCAATGGTGCCGCGCAGAAAGTTGCTCTCTTTCTTCAGGCGTTCAGCATCGGTCAGCTTGCCTTCAACCACCCGCGGTCCAGGATGTTTTTCAGTCATTAGTACACGTCTCGCTGATAACGGCGCTCAATGCGCAGCTCACTTAAAAATTCGTCGGCGGTTTCAAGGTCCATGCCGCCGTGCCCGGCCACGATCTCAAGCAGCGCCTGCTCAACATCTCTAGCCATTCGGTTTGCATCGCCGCAGACATAAATATGCGCGCCCTGCTCAATCCAGCGCCACACCTCTTCGCCGCGCTCGCGAAGCTTATCCTGCACGTAGACCTTATGTTGCTGGTCGCGTGACCAGGCCAGATCGATGTTGGTCAGCAGGCCATCTTTCACATAGCGTTGCCACTCGACCTGATAGAGAAAATCTTCCGTGAAGTGCGGATTGCCGAAGAACAGCCAGTTCTTACCGGATGCGCCGTCGTTGTCGCGCTGCTGCATAAAGGCACGGAATGGTGCAATGCCGGTGCCCGGCCCGATCATAATCACCGGCGCATCAGGATTAGCAGGCAGGCGGAAATTATCGTTGTGCTCGATAAAGATGCGCAGTTCGCCGTCTTCTTCAAGCCGGTCGGCGAGATAGCTGGAAGCGCCGCCCGCGCGCTGGCGTCCGTCAATCTCATAGCGCACCGCGCCGACGGTAATGTGCACTTCGCTTTCGCTTTCCGCCTGCGAAGTGGCAATGGAATAGAGACGCGGCGTCAGCGGACGCAGCAGCGCGACCAGCTGTTCTGCATTCAGTTCAACCGGCGCCTGCCGCACCATATCCACAATCGGCGTGGTCTGCGCATAGTGCTGCAACGTCGCCTTTTCACCAATCAGCGACAGCAGTGTTTCATCGCGGCACAGCTTGCCATACGCTTCAACAATCTGCGGGGTATTGACCGTCAGCTCAAAGTGCTGTTGCAGCGCAGCGGCGAGCGGCAGCGTTTGGCCATTAACCTCTACGCTCTCGTCGCCCTTCAGCCACAGCAGCTCAAGCAGTTCGGCCACCAGTACAGGATCGTTTTCATACCACACGCCCAGCGCGTCGCCGGGCTGGTAGCGCAGGCCGGACTCGCCGAGGTCAATTTCGATGTGGCGTACGTCTTTGTCTGAGTTGCGGCCGGTTATTTTCTGGTTCAGCGCAAAGCTGGCGGTCAGCGGCTCCTCTTTCGTGTAAGGACTGCTGAAGACTTCGTTCACGCTTCCCGCCGCCGTTACCACCGCCTGCACCGGCGCTTCAGCAGGCACGCGCGCCTTCAGAATATCGGTTATCTGCTTGCGCCAGCGTTCGGCGTCGGCGGCATACTCCACGTCGGCATCCACCCTGGCGAGCAGGCGCTCGCCGCCCAGCTCGCCCAGCCTGCCGTCAAAATCTTTTCCGGCCTTGCTGAAGAATTCGTAAGAGGTGTCACCCAGACCGAAAACCGCAAACGCCGTGCTGTCCAGCTTCGGCGCTTTTTTCGACAACAGAAATTTGTGCAGCGCAACGGCCTCTTCCGGCGGATCGCCTTCGCCCTGCGTCGAGGCGACCACGATCAGCAGCTTTTCCTGGGCGATCTGCTTGAACTTGTAGTCTCCGGCATTCACCAGGTTGACGTTCAGCTTCGCCGCCAGCAGGTCATCGCGTAGCTGTTCAGCCAGGCGGCGTGCGTTGCCGGTCTGAGAAGCAGAAAGTACGGTGATAGTAGAAACGGCTGCCGGTGCGGGCGTGCTTGCCGCCGCCGTGCCAGGGTGCTGATTAACCACGCCCCAAAAGTAGCCGGAAAGCCAGGCCAGTTGGGTGGTTGAAAAATCGCCGGTCGCCGCCTGTAACCGGGCGAGCTGTTCCGGACTGAGCGGAAGCAGTGAGCCTGAAGGTGCCTGAGTTGTCATTATGTCGGAAGTTCCATTATCGGGCCGGGCCGTAAAAACAGCATGTTGAGCACAGGGTAACGACAACGATAATAACCATTAAATAAGGGTTGGTAATAATAAATAACTAAAATGACTTAACGATTTTATGGATAATATCTAGTGACAAAAACGGTTAATTAAATCTTCAACTTTCAACAGGTTATAAAAATCGCTTTGTCGACAGCTTCCTGAAAGCACCCGCAGCGGAGAAAACCGTGTGTGTGAAAGGATTTTCCTGTAAACTTCGCCGGTTTTTTTGTGATGAAATTGAGACTGTTTTATGGCCACCACGCTGTTTAAAGATTTCCAGTTCGAAGCGGCTCACCATCTGCCAAACGTCCCTGCTGGCCACAAGTGTGGCCGTCTGCACGGCCACTCGTTTCTGGTGCGGCTTGAGATTACCGGCGAAGTGGATGCGCACACCGGCTGGATTATAGATTTTGCTGAGCTGAAAGCGGCATTCAGGCCGATTTATGACCGACTGGATCACTACTATCTGAATGAGATCCCAGGGCTTGAAAACCCCACCAGCGAAGTGCTGGCGAAGTGGATTTGGGATCGGGTGAAACCTGCGCTGCCGCTGCTCAGTGCGGTGATGGTGAAAGAGACCTGCACGGCAGGATGCGTTTATAAAGGCTAAGTCAGCAAGGTCGCTCTGGCGACCACGCTGTTAGCTCGCAAAGTGCCCCGTTTCATCTGAAATAATACCTCTCAGGATATCGATCAACGCCTTTTCTGACGTTGCCGTCGTGGCGCGCTCTTTCCCCACACACTGCCTTCCCCATATCGCCACATTTTCTCCGCTAAAACTGGTGGAAATGTAGTACATATCAACCGTAGTATCTTTTGTTTGCGCGCGTGCGATCAGCCCTTCTTTAATTTTCCCACAAACGTTCTTCTCCTTCAGTAACTCCTGAGTGACGCCATCCCAGCCGCCATGCTGCCCGTCATGCAGAAGAATAAAAACTTTCCGTCTGTTTTTACCTTTTGCCATCACCGGCACCGAGCGGAGCAGGCCGCTGGAAATTTGCGCTTTACCCGCCTGCGTCATCGTCTGTAAGCTTTCAAGGCGCTGCAAATCATTGGTCAATTCAATCATCCATGATTTTGGCTGTGCATGGGCCATATCGCCTGAATTCATACTCCAGCCGCCGCTTTGACACATATTGTCAAAGGTACGGTAATAATAACGAAGTGGCGTCCATGGAAGGGGGAGATTGATTATCGCTTCATCGGTAAACATCTTTTCAAGCATTGCGTCAAGGTCGGCAGATGCCTGATGCATGATCGTCATAAGGGCATTGTGTCGGGACCATGCATGAAACGCTTTTTGATACTCCTCTTTGATAATTTTCGATGAATCCTCAGAAAAGATATCGCTGTAAGGTTCGTTGGCTGTTTTACAGGAATGATGATATTGGCCAACCGCTCTGCCGCTTTCGCTATTAGCTTTACACCAACGCTGCTGCATTTGCGTTTCCGGTATAACCGGCGTGGCCATTCTGACAACCTCATTGTAATACTGATAACGATAACGGTCCATTTCATACATTCTGGCATTCCAGTCAGGGCTGGTGATCAGGTTTTTATCAGCCCAGAATGCATAATTAATGGCGTATTCAGGGGTCGGGACAAACAAAATTGAACAGGCAATTTTTCTCCCGCCCCGCTCATTGGTTTCTTTCAACAGCACAGGTACACCTACGCTGAAGGGAATATAGGCTATTCTGGAGTCGGTATTATTTTCGATAACTTCATGGCTAATTTGCTTTACCACTCGTTTCAGCCCATCCATTTGTAAACCGCTTTGTTTGTCAGAAAAGTCCATAACAAACACATAATCCGTGGCGATTGAACTGAATTTTCTGACTTTAAGTTCGCTGATACCCAACGTAACCTCCCGATTTAAACCGGGAATAGCGCGAAACAGTAACGGGACATTAACCTGTACAGCGAAATGGTAATTCAGCGCGCTCAAATCATACTCATTTTCCGCATCGCTACTCGTCACTATTTTTATTTCTGGCTTACCGATCATCGCCGGTATGTAATAGCGCAGATAGTGGTCGATCAGCGCGTTGGTTTCCCGACTCTCCTCTGCCGTCATTGCCGTTTTACCGGCGGCGGCAACCCCCATCGACGCTTCCGCCATCGCAGTGGAAAGGCGTGCGCGCTGCGACATCGCGTTGGAACCGTCAATGCCTAACGACAGCATGCCGAGCAGCACCGGTAGTAAAACCGCAAAAGCGGGTGCCAGTGCGCCCGTGGTGCCGTAAATAACGTTGCGTAAGTGCCGTTTGCTCACAAACACGATCTTATCTCCCTGGCCGAGGCCATTTTTATATAAACCGCTTTTTTCCCCTTCAGACAAAAAAGAGAGGGGGTCTCTGCCGGGCGATATTTCTCTGCCCAGATCCCCTGTCTGTCTTTTATATATCCAGCCGGGCCTGACAGGTTTTCTCCCTGCGTGTTGATATCGATTATGGTTACGCTTAACCTGCGCTGAAGCTGCTGACTGAAATAGAGCTGATGCTGGATTTCCCGCACCAGTTTATTATGCTCCGGCTGGATTGAGTTAATAAAAACAAGAATGCTCACCGGTGTCGTCGCCTGCGCCTGGGTAATAAATAACGCACTAAGAAATATAAGAACAGAACTGAGTGGATAACCCATAACAATCCTTGAAGTTAACGGCGTATAACGATACTGGCAGCCTTAATGTCATCAGGGAGCAGACTAAGCGTTTGCAGGCTACTTTTTCGGGTCGGTACAATAAGGGTGAGTTGATAGATCGGAATCCAACGCTGCCGGTTACTCCAGACTGACAGGTCGGTTAAATCGGAAAGCAGGGCTGCCGGACGCGTGTTGTTGCACTGTGCCATGCCACCATTATAACGACGATAATTCTCCACAACTTTGTCTTCACCAGGCCGAAACGTCACTGATTCCACGCTGAGACAGAAGTTTGCCGCTTCCGGATGATCCAGAAGCGTTGCCGTCAGGGCCGCCAGCCGATCGACATCTTCCTGGATAATCATTTCCCGATCGTCAAAGAGATGTTTACGTTCGCGTAAGACCGAGGCCAGGGAGTAGCTAACGCTTTCTATACGCCCCCTTTGCGCGATAAAACCGCCATAATCAATGGCGCCGACACAGAGCGATACCAGTACCGTGAATATAAAAGCCGCTTCAGTAAGAATCGATCCCGCTACTGCGTCTGAAAAGTCGCGAACTGCCGTTTTAAGATTGATCATCATCCCTGAAAATCTCCTCTCTTTCGTACTCCTGAACGAATACCAACCGCCGGGTTAATGATTTTTTTAATGCGCTAATTAATTTTTCCGAACCCGGTACAGCGCCGTTAAAAAGCAGCGGTTGATAATCGTATTGAACCTCATAAATTGCCAGGGCCTTACCGGCAGCCTCGTTTTGATTACATTGTCCATTGATTGCCTGGCCGATTGAGTGGCAATACAAAATAGTAACGTGATAATTTCCTCCATCAATAAACGTTGACCAGAGACGGCTTTGTTCTGCAACGGTATCGTGAAAAATGGCCGCATAGTCCGTTTTTTTCTGTAACCGCGATGACGTTATTCTGGCCGATTCAGCCAGCGTCAAATCTATCGCCGAAGAGACAAACATATAACGGCTGATTTCAAAAATAAAAAAGGCGAAAAATATAAAAACGATAATAACCATTGAAAACTCTATTGCGGCTATACCCTTTTTATCACGATAAAAATGCGTTAATCGTTGACAAATTGATCTCATTTGCGCTTCTCACTTCAGATGTCGCGCTACAGCGGCGCCATATTACTTTCCACTTCAAACAGTGCGGACACCAGCGTATCGGGATAGCGTGAAAGATTTTCCCGCTTAATGATCTCCTTCGCATAGCGCAGGTCGCCATCCTTAACCAGCGCAAAAATCAGGTTATGGGTAAAGTGGCTATCACGATAGCCGCGCAGGTAAACGGGCAGTAGCATCTGAATAGCCTGCGAATAGCGACGTTCGACTATATGCACCAGTGCCATGTTATTCATGACCTTTTCTTCTGGATAGAAAGCATTACGCGCCTGCTCAAACGCGCCCATGGCCGTTTTCAACTCTCCTTTATTTGCCAGAATAACGCCGCGCAGATTCAGTGCTTCCGCATTACCCGGCTCGCGCTGAGCAGCCATATTGATAAACTTCAGCGCGCTGTCATAATTTCGCTGCGCGATCAGGTTTTTTCCCTGAAGAAGATAGACCCGCGCGGCGGGCGATTTAAGTAGCGACTCTTTTAAATAATGCAGCGAGGAATTGTAATTACCGGCCAGATAGTAGTATTCCGCCAGGCGGAAGCGGACGTCAGGATCTTCTTTCTTTTTAAGCAGTTCGCGATTCTGTTGAATGAGCGCTTCGTAATTCTGCGTTTTAAGCAAAATTCGCTCTTTTTCGGCAATTTTTCTTGCCTCCCCACCGCTACTGCCGTCGGTGCGATAATGTGTTTGCGAACAGCCCGTAAGCATTAATAACAGCACAGCGAGAACAGGCAGCACTTTTTTATCCATTTGACAGTACCCTCATAACGCCCGGAACGGCGACAACCACCACCACCGGAAACATAAAAAACAGAATAAGCGGCACGCTCATTTTTGCGCCCAGCTTGCCAATCTTTTCCTCGACGGCGAGGAGCTGAACTTCACGGATATCGCGCGACAGCGTGATCAACTGTTCATAGAGCGATGAGCCGTATTGCAGGCTTTGTTCAAGCGTGGCGCACAGCATGCGGTTTTCCTGTGAGGGCAGCTCCAGGTAGAAACGCTTCAAAGCATCACTCATGCCGCTGACCTCGGTTCTTTTGACCAGACGCTCAAGAAACGGCGTGAAGTCCGGGTTGATCCCGGCCATTTTTTCACTGAGAAAACGGAAAGACGCCTCCGGACTCATGCCGCACTGCACGCAGACTGCCAGCAGATCCACCAGCCAGGGTATTTCACTGCTCATTTTTTTCACCCGGCGATTCACAATCATGCCGCGTATTTTGCCCGGCAGAACAATGGCAATGACCATCACGATAACGGCGCTTAATACCAGGCTGGAATCATCCAGTTCAAGCGACAGCAGTAAATTGGCAAGACAGATAACCGTAATGCAGACCGCAGTTAATCCGGCTTTCCAGGACATATTACTGTCGAATCTACGCGCAATGCCGAGCAAAATATTCTTTTTCTCCAGAATCATTTCGGCTTCATGATTATTTTTTAGCTGCTGTATTTTTTTCTCTTTGTTCTCTTCGGCAACAAAATTGATCAGGGCGGAAAGTCGCTTTATTCTTTGTTGCCGATAAAACATGACCGCCAGCAGCACGGTGCTGATGAATATCAACAGAGCCAGTACAATTTTCATTGCTCAAATCCCCCTCATCAGGAATTTAAGGATGGCTGCGCCGGTCAGTACGCTACCGAGCAGATAATAGAGAATCACTTTGCCGTCTTCGTGATAAATAACGTACTCGAAGTCCTGCGGGTTGATAAATTTCAGTATTAACAGAAAAATAAACGGGATTGCCCCGGTGATTTTCGACGCCATGCGCATTTCTGAAGTCATCGACAGCATCTTTTTCTCCATTGCCACGCCGGTGGCAACGGATCGCTGTAGTTTGAGCAGCACCTCTTTTAAGCGTCCGCCGCCGCGCACGTTGAGCAGAATGGCCACAATGAAAAAGTAATATTCGCGATAGGGATAGTTCTGCCAGGAGTCGTGAAACACCTGATCGGCATTTTCCCCCATATTCAGCCGTCGGCTGATCACGCCAAACTCATGGGCAAGCTTGCTGTCGCTGACCAGTGCGTAATCCGCCATCGCCTGGAGAAACGTTCGGCCCGACGAGATCGCGCCGTTGAGCGTGGTTAACGCCTCGGAAAAATTGACGTTGAACTCTTTACGCCTGCGTTTGCTGAGAATAGCGAAGAACACCATATAAGCCGTGACGGCGCCCGCCGGTGCCACCCACATAAGCGGTAAGCCGACAAATTTGCTGTTAACCATGGTCACGCCGACCGCGCCAGCCGCAGGAATAAGGAGGTTGCGAACAAACAACTTTTTATCTTTGAAGTCCAGCACGTTAAGTAGCGTGTAGAGCCGGTCGGCCATCGCACGGCGCAGCCTGTCCAGCGCCACGTCAGACCGTTCCTGCTGCTGGTGGCTGAGCATCATATTTAACGATCTGACGCGCCTGCCCTGCCATGACGTTGCCTTCTGCGTCAGGTGGCGACGCTGAAAAAGCACAAAAATGCAGAGAAAACCAAAAATGAGGATAAGAACAAAGAGGTTTCTCATAATGGCTCAGCCAAATATCGTTTTAAGATAACCTTCACAACCATGCTCTACCGCCTTGCGGTAGACGGCCGATCGGCTTGAAAGGCCGGGCGTCACGAACTTACCGGACACCTTGCCGCCGGACCCGGTGCTGTGATCCACCTCATAAGTGAAAATGTCCTGAAGCACGATGGTTTCTCCTTCCTGGCCCATAATTTCACTGATATGGGTAATTTTTCGTGAGCCGTCATGCAGGCGCGACGCCTGCACAATCAGGTTCACCGCCGAACTGATATTGCGGCGGATCGCTTCTATCGGCAGGCTGAGATTCGCCATCATCACCATGTTTTCCATACGCGACAGCGCGTCACGCGGCGTATTGGCATGCAGCGTGGTCATTGAGCCGTCGTGACCGGTGTTCATCGCCTGAAGCATTTCAAAAGTCTCGCCGCCGCGGCACTCACCAACGATGATCCTGTCGGGGCGCATACGCAGGGTGTTGATCATCAGCTCGCGCATGCTCACCATGCCGCTGTTTTCCACCCCCGCCATGCGCGTTTCCAGTCGTACCACGTGCGGCTGCTGTAGCTTGAGTTCTGCCGCATCTTCCAGAGTGATAATGCGTTCGTCGTTGCCGATATGCTGGGAAAGCGCGTTAAGCAGCGTGGTTTTGCCCGAACCGGTGCCGCCAGAGATAACAATATTCACCTGACAGCGCGCCGCAACGGAGAGGAAGTTGGCCATCCGCTCATCCATTGAGCCCCACGCCACCAGGTCATGAAAGGTGCGCGACACTTTGCTGAATTTACGAATTGAAATTGAGGTGCCATCCAGTGCGATAGGACCGATCACCACGTTCAGACGGCTGCCGTCGGTCATACGTGCATCAACCAGCGGCTGGGATTCGTCAATGCGCCGCCCGACGCGCGCTACCAGCCGTTTGGCGATCTCAGTAAGCTGATCGTTGTCGATAAAACGTTTGTTGGTTTTTACCAGCTTGCCGCCGGTTTCCACAAAAATATTGTCCGGCCCGTTAACCAGCACGTCGCTGATGCTGCTGTCTTCCATCAGTTCACGCAGCGGCCCCACGCCAGTGATTTCATCAGCGATAGCCGTTGCGAGTATCTGCATCTCTTCTGACGGCAGATAGCGGTTGGTTTCCAGACCGACCTGTTGGATTACGCCAGCCACCTCTTTTACCAGCGCGGTACGATCCGTAAGCAGACGATCGATCATATCCAAATCGAGGCGCGGCAGTACCGAAGCGCGCATTCCGCGCATTAACTCATCATACTGACTTTTCATCGATTATCGCTTCCTGCGAATCAGACTGAATAAACTGCGGGCGCTGCCCGCCTGAGGACTATTTTCCCGGCGCCCCAGGGCGAGATGGGTTAACTGCGCGATCAGCTCGTTGTTTTTGCCGCTGAATTCCAGCGGACTGGCCGGATCGCCGGTTTTTTTAATCCACGGGATGGCGATATCCACCGGTTGTCCAATCAGGCTGCCGGCTTCCTGAGAGGTGATCGCGCCTGCAATACGCGGTTGCGCTTCGTTAAAGCAGACAAAAATTTTCTTCACGCCGCTCCCGCTGTTCTGCAAATGCTGGTTGTAATCGACAACCTTTTTCGCGTTACGGACAGAGGCCAGATCGTGATTGCAGACCAGGATCACGCAGTGCGTGTGGTTCAGCGCGTGCTCTATTTCATTCACTTCCGCATTGTGAACTGGGTGGTCAAAAAGTACGAAATCATAGGTTTCGTACAAAGGCAGCGTGAAATCCCAGCGATGCTCGCGCTGCTCGTAAAGCGCAAAGAGATTCTCCTGAAGCTTGATGACGTCGCTGGTGATGTCGCCGCGGGCGATAAGGTCGAGATTGCGCGTGCCGCCCGCGCCCTGCACCAACAGCAGCGAACTTTGTCGTACCTGCACCAGCTTTTTTGCCAGATGGTAGCTCAGCGTCGAATTACCCACGCCGCCTTTACAGCCCAGCATGCTGATTTTCAACGACGAACGGTTCATCTGTATGCGATCGATTTGCCTGTCGAGAATTTGTCCCAGCTTCGGCATCTGATCGGGATGGTAAAAAATGTAGTAAATGCCTTTCGCCTGTAGCGTGGACGCCAGCAGCAGCGAATCGATATTGCCTATCGCAATGCAGCTGGTCTCTTTGGATAACAGCAGCTCAATTCTGTCGAGAAACCGCTCGCACTCCTCTACACTCTGCACATCAAAAATAAAATAGCTGATTTCACCGCTGAGCTTTTTCGTATCAAATGCGTCAGGGCTGACCTGATGCTTATCCAGTCGGCCCGCGCCACGCATCTCAAACTGCGTAGTTACGCTGTTGATCACCTCGGTACGGGGAGAGATCAGAACAGAGATCGGCTCTTCCTTTTCGCTCTTATCTTTTGCCGTTTGAAAAAGCAGCATGGCGTCGTTCCCTCAACGTTAAAAAACAACTTTCTGCCTGTCGCGAAGTGACATAAAAAGATTATTTTCACTGGCGCAGCCCACTGTTTCATCCGTATTAAAGGCGTAATACTGACGGTGATAGTCACAGGTATAAGGAAATCTGGCCCGCTCCAGTGAGACAACGAGCAATGCGCCAGCCTCTTTTTTTCCGCCCGGATACTGTTTATCCATAATAATATCGCTGGCCGCGACGCCTGCTTTAATCAACGCTTGTTTAAGCTGACTGGCTAAACTATCCGCCTCGTTACGCAGCCATGAAACGCGTACGGTTCCACTGAGAAACTGATACTGGCTCACCACCTCGGCGGAAAGTATTTCCCGATCGATATCGTTGCGGCTGTAGAGCGTAAACTCGCTGACATTACTGGCGCTCGCCATAACCGTCCACAGCAGCGTGGTAATAAAAATAAGTATTTTTTGCATGGTGGTTATTCCTTAATAAATGAACCCACTCTCTTCCATGAACTGAACCACCTCACGGTGCCCTTTATTTTTAACCAGTGCGTTAATATTAAAGAAGCGCTCAAGCATGGTGCTGCGCACATAGCCCGGCAGCATCACGTTGCGCGGAGAAACCGGCCTGACCAGATTTACCGTAGCAATCATCACCAGTTCAGTGCGCTCGCGCTGCGATTCGGTGTGGCGAAAGAGTGCGCCGAGAATTGGCACATCGCCAATAAAAGGTATTTTCGACAACGACTCTCTTTCCGATTCGCTGAGCAGTCCGCCCAAAACAAAGCTTTCGCCATCGGCCAGTTCAATTGTGGTGCGCGCCTTGCGCGATCTGAGCGTCGGTACACTTAAGATTTGCCCGTCAACAGAGCTGACTTCCTGTGCCAGCGTAAGCTTCACCTTTTGGCTGCTCTCAACCTTTGCGGCGACAAACATTTTCACACCGAACTCTTTATAGGTGACTTCGGTGCCGTTATCGGTGCGCGTAATAATTGGCAGCTCGCCGCCTACCAGAAAATCTGCCGTTTCGCCGGATAAAACCGAGAGATTAGGTTCTGCCAGTACGCGCGCCAGCGATTCATTGCCGATAGCATGAATAACGCTTACCAGGCTGTTGGCATCAAACTTAAATCTGCTGAGCAAAAACTCCCCCACCTGCGAGGTCGCTTTCCAGTCAATACCGAGGTTGTCCGCATAGGATTTATTTATTTCAACCAGGGTGATTTTGACATTAACCTGATTCGCAACCGGCAGCCTCATGCGATTTTGCAGCTTCTTAAAGCTGATATAGTCGACGTATTTCAAATCGACATCGATATTAAAACCAGAAGGATCGTTGTTTTTAAGCTGTGTCTTCAGCGCTTCACGTTCCAGGTCGAGCGCTTCGCCCACCATCAGATGAATGGCATCACGGATCTCTTCGTCGGCTGCCGTCCCGCCCAAGATATAGTTATTGCCCACCTTTTTTAATTCAATCTGGCTGCCGGGAAATTCATCCTGTACCTGTTGAGCAAGGCGGCCGATTAATGGATCAACCAGAATCGTGATGCTACGGCTTTTACCCGACTGAATGAGCAACAGTTCTCCGCGTCCGTTGGACACGCCGTAAACCACCACTTCGCGATCGCCAATCACCTGATAATCGACCACGTCCGGGTTAGAGGTAAATACGGTATCAATACTCTCGCTGACCTTAACCGTTCTCGCCCCGCCCTTTTCAAGATAAATGGTTTCGGCATGAACCAACCCGCTGGAAACGATTATCAGCAGCCCGGTCAGGAACAATAATCCATTGAGCTTAAAGCACCTTCTCATCCTGCATTTCTCCCGCGGATTTCCGTAATCGTTTCAGGAATAGAGACGCGGCCGCTTACGGCCGTGACCGGCGCGTTTGCCGGATAAGCCAGCAGTTCGCCCATATGGCTGAGCGTTTGTAAGGTGGATTTGTCTTCACTGTTCAGCTCGATAGAAATCTGGGCACGGGCGCCGCCTTTGCCGTTGAGCACGTCGCCAATGTCGCTTTGTGTGAGGGCGTTAAAGCGCTTATTGCTTAACAGCTTAATGACTTTTACCACGGATTTTGCGATGGGCTTCCCTTCGCGATCGACAAGGCTTTTACTCTGTCCCCGGCCGTCTTTGAGAATGTAATAGCGCAAATAGATATCAATCAGCTCACCCTTTTTCAGTTCGGCTACCGGCAGGCTGTCTTCCTGATTGAGGACGATCTGATAAAGAAAATGATCCTGCTTTTTTTCAAATTTAACCGGCATCGGAAGCGTAATAGCGTTCAGCGTTATCACTGCACCCTGAGCAATATCCTCAGCGGCAACGTAGCCCTCCAGGCTTTCCGGCATTTTTTCCGACGTTTCATTACTGTCTGGCGTTTTAGTGGTGCGCGTCCAGTTTTCCGTGGTCAGCGCCTCGCCTTTTTTCAGCGCCTTGCTGGCGGTATAAACGGTCACGGTTTGCGCTTCCTGTATCTCATCGCCCGAAAAGAGCAGCAGTCCGCATACGCCCACAACCAGCAGCAAAACGGCGATAATCATTAATAATCTCTGGTTCATGCTGGTACCCTGAGCAGAAGAGACGTTGCCAGGTATCCGCTTACGATAGCGATCCCATATGGGAGGTTTTTCTTATTTTTTCTGCCGTAAAAGCGTGATGAAAAAAAGTTGAGGATAAAAATAATAAAAATAAGCGGCAGTCCGGCCAGCGCTGTGGAAAACAAAAAAGCCAGCGTGGTTTCAGCATCGAAAGAGAGCGCAAGCGCAGCCATCAGCTTAATATCTCCGGCTCCGATAATATTAAACAAACTCAGAAAAAACCCTCCCAATAATATGCACAGTGCGGGTAGCCAGAAACAACCGGCGGGAGAAAAAAAACTGCCTCCGGCACAGAGAAATGCAACAAGCAGCGTGGTGTGATTTCTGATTATTCTGTAACGCGCATCGGTATAACAGACATCAATAAATAACGGAACCAGTAAGATGAACAGCCATCCTGCCATACAAAACCCACCACGCTTATAGAATTAATTACTGATTATTTTTGCGAGCCAGTACCGTTCAGAGCGTCAGTCAGAGAATCAAACTTAGACTTAAGCGCGGAGGTAAAATTGCCCTCATCACCAAAGATTGACATCAGCGCAGCGGTAACCGCAACGGCGATAACAGCATATTCAATTGCCGTCACGCCATCCTGCTTATTAATAAATTTCACTATGCTCTGGCGCGCGTCGGAGACGATATTTGACGTTTTCATACATGACAGAAGGATCATGTCTTTCATAATAATTTCCTTATCAGATTGTTATAAATAAATGCTACCTGTTCAATGAGGAACAAACCCTGTTCGCAGCTTTGTCGTGTCAGATAGTACCCAGGAACAGAGGCAGGGCAAAGATACAGTACAGAAAAATATTTCAGACACAATAAAACGCCAGACGTGACAGCGATAACATCTCTGCCGATTGCAGCAGAGAGTTCATTGCATAATTACGTTACGTGCAACCCTAATTAAAAAAACGAGGAAATAAGAATGTATTGCCATTGGTAATTTTAAAAGACAAAATCCATAAAAACGGGAGGAATAATAAATGATTATTGAAACAACTAATACGACCGGCGTCAGGAACAGCATCGTCGAAAATATTACCAGCATGATCATTAACGGGCAATTAAGTAAACAAGACATTCTTCCGTCAATTCGTATTATGAGCCAGCGTTACGGCGTTTCTCGCAGCACGGTGGTATTGGCCTATAAAGAATTGGAAAGTCTCGGTTATATCGAAGGCAGAGAGCGAAGCTGCTATGTTGTGCTGCGTAGCGGGATGACGGGGCACAGCAGCAACGCTCCAGCACAACTTACCGTTGACTTACCCTTATCAGCCGACGATGCCAACCTGCTCACGATTGCCGGGCGACTTTCCCGACACGATAACGCCATGCTGCCTCCGCACTTCATCAGAAAATGGTGCAAAGATCTCAGCTACGTGAAAGACACTTACTGGAGCGGAAGAGAGGAACATAAGAACGCCGCCGCGTTGAAACATAATTTTGTTCGCTACCTTAAAATTACCCGCGGCATCGACGCCCGGCACGAAAATATGCTGTTCATGCAGGGGCCGCAGGAGGCGCTGGCCGCTATCGCCTGGTACGGTAAAATGCGTAATCCCTGCCCAACCGTCGTTCTGGAAGATCCCTGTTCACCCCAGATTTACCAGCTTTTTAGCGCCCTGAATTATGAGATTATTTTTGTCAGGAGCGGTAAGGATGGCCTTGAGGCAGGCTCTTTGCCGACGCATCCTGTTGATTTTGTCTGTGTCTCACCGACAAACCATTTCCCCTCGGGCGCGCGTATGAGCATGAGCAATCGTGCGGCCTTGCTGGCGTGGAGCCGTCGCTATAATGCTCTGATTATTGAGAGCGATGCCAGCTTTACCTTTGGTTTTACGCAAGAGGCGATCCCGCCGCTCTGCACCCACTACCCCGCTGAAAATGTAATTTACCTCCACAGCCTCACCGAACTGACGGGTTACAGCACCAGCCTGAGTCTGGTGCTTGCACCAACGCATTTACTGCATCCGCTTGAGGAGGTAAAGGCGCTGCTGAGCAGCGATGCGCCCTGGCTGGGCATCAATATGATTGGCGCGTTCTCAGGTTCGCCCCATCTGATGAAGTACCTGGCCTCAACGCTTCAGTTAAGAAAGGAAAAGTATACGTTGGCGCTGGATGGGCTGACGCAGTTGATACCGCGCCCCGATCCCTGGGGCTTGATACACGCAGGCTACTTCAGTTTCACGGCAGAAAGTGGCACAGAACCGCTGCTGAACACGTTTTGCTACCCGCTGGCGCTGTTTTGTCGGCAGCAACCACAGCCGGGTGAACCGCTGCGCTACGTCTATCCGGTCGGCACGCTCACGGTGCAGGAAATTGAAAAAATGAATACGCGACTCAGGCAATATTGAGATACTTGTGCGTCTGCATGGAGAGACGCCAGTTGCGCGCGATACAGGTTTCAATGCACAGCCGCGTCGCATCATCTTTCTGGCTGATCGGCTGTAGCGCGATAATGCGTTTTTTAGCATCCTGGAGCGTTGCCAGCAGCGCATCAAGCGCCTCCACGTCACGCTGTCGGGCCACAGGATGTTTGACCTCATCGGCCCGCACCAGCGCCTGATTAAGAACGTCGTAGCCGCCGCGCATGTTTACCTTCGGCGAGACCGTCACCCAGGTGCTATCGCTGCAAAGTACGTCGTGCGTGCCGCTGGTTTCAATCTGGCAGCCGTAGCCGTTCTGTTCAAGCTTCTGCGTTAATGCCGTCAGATCGTGAATGCACGGTTCGCCACCGGTAATCACCACATGCTTTGCCGTCCAGCCCTGCTGCACAATAATCGTCAGCAGCGCTTCTGCATCCGCCGCGCCCCAGAAATCACTCTCTGCGGTCTTGACTAAAATATCCCCCAGCGAGGTTTCCCGATCGGCCAGCTTATCCCAGGTGTGTTTGGTATCACACCAGCTACAGCCTACCGGACAGCCTTGCAGGCGGATAAAGATTGCCGGTACGCCGGTGTAAAAACCTTCGCCCTGCAACGTCTGGAACATTTCATTTATCGGGTACTGCATCACTTCTCTCTGGGTGGTTGAATTTAAGGGCGCAGATTATCGCAGATCGGCGACGCTTCGCCTAATCGCATTGTGCTGGAAATCTGTCATCATTGGGACAAAAAAAATCAGGCCCGGACTGGCCGGGCCTGATCGTATTTATCGCTTACCGGACGCAGTCGTCCGGCAAAAAGCCAGATTACTGACCTTTAACTTCTTTCAGACCATTGAATGGTGCACGGCTGCCCAGCGCTTCTTCGATACGGATCAGCTGGTTATATTTCGCCACGCGGTCAGAACGGCTCATTGAACCGGTTTTGATCTGACCCGCTGCCGTACCAACCGCCAGGTCAGCGATGGTCGCGTCTTCGGTTTCGCCTGAACGGTGAGAGATCACGGCAGTGTAGCCCGCGTCTTTCGCCATTTTGATTGCAGCCAGCGTTTCGGTCAGAGAACCGATCTGGTTGAATTTAATCAGAATGGAGTTAGCGATACCTTTATCGATGCCTTCCTTCAGGATTTTGGTATTGGTGACAAACAGATCGTCGCCAACCAGCTGAATTTTATCGCCCAGCACTTTAGTCTGGTAAGCAAAGCCTTCCCAGTCAGATTCGTCCAGACCATCTTCGATGGAAACGATTGGATACTGTTTGGTCAGGTCTTCCAGGAAATGGGTGAACTCTTCAGAGGTGAACGCTTTGTTGCCTTCGCCGGCCAGAACGTATTTACCGTCTTTGTAGAATTCAGACGCCGCGCAGTCCATCGCCAGGGTGATGTCTTTGCCCAGCTCATAGCCTGCTGCTTTTACCGCTTCAGCGATAACTGCCAGCGCTTCGGCGTTGGAGCCGAGGTTAGGCGCGTAGCCGCCTTCGTCACCAACGGCGGTACCCATGCCTTTAGACTTCAGCACTTTCGCCAGGGTGTGAAACACTTCAGAACCCATACGAATGGCTTCTTTCAGGGTTTTCGCGCCAACCGGCTGGATCATGAATTCCTGAATGTCGACGTTGTTGTCGGCGTGCTCACCACCGTTAATGATATTCATCATAGGCAGTGGCATAGAGAATTTGCCTGGGGTACCGTTCAGTTCAGCGATGTGCTCATACAGCGGCATGCCTTTCGCAGCGGCGGCAGCTTTAGCCGCTGCCAGAGAAACGGCCAGAATAGCATTTGCGCCGAATTTAGATTTGTTCTCAGTACCGTCAAGATCGATCATGATCTTGTCGATGTTTGCCTGATCTTTGGCGTCTTTACCGGTTACTGCGTCGGCAATTGGGCCATTAACAGCCGCAACGGCTTTAGTAACGCCTTTGCCAAGGAAACGTGATTTGTCACCGTCACGCAGTTCCAGTGCTTCGCGAGAACCGGTAGATGCGCCTGATGGTGCCGCAGCCATACCAACGAAACCGCCTTCCAGATGCACTTCTGCTTCAACGGTCGGGTTTCCGCGTGAGTCGATGATTTCACGACCGATGACTTTAACGATTTTAGACATTAGTTTTTCCTCAGTACAAGTTATCAAAACTATAAACTCAGACAAACAACGCGCGAAAAGTTCGCGCGTTGTTATAAAACACTATTTTGCCAAACGCTTTTGATACTCGCTGGCCGCTTTCACAAATCCGGCGAACAGCGGATGACCATCACGCGGCGTCGAGGTGAATTCCGGGTGGAACTGACACGCGACAAACCATGGATGCTCCGGGTTTTCGATAATTTCTACCAGCTGATCGTCGCCGGAACGACCCGCTACGCGCAGGCCCGCGGCTTCAATCTGCTTAAGCAGCATATTGTTCACTTCATAGCGGTGGCGATGACGCTCAACAATGGTATCTGAAGCGTACATCTGCTGAACCAGGCTGTTATTGGTCAGCTGGCACTGCTGGCTGCCGAGGCGCATGGTGCCGCCAAGATCGCTATGCGCTGAGCGAACTTCTACGTTGCCTTCTTCATCGCGCCATTCGGTGATTAACGCCACCACCGGATATTTACAGTCTGGCACAAATTCGGTGGAGTTGGCGTCCTGCATTCCGGCCGCGTTGCGGGCAAACTCAATCAGCGCGACCTGCATTCCCAGGCAGATGCCGAGGTAAGGAATATGATTTTCACGCGCATAGCGGGCGGTCATGATCATCCCTTCCACGCCACGGTAGCCGAAGCCGCCGGGCACCAGGATCGCATCCAGGTTTTTCAGCACGTCGACGCCGCGACTTTCCACGTCCTGCGAATCGATCAGCTTAATGTTTACCGTGACGCGTTTCTTCAGGCCGCCATGCTTCAACGCTTCAATCACCGATTTATAAGCGTCCGGGAGCTCAATGTACTTGCCCACCATGCCAATGGTGACTTCACCGCCGGGATTGGCCTCTTCATAGATAACCTGTTCCCATTCGGCAAGATCGGCTTCCGGCGCGTTAAGGTTGAAGCGCTTGCAAATATAGTCGTCCAGCCCCTGGGATTTCAACATGCCAGGGATTTTATAAATGGAATCAACGTCTTTCAGGGAGATAACCGCTTTTTCCGGCACGTTACAGAACAGCGCGATTTTTGCGCGTTCGTTGGCCGGTACGGCGCGATCGGAGCGGCAGATTAGCACGTCAGGCTGGATACCGATTGAAAGCAGTTCTTTCACTGAGTGCTGAGTAGGTTTGGTTTTGACTTCGCCGGCCGCGGCCATGTAGGGCACCAGCGTCAGATGCATATACATGGTGTGCTCGCGGCCAACGTCAACGGCCATCTGGCGAATTGCCTCAAGGAACGGCAGCGATTCGATATCGCCGACGGTGCCGCCGATTTCAACCAGCACCACGTCGTGGCCTTCGCCGCCTGCAATAATGCGCTCTTTAATCGCATTGGTGATGTGCGGGATAACCTGAATGGTGGCGCCAAGATAGTCGCCGCGACGCTCTTTGCGCAGCACGTCTGAATAGATACGGCCGGTGGTGAAGTTGTTTCGACGACTCATCCGCGTGCGGATGAAACGCTCGTAGTGGCCTAAATCAAGATCGGTTTCTGCGCCGTCATCGGTCACAAAAACTTCACCGTGCTGAGTGGGACTCATGGTGCCCGGATCGACGTTGATGTACGGGTCCAGCTTCATGATAGTCACGTTGAGGCCACGCGCTTCAAGAATAGCGGCCAGGGAGGCTGCGGCAATGCCTTTACCCAGAGAGGAGACGACCCCGCCGGTCACAAAAATATAGTTCGTTGTCATGCTGAACCTGAGAAAGTAGGTTTAAAGACGATGGAATAACCAGGACGGGAAAACAGTATACGGTATTCCCCCGCGCGCCACAATTGCTCGTTTCGGGTTATGTGCCTGCCATCGCATTGACCACGCAGAGCGTACCGGACAACGCTCAGGCGTGGATTGACGCAAATCACACTTTTGTTGAATCGAGTCAGCGGTTTATTCCTGCGACTTAACCTGCTGCCACGCGGCTTCCATCTGCGCCAGCGAGGCGTTCTGCATCTCAAGCCCCTGCCCGGCAATAATGATCTCGACCTGACGAAAACGTCGTTCGAATTTGTCATTGGCTTTTTGCAGCGCGGTTTCCGCTTTGCTGCCGAGATGACGCGAGAAATTAACGGTAGCAAACAGCAAATCGCCAATCTCCTCTTCCAGTTTCTGCTCGTCAATGACGGCCTGCTGCGCCTCATGCATCACTTCGTCGATCTCTTCGTGTACTTTATCCAGCACCGGCCCAAGCGTATGCCAGTCAAAACCAACGGCGCTGCATCGCTTCTGAATTTTATGCGCACGCATCAGCGCGGGCAGCGCTCGGGGAATATCATCAAGCGCAGAGTGCTGGGCTTTTTCCGCCCGCTCGCTGCGCTTGATTCGCTCCCAGTTAGCCAGCACCGTTGCGCTGTCGTGCGCCTCAACATTGCCGAAAATATGTGGATGACGTCGCTCAAGCTTATCGCTGATGGCGTTACAGATATCATTAAAGTTAAAGCGCCCTTCTTCACTCGCCATCTGCGCATAAAACACCACCTGAAACAGCAGATCGCCGAGCTCGCCACGCAGATCGTCGAAGTCTTCCCGGCTGATAGCGTCCAGTACTTCATAGGTTTCTTCCAGCGTGTAGGGCGCGATGCTGGCGAAGGTCTGTTCACGATCCCACGGGCAGCCCTGCTGCGGATCGCGCAGCGTTTTCATGATGCCCAGCAGGCGATCGAGTGCGTTCATAGTCAATTTCCGAGCCTTAATTAATGCAATCTTTTCGCGTCGATAATGTCCGGCAGCTGGTTAAGTCGTGCCAGTACCCTGCCCAGCACCTGCTGGTTATAAATTTCGATATCCATATCAATGGTGGCAAGCTGCTTTTTGGTATCGCTGCGGCTGGATACACCCAGCACGTTAACCTTTTCATTCGCCAGAATGGTGGTGATATCACGCAACAGACCGCTGCGATCGTTGGCCGTCACCCGCACCACCAGCGAATAGCCGCTTGAGTAGCTCTCGCCCCATACGGCATCCACGATGCGCTCCGGCGCATGCGAAATCAGCTCGCTCAGCTGATCGCAGTCGGCGCGGTGGATGGAGATACCGCGCCCCTGGGTGATAAATCCAACAATATCGTCACCGGGGATCGGCTGGCAGCAGCGCGCGATGTGGTGCATCAGGTTGCCAACGCCTTCGACGACAACTTCACCACTCTCTTTGCTGCGCGGCGTATAAGATTTCTGCGTAAGCTGACGCAGCGCTTCGCGATCTTCCTCTTCCGCGCTGGGCTTGTTCAGTTTTGCCTGAAGGAAGTTACTCATCTGGTTGAGGCGAATATCGCCGCCGCCAATGGCCGCCAGCAGTTCATCCAGCGAGTTGACGTTATAGCGCGGCAGCAGCAGCTTTTCCGCCTCTTTCAGGTTGATATCGAGGTGATCCAACTCGCTGTCGAGGATCTGACGTCCGGCGGCGATGTTTTTATCGCGATCCTGCTTGCGGAACCAGGCGTGAATTTTTGAGCGCCCGCGACTGGTGGTGACGTAACCGAGGCTTGGATTCAGCCAGTCGCGGCTTGGGTTCGGCTGTTTCTGGGTGATGATATCGATCTGATCGCCCATCTGGAGCTGATAGGTAAAGGGCACAATGCGCCCGCCGATCTTCGCGCCGATGCAGCGATGACCGATATCACTGTGAATATGATAGGCAAAGTCGAGCGGCGTCGATCCGGCAGGCAGATCGACCACGTCGCCTTTTGGCGTAAACACATAAACCCTGTCGTCAAAGACCTGGCTGCGCACTTCGTCCAGCATTTCGCCGGAGTCGGCCATCTCTTCCTGCCACGCGATAAGCTTACGCAGCCAGGCGATGCGTTCTTCATGGCCGGACGCGCCACGCGCGCTGCCGGTGGTGGTGCCCTCTTTGTACTTCCAGTGCGCGGCAACCCCCAGCTCGGCGTCTTCATGCATCTGCCGGGTGCGGATCTGAATTTCAACGGTTTGACCTTTCGGCCCCAGTACCACGGTGTGAATCGACTGATAGCCGTTAGGCTTGGGATTGGCGACGTAGTCGTCAAATTCGCTCGGCAGATGGCGGTAGAGCGTATGCACAATTCCCAGCGCGCCATAACAGTCCTGGAGGCGCTCGGCAACGATGCGCACCGCGCGCACGTCGAACAGCTCGTCAAAGGTCAGCGATTTTTTCTGCATCTTGCGCCAGATGCTGTAGATGTGTTTCGGACGGCCGTACACCTCCGCCTTGACGCCCTCTTTCACCATCTCCGTGCGCAGGGAGGTGACAAAGGTTTCAATATACTGTTCGCGATCGATGCGGCGCTCATGCAGCAGTTTGGCGATGCGCTTATATTCGTCTGGGTGCAGGTAGCGGAAGCAGAAATCTTCCAGCTCCCACTTCAGCTGACCAATTCCCAGGCGGTTCGCCAACGGCGCGTAGATGTTGGTACACTCTTTCGCTGCCAGAACCCGCTCGTCTTCCGGCGCGTCTTTGACTTCGCGGAGGTGGGCAATGCGTTCGGCCAGCTTGATCACCACGCAGCGAAAGTCTTCAACCATCGCCAGCAACATCCGGCGAACGTTATCAACCTGCTCGGAAGCCATGGAATCGTTGTGGGTGGCCTTTAACTGACGAATGGCGTCCATATCGCGCACGCCGTGAACCAGCGAGACAATTGGCTTGCCAAACTTCTCTTCCAGTACCGTTTCGGAAACGACATCGCTGTTCGCCAGCGGAAAAAGCAGCGCCGCGCGCAGGCTTTCGCTGTCCATACTGAGCATGGAGAGGATCTCCACCATCTCCACGCCGCGCCACAGCAGCAGCGGCGCATCAGAATGATGGCGCGTGGCCTCTTCACAATAGCGCCAGGTATCGGCCAGTTGCTCACATGACTGCGGGCTTGATATGCCCAAACGGGCAATCCATTGGTCGAGCGCAAACTCGCCAGCCGTATTCAGATGTGCACTTCTTACCGCAACCATATTTTCTCCTGCGTCGTTCCCGGCGGGAAACTTATTGTCGGCTGAACAACACCATTGATTCGACATGCCCGGTGTGGGGGAACATATCAAGCAGCGCGACCCGCTCCAGCCGATAGCCCTCTGCCAGCAGCGTCTGGCAGTCACGGGCAAGTGTAGTCGGATTACAGGAAACATAGACCACGCGTTCGGGAGCAAGTTTAATAATATGCTGCATAACGCCTGCCGCGCCGGCGCGAGCCGGATCCAGTAATACCTTGTTGAAACCCTCCGCCGCCCACGGCTGAAGGGTGACATCTTCTTCCAGATTATGCTGATAAAAGAAGAGATTATTCATATTATTTAACGCTGCATTGTACGCACCCTTTGCAACTAATGCTGCAACCCCTTCGACACCCGTGACGTTTTCTGCAAGCGCTGCCGCTGGAAGCGAAAAATTTCCCATGCCGCAAAACAGATCCAGCAGCCGGTCATGAGGTTGTAAATCCAGCCACTGCAACGCCTGATGCACCATGCGCTGATTTAAAGCACCATTAACCTGAATAAAATCACGCGGGCTGAAGGTCAGTTTTATGTCATCCAGCATATAAAATGGCATATCGCCACTGACCTGCTCAAGCGTATCACTGTCCGGCGCCAGCCAAAGCGCAACGTGATGATTATGCGAAAAACGTTCCAGTTTTTGTCGATCTGGCTGGCTTAACGGAGCAAGATGGCGCAGCACCAGCAGCGGCCCGTTTTCTGCCTGTACCAGCTCGATGTGGCCCAGCCGCCGCACCGCCTCTAATTCGCTCAGCACCTGATGCAATGCGGGGATCAGCGCATTAAGTTCGGGCATCAAAACGGGGCACTGGGTAACAGAAACCAGATCGTTTGAGGCCGCCTGGCGAAAGCCCATTTGTAGCGTCTGGTGACGATAGTTCAACCCCAGCCGCGCACGGCGGCGGTAACCGTAAGGTTCGCCAGAAATAACGTCCGTCACCTTAGCTGCTCCGCCGAGCAGTCGCTCCAGCGCGTTAACCTTACTCTGCCGCTGAAGCGCGGGCGCTATGTGCTGCTGCTGACAGCCGCCGCACAGGGAAAAATGCGGGCAAACGGGCGTGACGCGCTGGTGGCTCACCGAAAGCAGCCGTTTAACGTTGCCGCGGGCAAAGCCGCGTTTCTCTTCTGTCAGTTCAATCTCTGCCCGCTCGCCTGGCAGCGCGCCGCTGATAAATATCACTTTTCCATTGTGCCGTGCGACCCCCTGACCCGCGCCGTCAAGGTCATTAACCGTCACAGTCATGATCTGGCGCGTCGTCACGCGCTTTTTTGCAGAGTAGAATTGCGCCATTATTCCGTTTGAACCCGTTCATTAAGAAAAACGCGCGTAGCCTACACCAGCGCTGGCATTAATTCGATACGAATAAGCGTGCAGGCTACGCATGCTTCAGGACGACTATGACCAAATATAGCCTGCGGGCACGAATGATGGTGTCGATTGTGGCGCCGACATTGATGATAGGGCTGCTGCTGAGTACTTTCTTTGTGGTACATCGCTATACCGAGCTACGCCATCAGTTGGTGGATGCGGGAGCAAATATTATCGAACCGCTGGCCGTTTCCAGCGAATATGGCATGACCTTTCACAATCGAACATCGATTCGTCAGCTTGTCAGCCTGCTGCATCGCCGCCATTCTGACATCGTACGGACCATTACCGTTTTTGATCTACAGAATCAGCTGTTCGTCACCTCAAACTATCATATCAGTCAGCAACGGTTGAGCCTGCATAAAGGTGAGGCAATACCCACCGCACTGACGGTTGAGCGGAAAGGCAATGCGATCATCCTGCGCACGCCTGTCATCCCGGAGAGCTATTTACCGGATGAGTCGCCGGGCGAAGATGCCAAACCAGGCGGTAATCCGCTGGGTTACGTGGCGATTGAGCTGGATTTACAGTCGATGCGCCTGCAACAGTATAAAGAAGTGTTTATCGCCACGATGCTGCTGCTGTTATGCCTGTGTATTGCCATTCTGTTCGCTTACCGACTGATGCGCGATGTGATCGGGCCGGTGCGGGATATGGTCAGCACCGTTGATCGTATCCGACGCGGCCAGCTTGACAGCCGCGTGGCGGGCCAGATGCCGGGCGAGCTGAATATGCTGAAAAACGGCATTAACTCGATGGCGATGTCGCTCACCGCCTATCACGAAGAGATGCAGCAGAATATCGATCAGGCGACGTCGGATCTGCGCGAAACCCTGGAGCAGATGGAGATCCAGAACGTCGAGCTGGATTTGGCGAAAAAACGCGCGCAGGAGGCGGCGCGCATTAAATCTGAGTTCCTGGCCAACATGTCTCACGAGCTGCGTACGCCGCTCAACGGCGTTATCGGCTTTACCCGTCAGACGCTGAAAACGTCGCTGAATGTGACCCAGCAGGATTACCTGCGCACCATAGAGCGTTCGGCGAATAATCTGTTAAGCATCATCAACGACGTACTCGACTTCTCTAAACTGGAAGCCGGAAAGCTGGTGCTGGAGAGTATTCCTTTCCCCTTACGCGCAACGCTGGATGAAGTTGTGGTGCTGCTGGCGCAGTCGGCGCATGAAAAAGGGCTGGAGCTGACCATCAGCTTTGCGCAGGGCGTGCCCGATAACGTGATTGGCGATCCGCTGCGCATGCAGCAGATTGTCGTCAACCTGCTGGGCAACGCGATCAAATTTACCGAGCAGGGCAATATTGATATTCGTGTTGAAAAACGCTCGCTGAGCAATAATCACGTAGAGCTTGAGGTGCAGATCCACGATACCGGCATTGGCATCTCGGAAAAACAACAGTCGCAGCTGTTTCAGGCGTTCCGCCAGGCCGACGCCAGCATCTCACGCCGCCACGGCGGCACCGGCCTCGGGCTGGTGATCACTCAGAAGCTGGTGAATGAGATGGGCGGTGAAATCTCGTTCCACAGCCGCCAGAACCACGGCTCGACCTTCTGGTTCACCATCAATCTTTCGCTGAACCCGAACGCGGCCCACGATCCGCGCGCAATGGCCTGTCTGCATGGCAAACGGCTGGCCTACGTTGAAACCAACGAGGCCGCCGCGAAGGCCACGCTGGAAATTCTCAGCGCGACGCCGATGGTTGTCAGCTACAGCACCACGCTCGCTGACCTGCCGGAAGAGAACTACGATGCGCTGCTGGTAGGCCTGCCGGTGGTCAATGCCTCAGAACGGGAGATCACCGCAGAGGAGCTGCTTCCTGCCCTGCAACGCGCTGACAACGTCATTCTGGCGCTACCGTGCCAGATGCAGGTTCATGCGGAAGCGCTCAAGGCGCGCGGCGTCAGCGCCTGCCTGATCAAACCGGTTTCACTGACCCGTCTGCTGCCGGTACTGATTGAGAATCATACGCGGGAAGCGGACGGCGCTCCGCTCCGGCAGCGTCTGCCGCTGACGGTGATGGCGGTGGACGATAATCCGGCGAACCTCAAGCTGATCGGCGCGCTGCTGGAGGAGCAGGTAGAAAATATTGTGCTGTGCGACAGCGGCAAAGCGGCTATTGAGCAGGCGAAAGCGCGGGATCTGGATATTATTTTGATGGATATTCAGATGCCGGAAATTGATGGTATCCGCGCCAGCGAAATGATTCGTGCGTTTTCACATCACGTCACCACGCCGATTGTCGCCGTGACGGCGCACGCGCTGGACGGGGAGAAAGAGAAACTGATTAAAGCCGGGATGAATGACTATCTGGCGAAGCCGATTGATGAAGCAAAACTGGGCCATCTGCTGGCGCGTTATCTGCCCGGCGTCAGGCCCATCACGGTAAAAACACCCGATCTTTCCGCCTCGCTGGACTGGGATTTGGCGCTGCGCCAGGCCGCCAATAAACCTGATCTGGCGCGGGATCTGTTACAAATGCTGGTCGATTTCCTGCCTGAAGTCCATGCCCTTGTTGAGCGCTATATTGCGGAAGACGACGCCATCGGCCTGCGTGACATCATTCACAAACTTCACGGCAGCGCCAGCTACAGCGGCGTACCGCGCATGAAGCAACTGTGTCAGCAGTTGGATCAAAGCCTGCGAATGAATGCGCAGATTGCGGACAGCGAACCGGAGCTTTTCGAGCTGCTTGATGAGATAGAAAATGTCGCCAGGCTGGCGAAGGAGAGGCTGCGTTGCTAGCGGGCATTGCGCCCGCCGTTTTCATTATTTCAGCGACCGGCCGATGGACAGCGACGCGGCGATATTCCGTGCGGTCATGCGGACGTTTTCGCCGGCATTTTCCAGCGCCTCTTCCAGCGTACAGATGCTGTAGATCACGCTGAACACCGCGTCAAGCCCGTGCTGATGCACCACCGCCACATCGTCAGTCAGGCTGCCGGCAATACCGATAACCGGCACGCCGTAACGCTTCGCCACCTTCGCCACGCCGATAGGCACCTTGCCGTGAATGGTCTGGCTGTCGATGCGCCCTTCGCCAGTGATCACCAGCGAGGCGTCTTTCACCAGCTCATCCAGCCCCAGCGCTTCGGTGACGATCTCAATGCCGCGTCGCAGTTCAGCATGGCAAAATGCATGCAGCGCCACGCCCATTCCGCCGGCCGCGCCGCCGCCAGGAACCGACAGCACGTCGATATCCAGATCGCGACGGATCACTGCGGCATAATGTGCAAGCGCATCGTCAAGCTGCTTCACCCGCTCCGGCGACGCCCCTTTTTGCGGGCCGAAAACGGCGGAAGCGCCCTCTTTACCCAACAGCGGGTTGGTAACATCGCAGGCCACCTCAAACCGGCAGTGTGGGATGCGTGGATCAAACTCGCTGAGATCGATACTCTCCAGCTGCGGCAGCGCGCCGCCGCCGTAGCCAATCTGGCTGCCCTGCTTGTCCAGCAGCTTTGCGCCGAGCGCCTGCACCATGCCCGCGCCGCCGTCGTTAGTGGCGCTGCCGCCAATGCCGATAATAAAGTGCTCCACGCCCTTATCCAGCGCGTCGCGGATCAGTTCGCCGGTGCCCCAGGAGGTGGTGATTTGTGGATCGCGGCGCGAAGCAGGAACCAGCTCCAGCCCGCTTGCCGCCGCCATCTCAATAAACGCGCAGCTTTTATCACCGGACAGACCGTAAAAAGCGTCCACCGGTTCGCCCAGCGGGCCGGTCACGCTGAGTCGCACCTGCGTGCCGCCAGTCGCGGCCACCATCGCTTCCACCGTTCCCTCGCCGCCGTCCGCCACCGGAAGCCGGACGTACTGTGCATCGGGAAAGATCTCACGAAAACCCTGTTCAATCTGTGCGGCGACCTGCTGCGCAGACAAACTTTCTTTATATGAATCCGGGGCGATCACTATTTTCATACATTATCCGGGCGCTGTTGACCGGTCTGGGCCGGTGATGCAGAGTCCGGCCCGGACGGGCCGGAACACGGAACTATCTGGTGATATCGATTTTGGCTAATTTTTCATAATAGCAAGCCAGCGCACTGTGATCCGCCGACCCTAATCCATCAGCCCGCAGCGCCTGCATCATCTCCATTACCGCCGCCGTCAACGGCAGCTGCGCGCCGACGCCGTGCGAGGTATCCAGCGCGTTAGCCAGATCTTTAATATGCAGATCGATACGGAAACCGGGTTTGAAGTTACGATCCATCACCATCGGCGCTTTGGCATCCAGTACGGTACTGCCGGCCAGGCCGCCGCGAATGGCCTGATAAACCAGATCCGGGTTAACGCCCGCTTTCGTCGCCATCGTCAGCGCTTCGGACATGGCGGCAATGTTCAACGCCACGATCACCTGATTAGCCAGCTTGGTGACGTTACCCGCACCGATATCACCAGTGTGAACGACCGATCCCGCCATCGATTTCATGATGTCATAACACTTATCGAACAGTTCTTTGTCGCCGCCCACCATCACCGACAGCGTACCGTCAACGGCCTTGGGTTCGCCGCCGCTCACTGGCGCATCCAGCAAACCCACATTCTTTTTCGCCAGTTCCGCATGAATTTCGCGGCTGGCCAGCGGCGCAATAGAACTCATATCAATGACAATAGTACCCGGCTTCGCGCCGTCGATAACACCGTTTTCACCCAGCACCACCTCTTTCACCTGCGGCGAATTGGGCAGCATGGTGATGATAATATCGCTCTGCTCTGCCACGGCTTTAGCGCTGTCGGCAGCAATCGCGCCAGCGCTGACCAGTTCTGCCACGCTCTCCGGATTGTGGTCGCGCACCACTAATGAGTAGCCCGCTTTAATCAGATTTTTACTCATGGGTTTGCCCATGATGCCAAGGCCAATAAAACCAATTTTCATCCTGTCTCTCCTGTCATAGTTGCGGATTATTTTTTGAATCGATCGCACAGCGTTTGGGTGGCGTTGCGGAAAACGCCCAGATCGCTGCCGACGGCGACAAAACCCGCGCCCCATTCAAGGTAACGGCGGGCATCGGCTTCAACCGGTGCGAGGATGCCGCTCGGCTTACCGGCGGCTTTCGCGCGTTCAAAAATGTACTGGATCACCTTCAGTACTTCAGGATGCGCCGGCTGGCCCAGGTAGCCCAGTGCGGCAGAAAGATCGCCAGGGCCGACAAAAATGCCGTCCACGCCCTCAACCGCGGCGATAGCGTCAATGTTATCGACGGCTTGCTGCGTTTCGATCTGCACCAGCACGGTGATGTTGTCGTTAACGGTGCCGTTATAGTCAGGCACGGTGCCGTACATGTTGCTGCGGTGCGACACGGAAACGCCGCGAATGCCCAATGGCGGATAGCGGGTTGATGCGACGGCGCGTACGGCTTCCTCTTCCGTTTCAACGAACGGGATCAGGAAGTTTGAAAAACCGATATCCAGCAGACGCTTGATGATCACCGGTTCATTGGTCGGCGGACGCACTACCGGCGCGCTGACGCTGCCCTTCAGCGCCATCAGCTGCGGCAAAAAGGTGGTGATATCGTTCGGCGCGTGCTCGCCGTCGAGAACAAGCCAGTCAAATCCGGCCAGCCCCAGGACTTCAGTAGTGATCGGATTTGCCAGCGCACACCAGCTCCCGATCAGCGTTTCTCCGGCCAGCAGGCGCTGGCGAAAGCTGTTTGGATTACTTACATAGCTCATCAGTGACTCCTAAAAAATTAGCGCACCAGACATGGGCGTTTATTGTCGAAGGTCCAGTTTGGCACCAGAAACTGCATGGCCTGCGCGTCATCGCGCGCGCCAAGCCCGTGTTGTTGATAGAGCTGGTTGGCTTTCATCACCTGATCCATATCCAGCTCAACGCCCAGCCCGGGTTTCTGCGGCACCTGTACCATGCCGCCTTTAATTTGCAGCGGCTCGCGGGTCAGGCGCTGATTACCCTCCTGCCAGATCCAGTGCGTATCGATAGCGGTGATATCGCCTGGCGCAGCGGCGGCAACGTGGGTAAACATCGCCAGTGAAATATCGAAATGGTTATTGGAGTGCGAGCCCCAGGTGAGACCGAACGCGTGACACATCTGCGCCACGCGAACGGAGCCCTGCATGGTCCAGAAATGCGGGTCCGCCAGCGGAATGTCGACGGACTGTAGAGATAAAGTATGGCCCATCTGCCGCCAGTCGGTGGCAATCATATTGGTGGCGGTTGGCAGGCCGGTTGCCCGGCGGAACTCGGCCATCACCTCGCGGCCGGAGTAGCCCTGCTCGGCGCCGCACGGATCTTCTGCGTAGGCCAGCACGCCTTTCAGCTGTTTGCCCAGTCCGATCGCCTCTTCCAGCGACCACGCGCCGTTAGGATCGAGCGTCACGCGCGCCTGTGGGAAACGCTTCGCCAGCGCGGTCACGGCTTCCGCCTCTTCGCTGCCGGCCAGCACGCCACCTTTCAGTTTGAAATCGTTGAAGCCGTATTTTTCGTAAGCCGCTTCCGCCAGCCGCACCACCGCCTCCGGCGTCAGCGCTTCTTCATGGCGCAGGCGATACCAGTCGCAGGCCTCGTCCAGCTGGCTTTGGTACTCAAGCGACGTTTTGCGACGGTCGCCCACATAGAAGAGATAACCGAGCATTTCCACGCGATCGCGATCGCGCTGTTGCCCCTCGCCCAGCAGCGAGGCCACGTTGACGCCAAGATGCTGCCCGAGCAGATCCAGCAGCGCCGCTTCGATGCCGGTCACCACGTGAATAGTGGTGCGTAAGTCGAATGTCTGGTTACCGCGGCCACCTGAATCGCGGTCGGCGAAGGTGGCCCGCACGTGGTTGAGCAGGTTCTTATATTCACCCAGCGAATGGCCGACAATCAGCAAGGCCGCCTCCTCAAGCGTTTTGCGGATCTTCTCGCCGCCGGGTATCTCACCAACGCCGGTGTGGCCTGAGTTGTCTTTAATCATTACGATATTGCGGGTGAAGAATGGCGCATGCGCGCCGCTGAGGTTGAGCAACATACTGTCGCGGCCCGCAACGGGAATGACCTGCATTTCTGTGACCTTCGGGGTGGAACTTGTCTGACTCATGATTTTTTCCTTATATCCTGTGGGTCAGCGTCCGAAAGCTGGCCGTCTGCGATCGAATGTCCAGCCGGGAACGAGGTACTGCATCGCCGTCGCGTCGTTCCGCGAGCCGCCGGGCAACGTTTTGTAAAGCGCATGCGCCTGTTCAATCCGCTCCCAGTCCAGCTCCACGCCCAGCCCCGGCGTGTCGGGCACGGCGATCTTGCCGTTGCGGATTTGCAGCGGTTCGCGGGTCAGGCGCTGATCGCCCTCCTGCCAGATCCAGTGCGTATCAATCGCCGTTGGCTTGCCCGGTGCGGCGGCGCCAACGTAGGTAAACATCGCCAGCGAGATATCGAAATGGTTATTGGAGTGGCATCCCCAGGTCAGCCCCCAGTCATCACACAGCTGTGCCACGCGCACCGCGCCGCTCAGCGTCCAGAAGTGCGGGTCAGCCAGCGGAATATCGACGGCGTTGAGCATCACCGCATGGTTCATTTCCCGCCAGTTGGTGGCGATCATATTGGTGGCGACCGGCAGGCCGGTTGCGCGGCGAAATTCGGCCATGACTTCGCGTCCCGAATAGCCCTGCTCGGCACCGCACGGATCTTCGGCGTAGGTCAATACGCCATGCAGGTCTTTGCAGAGGGCGATCGCTTCATCCAGATGCCAGGCGCCGTTAGGATCGACGGTGATGCGCGCGTCCGGGAAGCGTTTCTTCAGCGCCTTCGCCGCATCAATCTCCTGCTCGCCCGGCAGCACGCCGCCTTTAAGTTTAAAGTCTTTGAAGCCGTATTTATCCTGCGCCGCCTCGGCCAGACGAACCACCGCCGCGCTGTCCATCGCCTTTTGATGGCGCAGGTGGTACCAGTCGTGCGTCGCCGCTTCGCCCGTCAGATAGGGCAGATCGGTTTTTTCGCGATCGCCGATGTAGAACAGGTAGCCGAGCACCGTCACCTCATCGCGCTGCTTGCCGGGGCCGAGCAGTTCAGCCACCGGCACATTCAGGCACTGGCCCAGCAGGTCAAGCAGCGCCGCTTCCAGCGCGGCCACGGCGTTCACCCGCAGTTCGAAAGTCCAGGCGCCTTTGCCGAAGGTATCGAAATCGGCAGACTGATTTCCCTTATGCACCGTCTGCACCAGCCGGTTCATGCGGGCAATCTCCTGCCCCTTCACTTGCGGAACAGCCTCCGTCAGCGTGCGGTAGATGGTTTCGCCACCCGGCGCTTCGCCCACCCCGGTATGCCCGGCGCTGTCCGTCAGCACCACGATATTGCGGGTGAAATACGCGCCGTGTGCACCGCCGATATTCAGCAGCATGCTATCGTGCCCGGCTACCGGAATGACCTTCATATCAGTGATAACCGGACTGCTTTGCGTCGTCATAACTCGTCCTTACAGAGATTTCAGTTCGATACGTTTGATGTCACGCACCAGCACCAGGTAGCTCAGTACGGCAACGAACGCGTGAATACCCACGTAGATCAACGCCCCGTTATAAGAACCTGTTGTCGCAATGATGTAGCCGATAGCGATGGGCGTGATGATGCCGGAAGCATTACCAAACATGTTGAACAGACCGCCGCTGAGGCCGCTGATCTCTTTGGGCGCCGTATCGGCCATCACCGCCCAGCCCAGCGCGCCGATGCCCTTACCGAAGAAGGCCAGCGCCATAAAGAACACCACCACCCATTCGGTATCAACGTAGTTACATACCACCATGGAGATGGAGAGCAGCATACCCAGCACAATCGGCGTTTTACGGGCGATATTCAGCGAGCCGGTTTTACGCATCAGCCAGTCGGAGATAACGCCGCCCAACACACCGCCGAGGAAACCGCAGACGGCCGGGATCGACGCAACAAATCCCGCTTTCAGGATCGACATGCCGCGCGCCTGCACCAGGTAAACCGGAAACCAGGTGATAAAGAAGTACGTCAACGCATTAATGCAGTACTGACCCAAATAGATGCCCAGCATCATGCGTGAACTGACCAGCTGTTTGATCTGATGAATCCTTTCGCCCCAGCCTGTTTTGCGCTCTTCCGCCTTGCGCTGGTCCATATTGATCAGGGCGCCGCCTTGCTCCATGTACTCCAGCTCGGCCTGATTGACACCGGGATGGTCGTTTGGATCGTGAATGGCCTTCAGCCAGATAAAACTGATGATGATGCCCAGACCGCCCATGAACCAGAAGACGTGCGCCCAGCCCACGGCGGAGGTCAGCCAGCCCATGATGGGCGCGAAAATAACCGTGGCGAAGTATTGTGCGGAGTTGAAGATTGCCACAGCGGTGCCGCGCTCCTGCGCCGGAAACCAGGCGGCAACAATGCGGCTGTTACCGGGGAAGGAAGGCGCTTCGGCCAGGCCGACGAGGAATCGCAGCATAAAAAGCACGGCAACGATGGTGAAACCTTCGAAAAGGTCGACAAATCCCTGTAACAGCGTAAACAGCGACCAGAGGAAGATGCTCCAGAAATAGACGCGTTTGGAGCCGAAGCGGTCGAGCAGCCAGCCTCCGGGGATCTGCCCTATCACGTAGGCCCATGAGAATGCAGAAAAGATATAGCCAAGCCCTACCGGGTCAAGACCTATCTCTTTGGACATCGCGGAGCCGGCAATAGCGATGGTCGCGCGATCGCCGTAGTTGAAAGAGGTGACGATAAATAACATCACCACTATCCAGTAGCGAGCATTAGTTTTTTTTTGCACGACGCTCGCGGTACTGCTGGTTGAATTCATGATGCACTCCTGAAATATAGCGGTCAGCTATTTTCACTCTGAACTGCATACACATCGCGTTGGGTATCAGAATGACATAGGGTTAAACACAGCGATTATTTTGCAGAATAGTCGTTACGCCACGTGGAATAACTTATCGTTCCGTTCGTTAAAAAGTATAAAAACCGCCGCATGCAATGGCATCGGAAAATAGCCCTATATATCCGCTCACTTAGCCGCAATTTTATGGCATATGCACATGACATTGCGTACTGGCTCACGCTTCGCCAGTGTTCTGTGGCAAGGGTCACACTCTTTTCGCTTATCCCTCTTCTTTGTGAGCACTCTCACTAATAACTGGTCGTATGCCACAAAAGATACTTTCTCAGCCAGTTGATATCAGACAATTGCATAATGTGTTTGCCCCTGCCGCCTTCTATACTGATCCCAGCAGAACACGTCATTACATCACAATAATTAAAATGCTTTCGTTATTCAGAAAAACGTCCCTTTCTATCATTCAGTCAGGACATAGTGAGCAATGAACACTCCCGGAAACGATTCACCTCTGTATATAAAGGTGCATGAAAACGATAACGTCGCCATTGTCGTAAATAACAATGGGCTGACGGCGGGCACAGCATTTTCATGTGGTCTGGTATTAAAAGAGCATATTCCCCAGGGGCACAAAGTTGCCTTATCTGATATAGCTAAAGGCGCCGATATTATTCGCTACGGCGAAGTTATTGGTTACGCGCTGCGCGATATTGCGCGTGGTTGCTGGATTGATGAATCTCTGGTTATTTTGCCGGAAGCGCCCGATTTGGCCAGCCTGCCGCTGGCAACTGCCGTTCCGCCCGCGCTTGAGCCGCTGAAAGGCTATACCTTTGAGGGCTATCGCAACGCCGACGGCAGCGTCGGCACGCGAAATCTGCTGGCGATCACCACCAGCGTGCACTGTGTGGCGGGCGTGGTCGATCACGTGGTGAAAATCATTGAACGCCAACTGCTGCCCAACTATCCCAACGTGGACGGCGTAGTGGCGCTGAACCATCTCTACGGCTGTGGCGTGGCGATCAACGCGCCTGCCGCCGTGGTGCCTATCCGCACCATTCATAATCTTGCGCTGAACCCCAATTTTGGCGGTGAAGTAATGGTGGTCGGTTTGGGCTGTGAAAAACTCCAGCCGGAACGGCTGCTGGAGGGCACGCCTGACGTGCAGGCTATTTCGCTGGACGACAGCGATATCGTCCGTCTTCAGGATGAAAAACACGTTGGTTTTGAGTCAATGATCGACGATATTCTTCAGGTCGCCGAACGTCATCTTCAGCGTCTTAATCAGCGTAAACGCGAAACGGTGCCTGCCTCGGAACTCGTTGTCGGTATGCAGTGCGGCGGCAGCGACGCATTCTCCGGCGTGACCGCCAATCCTGCCGTTGGCTTCGCCTCGGATCTGCTGGTGCGCTGCGGCGCCACGGTGATGTTTTCAGAGGTAACGGAGGTGCGCGATGCGGTGCACCTGCTGACGCCGCGCGTGGTGGACGAAGCAACCGGCAAACGGCTGCTGGAAGAGATGGCCTGGTATGACGACTATCTGAACATGGGTAAAACCGACCGCAGCGCCAATCCGTCGCCGGGAAACAAGAAAGGCGGACTGGCGAACGTGGTGGAGAAAGCGCTGGGTTCAATTGCCAAGTCCGGCCGCAGCGCCATTGCGGAAGTGCTTTCGCCCGGTCAACGCCCGACAAAACGTGGGCTGATATACGCAGCCACCCCCGCCAGCGATTTTGTCTGCGGTACGCAGCAGATGGCCTCTGGCATTACGCTCCAGGTATTCACTACCGGGCGCGGAACGCCTTATGGCCTGGCGGCCATTCCGGTAATTAAAATGGCGACGCGCAGCGCGCTGGCCGATCGCTGGCACGATCTGATGGATATCAATGCGGGCACCATCGCCACCGGCGAGGAGACGATTGAGCAGGTTGGCTGGCGGTTGTTTGAGCTGATTCTGGATATTGCCAGCGCCCGTAAGGAGACCTGGTCCGATCGCTGGGGGATTCATAACGCGCTGGCGGTGTTCAATCCGGCGCCCGTCACCTGATAAACCGCCGCCCCGACGACAACCTCGGGGCGGCCTGTTTCACTCTAACAGCGTCGCCCACGCTTCTATCCAGGGTGAGGTGACCTCTTCCGGCTCCGGGTTTTCCGCCGCATCCACCGTTAATACGTCGCCCAGGCGCGTGGCGCCGTGTTCCTGAAGCAGCGCATCGAATTTTTTACCGCCGCCGCAAAAGTGATCGTAGCTGCTGTCGCCAAGCGCGATGATGCCGTAGCGCAGCGTCGGCTGATGACCCAGTTTGTCATGAATATCGCGAAACAGCGGCGCAATGCTGTCCGGCAGCTCGCCCTGCCCGGTGGTTGATGTGACCACCAGCGCAACGTGTTCGGCATAGCGTTGCCAGTCATCAAGCGTTGGATCTTCAAAAATTTTTACCTGATGTCCCCGATCTGCCAGCAGCGGCTCCGCTTCTTCTGCAACCAGCAGCGCGTTGCCGTACATTGTGCCAACAAATATGCCTACCTGAGCCATTACCTTTCCTCTTCAACCTGCGCGTTTACCGATGCACTATCCTGAATGCTGTCTGACGCAAACTCAACCCCGGCAACATCAGGGAGAACGTGCCGCCAGCCAAACTGCGCGATCGCATTCTGCCATACGGCGTCCATTCCGGCGCGAAGGACCAGCGGCTCGCCGGTGACCGGATGGTTCAGCCGCAGCTCGCTGGCATGCAGCATCAGTCGATCCATGCCAAAATTTGCCGCCGCGCTGCGGTTCTGGCGCAGATCGCCGTGCGCACTGTCGCCGATAATCGGGTGGCGGAGATGCGACATATGACGGCGCAGCTGGTGCTTGCGGCCCGTTTCCGGCTCAAGCGCCATCAGCGTAAAGCGTGATGTGTCGTAACGGCTCACCGCAACGGGAAGCTCCGCCGTCGCCAGCGAACGCCAGCGCGTGACCGCTGGCTGCGGTGCTTTTTCCGGCTGGCTGAATTTGTCTGCGATTTTATCCAGCTCTTCGGTCAGATCGTATGAGAGCCGCTCCTCGCCGTTGAGCCAGCCTCTGACCACCGCGTGGTAGGTTTTTTGCAGCTGATGCTGCTCAAACTGCGTGGAGAGCAGGCGCGCGACTTCGCCCGACAAGCCCATCAGCAGCACGCCGGAGGTGGGACGATCGAGCCGGTGAACGGTGAAAACGTGTTGACCTATCTGGTCGCGTACCGTCTGCATTACAAAGACTTTTTCGTGGCGATCCAGCCAGCTACGATGCACCAGCCACCCAGAGGGCTTATTCACCGCTACCAGCCAGCGATCCTGATAAATGATTTCCAGCATCAGCCGTTCGACTCAAAAAGTTGGTCGAGCTGATTCAGCGCGTGCAGCAGCTTTGCGCGTCCGGGCACGGCGCCTTCCAGCGCCATTTCATAGTAGGGGGCGATGGCGAGTTTTTCAGGCAGGGGCGAACCCGCATCCAGCAGCGCCTGCATTCGTGGCAGAAAAACCCATTGCAGCCACTGCTCTGGCATCATGGTATCCACGCAAAAAGGCTCCTGACTTTCAAAGGCCGTGCTGCCAGGTGCGCAGGATTGCCAGAGGCCCGTGTCGTGCAGCACCTCTGCAATCGCCAGTAAGCGCGTCTGTACCTCTTCTGTGCGGATCATCAGATGTCTCCTGTTTCAGGTGTAGTAACGGTCACAAGCATAACATTCGCGGATGGCGCTGAGAAAAGTATGCACGAAAAAAGGGAGCACTGTGAAAACAGTGCTCCCGGTTCGTTTGCAGCTATCCGGCTACGTTAGTGCTCCCTGCTCGTCCTTGATAACTTTGTCCCTTGCGTCTTCCTTACAATTTCGCCATCCTGGCGAAGTCCCTGGCGTCCTGGCTCGCTGCCTATACTGGCAACTCTCATTCTCCATCCTGGAGGTGTCCCTGATCTCTTCCTGAGATATCCTTGCTTCTTCCTGAAGCCTGTCCCTGTATCATCTTCCCGATGTGTCCTGACTCATTCCATAAGTCACAGCATCCTTTCCGATGTCGCCTATTTTGACGGAAACGCATAACGAAACAATATAGCCGGGCAACGTAAAATGCGTAGTCGCAGGTTTAGTGCGCTGACCAGAAATATAATTTTTTGATTCATATCACATTTATCATTTTGGCTTACGCTATGTCCGATCGTTTAAAAGCGATCTCTTACAGACCATGTAAGAGATGTCTCACAAAAAGCGCAGGTTAAAATCTTACATCGCCCGCTGATGGCGTGAGCTCACGCAGGAAAACGTCGATCGTCGCCGCCAGAACGCTTCTTCTGTTGGTTCCCAGCGTTTCCTTAATCACCTCTCCGCTCAGATTACATACTGAGACAACATCCAGTTCAGACGTCAGCGTGCCGATAAAAAGCGTCGGTGAGTGTTTGAGCCGGCGCTTCATCAGCAGGTGCCCAATCAGATTTTCCTGCACGCGGACAAAGTCCTCTTCACTCCAGGTTTGCAGCAGCGTCACTCTCTCTCCGGCCAACTCAGCATGCATGTCACCGGCAAACTGCGTTGTGTACCAGGCCACAACCGAAGGCTGAAGGCGTATATCAAGCGCGCGCTCAACCGCATCCAGATTTTTTGCCAGCGTAAAAGGCTGCGGAAGCCAGTAAATCTCATCGGTCGTGGTGCTTTCAATACAGGGCGAAGGCACGCCAAAAAGTTCGCTGCTGGCAGGCGGATGCGCGCGCTCATGCTGCCATGCATCACAGTAGCGGCGGGTAAAATCGCTAAGGGCCTGAGCCGTTTCATCAATCATTATTTTTTCACTCTCTGCTGCCTGAGTTACACTAGGTTTACGCCAGCCCGGGACAGCACCGCCGGTCTGCCCTTTTTTTTGCCAGGCCCAGGCTGGCCATAAGAGAATACGATGTCTTCACAGAATTCGCATCAGGCGTTAAGCGGCCTGACGTTGGGAAAACCCACCGAATATCACGATACCTACCAACCCTCTTTACTCCAGGCGGTGCCGCGCAGCATGAATCGCGAGCCGCTTGGGCTTTTCCCGGAGAGCCTGCCGTTCCACGGCGCCGATATCTGGACCCTGTATGAACTCTCCTGGCTGAATGCCAACGGCCTGCCACAGGTCGCCCTGGGCGAAGTGACTCTGGACGCCAGCAGCCAGAATTTGATCGAATCAAAAAGCTTCAAGCTCTATCTTAACAGCTTTAACCAGACTCGTTTTGCCCATTGGGACGAGGTGCGCGCCACGCTGGAGCGTGACCTCCGCGCTTGTGCGCAGGGCGACATTAACGTTGAGCTGTTCTCTTTGCAGACGATCGAGGGGCAGCCCGTGGGCCATTTCGCCGGTCACTGTATTGACGCGCAGGATATCGCGATTGATAACTATCACTTCACCACCGACTATCTGGTTAACGCCACCCACCCGGAAAAGGTGGAAGAGCAACTGGTGAGCCACCTGCTAAAATCCAATTGCCTGATCACCAACCAGCCGGACTGGGGTTCGGTGCAGATTAGCTACAGCGGGCCGCGTATCGACCGCGAAGCGCTGCTGCGCTATCTGGTGTCGTTTCGGCATCACAATGAGTTTCATGAGCAGTGCGTGGAGCGGATTTTTAATGATATCCAGCGTTTCTGCCAGCCGGAGAGCCTCAGCGTTTATGCACGTTACACGCGTCGCGGCGGCCTGGATATCAACCCCTGGCGCAGCAACGGCGAGTTCAGCCCTGCGCGCTCGCGCCTGGCGCGTCAGTAAACGGGGCGTTTTTGCGTAGCGCTACGCATTGTTTATCACATCTGATATCTAATCTCGCTAAACACAACTATTCTGAGGACGGTTTATCCCGTCTCAGGGACATTTTATCTTCACGGCCTTTGCATCCGCCAGCCGTGAAGCGCCGCCCGGAGGGGCGTAAAGGAGTAGATTTGATTACACATATCAGCCCGCTGGGCTCAATGGATCTGCTTTCGCAGCTTGAAGTGGACATGCTTAAGCAAACGGCCAGCAGCGATCTGTACCAGCTTTTCCGTAACTGTTCTCTTGCCGTACTCAACTCCGGCAGCCAGACCGACAGCAGCCACGAGCTGCTTGCGCGCTACAAAAATTTTGACATCAACGTGCTGCGCCGCGAGCGCGGCGTTAAGCTTGAGCTGATCAATCCACCGGAAGAGGCCTTCGTTGACGGGCGCATTATCCGCTCGCTTCAGGCGAACCTGTTCGCAGTGCTGCGCGATATTCTGTTCGTGAATGGAAAGCTGAACGGCGCCAGCCAGGCGACGCACCTGAGCAGCGATGATTCAGTGCATATCACCAATCAGGTATTTTCCATTTTGCGTAACGCGCGCGCGCTTCACGTTGGTGAAGAGCCCAACACCGTGGTGTGCTGGGGCGGTCACTCCATCAACCCCGTGGAGTATCAGTACTGTCGTAACGTGGGTTCGCAGCTTGGCCTGCGCGAGCTGAATATCTGCACCGGCTGCGGGCCGGGCGTGATGGAAGCCCCCATGAAAGGCGCCGCCGTAGGTCATGCGCAGCAGCGCTATAAAGAAGGCCGCTTTATCGGTCTGACTGAGCCATCAATCATCGCGGCAGAACCACCGAATCCGCTGGTGAATGAGCTGATTATCATGCCGGATATTGAAAAGCGACTGGAAGCCTTTGTGCGCATCGCTCACGGCATTCTCATTTTCCCTGGCGGCGTCGGCACGGCGGAGGAACTGCTCTACCTGCTCGGCATTCTGATGAATCCACACAATAAGAATCAGGTGCTGCCGCTGATCCTTACCGGCCCGAAAGAGAGCGCTGACTACTTCCGCGTGATGGACGAGTTTATTGTGAGTACGCTGGGCGAAGCGGCGCGCAAGCATTACACCATCATCATTGACGACGCGGCAGAAGTGGCGCGGCTGATGAAAGACGCGATGCCGCGCGTAAAAGAGCATCGGCGGCAAACCGAGGACGCCTACAGCTTCAACTGGTCTATACGTATTTCGCCCGATCTCCAGATGCCATTTGTGCCAACGCATGAAAATATGGCTGACCTGAACCTTTATCCAAACCAGCCAGCGGAACGGCTTGCCGCCTCGCTGCGCAGGGCTTTTTCAGGCATCGTGGCCGGAAACGTGAAGGATGTCGGCATCAAAGCCATCAAAGAAAAAGGCCCTTACCAGCTGCACGGCGACTCTGACATGATGCGCCGCATGGACGATTTGCTACAGGGATTTGTCGCTCAGCATCGTATGAAGCTGCCGGGCACCGCGTATATTCCCTGCTACAAAATCATCAAGTAACCCTAACGGAGCGGCCAGCCGCTCCTTATCAGACGCTGCTTATGACTCTTCACCTGCTGATTGTTGATGCTCTTAATCTTATTCGCCGCATTCATGCGGTTCAGGGATCGCCCTGCCAACAGGCATGCGTGCATGCGCTACAGCAGTTGCTGATGCACAGCCAGCCCACCCACGCTGTGGCGGTATTTGACGACGAAGAGCGTCGCGAAGGCTGGCGGCATCGGCTGCTGCCTGACTACAAGGCCGGGCGAACGCCAATGCCCGATTCGCTGCAACAGGAGATGCCCGCGCTGCGCGCTGCGTTTGAAAGCGCGGGCGTGCGCTGCTGGCACAATGCCGGCGAAGAAGCGGACGATCTAGCCGCTACGCTGGCGACGAAGGTGGCGGAAAGCGGCCATCAGGCCACTATCGTTTCTACGGATAAGGGATATTGTCAGCTTCTGGCGCCGCAAATTCTGATCCGCGACTACTTTCAGAAACGCTGGCTGGACGTGCCTTTTATCGCCAGCGAATTTGGCGTGACGCCAGCACAGCTGCCGGACTTTTGGGGACTGACGGGCATCAGCAGCAGTAAAATTCCCGGCGTGCCGGGCATCGGCGCAAAAAGTGCTGCTGAGCTGCTGCAATCCTTTGGGTCGATTGAGGGTATTTACAAAAATATCCAGTCCGTACCAGAGAAATGGCGTAAGAAGCTGGAGCAGCATCGCGATGCGGCGCAGATCTGTCGGCAGGTCGCCACCCTAAAAACCGACCTGGCGCTGGAAGGAAACCTGAAGGATTTAAGATTGCCGCCCCCGCCCGCCGATCGAACGGGTTTACCGGACTAGTCGCGACGACCCGGCGAGGCGCTCCAGATGCGGCGGATATGCACCGTCACCTCTTCACGATCGTGATAGAGCTGCCGCGCCTGGATCTGCGCGTTGATGCCGTTGGCTTTCAGCTTCTCATCGATCATCGCCAGGTTCTGTGAAACCTCTTCATAGCGTTTTTTCATCGGCAGCTTAAGATTGAAAATGGTTTCGCGGCACCAGCCGTTTACCAGCCAGTCCGCCATCAGATTAGCCACGCGAACCGGTTTTTCCACCATATCGCACACCAGCCAGTAGATGTTGCTGCGCGTCGGACGGTATCTGAAACCATCTTCACGGTGATGGAAAACCTGCCCGGTATCCATCAGGCTCGGCGCCATCGGGCCGTTATCCACCGCGTGAACCATCATGCTGCGCTTCACTAACTGATAGGTCCAGCCGCCGGGGCAGGCGCCCAGATCCACCGCATACAGACCGCTGCCGAGGCGCTCTTCCCACTCATCGGCAGGCACGAAAACGTGAAAGGCCTCTTCCAGCTTCAGCGTGGATCGGCTTGGCGCATCGGCCGGGAATTTTAATCGCGGTATGCCCATAAAGAATGGCGAATTGTTTTGCGGCAGCGAGTAGCCCACATAGCAGTGGCCAGGGGCGATGAAAAAGACATGCACCACCGGGCGCTTATTGCTCTCATAGTTGAGCAGAACGCCCGCCGAACGCAGGCTGGCTCGTAGCGGAACGGTGAATTTACGGCAGAACTTCAGCAGCTCTTTGCTTTCATTGGTGTCCGGCACCTCAACGCGCAGTTCACCGCCTTTCTCTACCGCCCCGGTAAGCATCGCCACCACCGGCGTAATGCGATCCTCAGAAGGAAGATCGCGCAGCAGTTCGCCTACCACCAGCATCTGACGAGAAAAAATAAGCTGGCTGAACGGCAGCGTGGCAATCAGCTTTTCCGCCTCGCCGGGCTGATAACACTCAAAAAGCACATAGCCGGAATCGTCTTTAACACGCGCAAAACCGAAGATTTCCAGGGCGGCGGCACGGGCGGTAATTTCCGCCGCGCACTCTTTCTCAAAACCCTGGCGGCAATAGAGTAAAACCTTATTCATGACGTTCTGCCTTCTTTTTCAGACGCAGCGCGCCAACTAACATTAACAGCCAGCCCACCAGGAAACAGGTGCCGCCGACGGGTGTTACGTACACCCACAATTTAAGATGAGACAGCGCCAGACAATAAAGGCTGCCGCTAAAAAGCACCGTTCCCAGCGCGAGCAGCGCGCTGCTCCAGTAAAACCAGATATTGGCGCGCCGCAGCATGGCGGCAGCCAGCCCGATAATCGCCAGCGTATGGAAGCCCTGATAGTCCAGACCGGTTTTCAACCAGGCCATCTCAGTTGGCCCCAGAGACTTACTCAATACATGAGCGCCAAACGCGCCCAGCATGACAAACACCAGCCCGCTAATCGCTGAAAAAACCAGCATTGCACGACTCGACATCACCGTCATCCTCTATGGTGGTACGCGCCGCCTCGGCCACGCGTAATAAATTCATTACTCAGCTTTCATAACGAAAGCGAAACTTTTCCTGCTCGCTGGCCGCTTTTGCCAGAATCCACTGCCGGAAGGCGGCTATTTTACCCAGTTCTGCCTGGCTGTCATGACAAACCAGATAAAAAGCATGTTTGCTGACTAAAACGTCGTTAAACGGGCAGACCAGACGCCCCGCTTCGATCTCCGTTTGCGCCATCACGTTATTGGCTAATGCAATGCCCTGACCGTGGATCGCCGCCTGCAACACCATCGCGCTGTGGCTGAAAATCGGCCCCTGCTGCACGTTAATATGCGCCACGCCCAGCTGGCGGGTATAGGACTGCCAGTCGCGCCGTGACGCGTCATGCAACAGCGTGTGGTTAGCCAGATCTGCCGGCGTTTTTAGTGGGCGATCGCCGGTCAGCAGCAGCGGCGAGCAGACGGGCAAGAGATACTCGGCATAGAGTTTTTCCACCCGAAGGCCAGGCCAGTTGCCGCGCCCGTAAAAAATCGCCACATCGACATCGTCGGCCAGTTTCTCTTCATCGCGGTCAACGGCCTGAATGCGTACGTCGATCCCCGGATAAGCTGTATTAAAGCTGGAAAGGCGAGGCACCAGCCACTGGATCGCAAAGCTCGGCAGCAGGCTGACGGTCAGCGCGCCCTTGGCGCTGCGTGCCTGAAGCCTGCGCGTGGCGTCATTGAGCGCGGTAAAAATGTCTTTGATATCGAGAGAGTAACTTTGCCCCTCTTCCGTGAGCAGCAGTGAACGATTACGGCGTCGGAACAGCTTCAGGCCAAGGAAATCTTCCAGAGATTTAATCTGATGACTGACCGCGGCCTGGGTCACGAACAGCTCCTCAGCGGCTTTGGTAAAGCTGAGATGACGCGCGGCAGCATCGAAAACGCGTAGCGCATTGAGTGGAGGAAGACGTTTGGACATGTTTACCGGATACGTGAGTCAGCGAGTCAGACGCAAGGCGCCTTGTGGCACATTACGTATTAGTTTTTTTTATCCGAAGCATTATAAATTGTCCGTTGAGGATGCGCCAGCAAATACCTATAGTTGCCGCACTTCCAGAGCCGGAACGAAAAACGGTTTAAAGTTTGAGTTGTTACGCAGATTTTAGCGGTTTTTGGCTTGTGGTCGTGATGTTGTGTTTGCAATTGATCTGACGATTTTCAGATCCGGTAGCGTCGCTACCTTTTAACGTAAGATTTACCTGTCTGTCCAAAACGATTTAACAGCACCGCAAATTGCGGTGCTTTTTTTTATCTGGAACTTACTGGCCCATCTCTACCATCTCTTTAACATCAGAGCGGTTAATTTGCTGTTTGTTACCATTGGCATCCTTATAGCTAATCATACCGGTATCATCATCAACGACAGGTTTGCCGTCGGCAACGATAGTGCGACCATCATTGGTATGCATAACATAGTTGCTGGAACACGCAGCCAGGGTAAAGGTCATGGCGCAGGCGGCCATAATAGCAGCTAATTTTTTCATCTTTATATCTCCTTGCAGATAGAAGTGCGATAAACCACCCTAAGAGCGTAGCCTGAAAGTAAAACACAGCCAGCCGGAAGGTCTCTTATTTGCGGGTAATAGTCTAAACCTTGCATAATCCAGCATAACGCGCTTTGGCAACATTGCCAGAAAATGGCCTTTAATTCAGTCTGGTCCTGAACAATACCGCACTTATTCATTAATGATGCAGAGAAGAAAATGACTCTATTTAACGTCACCGACTTTCGTCAGCAGTTCCCCGCGCTGAACGATGCAGGCGTTTACCTCGACAGCGCCGCCACCACGCTGAAGCCGCTGGCGGTGATTGACGCAACGCGCCAGTTTTATAGTCTCAGCGCCGGCACGGTGCACCGCAGTCAGTTCGCTGAAGCACAGGCGCTGACAGAACGCTACGAGCACGCCAGAAGCCAGGTCGCTGGTCTGTTGAACGCGCCTGACGCAAAAAATATTGTCTGGACTAAAGGCACCACCGAAGCCATCAATCTGGTGGCGCAGGGCTACTTTCGTCCCCGCTTACGGCCGGGCGACGAGATTGTGGTCAGCGAGGCCGAGCACCACGCAAACCTGGTGCCATGGCTGATGGTCGCGGCGCAGACCGGCGCGAAGGTAATAAAGTGGCCGCTTGGCGACGATCGCCTTCCTGCTATCAACCAGCTCCCGGCGCTGCTCTCAGTGCGAACAAAAGTGCTGGCGCTGGGGCAGATGTCGAACGTTACCGGCGGTTGTCCGGATATTGCACGCGCCATTTCGCTGGCGCATCAGGCTGGCGCAAAGGTGATGATCGACGGCGCGCAGGGCGTGGTTCACGCGCCGCCGGATGTGACGGCGCTGGATATCGACTTCTACGCTTTTTCCGCCCACAAGCTCTATGGCCCGATGGGAACTGGCGTGCTGTATGGCAAAACGGCGCTGCTGGAAGAGATGCAGCCCTGGCAGGGCGGCGGCAAGATGCTAAGCGTCGTGAGCTTTGACGGCTTTACGCCGCAGCCGGTTCCATGGCGCTTTGAAGCGGGCACGCCAAACGTGGCGGGCGTAATCGGCCTGAGCGCCGCGCTCTCCTGGCTTGAAACGTGCGATATGACGGCGGCAGAGAACTGGAGCCGCGAACTGACCGACCGGGCAGAAGAACGCCTCGCCGCCCTGCCTGGTTTCCGCAGCTTTCGCACCAGCGGCGCCAGCCTGCTCTCCTTCGATATTAAAGGTCTGCATCACAGCGATGTGGTCACGCTACTGGCGGAAAGCGGCATTTGTTTGCGTGCGGGGCAGCACTGTGCGCAGCCGCTGATCCAGGCGCTGGGCGTCAGCGGCACGCTACGCGCCTCTTTTGCCCCATATAATACGCATGCGGACGTCGAGGCGCTGGTTAGCGGCCTGGCCACCGCCGTTGATCTTCTGGGAGAGTCATGATGAGTAACGAACTGCTCGCTCCGCATCCTTTTGGCGATCTGATTACCATCGATAGCCTGAAGCTGGAATTTTCTGCCTTTACGCAATGGGAAGAGCGCTATCGTCAGCTTATTCTGTTGGGTAAGCAATTACCGCCGCTGCCGGAAGCGCTGAAGGTGGCTGAGATTGAGCTAAGCGGCTGTGAAAATCGCGTCTGGCTGGGGCATCAGTCGCTGGCGGACGGCAGGCTGCATTTCTATGGCGACAGCGAAGGCCGTATCGTTCGCGGGCTGCTGGCGGTGCTGCTCACCGCCATAGAGGGCCAGCACGCGGAAACATTGAAGCACAACGATCCGCTGGCGTTGTTTGAAGCGCTGGGATTACGCAATCAGCTCAGCGCTTCGCGCAGCGCCGGACTGAACGCGCTGGCCGCCGCCGTTACCCGCGCAGCGAATTCATGATCGCGCGGCTTTCGCCAGCATTTTTTTCAGGACGTGAGAAACGGCGACAAAACCAAAAGTTGCCGTCACCATCGTCGCCGCACCGAAGCCAGAGGCGCAGTCCATTCTCTTGGGCCCTTCCGCCGTGCTGCGCGACGCGCACACCGAACCGTCCGGCTGCGGGTAAACCAGCGCTTCGGTAGAGAACACGCAGTCGATACCCAGCTTGCCTTTACTATTCTTCACGATGGCAAAATCGTGCTTCAACCGCTCGCGCAGTTTTGCCGCCAGCGGGTCCTGAATGGTTTTCGCCAGGTCAGCAACCGTGATCTGCGTTGGATCGATCTGCCCGCCCGCGCCGCCGGTGGTCACCAGCGGGATCTTATTGCGTCGGCACCAGGCCAGCAGCGCCGCCTTTGGCCGCATGCTATCAATCGCGTCGATCACCCAGGTGAAATCTTTCGTGATCAGCCCGGCCACATTATCAGCGGTGATAAAATCATCGACGCAGGTCACGCGACATTCGGGATTGATTGCCAGAATCCGCGCCGCCATGATCTCCGTTTTCGCCTGTCCCACCGTCTCTTTCATGGCATGGATTTGGCGGTTGGTGTTGGTGACGCAGACATCATCCATATCAATCAGCGTGATGGCGCCGATGCCGGTGCGTGCCAGCGCTTCGGCGGCCCAGGAGCCCACGCCGCCGATGCCGACAACGCAGATATGCGCATCGGCGAACAGGCGCAGCGCGTCCTGCCCGTATAGCCGCGCCGTACCGCCAAAGCGCTGAAGCCAGGCGTCAGAAAGAGAAGTCATTTTTACCTCAGAAATAGTGCGGGCCGCGCTTGCAGCCCACAAAGGGCTACTGGCTGAACGGCGAACTGTTTTGCGCGGTCGAGAACAGCGGCGTTCCGGCGCCGGGCGCGGCGTTCAGCACCCAAACGCGGCCATAGTGGTTAAACCAGCCGGCCATATGCCCGGCCTGATCGCCGATGCCCTGATAAATATCGAAGTGCTGTCCTTTAATGGCGCCGCCCACGTCGAGAGACACCATCATGCGCATCTCATATTTTCCGGTAAATTTACCGTTGTTGTCCAGCAGCGGAACTTCCGCCAGCAGCGCCGTACCCGGCGGGATCAGCGCGCGATCGGATGCAACAGAAGCTTTGGCGATCAGCGGAACGGCGCTGGCGCCGCGCACCGGCGCGAAATCCTCTGGCTTGAAGAAAACAAAGGACGGATTCTGTTCCAGCAGTTCGCGCACTTCGGCCGGGCTGTGCTCCTCGCCCCATTTGCGGATAGCCTGCATCGACATATCTTCCCGCTTCACTTCGCCCCGGTCGATCAATACTTTGCCGATGCTGCGATAAGCATGGCCGTTTTTGCCGCCATAGCCGAAGAACATCAGCGGACGACCATCGCCGTAGTCAACGTAGCCGCTGCCCTGCACGTCCATAATAAAGTTGTCCATCAGCGAATTGCTGTAGCCGATGACGTAACGCTCGCTCAGCGCGCCGCTGTAAATCTCTGCGCGGCTGGGCAGGCGTCCGCCACGGCTGCGCGGCGGCATACGATAAAGCGGATACTGGAACTCGCCCTGACGGGTGTAGCGTGCCTGAATAACGGGCGTGTAGTAGCCGGTAAACTGGACGTTGCCATAGTTATCAGTACCTTCCATCTGGTAAGCATTCAGACCAAACTGGCGAAGCTGTCGCGTGTCGCCGCCGGCCATCAGCCAGCTTTGCAGCGCGTTGTAGGTGCTGGTATGACGTGAATAGAGCGCGGAGGAGGCATATCGCACCTCCATCACCTGATCGACAAAATCTTTTCCGTTTACCGGTCGGCCTTTCGCATTAGGCTGGTTCACCAGGCCCAGCGGCGCTTCCAGCTTGCCGTCTTTATATTGCTGCCCACGATCGGTCGGTTTTGATGAACACCCGGCCAGCACGGCGATAACCAGCCCGGTGACCGCATACTTTGCCCAATTTCCTTTCATTCTTCTTTTTACCTTTTTACGCCATTCGCGACCGAAGATAGCAAAGCGTCTGACAGAATTAAACGTGCTCGCTGAAATGTTGTCCAAACAAGGATAACAATGCGGCAACATGCGGAGAAATTAGGCAATTAGCGCTATTTTATCCACTTTATTGCAAAAGGGGGTTGCATCAAAAACGAGGCAGCGTATAGTGCGCATCCACGGACGCGGGATGGAGCAGCCTGGTAGCTCGTCGGGCTCATAACCCGAAGGTCGTCGGTTCAAATCCGGCTCCCGCAACCAATCTCTCGTTGAGAGAAGCAGTAGAAATCGTTGTCGTGATGGAAGCGGCAACCAGTAGTAGACGGACGCGGGATGGAGCAGCCTGGTAGCTCGTCGGGCTCATAACCCGAAGGTCGTCGGTTCAAATCCGGCTCCCGCAACCACTTAAACACCTTAACGGGTGTTTTTTTGTTTCTGAATTTCCCCGATTGCCACCTCCCTGTGACAACGCTTCTGCTATTTTCGCGGCGCCAGCGGCGCGCCGTTGGCGAAATAGGCTTTAATACCTGCCAGAATGGAATCCGCCACCTGATGCTGAAAGCGCGTGGTACGCAACTTGCGCTCCTCATCCAGATTACTGATAAACGCCGTTTCCACCAGAATCGAAGGGATATCCGGCGCCTTCAGTACGGCAAAACCGGCCTGATCGACCGTTTTTTTATGCAGATGATTTACCTTGCCCAGCCTTGAGAGCACTTCCCGGCCAAATTTCAGGCTGTCGTTAATGGTCAGGCTCTGCACCATATCGAACATGGTGTGATCGAGGTAGCGATCGCCGCTGCGGCTGACGCCGCCGATCAGGTCAGATTCGTTTTGCGTCTGCGCCAGATAGCGCGCGGCGGTGCTGGTTGCGCCGCTGGTCGACAGTGCGAAAACGGACGAACCACGCGCGGCGCGGCTGGTAAAGGCGTCGGCGTGAATAGAAACAAACAGATCTGCGCGCTGCTTACGCGCTTTCGCCACCCGCACTTTTAAAGGAATAAACACGTCTTCGTTGCGCGTCATCCAGGCGCGCATATTGGGCTCTTTATCAATCAACGTTTTCAGACGGCGGGCAATTTTCAGCACGATGTCCTTTTCTCGCGTCTTGTTTTTACCCACAGCGCCAGAGTCCTCGCCACCGTGACCGGGATCGAGCATGATCACAATTGGTCTGTCCCGTCCGGCCTTGCCTGGCAGCGCCGCCTCCGCTGGCTGGCTGCTCTCCAGATCGCCCTTGTTATACTCCTCCAACAGCGCCAGCAGCGGATCGTCCTGATGATTGCTGCTGCGGTTGCTGGCCGGATAGAGATCCAGCACCAGGCGATGACGGATCCCGGCCACGGGTTCAAGCGTAAAGACTTTTGGCGTGACGTTTTGTTTCAGCTCAATCACCAGCCGTACCGTATCGCGATCGAACTGCCCGACGCGCGCGTTCTTTATATAGGGATCGTCGCTGCGCACCAGGTTGCCCACGTTCCTGAGCACATGATTAAGGTTTATGTTTTTAATATCCACCACGATCCGCTGAGGATTGCTTAATGCAAACTGCTTATAACGGAGTGATGTGCCGGATTCGAGGGTAAGTCGCGAGTAGGTCGATGAGGGCCAGATGCGTATCGCAACAATATTTTGCGCAGCCAGGCCAACTTTACTGACGCTGAGCAACAGCACAGCGCCCGCGCTCTTTAGCCATCGCCTTCTGCCCGGAGAAGATAAATCGGTCATACTGTCCCAGTCTGCTGTGGTATGTACAAAAAAAAGCCAAATGATGACAATGGTGAAAAACTTTAGCGAATCAGGCGGACGGTGTCATCAATAAACCGGCTGATAAAGAGAAACTTTACGCGCTATTGGTTGAAAACAAATAATAATTGTTACTTGCATCAAACGGATAAAAAGAATAAAAATACAGTTTTGACGAATAAAAATTCACAGAGGAGTTGACGTGAAGGAACGGAGTACCGAGCTGGTTCAGGGGTTTCGCCATACGGTTCCCTATATCAATGCCCACCGTGGTAAAACGTTTGTCATTATGCTGGGTGGCGAGGCCATTGAGCATGATAACTTTTCCGGCATCGTCAACGATATTGGCTTGCTACACAGTCTCGGCATTCGCCTGGTGGTGGTGTACGGCGCGCGTCCGCAAATTGATGCTAACCTCGCCGGACACCAGCTCGAACCGCTTTATCATAAGCATATCCGCGTGACCGATGCGCACGCCCTTGAGCTGATCAAGCAGGCGGCCGGGCGTCTCCAGTTGGATATTACCGCCCGTCTGTCGATGAGCCTGAGCAACACGCCGTTGCAGGGTGCGCATATCAACGTGGTGAGCGGCAACTTTATTATTGCGCAGCCGCTGGGCGTTGATGACGGCGTGGACTACTGCCACAGCGGCCGCATCCGTCGTATTGATGAAGAGGCGATCCACCGTCAGCTCGACAGCGGCGCCATCGTGCTGCTTGGCCCGGTGGCGGTTTCCGTTACCGGTGAAAGCTTTAACCTCACCTCCGAAGAAGTTGCCACGCAGTTGGCGATCAAGCTGAAGGCCGAAAAAATGATTGGCTTCTGCTCTGAACAAGGCGCGATCGACAGCGAAGGCAATATCGTCTCCGAACTCTTCCCCAATGAGGCGCAGCAGCGCATTGACCAGATGGAAAATGAAGGCGATTTCCTTTCGGGCACCGTGCGTTTCCTGCGCGGTGCGGTCAAAGCCTGCCGCAGCGGCGTGCGCCGCAGCCACCTGATCAGCTACCGTGAAGACGGCGCGCTGCTCCAGGAGCTGTTTTCCCGCGACGGTATCGGTACGCAAATTGTTATGGAGAGCGCTGAGCAGATCCGCCGCGCCACGATCAATGATATCGGCGGCATTCTGGAACTGATCCGTCCGCTTGAGCAGCAGGGGATTCTGGTTCGCCGCTCGCGCGAGCAGTTAGAAATGGAGATTGATAAGTTCACCATTATTGAACGCGATAACCTGACTATTGCCTGTGCGGCGCTTTATACCTTCCCGGAAGAGGAGATCGGCGAGATGGCCTGCGTGGCTGTGCATCCCGACTACCGCAGTTCGTCCAGAGGCGAAGCGCTGCTGGAACGCGTGGCGCTTCAGGCGCGTCAGATGGGGCTGAAAAAACTATTTGTGCTCACCACGCGCAGTATTCACTGGTTTCAGGAGCGCGGCTTCACGCCGGTTGATGTGGATATGCTGCCTGAAAGCAAAAAGCAGATGTACAACTATCAGCGCCGCTCCAAGGTGTTGATGGCTGATTTACGCCACGCCAGGCAGGCTTGACGCGTCGGCCAGTCGCTCCACCAGACCGCTGCGACGCCGCGTGCGTAGTTTTACCGCCTCATGGAGAACGCCGCTATCAGCATAAAGCGTCAGGCGATTTCTGGCGCGCGTGATAGCGGTATAGACCAGTTCGCGCGTCAGTATCGGCGTAAACGGGTTGGGTAAAACCAACAGCGTATGGTTAAATTCCGAGCCCTGCGATTTATGCACCGTCATGGCGAAAGCGGTGTCATAGGGCGGCAGTCGGCTGGGCTGCACCGCGCGAAGGGTGCCGTCAGATAAGGGGAAAAACACCTTCAGCACGCCCTCATCATCATTCATGGCAATGCCAACATCACCATTAAAAAGCCCCAGCGCGCTGTCGTTACGGGCGATCATTATCGGCCGTCCAACGTACCACTTGCTGCTGGCACCGGGCGGCCGCCTGATCAACCCTTTTTGCCCCAGTGAAGCCTCTATCCGCTCGTTCAGCCCTGACACGCCAAACGGCCCTTCCCTCAACGCACAAAGAAGCTGAAAGCGGCCAAAAGCATCGATGACCTCGCGCGCGCTTGCGCCGCTGGCCAGTCGCTCAAGGTAGTGACGATAACCCTCCACGCAGGCATGAAGCAGATGCTGATACTCTTCGCGGTTACGCAGCGGGAAACGTTCAAGATCGGGAAAACCGGCGGTAAAAACCTTTTCCACACGTCGCGTATCTCCGGCATTGACGGCCAGCGCCAGTTGACCAATGCCGGATGAGGCGTCAAAACGGTAGCTTTTACGCAGCAGGCAGATGCTGTCGCGCACCTGCGGCGCGGATGCATTATCCACCCCGTCAATGTCGCAGCCGGTCAGGCGTACTAACTGCGCGGCGCGCGCCAGACTGTAGCCCGATTCAGCGCAGCGACAGATGTCGCCAAGCACCGCACCCGCCTCGACGGAAGCAAGCTGATCGCGGTCGCCCAGGAAAATAACTTTTGCCTGTTGCGGCAGCGCAGCGATCAGATTCGCCATCATCGGCAGATCAACCATTGATGCCTCATCCACTACCAGCACGTCAAGATGCAGCGGGTTACCCGCGTGATAGCGCATGCGCTGGCTACCGGGCATCGCACCGAGCAGGCGATGCAGCGTGGTGGCCTCTGCGGGAAAGCGCTGTTTTTCTTCTTCACTTATTGCCAGTTGCGCAAGCGCCTTGCCCAGCGACTCGGTCAAACGCGCGGCGGCCTTGCCGGTCGGCGCCGCAAGCCGTACGCGCAGCGTGCCGCCCGACAGTTCCAACAGCGTCGCCAGCAAGCGGGCGACAGTGGTGGTCTTACCGGTGCCCGGCCCACCTGAAATCACCGACACCTGGCGGGTAAGGGCCACTGCGGCGGCAATCTTCTGCCAGTCATCGGGTTGCTGGCCGAAGTGACGATCGAGCGCCGTGCGCAGGCGCGTTTCGTCAAAGATGTCCTGCGGCGTCTGACGCAGAATAAAGCGCGCGACATGGCCTTCGGCTTGCCACATACGATGCAGATAGAGACGTTGCTGATGCAGTACCAGCGGCGTTGCCGTGCTGCCGTCTCCCACCGCCGCCTCCGAGGCCAGCAGCGTCTGCCAGTCGGGTGTGTCAGCTGCCTGCCAAAGCTGCCGGGCCAGTTCCGGATGACGCCCCTCAAACAGCGCCTCCTCGGTAAACGACGCCAGCGGCAGGCAGACATGCCCCTCTCCCGCCTCAGCGCTGACACAGGCCGCCGCCAGCATCAGCGCTGGCTGCGCCTCGCTGGCCACCATCTGCGCAAACTGCACGTCCAGCGAGCGCAGCAGTTTCTGCCGGCAGGCCTCCAGCAGCAGTTGGACGATATTACTCATGACGGTTTCTCTCCGGCGAACAGCGCGTCCAGCGCAGCAATAAATTCCGCGTCAGGCCGTGTGCGAAACAACCCGCTATCGTCGGATGCGCCATCAACGCCGCGCAAGAAAAGATAGATAACGCCGCCAAAATGTTGCTCATAATCATAATCAGCCAGCCGGTGCCGCAGGTAACGATGCAGCGCCAGTGTATAGAGTTGATACTGCAAATCGTAACGGTGTGCCTGCATGGCCAGCGCCATCGCCTGCGGCGTATAGGCTTCGCCTGAGTCACCCAGCCAGTTGGACTTGTAGTCCAGCAGGTAGTACTTACCCTGCCAGACAAAAACCAGATCGATAAAGCCTTTCAGCATACCCTGTACCTGCTGAAAGTTGAGCGGCGGGCAGCCGGCGGAGAGCGGATCGTAATGACGCATCAGGCGATCGAGGCGATCGGCGCGCAGCATCTGCTGCACCGGCAGCCAGAACTGTAATTCAACCTGTCGTTTATCAGGTGCCAGCTGGCTCAGGCTGACGCCGGTATCATTGAGCGGCGTATGCAAAACGCGAGTCAGCCACTGCTGCATAACCGGCAGCCAGGCTTCATCGTGGCCCTGCCCGGCCAGACGCGCCGCCATCCACGCTTCATCCGGCGGTTGAGTGAAATCGATATTTTCAAACAGCCCGTGCAAAAATGTGCCCGGCGCGGCACCGCGCGGAAAGGTGTGCGGCGTCCGCTGCGACGCCGTCTGCGGGCTCGCCTCACCCGCGGCATCAACGTCCAGCCTGGGCAGCAGTTCAAATGTTACCGGGTGACCGTGCTGCTGCAACCCGGAGTAGCTGGTTACCCGCCAGTCATCATTTAGCTGACGGGCAATACGCAGGCTACGCAGTTCACCGGGCGCATCCTGCTGTGGCTGCCAGGGGATTTCGGACGGAACCTCTGCGTTCACAATCTCAATCGCATCGCTTTGTAATTCGGCAAGCCGCGTGCGCAGCATCGCAGCATCGCCTTCTTCCCCTTTTTGCAGCAAAAAACCAATGGCGCTGCGGTGAACGTCGCTGGTGCCCTCCTTTTTACGGCTGCCCTTTACCAGCGGCGCGATGCCCACGCTACAGTGCCAGACCGAACGGGTCAGAGCGACGTAAAGTAAACGCAGGTCTTCTGCCAGCCGCTCCTCTTCCGCCAGCTCGATGCTCTCGGCGTCTTCGCGCAGATCCAGCAGCGCCTGCCACGTCTGACGATCGTGATACACTCCGGCGCGCGCTTCGCGATAGTTGGCGGCAAACGGTAGCCACACGAGCGGATACTCCAGTCCTTTCGATTTATGAACGGTGACGATCTGCACCAGATGGCGATCGCTCTCCAGCCGCAGCTGCTGGCTGGCAGACTGCCCGTTTGGCCGGGCGATCTCCTGCGCCAGCCAGCGCACCAGCGCATGCGGGCTGTCCAACTGCGCGGAGGCTTCCTGTAACAGCTCGCCCAGATGCAGCAGATCGGTCAATCTGCGCTCGCCGCTTTCGGAGACCAGCAGGTTTTCGGCGATCTGCCGGTTTGTCATCATTTCACGCAGCATCGGCAGGACGCCGCGCGTCAGCCAGCGCTGACGGTAGCGATCGAACTCATCCACCAGCGCATCCCAGGCGCGCTCGTCCTGGCTCAACGCATCCAGCACAGGCGCGTCCAGCCCGAAAATACTGGTAGCTAACGCGCTGCGCAACATACGCTCCTGCTCCGGCGCCAGCACGGCCTGAAGCAGCCACAGCATTTCACGCGCTTCCGGCGTGGTGAACACGCTGTCGCGATTGGAAAGGTATACGGAAGGAATATTTAAACCGTTAAGCGCTTCACGTACGATAGCCGCTTCGCTGCGGCTTCGTACCAGTACGGTGATATCTGACGCCGCCACCGGACGCTGGTCTTCGCCGTGGCCAATCAGCGCAAGTCCCTGCTGTCCGGCCGCCAGCCAGCGACAGATATCCGCCGCGCAATGGCGAGCCATAAACTGTTGGTAATCGCTTACTCCAACCCCATCGCCGGGCTGTAGCCACAGCCGTAATGCAGGCTGGACTTCTCCCTCAACCGTAAAGCTGAGCGCGCTATTTTTGGCAGCGGGCTTCACTGTTAGAAAAGGAATGTCGCTGAAGAGAAACGGATTATTTAACTGTGAGAAGAGCCGGTTCACGCTGTTGACCATGGCAGGTGAAGAGCGCCAGTTTGTATCAAGCGTATAGTGAGCGCTGACTTCGTTTCGCGCTTTCATATAGGTGAAGATATCCGCACCGCGAAAAGCATAAATCGCCTGCTTTGGATCGCCAATTAATAGCAGCGTCCCCTGCTGCTGACCATAAAGACGGTGGAAAATACGGTACTGCTGCGGATCGGTATCCTGGAACTCATCAATCAGCGCTACCGGATAGCGGTTATAAATAGCCTGCGCCAGTGCTTCACCCGACGGCTGTTGAAGCGCGCTGTCGAGTCGTCCCAGTAAATCGTCAAATCCCAGTTGCGCATGCAGCCGCTTCTCTTTTTGCGTGGCAAAGCGGATTTCACTGAGCGCGCGGGCAATCACCAACTCGCGAAGCGAAAGCGGTTCGGCAAGGAAGCGATCAATTTCGTCAAAAAGTGGATGGCGTGGCGCTTCGCCTTTTTTCGTCTTATCAAAAAGAATACGCTGCCCAAACCGCTCAAGATCTTTCGGAATGGCGTAGTCTTCGGTAGGTTCAGCCGCCCACAAAGTAATTTTTTCCAGCCAATTTGGTAAGTGCTTACTACTGTAACTACGCTTGTCCACGCCAGACTGTGCAATAAGATCATGCAAACTGCCTGCCGCCAGCCAGGCCGATTTCATTGCTTCAATTCTGGCGATGATTTTTTCATGACGGTCAGTAAGGGTTTCCTGCACATCAGCCGGATATTTGAAAGCGGGTGCTTCGCCGTTCAGCCAGGGATATAACGTGGCCAGCAGCTGTTCCGGCCCCTGCCAGAGCTGCGTCATCACTTTCGCTATGGGCAGCGGTAAAGGGTAGCAGTTGCGTCGCCAGAAGTCGGCCGTGGCCTGGCGACGCAAAGGATATTCGTCTTCAATGAGCTGTTGCTCAAACAGCATGCCAGACTCAAACGCATTAAGATTTAGCATGCGCTGACAGAAGCTGTGAATGGTGAAGATACCCGCATCATCCATCTGCCGCTCAGCAGCAAGCAACGCGGCAGCAGCCTGAGCAGGATCGGCGATCTGTGCCATCAGCGCCGCCAGCATGGCATCCGACGTGTAGCCACGCAGGCAGGCAATACGTAACTGGTGAATATTGGCGCGAATACGGCCCCGCAGCTCGGCCGTTGCCGCCTCGGTAAAGGTCACAACCAGGATCTCTTCAACCGAAAGCGGCCTGCTTCTGCCCAGCCCTAGCAGCAGGCGCAGATAGAGCAGCCCGATAGTAAACGTTTTGCCCGTTCCCGCCGAGGCTTCAATGAGCCTTACGCCATCCAGCGGCAGCGTAAGGGGGTCAAGACGTTGGGCTTCTGGCTTCATGGCTTATCGCTTTTAACCGGAAACGACTGTTGCAGCGTTGAGACCTCCTGCCAGGTAGTGAAGCCGGAAGGTTTTGCATAGTCCGCGCTGCCGTGGCGATCGCCGGAAACCTGTGAAAGCAGGGTCAACCCCTGCGGTTCGATTACTGCCCTATGGAAGAAATCCGCCAGCGAGGTCGGCGTCAGCGCCGCAATACGCTCAATAACTTTCTCCCGCGTATCAAACTGATAGTTGCCGCGGTCAAAATCTTTACTGAAGCGCCCCGCCTCCTCATCCAGCGTCTGCGGTCGCTGTTTCAGTTCGTTAATCATGGCTTTCTGATACTGGGCAAAATCCTCGTTGCTCAATGCGCGCAGTCGTTTTTCAGCCGTGGGATAAAACGCCTGAAAGCGCGAAAGCAGGTAAGCGGGTTGCTTCGTGTTGCTTTGCAGCAGGAAGCCGATACCCCACTGGCGACCAATCGGCATCTGGAAAGAGAAAACCGCATAACCCAGTTGTTCTTCCGTACGAAGCTGATTATAGAACCAGGGCTGAACGATCTGGCTGAGCATCGAACTGCTGGCGATACTGTCATACTCGTTAATACCGAGCGGAACATACAGCGCCGCCAGCGCGGAGTCAGTGCTGCTGCCTTTGCGCTGAAGGTTTGCGGACGTTTTCTTATCTATCGCCAGATACTGACTGTGCCACCACTCTTGACCCGCGCACGCCAGTTGTGTTTTAAGCTCTGTTCCCAGGGTTTTAACGCTTTCGGCGCTCATATTACCGATGACCACCAGTTCAGGCGTGGCATTCTCAAGCAGCATTTTGCGATAGGTTTTAAGGTCGTCAAGCGTGACCTGTGGCACTAGCTTTCGCCGCTCGTTGCGCTGCGTGTAGGGGATCTGCGACAGCATTTGCGCGGGCTGGATCGCCAGCTCATAGGCTTTGCCTTTATCAGCCGCGTCCAGTCTTTCAAGATACCAGGACTTCGCCTGTTCAAGCTGCTGCGCGTCGGGCTGGAAGGTGGCATAGCGCGACAGCAGCGTTTTCATCAAATCAGGCAGGCGCTGCGTGAAACCGCTGGCGTTGAATGAGGCGCCGCCGTTTTCGCTGGTTGAGAAGCTGATGCCGCCAACTGAGGCCTGAGAGTTCAGCTCGTCCAGCGCAAGCCCGGCAAGATAATCATTGAGCGCAAACAGCACCTGATTTTTTGCCGTACCGACAGCGGCCTTGTTACGCAGGGTCAGCGTAATATTCGCTTTGGGATCGTCGGCGTGGAACTGGCTTGGCATATAAAACACTCTCAGCCCCGGCTGGTTTACTAACTCTTCAGGATGGGCATACTTTTTACCGGGTTTAATCAGCGTGAAATCATCAGGGATATAGGGATTCAGCACCGGCAGCGAAAGCGCAATTTTGGCGCTGGCGGCCTGCCAGTCGGAAAACTGCTTCGCGCTGATTTTGTCGACCTGATAAGGCGCATTAACAAAATAGGCCGTTTTGTTATGTGGCTCATTCGGGCTGATATACCAGATGCGCGCTGACTGCGGCGTCATACCGTCAAGTCGTGCCTGAATAGCTTGCGGATCGTAGCGATCGGCGCGATATGGCGCATCAAGCGTATCGGCAACCGGAACACGTAGCATCATGTCGGCGAGCCACTCAATATAGTCCATGTCGCGGGTAATAGAGGGATAGCGGAAATCCAGCGCCAGTACGTTAGCCACTTCGTCGAAATAGCGTTTATCGATACCGTCGCTCCGCAGCTTATTCAGATAGCTGAAAATGGCAGCGATAATCCGATCGCGTTCGGCAAGCCCTTTGTCGGTAAGCGAAACGGAAATAGAAAAGACGCCGCCGTTGCGGTCAACGACCGGATCGGCGCCCGCATCGATTGAATCCGCCAGGCCATTGCTTTGCAGCCAGTCGGACAAGGTGTTTTTGCTTCGGTTGCCAATCAGGTAGGCAATGAGCGTATCGGTTTTACTACGGAATTTGTCACTGTTGTTTTCAATACGAAACTCCACTTTAAGCTGCTTGCGCGGCTGGGCGGGCACATAATGAATAATGATGCCTTTTTGCTTATCGGTAACCACTGGCACGGAAATATCAGGCACCGTGGCATCGTGATTTTCAACACGCCCAAACGTCGATGTGGCAATCTTTTGCAGTTCATCCATTGGTTTGCTGCTGTAGATAACCGCTTTCATCAGGTTGGCGGAGTAGTAGCGCTGATAAAAAGCCGTCAGGGCGTCATGCAGCTTACCGTCCGGTTTATCCTTCAGCGTCTCCAGATTACCACCGGAAAATAGCGATGAAGGATGTGCCGGGTTCAGCGTTTCTGCGCCGACCTGCGCCATACGCAGCCCGTCACGTGAGCGTGCCATGGTCAGTTCCGCATTGACCGCATGACGTTCGCGATCCGCATTAACCGGATCGAGCAGGGGCTCAGCGATGGCATCAGCCAGCCGGTCAACCGCAGGCTGGAGGGCATCATTTTCCACTTCGAGATAAAAGGCAGTGCGGTAAGAGGCGGTGCTGGCGTTATGACTGCCGCCGTGCTTTTTCAGGAACTCAGCGAGGTTATCCGGTTCAGGATAGCGTTTCGAACCCATCAGCACCATATGTTCAAGATAGTGGGCCAGCCCCTGCTGATTGCGCGGATTCTCCAACGAGCCAACAGGAATAGCCAGCGCGGAGAGCGATTTGGTCGCCTGCGGGTCGGATACCAACAGCACCGTCATGCCGTTGTCTAGGCGAATTGCCTGATACTGACGCGGATCTTTCTCACTTTTGCCGATTGTATCAGGAGTCGGCTGCCACCCTGACTGTGCCTGAGTGGGCGAACACCAAAAAGCAAAAAGCAGAACAAAACTGCTTAACCACACTGCATTGCGAAACATCGAAACTCCTTGAAGGTCTTTTCTTTTCTCTGTCCGGTATCAGGGATCGCGCGCCAGGCGCGATGACTCTGAAAATTTATTTTCCGGCTGTGTACAGAAAGTAAATTTTAAGCGTGAAATAGTTATAAAGTAACACTACAGCAACTTTTGCGGAATGTCGTCAAAAGTTGGCCTGCCGTCTCATACGAAGCCATTATGTCCTGGCGCCTTTATCATTCATTTGTAGCAGCGGCAGCAGCCAGGTTTCCGCGTTGCGTGCGATCTCTTCCATCCTGTCGTCGTCAAGATTACGGAACAGGCGCGAAAGATAAGGATCGGTGCCTTCGCCTTCAAACTGAAAACTCCCTTGCCAGGCTTGTAAAAGCTTGATGCGCGCTTTTGCACGGGCGCTGTCATCACGCACAATTACTGAATTTTTTTCGTCATAGCTGGCTTCAAGCCAGGCGCTTCCCGCTTTTGGCAGAAGCAGAAGTGGCGCGCTCATCCCCGAAAGATAACCTTCAACATATCGCGCCAGCCATTCCGCGGCCTGCTCCGCTGTCAGCGCGTGAAAGCAAAACTGGCTCTCTTTACGACCAAACATGCGGCTTGTTCCCTTACCGCCCAGCGTGCAGTAAACCAGATGTTCAAGCCAGAGAGCCAGCCCATCGGTAAGGTTCAGATGGCCCGGTCGCCAGCGCAGCAGACCATCATCCTGCACCTGTTGTAGCCACCCGTTCACCTGTACGCCGCCCGACTTCAGGTTTATTTCCCAGCTAACGGCCTCTTTACGTTGCGCACTCACCCGGCTGGCCAGCTCCGACATCTCGTCTGATTGCTCCTGCCAGAACAGTTCTCCCCACGCTCCGTAAGGAAGCTGTCCCGCTGCGCGCTGGCGTGCATAGAGGAGTTCGCCAGGACGGTCCTCAATAAGGGTGTTAAGCAACTGCATATTGAGCTGATAGCGGCTTAAATTATCGAGAGTAAAAGGCTCTGCATCCGGCAAATCCGTCTCTTCTAAATGAAAACTGACGCCAAGCCGCTGATTGAAAAAGGCACGTACCGGATGACGCCAGAACCGCAGCAGCTGCTCAAAACCTACCTCGCTGATTTCAGGCGCTGGCAACGTCTGCATAAAGGGCGGATGCGCGGTGCCACTGGCGCTCGCCGCAGGTAACCACTCAGCCGCATAGCTCTGAAAACGCGAATGCGAAGAGAAGTTTTCGGCAGCGAAAGGCATGCGGCTGTGCAGATGCTGAATATGGTCCGCAACTTTTTTTGCGCTGCTGTCCACGTCGAGTTCCACATCCTCTGCCAGGCAAAAACTCTGGCTGATATAGTCCACCAGTTCACTGACCAGCACCGAGGGAAAACGCTTCGCATTATCCTGGATGGTGCGGCCGATATAGCTGATATAGAGCTGCTGCTGCGCCGAGTTAATCGCTTCAAGAAACAGATAGCGATCGTCCTCACGGCGGCTGCGGTCGCCTTTTTGCGGCTGCTGGCTTATCAGATCAAAACCCAGCGGCGGCTGCACTCGTGGGTAAGCACCATCGTTCATACCCAGCAGGCAAACGACCTTGAAAGGTATCGAGCGCATCGGCATCAGGGTACAAAAATTTACCGGCCCGGCGAGAAAGCGCTGGCTTACCCGCTCCTTATCCAACCGGGCCGAAAGCTCGTCACGCAGCAACGAAAGCGGGATCGCCTGCCGACAACCGGCCTGGATGCCATCGCCGATGGTTGTTTTCCACTGTTCTTCAATCAGAGCCAGCGCCGCTTCGGTATCGGCATCGCCGCTGAAAAAGTCATCCGTCAGTTCACGGCACAACGGCAGCCAGCTTTCCAGATCGCGTGCCGCTAACATTGTTTCACGCCAGTGACGCAGGCGCATCAGCAGCTCGGCCAGATAACCCGCCAGTTCGGCAATTAAGCCGCTGCTTTCGTCATAGGGCAAAATGCCCTGCCAGTCTCCGGCTTCGCTGTTCATCGCGTAACCCAGCAGCATTCGCGACAGGCCAAATTGCCACGTGTGCTGCCCGGTCGGAGTAAGATCCAGGTCGCGTACCGTCTCATCATCCAGCCCCCAGCGAATACCTGACTCATTAACCCAGTTCCGCAGGCGTTTAAGGCCCTCTTCATCAATCGAGAAGCGGCTTGCAATGGCAGGAACTTCCAGCAGCGCCAGCACTTCACCGGAGGTAAAACGGCTTTCAGGCAGGGTAAGAAGCGTGATAAAGGCCTGTAGCGCCGGATGCGCCTGGCTGGCCCGACGGTCAGATATGGCAAAGGGCAGGTAACGCTCCGCAGGAGCATTACCAAAAACCGCCTGGATAAAAGGCGCATAGGTATCAATGTCCGCAACCATCACGATGATATCGCGCGGCAGCAGCGCGGGTTGCTGCGCCATCATCTCCAACAGCCTGTCCTGGAGCACTTCGATCTCACGCTGCGGGCTATGGCAGAGGTGAATACTCACGGAGCGATCCTCATGAGCAAGCAGACGCTTACGCCGGCTGTTCTCCCACTCCTCGGCTTTCAACCCGATAACGGCATGATCCTCAAGTTCAAGCATGTCCCGCTGAAGAGACTGCAACAGCGTGGCGGGTTCAATATCGACAAAGGCGTCGATTTCCCGGCACTCCATCTGCGCAAGTAAAAAAAGGTTATCTCTTCCCAACTTGCCCCATGAGGCCAGCAACGGGTTGCTTAACTGCTGTTCACCCTGTTCGTTAAACAGCCCGGATGCATCGTCCTGACGAAACAGCGCGCTTTCATGCTGCTGCTGATAGTGCTGGCGTCGGCGGCTTTGCAGTTTCGCCAGAAAAGCATAGTCCTGGATATCGCCCCAGTAGTGGCGGCAGGGATTCGTAAACAGCAGATGAACATCAATGTGCCTGCCCAACGCCTGGAGCGCCTGGAGATAGACCGGCGGTAGCGCAGAGATGCCGCAGATAAAGACGCGATCCGGCAAGCCGGCAGGGCGAACGCGACTTTTTTCAAGGGCCGATATAAAGCGAGCGTAGAGATTTGCGCGATGCCAGCCAGGCTGCCCAAGCTGTCGGGTATAATCAACCAGCGCTCTCCAGAGCGGAGCCTGCCAGCGCTGAGCCTCATCAAGCCCTTCAATAAGCTGGCCCTTCTCCCAGCTGTTCAGCCATTCAGCACGATAAACCAGATACTGATCGAAGAGATCGGCAACGCGCGAGGCGAGTTGGAACAGCTTGCGCTTGTCATCATCGTCGATGAGATAATGCTGAAGCGCAGCAAACTCAGGCTGCGTCAGCATCTCTGGCAGAATAGCCATCAGCTTCCAGCTCATGCCGGATTGAGTAAAAGCGCTCTCTTCCGGGATGTCGGGAAGAACACGCATAAACATTTCCCATATAAAGCTGGCAGGCAGGGGAAAGGTGATATTTGCGGCGATACCAAACTCAGTAGCCAGCGACATCTGTAGCCACTGCGCCATACCGTGACTCTGAACCAGAATCACCTCCTGCCGGAACGGGTCGCGTAGCGGCTGATTTTCAATCTGCCATGCCGCCAGCGTTTTCAATAAATCCAGCTGATTTGAGTGGTAAACCGTAAACATCACTGCTCCTGAATGCGCTATTTCGCTTTGCGCGAATACTGTAACCCTTCCGAAGCCGCTTGCAAATTAAAGGGGCTAACAATGCGATGAAGACTACGGGCAGACTAATAACGTCAGCTCCGCTTCACGCCCGGCAGGGCTTGTTACGTTCGCCGTTTGTAGCTGGCACCCATGCGGACCGGGCCGGGAGGAGAGTTCACTCCGCCATTCCGGGGCCTGATAGCCTTCGAAGCGCTGCCAGGCCAGACGCAGGGCATTTCGCTGTTGAGTCTGCAATTCGAATCCTTTCGCCAGCGCTAACTGATACTGCATAAGCGCCGTGGTGCTCAGCGAGAAAAGCAGTAGCGCAAACAGCGTTTCAGGCAGGCTGAAACCATGCTGATTATTCATCTGGCTCACACATCTTTTCCTGAGCAAGCGGGCAATAATCTATCCAGCCATGCGGTACCGGCATCATTTTTGCGGGTTCGCTGCCCGGTATCATCCACTGAAAATGCGCCACGCTGCCGGGCCCGCTATCGCCGCGCATAAGATAACTCTCTGCTGTTAAACCTCTCAGGCAGGCCCGCCAGCGGTATATATTCTCTGTTTGACAATACCAGCTGTCATCCTTCGCAGACCATTGCCGTTTTGAACCCCACGCCAGCGCTGAAGCGGCAAGGCTGTATTGACGTATATAGCGACTCTCTTTTACCACCACGCTCAAAGAATCATCAAGCTGTCTGCGCGTTGCGTGTAGCAAAGTTGCTGACATCATTAACAGCAGGATCACCGCTATCAGCAAGCCACCTCCTTGTTGTTCCTTCACAGGTTCACCGCCGTTATCCAGCGTTCCGTTACAACAGGCTGCTGCGGGAAAGCCTTCGCATAGCCGCTCAGCGTCAAACGAACTTGTCTTCCATGCCGGACGATGCGGAAATCGCTTATTACCATTACTGCCGGATCGTTAAGTTTTTCCCAGCCTGCGCCATCGCAGCGGTCAACGCCTCGCTGCACTTCCAGATTTCCTCCGCGAAGACGATAGCCATAGAAGTCGCTGTCGTCCCGCTCCACCGCGTCCCATTTGCCGTTGCTGTTTTCATCCCATCGAACCAGCAGACACGTGCCTGAAATGCCCTCTGCTTTCAGTGCGTCGCCCTGACACTCTCCGCGACAATATCCCGCGCGGCGCACCGCTTTCTCCAGCGTATTAGTCATTTGCTGCATCTCTTCCTTTAGCTGAAACATCGTCAGGCTGCGAAGGTTGTACATCTGTAACAGAGGCAACATGCGTGCCGCGCCTATCATCAACGTGCTGCCAATGGCAAGCGCTATCAGCATCTCAGGCAGCGTGAACCCTGATGTTTTCACGGACACCCTTCCCCTTCCGGCTGGCAAACGCGTACCCGCCCACGGGAGGAGATAATAATGTGGCGCTCGCCCGCCGCACCGGCGATAACCACTCTGCCCGGCTTCGCCACGTTTCGCCGTCCGTAAAATCCCACGTCGTCAGTTAGCGAGAGCAGCGTAATCCCCTGCCAGGCCGCATTAACCCATCGCGAGCTTTTGCCCGAGCAGTCTGCCAAAGGTTTCCCGCTGCCCAGGCACCATTTATCGCCTTTTTTTGCCCAGAGCAGCCGCGATTCATTAAGCCAGTTTGCCTCGCTGCGTTGACGCAGCAAAAAAAGCTGTATCTGTCGGGCTGCGTCATTCAGGCGCTGCCGTTGCTGCCATCCTTGCCAGCCCGCAACGCTGGCAATGCCCAGCACGCTGGCGATGATCATGACGATAAGCACTTCCATCAGGGTAAATCCGTAAGCGTTTTTCATGCTGCCACTTTTCCAGTTTGCTGGCGGCGTCGCCAGTCAAAATAGCGCTTCATGCGAGCCTTCTTCAGCGAAAATTTTACGTTTTCATTAACGCAGCAATGGTTTTGCGAAGCCTCTCGCAATGAGACGAATAACCGAAAAAAAACTTAGTAATCCGCTGAGTGGAGATATAGGGTGAAGCCCCATGCAAGGCATGCAGAATAAAGGACGAGAAAGATGATGGGCGCAGGAAGGCACAAAACGGCAGAGGCGGAGCGGCGCCGCCTCTGCGCGGGATCAGATGGCAACGGGCGCTTTAATTGCCGGATGCGGATCGTAGCCGCTTATTTCAAAGTCTTCAAAGCGGTAGTCAAACAGCGAGGCAGGTTTGCGCTTAATGGTCAGGGTCGGAAGCGGACGTGGTTCGCGTGTCAGTTGCAGCCGCGTTTGTTCCATATGGTTGCTGTAAAGGTGCGTGTCGCCGCCTGTCCAGACAAAATCGCCGGGCTGGAGGTCGCACTGCTGCGCCACCATATGCAGCAGCAGCGCATAGCTGGCGATATTAAACGGCAGCCCAAGAAAGACGTCGCAGGAGCGCTGATAGAGCTGGCAGGAGAGCCTGCCGTCAGCAACGTAGAACTGGAAAAAAGCGTGGCAAGGTGCCAGCGCCATCTGGTCAAGCTCACCGACGTTCCATGCCGAAACGATAATACGCCGCGAATCGGGATCGCTTTTGAGCTGTTTAAGCACGTTCTTAAGCTGATCGATCTCACGGCCGTCCGGCGCATGCCAGCTGCGCCACTGTTTGCCATAAACCGGGCCGAGGTCGCCATTTTCATCGGCCCATTCATCCCAGATGGAGACGTTGTTTTCGTGCAAATACGCCACATTGGTATCGCCGTTAAGAAACCACAGCAGCTCGTGAATGATCGAGCGCAAATGGCATTTTTTCGTTGTCACCAGCGGAAAGCCATCCTGCAAATTGAAACGCATCTGGTGACCAAAAATCGACAGCGTCCCGGTACCGGTACGGTCATTTTTAGGGGTGCCGTCATTAAGCACTTTTTTCATAAGATCCAGATACTGTTTCATTTTTCCTCACGAAGGGTTTGCGGAGTGCGGCGACGCCAGGCCCAAATCATCATGATTACACCCACCAGAATCATCGGCAGGGAGAGAATTTGCCCCATGCTGATAACGTTGCTAAACAGGCCCAACTGGGCATCGGGCTGACGGAAGAACTCGATGATAAAGCGGAAGGTACCATAGCCAATCAGAAACAGGCCTGATACCGCACCCATCGGGCGACTTTTACGAATAAAAAGATTGAGGATAATAAACAGAACAACGCCTTCAAGCAGCAGTTCATAAAGCTGAGAGGGGTGACGCGGCAATACGCCATAGGTCGCCAGTAACGATTGCCACTCGGGATGCGTGGCGGCCAGCGCCACGTCTTCGCCACGGGAACCGGGAAAGAGCATTGCCCACGGCAGCTCCGGCGATACGCGGCCCCATAGCTCGCCGTTGATAAAATTGCCGAGACGGCCGGCACCAAGCCCGAATGGGATCAGCGGCGCTATAAAGTCCGCGACCTGGAAGAAATTACGTTTGGTACGACGTGCAAACCATAACATGACACAGATAACGCCAATCAGGCCGCCGTGGAACGACATGCCGCCGTCCCAGACTTTGAACAGGTAGAGCGGGTTATCGAGAAACAGGGGAAAATTATAGAACAGCACATAGCCGATACGACCGCCCAGAAAAACGCCTAGAAATCCGGCGTAGAGCAGGTTTTCAACCTCCTCTTTTTTCCAGCCGCTGCCGGGTTTGTTAGCGCGACGAACCGCCAGCCACATGGCAAAAATAAAACCTACCAGGTACATCAGACCGTACCAGTGGAGTGAAATCGGCCCGATGGAGAAAATTACCGGGTCAAATTGCGGAAAAGCCAGATAGCCGTTAGTCATCTTTCACCATTTTTAGCATTTGCCCTGATCAGCAGGCGACAAAATACGTTAGTTGACGCGCGCTGCGCCTTTTTCAGGCGCGCATGATAGCACACAGCCTGAATCCGTGCGGTTTGGAACCGTAAACTTTGTTAAGCGCGCTAGCGGCCACCGCGGCTGAGCCCGCCGAGCCCGCGCTGCTCCATAAATGCGGCGACAAGATGGCGAACGTCCGCCGTCAGCGTTACGTTCAGACTCTCGTCAGCCAGCTTTTGCGCTTCTTCGTGATCGATACGATTGAGCAGATATTTTACCCGGGCAACGTTACGGCCATTCATGCTGAGATGATGAAAGCCCAGCCCTATCAGCAGAATGACGCACATCGGATCGCCTGCCATTTCGCCACAGAGGCAGAGTTCAATGTCCGCTTTCGCGGCTTCCTGCGCGATAGTTTTTAACGCACGCAGTACCGCCGGATGCAGGCTGTCGTAAAGATTCGCGACTCGCGTGTTATTGCGATCGACCGCCAGCAGATACTGCGTCAGGTCGTTGGTGCCAACCGACACAAAATCTACCCGAGAGGCCAGGTGCGGGATCATAAAGATCATCGACGGCACCTCAATCATTACCCCCACGCGCGGCACAGGAATACGGTAGCCCAGCATCTCTTCAACTTCCTGCGCGGCGCGGTTGATCAGGCTTCTCGCCTCATCGATCTCATCAATGCTGGTGATCATCGGCAGCAGAATGCTCAGGTTATCGCTGGCGACGTTGGCCCGCAGCATTGCTCTCACCTGAACAAGAAAAATTTCTGGCTGATCCAGCGTGAGACGAATACCGCGCCAGCCGAGGCAGGGGTTTTCCTCGCTGATGGGCATGTAAGGGAGCTGTTTGTCGGCACCGACGTCCAGCGTACGCAGCGTCACGGGTTTTTCCAGAAAAAGCTGGAGCATTCCCTGATACTGCGCGACCTGTTCCTCTTCCGACGGGAAGCCATTTTGCAGCATAAACGGAATTTCGGTGCGGTAAAGCCCGACGCCATCCACCCGGCTGCCCATCGCTTTTTCATGTTCTGCGCTGAGTCCCGCGTTGAGCATCACCTTTACCGGTTCGCCGCTTTTTAAAAAAGCGGGACGCTCAACGACATCCTCAGCCAGCTTGCTGAGTTCGTTCTCCTCGCTGATTAACTGCTGATATTCCTGCACCAGTACGGGTTCAGGATCGACCAGCAGCTCGCCGCGGTAGCCGTCAATAATCAGCAGCCTGCCGTTAAGCATTTCAGGCTGAATATCCGCTCCCATGACGGTCGGAATACCCATTGCACGCACCATGATGGCCGCGTGAGAGTTAGATGCGCCGTCACGAACCACCACGCCAGCGAGACGATCCGGCGGAAGCTCAGCCAGCATCGTGGCGGTCAGCTCGTCGGCCACCAGCACAAAGCGCGGCGGCCAGGCATTGGTGCCCTGCATGCTGTCGTCAAGATGAAAGACCAGCCGCTGGCCTAATACGCGCAAATCACCAGCGCGCTCACGCAGATAGCTGTCCTGAAGGCTTGCGAACTGTGCGGCGAAGCGCTCAATAACTTTTTTCACCGCCCATTCGGCGACCGATCCGGCATCTATTTCGGCATAGAGATCTTTCTTCAGGCGAGCATCGCTGAGCAGGTGGGAATAGAGATCGAAGATGGCCGCGCTGTCTTTATGCACGCTGGCGGTGAAGCGTTTGCTGTAGCGACGAAATTCAGTAGCAGCTTCGTTCATCGCCAGCGACAGGCGCTCTCTTTCGCGCTGCGTATCCAGCGTTGAGGCAGCAAAAACGTTATCGAGCAAAGGCTGCGTGCTGTCGACCCAACCGGGCGCCACCGCGACGCCGGGCGAGGCCGCCAGCGCTTTTACCCGCGTCTGGCGATACTGCCCGAACAGCGTGTTAAGCTGCGACTGCGAAAGGATCGTTGCCATCTGGGTCGCCAGGGTGACCAGAAACGACTCTTCGCTTTCATCAAACTGCCGCAGTTCTCGCTGCTGCACCACCAGCACGCCCAAAAGCTGACGGCGGCTGATAATGGGCACGCCAAGAAATGAGCGGAATCGCTCTTCTTTAACAGACGGGACATATTTGAAGCTCGGATGGCTTTGCGCGTCGGCCAGGTTAATTGGCTCTGCAAGCCGCCCGACCAGGCCGACAATGCCTTCGTCAAACGCCAGCGCGACGGTGCGACCGCGTGGCTTTTTCAGGCCACGCGTTGCCATAAGGTAATAGCAGCGGCGATCGTGATCGGCGAGGTAAACCGAACAGACTTCGGTGTCCATCGCCAGACCGATTTCATTAACAAGAATATCAAGCGCTTCGGTAAGACGTGGAGCACCTGCAACTTTTTCAACTATTTCGCGCAGCTGTATGAGCATAATTTGCGTGGCTCACCCTCTTTTGCGTCGGTAAAGCGCGTTCCGCTGTACGGTATTCTCCTGTAGCGGCATGACGATGCTGGCAAATTCTTTCATCACGCGCCGGTAAACGTCACGTTTGAAAGAAACCACCTGGCGAACCGGATACCAGAAGCTTACCCAGCGCCAGCCGTCAAACTCCGGCGTGCTGCTGGTTTGCATATTAATGTCCGCGTCATTGCACATAAGTTGTAGAAGAAACCACTTCTGTTTCTGGCCGATACACACCGGCTTTGTGTCCCAACGCACCAAACGTTTTGGCAATTTATATCGTAACCAGTTTCGGGTCGAAGCAAGAATACGCACGTCTTTTCGATGCAGCCCGACCTCCTCAAACAGCTCGCGGTACATCGCCTGTTCAGGCGTCTCGCCAGCGTTGATCCCTCCCTGAGGAAACTGCCAGGAGTGTTGGCCAAACCGTCTGGCCCACAGCACCTGTCCCTGCCTGTTACAAATTACGATACCAACATTCGGGCGGTAGCCATCATCATCGATCACTGGACTACCTCAAACTAAAACTCGGATGTTCTGATTGTTTCATACTCCTTACAGGCGGTAAACCACTGCTTATCGTACGTTTGCACCCCGTCGTGTTGGGATAACTTATCCTTTATAGCAAAGTTATAAACAATCCGCGGGCTGATTCAGCGATCTTATGCACCTTTTCTGTGGATAGCTTTGTGCAGAAGTGGCATAACAGGTGGGGAAAACTTTACGAACCTTTAAAGTGCGCGCGGCAACAACAAAATATAACTTATTGTTATATCTACATTTTATTTAATTATACCGTTCAAATAAACACGGTGCATAACGCTGAAGGTGGGGCACAGATAATTCCTGGTGAAAGATCGAGCAGAGATGCATTTATCCACAGGATATGTTGGATAGTTGGTCAAAAGCAGGTGACTTTAGGGGAAAAACGCCGCCGTCAAGGCTGTAAATGGAAACAGTAGTGGGTAAAAATATGAGTTATCCCATTATTCTGTGGATAACAGGGTGTAAGATCCTGTTCATTGTCGGTGACTAAACGGCATAAGCCGGAGGGTATTATCCTACGAGCGATAACTCACAGGTAAAAATGTGCGATTTATCATGCTATTATTCGTTTTTACCCTTCTTTCAACGATATTATTTATGACGCCTGACTTGAGTGTCGTTTTTTTGAGCGACCGCAGCGAGTGATTATGCCTTCCGATTTCAGTCCGGTGCCGCCACCGGAAAGCGAAGCCGTTCTGCTGGCGCGAGCCCATCAGCTGGCTGGCTATACGCTCGGCGAACTGGCGCAAAAAATGGCCTTTCCCATTCCGCCCGACCTGAAAAGAGATAAAGGCTGGGTGGGCATGCTGCTGGAAATCAGCCTGGGCGCCAGCGCAGGCAGCAAAGCGGAGCGCGACTTCGCCCATATTGGCGTTGAGCTGAAAACTATCCCGATTGACGCGCTTGGACGTCCGCTGGAAACCACTTTCGTCTGTGTGGCGCCATTGACCGGCAACAGTGGTGTGACCTGGCAGACCAGCCACGTCCGCCACAAGCTTGCACGCGTGCTGTGGATACCGGTTGAAGGCGACAGGGCGATCCCGCTGGCGGCACGTCGCATCGGCGCACCGTTGCTGTGGAGCCCCGACAGTGAAGAAGAGGCGCTGTTGCAGCGCGACTGGGAAGAGCTGATGGATATGATTGTGCTGGGCCAGGTTGAGCGCATCACTGCCCGTCATGGCGAGGTATTACAGATCCGTCCAAAAGCCGCCAACAGTAAAGCGCTGACGGAAGGCATTGGCGAGAATGGGGAACCGATAATGACCCTGCCGCGCGGCTTTTATTTAAAGAAAACCTTTACCGCTCCCCTGCTTGCCCGCCATTTTTTACTGTAGGCCGTCGCTGCGACAGGTATACTCCTCGTTTACCTTTCGTTGAGGATGTCGTGTTCGTATGTTTGACTGGATTGCAGATCCAAATGCCTGGCTGGCGCTGGGCACGCTGACGATTCTGGAAATCGTCCTTGGAATCGATAATATTATTTTCCTCTCGCTGGTGGTGGCAAAGCTGCCGAAGTCGCAGCAAAATGCGGCGCGACGCCTTGGCTTAGGAGGCGCGATGCTGATGCGACTTGGGCTGCTGGCCTCTATCGCATGGGTAATTCGCCTGACCAACCCGCTGTTCACGCTAATGGATCACAGTTTTTCCGCCCGCGATCTGATCCTGCTGTTTGGTGGTCTGTTCCTGCTGTGGAAATCCAGCATCGAAATTCATGAAACCATTGAGGGCGGTGATGAAGAGCATAAAACCAATGTGCACTCCTTCATCGGCGCAATTGTGCAGATCATGCTGCTGGATATCATCTTCAGCCTTGACTCGGTGATTACCGCAGTAGGCCTTTCCGATCACCTGATCATCATGATGGCTGCGGTCGTTATCGCCGTTGGCGTGATGATGTTTGCTGCGCGAGGAATTGGTGAATTCGTCGAACGGCATCCTTCCGTGAAGATGCTGGCGCTGGCCTTTTTGATCCTGGTCGGCTTTACGCTCATCCTTGAAAGCTTCAACGTACACGTGCCTAAAGGCTACATCTACTTTGCCATGTTTTTCTCAATGGCAGTGGAGTGCCTGAATTTGCTACGCAGCAAAAAGCACGCTGCCTGATCTTATGTCGGTCGTTTCACGGCCGACGCTCGCCAGACATATCGATTTACCAAAAATGTCAATAACGCAACGTGCTCGCGGCACATTTTCAGACCGTGACGGTTACGTCAGATAGCGAAATGCGTTATTAATTAAGCTTCTGATTACAAGCTTCAGGAAGCGGCGAATGAAAAAGATGGTTGGCGCGGCGGCGCTGATGCTGACAGTACTGCTCAGCGGGTGCAGCAGCGATTACGTAATGGCAACAAAAGATGGCAAAATGATCATGACTCAGGGCAAACCTGAAATAGACAAAGAGACCGGGCTGGTGAAATACAGCGACCGGAACGGTCATGAGTTGCAGATAAATGGTGATGAGGTGTCATCCATCGTTGAGCGCTAGAGGGAGTGGTGCACGGCGCACTTCCCGATAAATCCCCTCTTCCCCCTGTTGCATACGGCGGTTATAGTCGGAAGTCGGATTCGACTTCCGATCGCCTTTGCGGTCGCTCGGCGGTCAGCCATTTCATCATAAAAAGGAAGCCGGCAAATGCATTATCATCGTATCCCTCACAGCACGCTTGAAGTGAGCAGCCTCGGGCTTGGCACCATGACCTTTGGCGAGCAGAACAGCGAAGCAGATGCCCACGCCCAGCTTGATTTGGCGCTGCGTGCCGGTATCAACCTGATTGATACCGCCGAAATGTACCCGGTTCCTCCGCGCCCTGAAACACAGGGGCTGACCGAAAAATACATCGGCAGCTGGCTGAAGGCGCGCGGCAATCGCGATAAGGTGATCCTGGCATCAAAGATCGCCGGCCCCTCGCGCGGCAATGACTCCTCAATTCGTCCTCAGCAGGCGCTGGATCGTAAAAATATCCGTGAAGCGCTGGATGCCAGCCTGAAACGTCTTAATACCGATTATCTGGATCTCTATCAGCTTCACTGGCCTCAGCGCGAAACCAACTGTTTTGGCAAGCTCAGCTATCAATACAGTGAAAACACCGCGTCAGTTACGCTGCTGGAGACGCTGGAAGCGCTCAACGAACAGGTGCGGGCGGGCAAAATTCGCTATATCGGCGTATCAAATGAAACGCCGTGGGGCGTGATGCGCTATCTGCAACTGGCGGAGAAACATGAACTGCCGCGCATCGTCAGCATCCAAAACCCGTACAGCCTGCTTAATCGCAGTTTTGAAGTGGGCCTGGCGGAAATCAGCCAGCATGAAGGTGTCGAACTGTTAGCCTACTCAAGCCTGGCGTTTGGTACGCTGAGCGGAAAATATCTGAATGGTGCGAAACCGGCAGGCGCACGCAATACGCTGTTCAGCCGTTTCACCCGCTACAGTGGTGAACAGGCACAGCTGGCGATTGCCGAATATGTCGCGCTGGCGAACAAGCATGGGCTTGATCCGTCGCAGATGGCACTGGCTTTCGTTCGCCAGCAGCCCTTTGTTGCCAGCACGCTGCTGGGCGCCACCACGCCTGAACAGCTGCAAACAAATATCGACAGTTATCACCTGACGCTGAATGAAGAAGTGTTGCAGGCGCTGGAAACCATTCACCGCCGTTATACTTTTCCTTCTCCGTAATGTTTCTCGCAGAGGGCGACATCATTCGCCCTCTTCTTTTTTTCCGGCATGCTCGCTCAGTCTCAATTAAGTTTTCTCATCGCCCCTTTGTTGTTAAACAACCAAAAAACGCGTTCAGTTATGCGCTGTGTCGATTCAATAAGAGCATGTTGTTTACATTGCTTTAAGTAAGTAATGCGTAATACAGCTTTATTGACAATAACATATAATTATAGCCGTACAAAAAAAATAAAACTTTCTTTTAACGCTATAATGAAAACATTGTAACTACCGGAAAATAAAATGAATATTGCAGCGTTCGATATCGGCGGAACCTCGTTAAAAATGGGCGTAATTAACGAACAGGGGGAAATACTTAACGATGAGAGTGTGGATATTTCTCATAACTCGCGCGATAAAATCCTGCAAGAAATCATCAACTGGTTAAAGAAAAATCCTTCCTGTAGCGGTATCGCGGTCAGCACACCGGGGCACGTCGACCCTGACAGCGGCTTTATTGCCATGGGGGGAACCATCAGCGAATTTGACCAGTTTCATCTGCGGGAGTGGCTGGAAGAAGAAACCGCATTGCCAGCCACTGTCGAGAACGATGCACACTGTGCATTGCTGGCCGAACGATGGTCAGGTAAAGCGCAGGAAACCAGTGATTTCATTATGTTAACGATTGGTACTGGCCTGGGCGGTGCGGCATTCTGTAATGGCGCGCTGGTACGGGGCGGCCGAAATCGCGCCGGCGAATTTGGTTGTTTGCTAACCTCGCGGCCCACAGACAGCGATATCGAATCGCATACCCTAAGTAAAAGCTGCACGATGACCGCGCTGCGGGAGAACTACTGCCAACTGACGAAGCGATCGGCTGATGATATTACCGGCAAAGACGTATTCGATGCGTATGATACCGGCGATGAGAACGCTGAAAAAGTGGTGAAGGGTTTTTATGAAGATCTTGCAGCCTGTTTATATAACCTTTCCAGCGTGTTTGACCCACAGAAAATATTTATTGGTGGCGGTATTACGGAACGGGAACCCTTTCTGAAAGAGCTCGCCCGCTATCTGGAAAAGTATGGCATTGATATTCAGATTGAAACCGCGACGTACGGCAACGATTCCGGCATGCTGGGCGCGTCTTATCATTTTCTTCAAAGCCAGAAGATGAGCCAGTAATAATATTATGCGTGGAGAGCATGAATATTGATTCACTCCGCCGCCGACGTGTTCTCCAGCCGATCCTGACGGCGGCGGCTATTATTTACCAGATGGCTGCTTAGCTAAATGCCAGCCCCATAAAACCGCAATCGCCAGCGCAAACAGTGCGCCAAAGCCGACGCCAATGGCAACCGGTCGCGCGCCCAGGCTGACGGCCAGCGAGTAAAGCCCCAGCATCAGCAGCATCGCCCCGTTTTCACCCAGGTTCTGTACCGCGATAGCATTGCCCGCACCCACGCTCTCTTTGCCGCGCATTTGCAGCAACGCATTCAGCGGCACCACAAAAAAGCCGCCGAGCATGCCGATAACGATCAGTAATCCGTAAGCGCCCACGGGCGAATGCTGTAGCGCAAAAAACGCGACGGCGATACCGATAAGCACCCCGGCTGGCATACAGCGTCCAACCGTTTTCAGCGTGACCAGCTTTGACGCCGCCGCCGCGCCAAAAACAATGCCAATCGCCACCATGGCATTCAGCAGCGTCGGCGTTTTGTTATCGGTAATGCCAAGCGCAACCGGCACCCACAGCACCAGCAGAAAGCGCAGCGTTACGCCTGCGCCCCAGAACAGGCTGGTGCCCACCAGCGAAAAGCGGGTGTCGCCATCACGCCATAGCGTGCGGCAGGCGGAAAAGAACGTGCCGGTCATTCTTTTTGGATGCCACGGCTGCCCCGGCCGCGCCGCTTTCAGTTTCGGGATCAGCAGGTTCGCCGCCACCGCCAGCCCATAGGCCAGTACGCAGACGATCAGCGCGGCGAGCAGGTTCCAGTCCGCCAGCAGGCCACCAGCGATTGAGCCGAGCAGGATCGCCGCAATGGTGGACGACTCAATCAGCCCGTTCGCCTTCACCAGCGTTTCGCCGCCGGTGAGCTCACCGAGAATGCCGTACTTGGCCGGAGAATAGGCCGCCGCGCCAACGCCAACCAGGCTGTAGCCGAGAAACGGATTGAGGCCAAAACAGATGACCAGCGCGCCCAGCAGTTTCAGGCCGTTAGCGAACATCATCACCCGTCCTTTCGCGAAGCTGTCGGCAAACTGACCGACAAACGGCGCCAGAATAATGTAGGTTGCGACAAATACCATTTGCAGCACCGGCTGGCTCCAGTCCGGGTAGACCTGCTGTTTCAACACGGCAAGCGTAACGAACAGCAACGCGTTATCGCCAAACGCTGAGAGAAACTGCGCAGCCATCACCGCCATCATTCCTTTTGACAACAGCCCTCCCTGTTGAGCAACGTTACGCATCTTCTCTCTCCGGCTCTTCGGCCATTTGACGCAGCGTGACAAAATCCGGCTTACCGCTGCCCAGCACCGGCAGCTGCTTCATAAATCGAATATCGCGCGGCACCGCCAGGTCGGCGCTGCCCAGCTCGCGCGCGGCGCGCTGGAGCTGCTCGCGGTTCAGTTCGCCGTCGGTGGTGAAGAGAACCAGCGCTTCGCCGCGATTGCCGTCCGGTTTCATCGTTGCCGCATGCTGTTTCTCTGGCGAGGCCTTCAGAGCAATTTGCTCCACCGTTTCCAGCGACACCATCTCGCCGGCGATTTTGGCAAAACGCTTTACGCGCCCCTGAATCTGGCAGAAACCGCGCTCGTCAAAGCTGACGATATCGCCGGTGTCGTACCAGCCCGCCTCCTTCTGCCCTTCGCCGTTGTCCGCCTCTGGCGCTTCAAGCACGCCAGGATCCCCGACGCGCAGATAGCCCTTCATGATATTTGGCCCGCGCAGTTGGAGCTGACCGCCCTGCTCAATGCCGGGAACCGCAATCAGCCGCGAATCCATGCCTGGCAGGATACGTCCAACGGTATGATTTTTTGCCGCCATCGGCACGTTGATGGCCACCACCGGCGCGCACTCGGTGACGCCATAGCCTTCAAGAATGCGAATGCCAAATTTGTCCTGCCAGGCCAGGCGCGTGGTTTCCTGAAGCTTTTCGGCACCGGCCACCACATAGCGCAGGCGCGCGAAATCATATGGATTGGCAAAACGCGCATAGTTGCCAAGGAAAGTGGAGGTGCCAAACAGCACCGTACAGTTACGGTCGTAAACCAGTTCCGGGACGATGCGGTAATGCAGCGGGCTGGGATAGAGAAACACCTGCGCGCCGGTCATCAGCGGCGTAAACAGCCCCACGGTGAGGCCAAAAGCGTGAAACAGCGGCAGCGCGGACATGAAGCGGTCACGCGGCGTAAAGTCCGCGACGGTGCGGATCTGCTCCACGTTCGCCAGCAGGCTTTTATGCGAATGCACCACGCCTTTCGGATTGCCTTCCGAACCGGAGGTGAACAGCACCATCGCGGCGTCCTCCGGCTGCTGGCTCACCGCCGCCAGCCGTGGCATCAGCAGATGCGCCAGAACCCACAGCTTGTCCTGCACAGTAACCGTTTCACGCAGATCTTCCAGATAAACCCACTTCGCTTCGGTGACCTGCTCTGGCAGGTGCCACAGCTTGCCCTTATCCATAAACTGCCGCGAGGTGAAGATAGTTTTCACCTGCGCGGCACTCAACGCGCTGCGCAGCCCCTGCGCGCCTGCGGTGTAGTTAAGCATGGCGGGAATGCGGCCACGCATTGAGGCGCCCAGAATCGCCGCCGCCGATACCGTCGCATTGGGCAGCAGCAGGCCGATATACTCGCCCGGCGCGGTGTTGCGCTCAAGGATCCGCCCGACGCCAAGCGCCTTCTTCAACAGCCCGGTATAGCTGTCGGGCGTAAAGTTGACGTCTTCAATACACGGCTTGAACAGGCCGTAGCGTCTGCGGGCCGCCAGAAAGGCTTCGTAGAGGGTTTCACGTGGGCGCACCGCCATCCGCGCTTCCATCATGATGTGATGCAGATGTTCGCCGGCCAGCTTACGGCGGTCGCGCGCGCGCGGTGCCTCCGGCATCGGGATGGTAGTGGCAGGCAGAACGGTCAGGCTGATACGCGGGAAGAGGCGGCGTTTAAAGACGCCCGCCAGGCGACCAAACGGGGTGAACTCTGCGCCTTCAATGCGCAGCGGCACTACCGTCGCCTGCGATTTCGCCGCGACAAAGCCCGCGCCGTCATAGATTTTCATCAGCGAACCGGTCACGGTAATGCGCCCTTCCGGGAAAATTACCACCGGTCGCCCCTGCCCAATCAGCTTCACCAGATGCTTCACCGACATCGGTTTGGTCGGGTCCATCGGCACAAAATCGATAAATTTGCTGAGCCAGCGCATATACCACTGCTGACTGATGGATGAGTAGACGGCAAAAACTGGTTTGATCGGCAGAAACAGCGCCAACAGTGCCCCATCCAGAAAAGACATATGATTAGGGACGATCAGCACTTTGTCTTTATACAGACCGGAAAGATCGCCGCCCAGACGCGTGCGGAAACACAGCTTGCATAGCAGCCTGAAAAAGGAAAACAGCATGCCAACTCCTTAGCAGAAGAAACTGGCTATCACCATGCAGGATATGGCGTGGCAACTCAATGCAATGTGAGAAAATTTCTGCTTACCGGCTCGCAATGTCAGAAATAACCGCGCCGCCTCGCAGCAGGCGGGCGGCGCGGCCCCTCGGTTATTTCTCCGCGCGCCAGCCGCCGCCCAGCGCGGCAATCAGCGCAACGCTGGTGGCCCACTGCGTGCTTTGTAGCGACAGCAGGCTCTGCTGCTGCGTGAGGCTGGTGTTTTCCGTGGTGGCCACGTCGAGATAGTCGATCATCCCTGCCTGATACTGATTTTGCGTCACGCGCGCCGACTCTTTCGCCGCATCGGTAGCGCGCTGCTGCGCCAGCATCTCCTCCTGAAGCGTGTTAAGTTCAACCAGGTTGTCCTCTACTTCCGCCAGCGCTTCCAGCACCGTCTGACGATAGCTGGCGACATCGGCGTCATAGGCGGCGCGCGCCTGCTCAACGCTTGCAGAGGTAGCGCCGAAGTCCAACAGCGTGCCGCTCAGCGATGGCCCCAGCGACCAGACGCGATTCGGCAACGAGATCAGGTTACGGATCGCAGAACTGGCATAGCCGCCGCTGGCGCTGAGCGTCAGGTCGGGAAAGTAGCCCGCAACGGCAACGCCGACCGCCGCGTTAGCCGCCGCCATCGTTCGCTCGGCGGCGGCGATGTCCGGCCGCCGCTGTAGCAGTTCGGCTGGCAGGCTGTTGGGGATGGCGGGCAGCGTTGCGGTCAGCGGCGCGACGGCAAGGCTGAAATCAGCAGGCGCCCTGCCGATCAGAACGGCGATGGCATGTTCCGTTTGCGCGCGCTGCCAGCTCAGATCCAGCGCCGACGCGCGGGCGCTTTCAAGCTGCGCCTGTGCCTGCGCCAGCGTGGCGCGCGACTCGCTCCCCGCCTGATATTTATTCTCTATTATCTTCAGGTAGCGCTGATACTGCGCAACGCTCTGCTGATAAAGCGCGATTTGCTGATCCATTATCCGCAACTGGAAATAGTCCTGCGCCAGTGCCGAGCGGGCGCTGAGGGTGATATTTGCCAGATCGGCGGCGCTGGCCTGCGCGCTGGCGCGGTTCTCTTCCAGCGTACGCCGGAGCTTGCCCCAAATATCCGGCTCCCAACTGGCGCCGGCCTCCAGTGAATGGCTGTTACTTACGCCAGACGTCGCCGTTGCGCCGCGCGTAGAGGAGGCGGTGCCGGTAACGGTCGGAAACAGGCTGGCGCGCGATCCGGCCACCAGCGCCGTCGCCTGCCGGTACTGTGCCTCATACTGCGCGACGTTTTGGTTAGAGACAGCCACCTGGCGCAGCAGGCCGGACAGCGTATCGTCATGATAAACCCGCCACCATTCGCCTTTGTTTTGCTGGTCCTGCGGCGCGGCCTCTTTCCAGCCTTTTGCTTCTTTAAAATGAACCGGTACGCTGGCCGACGGGCGCTGATAGTCCGGCCCCACGCTACAGCCGCTCAGCAGCAGCGCAAGGGTAAGAGCAGTCAATAATGTTTTCATCGCTTATTCAACATGGCGCAGCCGCCGCCACTGACGCCGGGTGGCGCGGCTGACGCGATCAAGGTAAAGGTACACCACCGGCGTGGTGAAAAGAGTCAGTAGCTGGCTCAGCGCCAGGCCGCCGACGATCGCCAGCCCAAGCGGGCTGCGCAGATCGGCATCGCCTCCGCTGCCCAGCGCCAACGGCAGCGCGCCGAAAAACGCCGCCAGCGTGGTCATCATAATCGGCCGAAAACGCATCAGGCAGGCCTGAACGATGGCCTGCTGCGGCGACAGCCCCTGCTTACGCTCGGCGGCCAGCGCAAAATCGATCATCATAATGGCGTTCTTTTTCACGATGCCGATTAACAGTAAAATGCCGATCAGCGCGATGACCGTGAGCTGCGTGTTGGTTAACAGCAGCAGCAGCAATGCACCGACGCCCGCTGAAGGCAGCGTTGAGAGAATGGTTAACGGGTGAATATAGCTCTCATAGAGCACGCCAAGCACGATATAGACCGCAGCCAGCGCGGCCAGGATCAGCCATGGCATCGACGAGGAGAGATCGGCAAACGCCTTCGCCGTGCCCTGGAAACCTGACTGAATGGTATCCGGCAGCGCGATTTTCGCCATGGCGTTTTTAATCAGCTTTTGCGCCTGTTCCAGCGAAACGCCGTCCGCCAGATTGAAGGCGATGGTGCTGGTGGCCGACTGCCCCTGATGCGTCACCGAAAGCGGCGCGTTGCCGCCGCGAAAGCGGGCAAAGGCCGACACCGGAATGCTATTGCCTTCGTCATTAATGACATAAAGCTTATTCAGCATATCGGGATCGCGCGTGTACGCATCCTGTAGCGACATCACCACGTGATACTGATTCAGCGTTTTATAAAGCGTGGCTACCTGCCGCTGCGCGAAGGAGTTATTCAGCAGCGTATCCAGCATCGAGACGTTCACGCCCAGCCGCGTCGCGCGGTCACGGTCAATGTCGATCACCACTTCCTGACCGCCGGTTTGCGCGTCGGAATCCACGCTGGTCAGTTGCGGGATCGCCTCCAGCGCCGCTTTCACTTTTGGCGTCCAGACGCGTAGCGTATCGAGATCGTCCGCCTGAAGGCTGTACTGATAGGCGGCATTGGCGCTGCGTCCGCCAATGTGAATATCCTGCGCCGCCATCAGAAACAGTTCAACGCCGGGGATATTACGCGTTTTACCACTCAGGCGGTTTGCCACCTCCGTGGCGGTGGCATCACGCCGATCGCTATTCTTCAGGTGAACAAAAAAGTTGGCGGTATTGCGCGAACCAAATGCGCCGCTGCCCATTGACGACATCACGCCATCGACCGCCGGATCCTGCTGGATCATTTTTGCGAATGCCTGAAGCTTCGGCTGCATGGCCTGAAAAGAGACGTTCTGATCGGCTCTGAGCATCCCCATCAGCAGTCCGGTGTCCTGATTGGGGAAGAACCCTTTCTGAACCACGGTATAGAGAAAAACGTTAAGAAGCACCGTCAGCAACAGACTGAACAGCGTCAGGCGCTGATGGCGCATCACCAGGTTCAGCGCGGCCGCGTAGGCGGAGAGCATCCGGCCGAGCCCGCGCTCAATGGCCTGATAAAACCGACGCGGACGATGCGATACCGCCTTTTTTTTCAGCAGGCGGGAACAGAGCATCGGCGTCAGCGTCAGCGAAACCAGCATCGAAATGACCAGCGAAACGGTCAGCGTCACGGCAAATTCACGAAACAGGCGCCCCACGATGCTGCCCATCAGCAGGATCGGAATGAATACCGCCACCAGCGACAGCGTCATCGACAGCACGGTAAAACTTACCTCCTGCGCACCTTTCAGCGACGCGCGCACCGGGCTCAGCCCCGCCTCGATATAACGCGTAATGTTTTCCAGCACCACGATGGCGTCGTCGACGACAAACCCCGTGGCGATGATCAGCGCCATTAGCGACAGATTGTCGAGGCTGTAGCCCAGCACGTACATCACCGCGCAGGTGCCAATCAGCGAAACCGGCAGCGCCAGCGCCGGAATGGTCACCGCCCGCAGATCGCGCAGGAAAACAAATACCACGCCAATCACCAGCAGCACCGCCACCAGCAGCGTCTCTTCGGTATCGTAGAGCGAGGCGCGAACGTTGGGCGCGCGATCGACAACGATCTTCAGAGAAACATCGGCAGGCAGATCCTTTTGCAGCGCCGGCAGTTGCGCTTTGATGGCGTCGATCGTTTCCAGCATGTTGGCGCCCGCCTGACGGGTGACGCCGATCATCACCGAAGGCGACTGGTTATAGAAGCCGACGTTGTATTTGTCTTGCACCGAGTCATAGACCGTGGCGACGTCGCTGAGCCGCACCGCGCGTCCGTTTTGATAGCTCACCACCAGGCTGGCGTACTGCCGGGCCTGATCGAGCTGCCCGTTGCCATCCACCACCCACGACTGCTTGCTGCCCTGAAGCATCCCCTTCGGCAGGTTAGTGGTGGCATTGGCAATCGCCGCGCGCACCGTATCAAGCGAAAGGCCGAAATGGCTGAGCATGTTGGGTTGCAGATCGATACGGACGGCGGGGAGCGCGCTGCCCATCAGCGATACGTCGCCGACGCCTTTGACCTGGGCGATCTTCTGGTCGATTTTGCTGTCGGCGATGTCATACAACTCACCGTTCGAGCGGCTGGTCGAGGTGAGCGCCAGCATCACTATCGGCGCATCGGATGGATTGGCTTTACGCCAGGTCGGCAGCGAAGCCATGCTGCTGGGCAGCAGGCTGCGCGCGGCGTTGATCGCCGCCTGAACGTCACGCGCGGCACCGTTAATATCGCGCGACAGTTCAAACTGAAGAATGATATTGCTGGAGCCCTGTGAGCTGTTGGAGGTCATCTCGGTGATGCCCGCAATCTGCCCCAGCGAGCGCTCCAGCGGCGTGGCAACCGTGGCGGCCATGGTTTCCGGGCTGGCACCCGCCAGTTGCGCCGTCACCATGATGGTGGGGAAATCCACCTGGGGCAGCGGCGCAACCGGCAGCAGGCGATAGCCAAGCGCGCCCAGCAGCAGCAGCGCCATGGTCAGCAGCAGCGTGGCGACGGGCCGAAAAATAAACAGGCGGCTGATACTCATGAGCGATCCAGCGCCTTACGCATTTTGCGGCGCCCGCGCCCGGCCAGGCGATCGAACCACAGATAGATAACCGGCGTGGAGAACAGCGTCAGCAGCTGGCTGAACAGCAGCCCCAGCGGCTGACGAAGTTCGGAACCGGAGCCCGACGCCAGCATCAGCGGCAGCGCGCCCAGCAGCGCGGCCATTGTGGTCATCAAAATCGGCCGGAAGCGCAGCAGGCAGGCCTGGTGAATCGCCTCGCGCGGGCTGAGATGCTGCTTTTTCTCCGCCTCCAGCGCAAAGTCGATCATCATAATGGCGTTTTTCTTCACGATGCCAATCAGCAGGATCACGCCAATCAGCGCGATCAGGCTGAACTCAGTCCCGGCGAGCAGCAGCGTCAGCAGTGCGCCCACCGCCGCAGAGGGCAGCGTGGAGAGAATGGTCACCGGATGAATAAAGCTTTCGTATAACACGCCCAGCACTACGTACATGGTGACCAGCGCCGCCAGGATCAGCCACAGCGTGTTGCCGGTCGCGTTTTGAAACGCCTCCGTTTCGCCCTGATAACGCAGGGTGATGCTGTTCGGGAGCGCCAGATTTTTTGTCGTTTCCGCTATCGCTTTCTGAGCTTCTTCCAGCGAGTAGCCGTCGTTGAGGTTGAAGGAGACGGTTACCGCCGGAAACTGATCCAGCCGCATATGCACCAGCGATCCGATGCGCTGATGAATGGTGGCAATGGAGGTCAGCCGAACCATGCTCTTGCCGCTGGTCGTTTCGCTGCTGCTGTCATTGCTGCTACTGGTGGTTGACGCCGCCAGCCAGATATCATCGAACGACGCTGGCGACTGCTGGAACTGCGGCGCCACTTCCAGCACCACGCGATACTGGTTCGACTGGGTAAAAATGGTGGAAACCAGCCGCTGGCCGAAAGCATTGTAAAGCGCGGTGTCCACATCTGCGGCGGTGATGCCATAGCGTGCCGCGGCCTCGCGATTCAGCTCCACCCAGGCCACCTGCCCTTGCTCCTGCTGGTTACTGACCACGGAACTGAACTCCGGGCGTTTTTGCAGTGCCGCCACCAGTTTGGGCGACCAGGCAACCAGATTTTCACTGTCGGCGTCATCCAGCGAGAACTGGTATCTGTCCGGCGTCACGCTGTCGTTGACCGTCAGATCCTGCAAAGGCTGCATATAGAGTTGGATGCCCGGTACGCCTTGCGTGGCCTGCTTCAGTTCAGCAATGACTTCGTCGGCGCGCGCGTCGCGCTGGTCAAACGCCTTCAGGTTGATTTGCAGACGACCACTGTTCAGACTGGTGTTGGTACCATCAATGCCAATGGTGGACGAGAGGCTTTCTACCGCCGGATTTTGCAGCACAATGGCCGCCAGCGCCTGCTGCCGCTTCGCCATCTCACTGAAGGAGACATCCTGCGAGGCGACCGTGACGCCCTGAATCAGCCCGGTATCCTGCGACGGGAAAAAACCTTTCGGGATAACGATATAGAGCAGCGCGGTAAACAACAGCGTCGCCAGCGCCACCAGCAGCGTCAGGCGCTGATGGTTGAGCACCACGGTCAGCAGGCGATCGTAACCGGCCACCAGTCGATCAAAAAACTGTCCGCCTTTGCGATAAAAGCGGCCCTGACGCTCCTCGGGAATATGGCGCAGCAGGTAAGCGCACAGCATCGGCGTCAGCGTCAGGGAAACCAGCATGGAAACCAGGATCGACACCGCCAGGGTGATGGCGAACTCGCGGAACAGCCGCCCGACCACATCGCCCATGAACAGAAGCGGGATCAGCACCGCAATCAGCGAAAAGGTCAGTGAGATAATGGTAAATCCAATCTGCGCCGACCCTTTCAGCGCCGCTTCCATCGGCGTTTCGCCCTGCTCCAGCCGCCGTGAAATGTTCTCCACCACCACAATCGCATCATCAATCACAAAGCCGGTGGCGATGGTCAGCGCCATCAGCGACAGGTTATTCAGGCTGAAGCCCGCCAGATACATCACGCCAAAGGTGCCCACCAGCGAAAGCGGCACGGCGACACTGGGGATCAGCGTGGCGGCGAAGTTGCGCAGAAACAGGAAGGTCACCATCACCACCAGCGCAATGGATAACAGCAGCTCAAACTGCACGTCATGGATCGACGCGCGAATGGTTTGCGTGCGATCGGTCAGCACCTGGATTTTCACGCCGTCCGGCAGCGCCGCCTGCAACGTGGGCAACTGTGCCTTAATGGCATTGACTACCGCAATCACGTTCGCGCCCGGCTGGCGCTGAATGCCGATCACAATCGCCGGGGTGTTGTTGGCCCAGGCGGATTGATAGGTGTTTTCCGCCGCTTCCTCAATGTGCGCAATGTCGCGCAGGCGCAGCGCCGCGCCGTTTTGATAGCTGATAATCAGGTTGCCATACTCGTCGGCGGTGCGCAGCTGATCGTTGGCATCAATGGTGACCGAGTGGTAGGGGCCGTCGAAGCCGCCTTTCGATCCGTTAACGTTGCTGTTGCCAATCAGCGTGTTGACGTCCTCGAGCGTCAGGCCATGCGCCGCCAGCGCTTTGGGATCCATTTGCACGCGAATGGCGGGCTGGTGTCCGCCCGCCAGCGTCACCATGCCGACGCCGGAAATCTGCGACAGCTTGAGCGCAATGCGTGTGTTGACCAGATCCTGCACCTTAACCAGCGGCAGCGTGGATGAACTGGCCGCCAGCGTGATAACCGCGGTATCGGCCGGATTGACCTTTTTGTAGGTCGGTGGGTTGGGCAGATCGGTCGGCAGCAGGCTGTCCGCTCCGTTGATCGCCGCCTGCACTTCCTGCTCCGCCACGTCCAGCGAGAGATCCAGCGAGAACTTCAACGTGATCACCGAGGAGCCGCCGGAACTGCTGGAAGCCATCTGGCTCAGGCCGGACATCTCGCCAAGCTGGCGCTCCAGCGGCGCGGTCACCGACGACGCCATCACGTCCGGGCTGGCGCCGGGATAGAGCGTGGTGACCTGAATCGTCGGGTAATCCACCTGCGGCAGCGCCGAGGTGGAGAGAAAACGATAGCCAAACAGGCCAGCGATCAGCACGCCCACGGTCAGCAGCAGCGTGGCGACCGGTCGGGCGATAAACAGGCGGGATGGATTCATTGCGCCTTCGCGCTCCCTGGCTGAGGCTCACCGGCGATCGCAACCCTGCTGCCGCTGCTGAGGCGATCGATACCCTGCGTCACCACCCGTTCACCCGCCGTCACACCACTCAGGATCGCCTGCTGCGTTTCGCCGAAGGTCGGGCCGGTTTTCACCTCTCTGCGCGTTACCGTATTGTCTTTATTGATCACCCAGACAAAACTGCCGTCGCTGCTCAGCTGGAGCGCCTGCGCCGGGATCACCAGCGCCTGTTTCAGCAGCCCGGTTTGCAGACGCAGGTTGACGAACTGGTTGGCATAGAGCACCTCGTCGTCGTTAGCGAACAACGCTTTCAGGCCAATGGTGCCGGTAGTGGTGTCGATCTGGTTGCTGATAAACTTCACGCTGCCCTGCGCCAGCGCGCGGCTGCCGTCCTGATCGAAAGCGGTGGCGGGCAGGCTTTCGCCGTTATGAAGCCCTTTCAGCAGCGTGGAAATGTTGCTCTGCGGCACGCTGAAGGTGACGGCGGCGGGCTGCATTTGCGTGATAGTGACAATGCCGGTGGTGTCCGAACTGTGCACCATATTGCCCGCATCCACCAGCCGCAAACCGGCTCTGCCGTCGATTGGCGAGGTAATGCGCGCGTACTCAACGTTGAGTTTTGCCGAGGCGATCTGCGCTTCGTCGGCCTTGACCGCGCCGCTGTACTGCCCGACGGTCGCCTGCTGGCTGTCCAAATCCTGGCGAGCCAGCGAGTCCTGCGCGTACAGTTTGCGGTAGCGCGCCAGCGTCAGCTCCGCGCTTTTCAGCAGCGCCTGATTTTGGCTCAGATCCGCCTGATACTGCGCCAGGGTGGCGGCAAAGCTGCGCGGATCGATCTGCGCCAGAAGCTGGCCTGCCGTCACCTTTTGCCCTTCGGTGAAAAAGACCTTCGTCAGCTGTCCGTCAACGCGGCTGGTGACCGTCACCGTCGCGTTCGGTACAACCGTACCCAACGCGGTAAGGTAAACCGGCACGTCGGCGGTCGTCACCTCGCCCGCCTGCACGGCGGTGGTCATATCCGGGCCGCCGGGGCCGCCATTCGGGCCGCCCGGCGCACTGCCAGGCCAGAAACGCCAGACAAGCAGTATGATAACAAGGGCGAGCAGCGCCAGGAGGAGAAGTCGGGGAGTCTTTTTCTTAGCGGTCATCGGATTCAATCAGGTCAAATGAAGCAAAAATCAGGAATGGCGAGCAGAACCAGCCGATTAAAAATCAGCCGCTATTATGCGCGGACGCGCTAAGGGATTCCATGCGCAGAGCGTAAGGATTTCGAAAGTAAAAACGGAGAGTTGTGACGCGCCGACGCCAGCGTAAAGCGGCGGCGGCGCGTGGTATTAACCGCTATGTGTGGTGTAAATGGCGTCCGGCACGATGTTCATATGCTTCAGCACCGGACCAATAATATTGCCAAAAACCGGCGCGGCCACCGAGCCGCCGAAGTGGTCACCGGCGGTCGGATGGTTGATCATAATCACCAGCGCCACCTGCGGATCGCTGGCGGGCGCCACGCCAGCGGTGTAGTTGATATAACCGCCGTCGTATTTGCCGCTGGCGCCCATTTTTTCCGCCGTGCCGGTTTTGATCGCCAACCGATAACCCGGCACCGCGGCGCGCACGCCGCTGCCGCCCGGCAGCGCGTCGCTCTCCATCATATGCACCACCGCGCGTACCGTATCCGCATTGGCGACCCGCGTGCCCAGCACCGGCGGCGTGACGCGAGTGATCGACAGCGGCCGGTAAAGCCCGTAAGCGCCCAGCGTGGCATATTCACGGGCGATTTGCAGCGGCGTGACGCGCAGCCCGTAACCGAACGAAAAGGTGGCGCGCTCGATATCCGCCCAGCGCTGACGATGCAGCGGAAAGTAGCCGACGCTTTCGCCCGTCAGTCCCAGGCCGGTTGGCTTGCCGAGGCCGAAGGCGCGATAGGTGTTCACCAGCACTTCGGCGGGCATCGCCAGCGCGATATGGGAGACGCCGATGTCACTCGATTTTTGCAGAATGCCGGTCATGGTTAGGCGCGACCAGTGGCCTACGTCGCGGATCAGATGGCCATTCACGCGATAGGGCGTGGTATCCAGCACCGAATCGGGCCGCACCAGGCCGCGCGCCATCCCTTCCATTACTACCAGCGGTTTTACCGTCGATCCCGGCTCATAACTGTCGTTGATCGCCGCGTTGCGCATCTGATTCGGCGCGACGTTAACGAAGTTGTTCGGGTTAAACGAGGGATAGGAGGCCATGCCTAAGATTTCGCCGGTATCCACTTTGATCAACACCGCCGCGCCGGAGTCCGCTTTGTTCAGCAGTACGCCATCGCGCAGTTTAGTGTAGAGCGTGTACTGATCGAATTTATCGATGCTGAGCTGCACCGTCGGCGGCTGGCGCGGCGGCTCATAGCTGAGCATCGACACAATATTGCCGTTGGCATCCTGCCGGTATTTCTCTTCGCCCGGCGTGCCCTGCAATACTTTATCAAAGCCCTTTTCCAGCCCGTTCAGCCCGTCATTGTCCGCACCAACGATGCCCAGCAGCGGCGCGGTGGCTTCGCCCATCGGGTAGAAACGGCTGTCGTTATAAACCGTTGAGATCCCCGCGAGGTGCAGTTTGGCAATATCTTTCGCCATGCCTAACTCGATTTTCCGTCCCAGATAGAGAAAACGGCGGTGCGGGTTGGCGCTGATTTGGCTGGCGATTTGTTCAGGGCGCTGATCCAGCACGTTGGCCAGATACTGCCACTTTGCGCTGGTAAAATCCGGGTGCGCTTCCAGCACGCGTAGCGGATCGGCAATGATATCGCGCGACGGCACGCTGAGCGCCAGCGCCTCGCCGTTGCGATCCAGCAGCGTACCGCGGTTGGTGGGAATGGAAACGGTACGCAGAGAGCGCTGATCGGCCTGTTTTTCCAGCATCGGGCGATCGATCAATTGCAGATCCGCCACGCGCGCCAGCAGCAGTACCAGACAACTTAATACGCCTAAGCAGATCAGGCGGAAGCGAACGGGTTGAAACGGCGCTTTCGCCGCATCCCTTGATGTTTTTTGTGTGCGGGACATGCTGCTTGTGCCTGAAGTGATCAAAATTGCCGGAGAACAGGAAATAGTAACCAGCACGGTATTGAGATAAAAAAAACCTGCGCATCTGCGCAGGTCGGTGAAACAAAGTGAAGACTATTTGATGTTCACCCATCAATACCTCTGGGACGTAAACTGTAGCAATCTGACGGGCCGACTCGCCAGCGCCGATTCGCAACAGTTACCCGCAAAATGTAACCAGGCATGTGATTTTTAAACTTTTTTGCAATCTTTCGCCTTTTTAATCTCCACCAGGCAGCTCATGGCGTTTGGCCCCTGAGTCAGGGATGACGTGCCGATGTCCAGCGTTAATACGTTGGGATTACCGGCACGATCCCACGGCAGCCACGCCTTGCCAAAGCCGGGATCGAACCAGGCGCCGGTGGAGATCAGCACCACGCTGCGGCTGACGCCGTCACTGAGTCGCGCGCCCGCCAGCATGCGGCCACGATCGTTGCTCACCTCAATCTCATCGCCCTCGTTGATACCGCGC
>NZ_JNVB01000028.1 GCF_000770305.1 Erwinia oleae
ACGTAAAGTCGGTATCATAAACGTTAAAACTGTCTGCGCCCACGCTACCCGCCATGACCAGGGCTCCACCTTCTGAACCGTTTACGGAAACGCCCACCGTCATGATCAGATTGTTAACCGTGCCATCCGCCAGGACGTAGGTGAAAATATCTTCACTGCCAGCCAGTTTGATTATCGAATCGCCGTTGAGCGTATAGGTATAACGGCCATCCTGATGGAGGGTTAATTTACCGTAAGCACCCGCGATAGTGACGCCGCCCGCAGCAACTACCGTGTAGCTTGCGGCGTCGGTGATAATACCGCCAGCCACCGACTTCACCTGGCCTGTGCTTTCAACTCCACCGTTTTGCGCAAAAACCGACCCGGTTATGCTGCTGTCGCCATTAACCCGATAGTCTGTGGTGCTGACGATATTGACGGTGACCTGTACCGGCAGCGGATCGTAGTTGGTTGACCAGAACCAGCCTTCATGCCCGGACTGGGTGCTTTCAACAACGACGCGATAGGTTCCTTCCTCATAATCTGACAACGATACATTTAACGGTTTATCGCTGGACAGTGACTCTGTCGCAGTGGTTACGGTATCCCAACTGAAGGTCTTCTCGTTATAAACCTGAAGCGACCACTTAATGGAAACCACGTTATTGACGTTAACATCTGCACCGGAAACGCTGACGTTGATGTTCTGCAAAACGCCGCGATCGTCAAGAGTAAAAGTATCGCTGACAAAGCTGTTGTTTTCATTGTCAAGGATGGTGCCCTGATCAACATACTCATGAACTGGCTCAACCTGACCTGTCACATCAGCCGCATTATCTTCCTGTGCGGTTTCAGTCCTGCTTAGCGTGATATCACGGTCAACGTACAGATCAACGGTTTCTCCCGTGGCGGTTTTACTGGTGTAGTGAACATAATAGATGTTGTCGGTAACCGTGCCGCCGTCGGCGATCGCGTTGCCTTCGTCATCGGTGATCACCGGCTTGGTGGCGCTGTTGCCCGTGTCGTTTTCGCTGTTTTCTTCGATTTCCTCGCTTTCACCGCTTTCCTCATTCTCACCGGTGCCGCTCTCTTCGCCAATGCCGCCGTCGACGATCACGTTAACCGTATCGCTGACCGGGTTGCCGTCGGCGTCAGTGCCGTCAACCACAATCGCGTGCCCGCCGTCGGCCAGCGGGGCGTCCGGCGTGAATCTCCAGTTGCCGTCCTCATCCGCCACCGTTTCGCCCAGCACCTCGTCACCGTCGGTGATGATCACCGGGGAGCCCGGCTGCATGCCGCCGCCCTCAAGCGTCGGGGTGTTGTCGGTAACCGTGCCGCCGTCAGCGATCGCGTTGCCTTCGTCATCGGTGATCACCGGACGGTTAAGGCTGTTTTCAGCAGCCAGCTCCGCAGATTCATTTTCCTCATCGGGGATATGTACAGGGGCTGGTGATTGATCAGACGATTCAGATGAAACAGACTTTCGATGGCTTCCTTTTTTGGAAGAAGGCGCAAGACCCACGGTCATCGCGGTAGCGGCCAGCGAACCGCCCGCAGCGATTGGTAAAATATTCTGGCCGGCAATTATTGACTCAACGGGAACAGATGCAAGGTCATAAGAACCGTTTACAGCATCATATTCATACGCCCAGGCCACGCCGTCTGGCCCTGAAGCTATAACAGCAGGTAGCTCGCTTACCGGATAGTCCTCCAGCACAATCTGATGGTTTACGCTGGCGGATTCGTCAACGACCTCAAGAACGAGATTGTTATCAACTTTTTTGGCGGTGATTTTTTTTGGCGGTTGGCCATCTTCGCTGTGAATTTCAAGCGAGGCTGCGGTGGCAGGAGTTTTGAAAGATAATAGCTGATTAGCTTTTAACAGCTCTTTAAAAACAACTTTACCTTTTACATCCTTTACGATTAATTGAAGATTCATTTTTTCACCAAAGCATTACAAACATTTGGCTGCTTATCGAAAACAGCATCCCTGACTTCTTGCATCCGCACGAACTTATCCATGACCACAAATTGCCCACTCTGAAACGGGTAAAAATCCGAACCTCGTTCTACAGGGCGTCTGAATGTTACCGTCTATCCTCATATCTCTGGCGGCGATTGCCGGGTTTACATCAAATGTAACTAGCGGACATCTGCGATGTTTTCTTAAAAAAACAATCAATAAATTCCTGTAAATTTACGTAGGAAAACTGCGCTATCTGCCAAAAAATAAACTAAAACTGAGCCAGTATTTAAGGGGCTCGCTCCGGGTTGAAATTCAGAAAAAGACAATAAATTTTCGAAATGGCGGGGGAGTAATGGAATGGAAAGCGATATAAAAATATTCCTGCCAGCATAAACCGTGTCAGAAAAGTTTTTCCGGCAAGTAATGATATTGGTGGGAAAAAGATAAAAAAAAGCTCACCGGAGTGAGCCTTAGAGGATAAAAAATATGCTTACTTCACCACGCGCAGGGCCGGACGGCCGCCGCGCGGAGGCGGGTCGTCGTCAGGATTGTTGTCTTCATCCTGAATGCTGTCGTCAGGCCGATCGCCATCAATAACCGACATGACCGTTTCCGGCGACTCCTCTTCAGGATTGTATTCACCCGCTTCGGTATACACCGGTTCCGGCTCGAACATTGTGCCGGCGCCATTCTCACGCGCGTAAATAGCCATGATCGCCGCCATTGGCACGGTCACCTGACGCGGAACACCGCCGAAACGGGCGTTAAAAGATACCTCGTCATTGCCCAGCGCGAGGTTACCCACGGCGCGCGGTGCAATGTTCAGTACAATCTGGCCGTCACGCGCATATTCCAGCGGCACCATGACGCCCGGCAGGTTAATATCAACTACCAGATGCGGCGTTAGCTGGTTATCAAGCAACCAGTCGTAGAACGCACGCAGCAGATAGGGTCGACGTCCACTCAGTTGGGTAGTATCCATACGTCTAGCCCCGGGTTTGCAGGCGCATTTCGCGTTCCGGTTCAGTCAGAGACGCCAGGAACGAGTCGCGCTCAAACACGCGCGTCATATAGCCTTTCAGCTCTTTCGATCCGGCGCCAGCCAGTTCTATGCCCATCTGCGGCAGACGCCACAGCAGCGGCGCCAGGTAGCAATCTACCAGGCTGAACTCTTCGCTCATAAAGAATGGCGTACGGGCGAACAGGGGCGCAATCGCCAGCAGTTCTTCACGCAGCTGCTTACGTGCGGCTTCCGCTTCCTGAGCCGTACCGTTTTCAACTTTGCGCATCAGGCTGTACCAGTCGTTCTCGACGCGGTGCATCATCAGGCGGCTTTCGCCACGCGCAACCGGATAAACCGGCATCAGCGGTGGATGCGGGAAGCGCTCGTCCAGATACTCCATGATGATGCGTGACTCATACAGCGTCAGCTCGCGATCGACCAGGGTAGGGACGGTGCGGTACGGATTGAGGTCAATCAGATCCTGTGGCAGGTTATCCATTTCTACCTGTTCAATCTCAACGCTGACACCCTTCTCCGCGAGAACAATGCGAACCTGATGGCTAAAAATGTCAGTTGGACCAGAAAACAGCGTCATCACCGAACGTTTGTTGGCAGCGACAGCCATGTAAACCTCCAAGTTTATCCAGAAAATACTACGCAAGGCCACCAGATGGCGACTCACCTGCTTAACCCGTTGTCATTAGCACGACGCGAAACTGAACAACGAACCGCTCAGGACTTCATGCATAAATGCCCTGCTTATGGGCGCAAAGTGACAGAGAGTTTATCAGATTTTAGTCTGCTTGTGGGGGCGGGAACACGGATTTGAGGGGAAAAGGATTAACTTCGTCTCGTTTCCCGGCATTTCCCTGCGTCCAAAAAAGAAAAACCCGGCGCAAGCACCGGGTTTTCGATAATCGCTTCTGCCGGAGCAGAGCAAATTAACGTTTGGAGAACTGTGGACGACGACGTGCTTTACGCAGGCCGACTTTCTTACGTTCAACCTGACGAGCATCGCGGGTAACGAAGCCTGCTTTACGCAGTTCGCCACGCAGTGACTCGTCATACTCCATCAGCGCACGGGTGATGCCGTGACGGATCGCACCAGCCTGACCGGAGATACCACCACCTTTAACGGTGATGTAGAGATCGAATTTACCAACCATGTCGATCAGTTCCAGCGGCTGACGCACTACCATGCGGGCAGTTTCGCGACCGAAGTACTGTTCCAGTGAACGCTGGTTGATTACGATGTTACCGCTACCCGGCTTGATAAAGACGCGAGCGGAAGAGCTTTTGCGGCGACCAGTGCCGTAGTTTTGATTCTCAGCCATTGCCTGTAATCCCGATTAAATGTCAAGAACTTGCGGTTGCTGTGCCGCATGGTTGTGCTCGTTGCCCGCGTAAACTTTCAGTTTACGGTACATAGCACGGCCCAGCGGGCCCTTTGGCAGCATGCCTTTAACCGCGATTTCAATCACACGCTCAGGACGGCGAGCAATCATCTCTTCGAAGGTCGCTTGCTTGATACCACCGATGTGACCGGTGTGATGGTAATAAATCTTATCGCTACGCTTGTTACCGGTTACGGCAACTTTCTCAGCGTTCAGAACGATAATGTAATCACCGGTGTCAACGTGCGGAGTGTATTCCGCTTTGTGTTTACCGCGCAGACGACGAGCCAGTTCAGTCGCTAAACGACCTAAAGTTTTGCCTGTCGCGTCAACAACATACCAGTCACGCTGGACGGTTTCCGGCTTAGCTGTAAAAGTTTTCATCTAAAAGCTTACCCAAATTAAGTTACACGTTGGTGAAATCCCAAACGCTTGAATAAACGGTTGAGGCTCACACGACCATCTTGACCAGCAAGCCCACCCCCTCGGACAGAGTTGCCAGCGCAGCAAAGTTTCTGGGAAGAAAAACTTTGTCGTAACGTGGGGTCGCAAGATTATAGAGAAGTCATCACCAAAGCGCGACCCCTTTTTGCAAAAATTACCGGGAGCTTTTGCTTATGGCAGGTGCGGCAGGCGCAGATACTCCTCGCTTTGCATCTCCTGAAGGCGCGACATGCAGCGCTGATACTCAAATTTCAGCTTAGCGCCCTGATAAATTTCGTGTAGCGACGCTTCAGCCGACACCACCAGCTTGACGTGGCGCTCGTAAAACTCATCCACCAGCGCCAGAAAACGCCGCGCCTGATCCTCGGTTTTGTAGATCATCACCGGCACGTTAAACAGCAGCATGCTGTGAAAGCGGCGCGAAAGCTCAATGTAATCGTGCTGACTGCGACCTTCGCCGCACAGCGTATGAAAATCCATCGCCACTACGCCTTCAGCGACGCCCATTGTCGGCAGCGAACGGTGATTGATAGTGAGCACCGGCTTATCGGTCGGCTTATGCCCCGCCAGGGCGGTAAACATGCGCTCCATTGCCTGTGAGGTGCTCTCGTTAAGCGGCGTCATCCACAGATGCGCCGAGGTCAGCGTGCGCAGTCGGTAATCGATACCGGCATCGACGTTCATAATTTCGCAGTGCGTTTTGATCATCTCAATCGCGGGAAGAAAACGGGCGCGCTGTAGTCCGTTGCGATAGAGCTCATCCGGCGGGATGTTCGATGTCGCCACCAGTGTGATGCCGCGCGCGAACAGTGCTTCCATCAGCGTGCCAAGCAGCATCGCATCCGTGATATCCGAAACAAAAAATTCATCAAAGCAGAGCAGATCGGTTTCATTTTTGAACCCATCGGCAATGCTCTGCAAGGGATCGCTTTGCCCCTGAAGCGCGGTCAGTTCTTCATGCACGCGCAGCATAAAGCGATGAAAATGCAGCCGCAGCTTGCGCTCGCCAGGGACTGCCTGAAAAAACAGATCCATCAGCCAGGTTTTTCCCCGCCCAACGCCGCCCCACATATAGAGTCCGCGAACCGGCTGAACCGCCTCATTTTTACCTTTGCCAATAATTTTAGTCAGCTTGCCGAACAAACCTTTGCCTGACTCCGGTTTTGTCGCCCCCGCGCCGCTCAGGGCGTGATAAATCTCATCAAGCCGGGAGATGGCTTCGCGCTGCACGTCATCGGGTTGATACTCGCCGTTTTCCAGCGCCTGCTGGTACCGCGACAGAGGAGACATCATTTGCATAATCTGTTCACATTTCCTGAAATATTCGGAGCAATCAGAAGGTTGATCGTAAAAAAAACGCTTCCAGACTAAGCTATGCTGCCTCAGGATTCCACTTCCGTGAGATTAGCGGTTATAGTGGCTAACAGTGGACTGGCATCAACCAGACGAACCTACGGAACAATGAACACAACACGGGAGTTATTATGACCTGGGAATACGGGCTTATTGGGTTGGTAGTTGGATTGGTTATCGGCGCGGTGGCAATGCGCTTTGGTAACAGGAAACTACGGGAACAGCGCTCAATGCAGTACGAGCTGGAAAAAACCAAGGCCGAACTGGCCGACTACCGTGAAGAGTTGACCAGTCACTTTGCGCAAAGCGCAGAACTGCTGGATAACATGGCGCGCGACTATCGCCAGCTTTATCAGCACATGGCGAAAGGCTCTAACGATTTGCTGCCTAATCTGCCCGGCGAGAAAAATCCATTCGCTTATCAGTTAACGGAGTCGGAAGCGGATAATGACCAGGCGCCGGTGCAGATGCCGCGCGACTACCCCGATAGCGCTTCCGGCCTGCTGCGCGGCGAAGCGGCGATCGGGAGTAAAAAATAAGCCTTCCTCAGGGGCGATTGTCGCCCTTTATTCCACGCCGGCACGCGTCCCCCATTTATCAAGTGAGAGCGTTGTAACGATGAAGAAGAAATCATTACTGTTAAGCGTATTAGCATTAAGTATTGGCCTCAATCTGACCGTTACGCCTCAGGCTCAGGCGACGCTGCCGGCACAAATTCAGGGCCAGCCGCTACCGAGCCTGGCGCCAATGTTGGAAAAAGTGCTGCCTGCGGTGGTGAGCGTCCATGTGGAAGGTACGCAGACGCAAGCCCAGGAGATCCCTGAACCACTCAAGCGGTTCTTTGGTCAGAGCGAAGGCAACGGTGAGGCGCAACCGCAGCCTTTTGAAGGGCTCGCTTCCGGCGTGGTCATCAATGCAGAGAAAGGCTACGTATTAACCAATAATCATGTGGTGAACGGCGCGGACAAAATCAGTGTTCAGCTCAGCGACGGGCGCGAGTTTGACGCGAAGCTGATCGGCCACGACGAGCAGACAGATATTGCGCTGATTCAGATTAACGGCGCAAAAGGGCTGACGCAGATTAAAGTGGCTGACTCAGATCAGTTAAAAGTTGGCGACTTTGCCGTCGCCATCGGCAATCCGTTCGGCCTGGGTCAAACCGCCACTTCCGGGATCATCTCGGCGCTGGGCCGCAGCGGACTGAACCTTGAAGGGCTGGAAAACTTTATACAGACCGACGCGGCCATTAATCGCGGCAACTCCGGCGGCGCGCTGGTAAACCTTAACGGCGAACTGATTGGTCTGAATACCGCTATCCTCTCCTCTGCCGGTGGCAATATCGGCATCGGCTTTGCCATTCCGGGCAATATGGCGATGAATCTTGCTCAGCAGCTGATTGAGTTTGGCGAAGTGAAGCGCGGCCAGTTGGGGATCAAAGGCACTGAAATGACGGCGGACATGGCCAAAGCCTTCAACGTCGATATCCAGCGCGGCGCCTTCGTTAACGAAGTGATTCCGGGTTCTGCGGCGGCGAAAGCAGGCATCAAAGCAGGCGATATTATTACCACGCTGGATGACAAACCTGTGGAGAGCTTTGCCGCGCTGCGCGTGAAAATCGGCACCACCGCACCGGGTAAAGACGTCCGCGTCGGCCTGATCCGCGACGGCAAACCGCAGACGGTTAGCGTGAAGCTGGACACCAGCACGCAAACCACCGTCAGCGCTGAACAGATGACGCCTGCGCTTCAGGGCGCTACCTTTAGCGACGGCGCAGCGAAAGACGGCACGAAAGGCGTCAGCGTTACCGCCGTTGAAAAATCGACACCAGCAGAGCAGTTTGGCCTGCAAAAAGACGACGTTATCGTCGGCGTAAACCGCACGCGGGTACAGAATCTTACCGAACTGCGCAAGCTGCTGGACGCTAAACCGCCGTTGCTGGCGCTGAATGTGATCCGCGGCGGTGAAAGCATTTATCTGCTGCTGCGCTAAATGATGATGCGGACACCTGCGTGTCCGCTCAACTCGTGTTATTCTGCCGGACGTTCATTCACTTATCATTCAACGCCATGTTTCTTAAACTCTTACGTTCGGTGCTTCTTGGTTTAGTGGTAGCAGGTCTTCTGCTGGCCGCCGTACCTGCGTTGAGGATCGGCACTGACTTCTTTGCTCATAAAGACGACAGCGCGAATCGCTCGCCGGTCAGCTATAACGCTGCGGTTCGTCGTGCCGCCCCCGCCGTCGTGAATGTTTACAACCGCAGCGCCAACGCCTCGGCTGATAATCTGGAAATTCGCACGCTTGGTTCCGGCGTTATCATGGATGCGCGCGGTTATATTCTTACCAACAAACACGTCATTAACGACGCCGATCAGATCATTGTCGCGTTGCAGGACGGTCGTATATTTGAGGCGATGCTGGTGGGTTCCGATAGCCTGACCGATCTGGCGGTGTTGAAAATCACCGCCTCCGCCCTGCCGGTGATCCCTATTAACCCTAAACGCATCGCGCATATCGGCGATCTGGTGATGGCGATCGGCAATCCTTATAACATTGGTCAGACCGTGACGCAGGGCATTATCAGCGCCACCGGGCGGGTCGGATTGAGCCCTTCACGCTATCAAAACTTCCTGCAAACCGATGCCTCCATTAACAAAGGCAATTCGGGCGGCGCGCTGATTAATTCGCTTGGCGAGCTGATGGGCATCAACACACTTTCTTTCGATAAAAGCAACGATGGCGAGACGCCGGAAGGCATTGGCTTTGCCATTCCAACCGTGCTGGCGGCGAAGATCATGGATAAGCTGATCCGTGATGGCCGGGTGATCAGAGGCTTCATTGGCATCAGCGGTCGGGAGATCCCGCAGTTTCATGCGCAGAATGCCAGTCTCGACCACATTCAGGGGATCGTGGTGACCAACGTCGCGCAGGGCGGCCCGGCGGCGAAGGCGGGGCTTCAGGTTAACGATGTGATCACTCGCGTGAATAACCGACCCGCCGTCTCGGCGGTGGAGACGATGGATCAGGTAGCTGAGATCAGGCCGGGAACGGTGATCGACGTCAATATTCTGCGTAATGACCGCAAGATGACGTTACCGATCACGGTGCTGGAATATCCGGGGAACTAGCGTCAGGCAGGATAGTGAAAAGCAGGGCCGGACGGTGCCGGCCCTGTTGTGGGTTACTTAACGAACTCTTCGCCCAGCGTGATATCTTTTTTCAGCGTGTCGAGCATGCTGTTCAATGCCTGCTGCTCAAACGCGCTCAGGTTGCCAATCGGTTTACGTTCGGCCACGCCGTTCTTGCCCAGCAGCAGCGGCTGAGAGAAGAAACGCGCATGCTCGCCGTCACCTTCGACGTAGGCGCATTCCACCACGTTGCTTTCGCCATTCAGCGCACGCACCAGTGACAGACCAAAGCGGGCCGCGGCCTGCCCCATCGACAGCGTAGCCGATCCGCCACCGGCTTTTGCTTCAACCACTTCCGTACCCGCATTCTGAATGCGTTTGGTCAGGTCGCTGACCTCCTGCTCAGAGAAGCTGACGCCCTGAATTTGCGACAGCAGAGGCAGGATGGTCACGCCTGAGTGGCCGCCAACAACCGGCACGTTCAGCTCGCCAGGGTTTTTACCTTTCAGTTCAGCCACAAAAGTATTGGCGCGAATAATATCCAGCGTGGTCACGCCGAACAGTTTGTTTTTGTCGTAGACGCCCGCTTTCTTCAGTACTTCAGCGGCGATCGCAACGGTGGTGTTCACCGGATTGGTGATGACACCGATCAGCGCCTGAGGACAGGTATCCGCAACCTGTTGGATCAGGTTGCGCACGATACCGGCGTTCACGTTAAACAGGTCGGAGCGATCCATTCCGGGCTTGCGGGCGACGCCCGCAGAGATCAGCACCACATTTGCGCCCTGAAGCGCTGGCGTGGCGTCTTCGCCGCTGAAGCCTTTAATGCTGACGGCGGTAGGAATGTGGCTTAAATCGACGGCCACCCCGGGCGTCACGGGAGCGATATCGTACAGAGAGAGTTCTGAACCTGCCGGAAGCTGGGTTTTCAGCAGAAGAGCGAGAGCCTGGCCAATACCACCGGCTGCACCGAGAACTGCAACTTTCATCCTAAACTCCTTATTATGTGAGCATCAAGTGCCGTGAATGCACAGGCAACAACCTGAATGGCCGTTACATTACACCCTTACCACTTAGCAGAACAACATCAATTTTATAACAAACCATTCACCTTAACTGCCTTCTGCACGCTTATTTTTCTGCCTTTTTAGCAGAACGTTGCCAGGTCTTTGCAGCCTTCTCGCCCGTTTGCATAAACATTCATTCAAATGCATAATGACAGACGGTCCCGACCGGGATTCTCCCCATAACCGGTAAATTTTAGCGGAATTTTATGCGTATCCCATCCAAACAAGAAGATCTGATAAAGGCCTTTAAGGCCTTATTAAAAGAAGAGAAGTTCAGCTCGCAGGGCGAAATCGTCGCTGCGTTGCAGGAAGATGGCTTCGATAATATCAATCAGTCCAAAGTTTCCCGCATGTTAACCAAATTTGGCGCGGTTCGCACCCGGAATGCGAAAATGGAGATGGTTTACTGCCTTCCTGCGGAGCTGGGTGTGCCGACCACCACCAGCCCGTTGAAAAACCTGGTGCTGGATATTGATTACAATGATGCGCTGGTGGTCATTCATACCAGCCCCGGCGCAGCGCAACTGATCGCCCGCCTGCTGGATTCCCTTGGAAAAGCAGAAGGCATTCTCGGGACAATCGCCGGTGATGACACTATCTTCATCACCCCTGCGCGCGCGTTCACCGTTAAACAACTCTATGAAGCTGTTCTGCATCTCTTTGAACAAGAGTTATAAGCAGCGTTTTATTTAACACGCGAACAACACTTTTGATCTGTCCGTCTTACCTGAGCCGCCGTTCTGGCGGCTCTTTTTTTGCTTTTATGTAAAAAGCAGCACATTACGCTAATAAAGCCACATTTAGCAAAAGATAACGAGATGCTGGTCTCCTGGGGCAGCCTGAACCACTGCTACTAACCGCACAAATCGCTCATTTCTTCCACTTCCTTGTTTTTCATGGGATTTCTTATGACCAACGCCAGAAATAAGCTTTTCTTATAACTTATCGTTATTAAAAAGTGGTTTAGCACTGAAGTATCCCATCAAAATATTATTAGCATGCTATTAATATTTTCCGGTATCAGATCTATACTCTTTTTCGTGATGCGAATCACACTTTCTAAAAAGATAAAAATAGAGACGAGGAATAACACCATGAACATTAAAACTACTGTTGCATCGCTTAGCCTGCTATCTGCTCTGTCATTCGGCGCATCTGCCGCAAATTATGTGGACGCCGGACAAACACAAAATCTGCAATCCCTCGGCACCGTTTCCGTGAGTGGCAACGCTGCGGCACCAATGGACATCCGTCAGGCGCTCAGCCAGAAAGCAGACGCGCAGGGCGCAACGGCCTATCGCATCATCGAAGCAAAACTTGATGATAACTATCATGCCACGGCCGAAATCTACAAGTAAGCGCACGCTAATCAACTGAAAGTAAAAAGAATATAACGCGCTATCGCGGCCTGATATTCCCCGGCCGGAGTTGGCGCTCACAAAGATGGAGTAAGTATCATGAAAAGTAAAATCGCTATCGCTGCCCTGAGCCTGGCCGCTGTTGTTTCTTTCGGCGCCAGCGCCGCAAACCTGGTGACCAGCGAAGACGTGGCTAAAAATAACCTGCAATCAGTGGGTACAATAACCGTAAGCGGTATAGACGCCGCCCCAATCGATATCCGTCAGCAGCTCTCTGAGAAAGCCGACCAGCAGGGCGCCAGCGCCTATCGCATCATTGAGGCCTATACCAACGGCAACTACCACGCTACCGCTGAACTGTTCAAATAAGCTGCATTGCCGGACCGCATTCCTCGTCAGCATGAAGACGTTTGGCTTCGTTCGCCGAAGCCCTTTTTACTGAGAGGCTGCGGCGGCAGGCACAGGCCTGCCCCGATCCTGACGGCCCCTCGTCGATGTGTTACAAACCGCCGATATGCAGGGCCTTCACTTCCATATATTCTTCCAGGCCCAGTACAGAGCCTTCCCGCCCCAGCCCGGACTCCTTCACGCCGCCAAACGGCGCCAGCTCGGTCGATACCGCACACTCATTGATGCCAACCATACCGCTTTCCAGCGCCGCGGAGACGCGGAAAACGCGCTGCAAGTTCTGCGTGTAGAAATATGCGGCAAGGCCAAACTCGGTATTATTGGCGCGGCGAACAACCTCCTCTTCATTATCAAAGCGGAAACAGGCCGCCACCGGACCAAAGGTTTCTTCGCGTGAAAGCTGCATGTTGTCGTTGGCGTCAGCAATCACCGTCGGCTGCCAGAAATTGCCGCCCAGCGCGTGACGCGCGCCGCCGGTGACGATCCGTCCGCCGTTTGCCACCGCGTTCTTCACGTGCTCTTCAACTTTATCGACGGCGGCGGATTCGATCAGCGGCCCCACCACTACGCCTTCATCCATGCCGTTGCCCACGTTGAGTTTGCTGACTTCACCGGCAAGCTGATCCACAAAGCGATCGTAGATGCTGTTGTGGATAAAGAAGCGATTGACGCTGACGCATACCTGACCCGCATTGCGAAATTTATTGGCAATGGCGCCTTTCACCGCCGCATCGATATCTGCGTCTTCAAAGACGATGTAAGGCGCATTGCCGCCCAGTTCCATCGACACTTTTTTCATCGTTTCAGCCGCGTTGCGCATCAGCAGCTTGCCCACCCCGGTAGAACCGGTGAAAGAGATCTTTCTGACCGCCTTGCTGGCCATGATCGCATCGCTGATCGCATGCGTATCGCCCGCCACCGCATTGAGCACACCGTCCGGCATGCCCGCTTTCTTCGCCAGCGCCAGCAGCGCAAAGGCGGAAAGCGGCGTGTTATTGGCCGGTTTGATCACACCGGTACAGCCCGCCGCCAGCGCCGGGCCCAGCTTGCGGGTCAGCATCGCCATCGGGAAGTTCCACGGCGTAATGGCCGCCACCACACCAATCGGTTCACGCGTCGCCAGAATACGCGATCCCGCTTTGGCAGGCGGAATAATCTCCCCGTTAGCGCGCTTCGCCTGCTCGGCAAACCACTGAATAAAACTGGCGGCGTACTCTACTTCGCCCTCCGCTTCTTTCACCGGTTTGCCCTGCTCTGCGGTCATCAGTTTTCCCAGCCAGCTTTTGTTCTCAATCACCAACTGATACCAGCGATTGAGGATGTCGCTGCGCTCTTTAGCGGTTTTAGCCCGCCAGGCCGGAAACGCTTTCTCTGCGGCGGCAATCGCCTGTTCGGTTTCGTTTTTTCCGGCGCGCGCGACCTGCGCGATGGTTTCGCCGGTCGCCGGGTTGAGCACGTCAAAGGTTTCCTTGCAGCGTTGCCACTGGCCGCCAGCAAGGAAACCCGTCTGAAACAGTTCATTGTCCTGAAGGGATGACATGATACTTTTCTCCTGTAAGGGCTGAGGAGTAAGTATAGATGGTGAGATTCTCTGTGTATCAACCGCGAAAGCGTCGTATCAGATTTGCACCAGCGTATTCTGATATTTTTTCAGCATCTGTGCCAGACGCGCCACCGGTTCTGTCACGCTGAGCGGCGCCTCATAGTAACGCAGCTTCTCCTGATAGATCTCCAGCTCCGCCAGCAGCTGTCCGAAATAGCGGCGACGTTTGGCATCGCTGCCGCTGGCAATGACCTGGTCGGCGGTGTGACGCAGCTGTTTGTGGAAATCGGAAAGATCGCGGTTTACCGGAATGTCGGCGTCGCGCAGCCGCTGATGGCCGATAATCAGCGTCAGCGCGATGCGGTATTTATCGATATCGCCAGGAAACAGATTCAACAGCATAAAAAGCTGCTGATAGAGCGCGGGCAGATGGTTTTCCCGTCGCCTGGCCTGACTGGTGGTCATTGCCGCGACGGCCGCATACATAAAGCGGTTGAGCAAGGTGCGGCCAATGCGCGCTTTCGACGTGTCGCGGATCAATAAGATCACCAGCAGCGCAACACAGCAGCCAATGGCCTGCCCCAGCGCGTTGTCGAGGAAAAAATCCACCTGAAAGGTCATCGGATTATCCAGCGTCAGCACGTTCAGCGTTCCCACCAGCGCGCCGAGCGTGCCGATCTGACGGCGCTGGATCAGGATGCCGCCGATGAAGGTCATCACGCCCAGCGCGATACAGAGCAGCAGCATACTTTGCTGCGTGGCGGGCATGATCACCATATAGTAAATGGCGCCGATCGGGATCGCAGCGATCATGCCATAGAGAAAATCTTTCGCCATCATCAGCGGGTTTGGCATGCGCATCGCCAGCGCGGTGATCACCGCCAGCATCACCATCACGCCACTCCCTGATGTCCAGCCGGTCCACAGCCAGAACAGCGAGCCTACCGCCGTGGCAACAAACGTGCGGATACCGTTCACCAGCGCGTGGCGCGATTCCGCCGAGCGCATTTTCACCACCGGCTCGCTGTTCAGCACCTCTTCTTCACTGCGACTGATGCTGCTGTTGGTATGAATGCCTTTGATCAGCAGCAGATAGCGCGTGGCGGCGCCCACCCAGTTAGAAAGCGTCAGCGGCGTGTTTTTACTGCCGCTGGCAGCGATAATCCGCCGCATAATTTTCATGCGTTTGTGCACGTCCGCAATGGTTTCTACCGGTTTTTCAAACAACAGTTGAAACTGCGGCGGCATATACGCGCTCTGCGTGTTCTGGATAAGAAACGTTTCCGCTGCCTGAGTAATGAGCGTCAGCGAAAGCGTGTTCAGCGCGCGCATCCGTCGGTCTGTTTTTTGCCAGTGACCCGGTTCCATCAGCAGATGCGTACGCATTCCGTTCAGCGCCATCGTGCGGCGAACCAGTCCGGTCCAGGTTTTATCCACCTCTTCTTTGTCGGCATGCATCACGCAGAGTTGCATCAGACGATAGTGTTCGATCAGCAACACGTCGATCTCGCGCCCGATATCGTTTTTTATCGAACGCGGCGAAAACAGCATGTCGGCGAGCACGGCGCAAACAATACCGATAATGATTTCGCAGCAGCGCTCAACGGCAAACTGCGGCGCCAGCAGCACCGAACCGTTGGCATCCACGCTGACCACAATAATCAGCGCCGTATAGCCCGCCAGCCCAAGCGCGTAGGAGTTTTCCACCTTGATCAGCGATGAGAGCCAGACGCAAAGCCCGGCCCACAGGCAGCACAACAGTAGCATCAGCGCCGGTGCGCGAATGGTGGCGATCATAATGATCAGCGCCGCAATACAGCCGATAAACGTGCCGATAATACGCAACATGCCGCGATGACGCAGCGCGCCGGAGAAGGGATCGCCGCCTGCGGCAAAGGCCGTACCGCCCGCGACGATACAGGCGGTCATCACCGCCCAGCGTGGCGTTTCAAGGTTGAAATGGAAACCAATCAGCAGCGCCAGCAGAATGGCGAAGGTGAGCTTGACAGGGAACCGCAGACGATACCACAGCATAAGGCGCTCCCGCTTAGCCGAACTCTCGCAGGCGATGCATCAGCTGCATCAACGGCGAGCGATCTTTCACGCGGCGATCGTTTTCACCCGTCACCACGACCGTGGCGGTGGTGCCGGAAGGATAAAGGTTGCCCTGCTGCCGATCGAGATGAATACGCACCGGCACTCGCTGCGCCAGGCGCACCCACTCCAGATTCGAATCAATGGTCGCCATGCCTTTGCTGTCGATGCTGCTGCTGCTGTTGGTCACGCCTGCGGCAATGCTGTCCACCGTTCCATGCAGCACGCGGTTGCTGCCGAGCGGCGTGATTTCGACGCGATAGCCGGGACGAATACCGTCCAGCTTGGTTTCTTCCATGTAAGCCAGCACGTAAAAGCTGTGTTGCTGAACCAGCGCCACGGCCGTTGAACCGCGCGTAATAAATTCGCCCCGGTAGACGTTAAGGTTGGTTATCCAGCCGTCGGCGGGCGCTTTCACCTCGGTTCGTTCCAGATCGAGCTTCGCGGTATTGCGCGTGGCCACGGCCTTCGCCAGCTGATGTTCGCTGGTCTGGTAATCATTATTTGACTGCTCAATGGCCTCGCGCGACATCGCAGAAACGCCCAACTGGTTGCGGCGCGACGCTTCACGCCGCTTTTCATTGACCAGCGCCTGGTAGTAACCCACGTCCGCTTCGGCCTGATCCAACGCCTGTTGATAGCGTGGCCTGTCGATAACGAACAGCACCTGATCCTTTTTCACCAGTTGGTTGTCACGCACGCGAACGTCGGTGATCAGGCCGCTGACGTCAGGCGCAATCGCCACAATATCCGCAGTGAATTTCGCGTCGCGCGTCCACGGCGACTCGGTATAAAACACCCAGACACGGAAAATGACGACGATAGCGATAATCACTAAAATGAGGGTAAGAGCAAAACGAGTGATTTTTTTTGTTAGCGCTTTCATTGCAACCTCAAACAAACAACCGGGTAACCAGCCAGAACAGACAGCAGAACAGCGCAGTATTGAACAGCGCGGGATGCCAGACAAAATCATAGATGCCGGTCGGCGTAAGCAGACGACGCACCAGCCAGAACAGCATCAGTGACACAATAATTTCAAAAAAGATGGGCGGAAAAGAGAGCCCAAAAATAACCATAACCGGCAGCACGCTCATATCGATTCCTTAATGTTCCTCAACCGGTTCCACGTCTTTTGCCACACGTCACGCGCCCGATAATGGGAAGCATGTTGATAGTCACGGGATGACGCCTGGGGCAGGCGTGCGTTGAAAAATGACACGCAACAAAGGCGGGCGAGCGACGGCGAAGTGGTCCGGCAGTGCTATAGTAACGCGGCTTACTATATGTTTTCTACTAAATGTGATCTAAATCACTTTTAAGCCAGAGTTAACAATGGAAAAACTAAAAGGTATGTCCGTGTTCGCACGCGTGGTGGAACTGGGTTCATTTACCGCCGCGGCACACCAGCTCAAAATGAGCGTTTCCGCCGTCAGCCAGGCGGTGGCGAAGCTGGAGAATGAACTTCAGGTAAAGCTGCTTAATCGTAGCACCCGCAGTCTCGGTCTGACCGAAGCCGGGAAGATTTTTTTCCAGGGCTGCCGCCGGATGATGTCGGAAGCGCAGCAGGCGCACGAACAGCTCTATGCTTTCAACAACACGCCGGTCGGCACACTGCGCATTGGCAGTTCCTCAACGATGGCGCAAAACGTGCTGGCAACCATGACCGCCGACATGCTGAAAGAGTATCCGGGACTGACCGTTAACGTGATGACCGGCAGTCCGGCGCCCGATCCCATCGCCAACGGGCTCGATTTGGTGATCCGCGTCGGCGCGTTGCAGGACTCCAGCCTGTTCTCGAAAAGGCTGGGCTCCATGCCAATGGTGGTATGCGCCGCCAGAAGCTATCTGGCGCAGCACGGCACGCCGGAGAAACCGGGCGACATCGGTAATTTTTCGTGGCTGGAGTACAGCGTACGGCCGGATAACGACTTTGAAATGACCGCCCAGGAGGGCAGTTCCATACGGCTTTCGCCGCAGGGGCGCTTTATTACCAACGACTCGCAAACGCTGGTGCGCTGGCTGGTGGCCGGGTGTGGCATCGCTTATGTGCCGCTGATGTGGGTGATTGACGAAATCAACGCCGGTAAAGTGGATATCCTGTTTGGTCAGTACTATTCGGCGCCGCGGCCGGTCTACGCGCTCTTTACGCAAAAGGACAAGCTGCCGTTAAAAGTGCATGTCTGTATTAACTATCTGACTGAGTATTTTGATAGGGTCGCCGACATCATGAAAGACATGGCGCGGAATGTTTAATAATCGGCAGCCGGCCTTGCCCGAAAACGCTTATACCAGGCATCAAGACGCGGGTGATCGTTGCCGAATGAGAGGTCAAATCTTTCTCGCGCGGTCTGGAAAATGGGAAAAGTGGTGAAGTCAGCTATTGTCGGTCGCTCGCCGGCCAGGAACGCATTCTCACCCACTTCCTCTTCCAGCACATTCAACAGCTCTGTGATATAAGCAAATAATCGATCCGCCGTTGCTTTTGACGGCGCAGCTTCTTTCTTCGGAAAAGCAGGGGTGATATTCCATAACCACAGCTGGCCCCGCGCCACAAGATCGCTCCCCAGCCGCTCCACCGCACGGACACGCGCCCGTGAAACAGGATCGGTTCCTGTCATGGTATTGTGAGGAAAAATCTCTTCCAGATATTCTATAATGGCTGCGGAATCGTTTATGGCAACGCCCGAGTCCGTGAGCAAGGTGGGCGCCCGCCCCGAAGGGTTAATGCTGAGATACTCAGCGGAGCGGTGCTCGCCATTCAGATAATCGAGTTCGTACCGTGGGATAACCAGGCCTTTTTCAGCTATATAAATAATGACCCGGCGTGGATTAGTGCCTTTACTGAACTGATACAAAAGCATAAAACCCCCTCAACACGCATGCCTTACTCAGGGTGCCATTCGCTGGCGCCAGACGCCGCCCATCGGGCGGCGCCGTGAGATCAGGCCGTTCCGCCAACGGTCAGCCTGTCCAGCTTCAGCGTTGGCTGGCCCACGCCGACCGGCACGCTCTGACCCTCTTTGCCGCAAACGCCCACGCCTTTATCCAGCGCCAGATCGTTGCCGACCATGGAGATTTGCTGCATGGCTTCAATGCCGGAGCCGATCAGCGTCGCCCCCTTCACCGGTTTGGTCACCTTACCGTTTTCAATCAGATAGGCTTCCGAGGTTGAGAAAACGAATTTACCGGAGGTGATATCCACCTGTCCGCCGCCAAAATTGGGTGCCCAGATGCCGTAATCAACGCTTGCGATAATGTCTTCCGGCGTCGAATGGCCCGCCAGCATATAAGTGTTAGTCATGCGCGGCATCGGCAGATGCGCGTAGGACTCACGGCGACCGTTGCCGGTAGGACTGACGCCCATCAGGCGCGCGTTGAGCTTATCCTGCATGTAGCCTTTCAGCATACCGTTTTCAATCAGCACGTTGTACTGACCCGGCACGCCTTCATCATCGACCGCCAGCGAACCGCGCAGCCCTTCTATAGTGCCATCGTCCACCACGGTACACAGCTCAGACGCCACTTTCTGGCCCATCTGTCCGCTGAATACCGAGGTGCCGCGACGGTTAAAATCGCCTTCCAGCCCGTGTCCGACCGCTTCGTGCAGCAGCACGCCAGGCCAGCCCGCGCCCAGTACTACCGGCAGCGCACCGGCCGGTGCGGCAACGGCGCTCAGGTTGACCAGCGCCATGCGCACGGCTTCACGCGCCCAGGCTTCCGCCCGCGTTTCGCCTGCTTCGTTAGCGAGGAAAAATTCATAACCAAATCGGCCGCCGCCGCCGCTGGAGCCGCGCTCGCGTTTGCCGTTTTCTTCCACCTGCACGCTGACGGAAAGCCGCACCAGCGGACGCACGTCGGTCGCCAGCGTACCGTCCGTTGCCGCCACCAGCACCAGCTCGTAGACGCCGCTCAGGCTGGCGCTGACCTCCTGCACGCGCTTATCGGCAGCGCGGGCGGCCTTATCCACGCTGTGCAGCAGGGCGATTTTCTCTTCACGGGTCAGGCTTTGCAGCGGATCGGCAGTGGTGTACAGCGAGCGGTTTACCACCGCCCCGAGCGTATGCGATTTACCGTTGCCCTGTTCGCGCACGATGCTGCGTGCGGCGCGGGCACTTTGCGTCAGCGCATTCAGTGTAATTTGATCGGCATAGGCAAAGCCGGTTTTTTCACCGCTGACGGCACGCACGCCGACGCCATGGTCGATGTTCCAGGAACCGTCTTTAATAATGCGGTCTTCCAGCACCCAGGATTCGTGGTAGCTGGATTGAAAATAGAGATCGGCATAGTCCAGCTTACGTTCGGAAAGCTGACCGAGCAGGGAAAAGAGATCCTGTTGATTTATATTATTAGCAGTTAGTAACTGCTCACTTACCAGATTCAGACTCATGGGTTCTCGCTCTGTTTGGATGAGCCAGTCGCCTGGCGTCGCATCTCTATAGCCTGAGGCAATTAAGCAGTCACGTCAAATTCACCTGTTGCTCTTCTCACGCGGCTTGCGAAGGACTTCATCGATCTGTGGTTTGTCGATGGGACCGGAGATGTGATAGCGCAGAACAGAGATCTTATTCCACAGCGGCGCAAGCACCTTGCTGGCGGCAAATACCGCCGCGCCCACCACCGGGTTGACCGCAAACGCCGCCGCCACGCCGACGGTGGCCGAAATTTCCGGCGCTACCACCGCTTCCATATCGATCTGGCGCTTCACCAGATCCATTTTGCCCTGCATGGCGATATCCGCTTCCAGGCCATCCACCAGCAGGTTGTCGGTGCGCATCACCCCTTTTTCGATCCAGGCCGTGCCGCTGATAGAGTCAAAATAGAAGCCCTGATTGAAGGTGTCGCTGAAGTCGAACCGCAGTTTGCGCAGCAGCGCATCAAAGCTCACCAGCCGCAGCAGCTGCCCGGCTCGCCCGGTATTAACATCAGCAATTTCCCCCGCGCCGAAGTGCGTTTTCAACACGCCACTCAGCGTATTCTCCGACGGTTGCCAGGGCGCCGACTGCCAGTGCAGATCGTAATCAATATTAAACGGCGCATCGCGCAGCGGCGAGTTCACGCCAAACCAGTTGGTGGCGTCGTTAATTTTTTTACCGCTCAGCACGCCTTTCAGGGCGGTGCGCTGCGAACCAGGACGATTAACCCATTCGCCATTGACCGTCAGGCGCGAACTGCCGGAGTCAATCAGGCCGTTTTTCAGCGAAAGCGTGTCGTGAGTGTGGGCAAAATCTGCCTGCATCCGGCCAAATTTTTGCCCGCGCAGCCAGCACTCGTCACAGGTGATGTTGAGCGCGGGCCATCTGCTGAAATCGATCGCGCTGGCGTCGTCCGGCATCGGCGAGGCGCCCTTCTGCGCGGCCCACTCCGGGTTGTAATAGAGATAGTTCAGATGCCCAACCCAGGGCGAATTACCATTGATGGCTAAGGTGCCGTTAATCTCTTTGCCTTTCGCCGTGACCTGAGTATTTCCCGCCATCGTCTGGCTGAGCGTCACGTCAAGATCGCGCCACTGCTGGCCCGCCAGCGTCAGGGCAGGCGTGCGCAGGATAATATTTCCCGGTATCAGCGATTTTCCGCTTTTGCCGGCTGATTGATCGCCGCCTGCGCCCGCCAGACCAAGCCACGCGGCCCCGTCCAGCGGCGGCAGGTTCAGCACCATGCCCGCAGACTGCGGCAAGGGCGGCGTGCGGCGGGTGGTGTTTTCCCAGATACCGCGCTCGATTTTAAGCTGCTTACCTAACAACCACCGGCTGTTAAAGCGGTGATCGCTACCGACTGAGCCGCTCAGGTTAAATGAGGCGAGATCGCCTTTTGCAATAGCTTTTACCGGCATCGCGTCGCCCTGCTTTTTATCAAGCGGAGATGGTAAGTGACTACTTACATTCTTCAGGTCGCCATCCACGGCAATGTTGTAATTCGCGCCGCCCGCATGCGGCAAGGCGATCTGCAAATCGCTTTTCCAGCTGGCGGTGCCGCCGAGTTTTTCACGTAGCGCCGCCGGTACGGCGTCGATTTTACCCGGCTGCCAGTCGCCCTTCACGTCCACGCCAATCTGATACTCTTTCGCCGCTTCTTTGGTGTTAAAGCTGGCGTCAATGGGCTGACCAAACCAGGTGGCGGTGAGCGGCCCGCTTTGCAGATTGCCGTTATCATAAGTGAAACGCCCGTTAAGCTGATGGAGCGTGCTTTCCAGCGGCTTGATAAACAGCGCATTATTATGAAGGTTCACGTCGCCGGTGGCGCGCACTTCTTCGCCATCCAGCGGAATATCTAAATGTAAGTGACCACCCACATTCCCTGTAACCTGAAGCTCATCAAGGGCAGCGCCTAAAGAAGGTTTTAACGGCGTCTGATTAAAGTAGTCGCCAACGTCCTTGCCTTCGCCACTGATATCACCATCGATAATCAGTTTCTCTTTCAGATAGTCAGGAATGACCGCAGAAATATTTTTCCCCTGTACCTTGCCCAGCTTCGCCTCACTGGCCTTCATCCACAGGCCGTCGTTAACGAAATCCAGGTTGATATCGAGGTTCTCAAGCGCGGGCCAGCCTGGCTGAAACGCATAGGTAGCATTTTTGAGCGGCACCCAAACCTGGAACAGCCCGTCGTTATGTTTAAACGGGAAAAGTTCCGGATTACCGGCAAAAACCAGCGATGCATTACGCGCCTGGCCGCCTTTAATGGCGCCGCTGAGGTAATTGACCAGCGCTGTGCCCATCAGCGGTTCGGGGAAGTAGCGCCAGGCATCGGCCGCGTTGGTGACGTTGATCCCGGCAAGAATATCCAGCCTTGGCGGCTGCCCGCTGTTTTGCGCCCATTTGAAGTCGCCTTTAGCCCACAGCGAGCGCGCCTGCACATCCAGATCCTTACCGCTGAGGGTGATATTGTCTTTGTCATAACGCCAGCCGAGGGTGCCGCTGGCGTGGGCAACGTCCAGCGGCGCACGGAACATGTCGCCGTACGGCAGCGTGGCGTTATTAAGGTTGAAGCGCAGCTGTCCGTCTGACACGCCGCCAGCGACCTCGCCGTCAAGATGTTCCATGCCCGGCAGCAGTTCCCAGTGCTGCCAGCGCAGATCCTGCCAGCGTGCCTGGAAACGCATGTGCTCCGGCTGCTTAACGGGCACGTCCACCGCCAGCACTTTCAGCAGGCCGCGTGGTTGCAGCGCGCGCCAGTTTTCCAGCAGCCCTGGCGTCATACCGGCGAAAAGCGGAATAATAGGATCGATGCGTTCCAGATCCAGGTTGGTGGCGCGAAAGCGCACCTCTTCGTTATGTTCCGGGCCGGGAAGCAGGCCGCTTTCCGGCTGCCAGAGCAGTGAAAGCTGCCCGTTCGGCCAGCGCTTCCCATCGGTCACCAGGTTGGTTTGCGGCAGATGAATACGCCAGCCGCTGTTGAAGCGGGTGATATGCGCGGTAACATTATCGACGGTCAGCGTGTGGGGTTGCCTGTCGCCCTGCCAGCCCGCGCCGCCTTTTTTAAGCTGCACGTCACCTTCATAAAGCTCGCCCTCTTTCAGGGTCATCCAGGCGGCAAGACTGAAGCGGGCGCGATTGAGCGTGGTATTGTCGCGCATCCATTTTCCCAGCCAGGGGCGCACGTCTACGTCCTCGGCCTGCATCCACACGCGGCCGGTGTCCAGATATCCGTTACTGTCGCTGAGATCGAGCCGCACCTGCACTTCGCCGTGCTGGCCGGTAAAGCTCGACAGATTAACCAACCCTTCAGCGCGATGGCGGGTTCGTTCGTTAAGCCAGGTCAATTGTGGAATATCCAGGCGCGCGCGTTGGCCGGACGGCGTCAGGAAGCTGATCTCACTGTCGCGCAGGTCGAAATGGTCAAACTGGCGAAGGAAAAGATCGTTGATCTGACCGGGTTTCAGTTCAATTTTGGCGTTGTCGCCAATGGTCAGCGGCGTATTGGTCACCAGCCGAAGCTGGTAAAAAGTAAGATTGCGGAACTGCCAGCGCAGATGCAGCAGCGACTGCCAGACATCCAGCGCCAGCGACACCCGCCCGACGTTCAGCTCGCCGCCGTCCTGCAAGCCAACGTGGAGATCGCCGATATCAAGAACCGGGCCGAAGTTCGCCCACTGGCCATGCAGCGCGGTAGCCTGGACAGGCATATTGATGGCGGAGGAGACGTGCTTCAGGATCGGTTCGCGCCAGCTGTCCAGGTGCGGCATAACCAGACGCAGCCCGCTCACCAGCAGCGCAACAACGACAACGATAATCGCGCCGGCAAGCAGCAGAATCCTCGGCAATTGCCTCACACACACCTCTCCATGACTTCCGCAACGGCGGACCTGAACGACAACATTACATCATTACTACGTCAAACTGTTCCTGAGTATAGAGGGGTTCAATCTGAACTTTCACCTGTTTACCAACGAATATTTCCACTTCGGCCAGCGCGTGGGATTCGTCGGTCTTCAGTGCCTCGCCCACCGCCGGCGAGACGTAAACCAGAAAACGATCGGAGTCGTAAGCGTGGTGAACGCGGACAATCTCACGCAGGATTTCATAACACACCGTTTCCACCGTTTTCAGCGTGCCGCGGCCTTTACAGGACGGACACTCCTGACAAAGCACGTGCTCAATGCTTTCCCGCGTGCGCTTGCGGGTCATCTCCACCAGCCCAAGCTGCGAGAAGTTATTGATACCGGTTTTGACGCGATCCTTGCTCAGCGCCTGCTCCAGCGAATGCAGCACCCGGCGACGGTGGTCTTCGTTGCTCATGTCGATAAAGTCGATAATGATGATGCCGCCGAGGTTACGCAGACGTAGCTGACGGGCAATCGCCTGGGTCGCTTCAATATTTGTATTGAAAATGGTTTCGTCGAGGTTGCGATGGCCGACAAAGGCGCCGGTATTAATATCAATGGTGGTCATCGCCTCGGTCTGATCGATAATCAGGTAGCCGCCGGACTTCAATTCCACTTTGCGATCGAGCGAGCGCTGGATTTCGTTTTCCACATCGAAGAGATCAAAAATTGGCTGTGTACCCGTGTACAGTTCCAGCTTCGCGCTCATCCCCGGGATGTATTCGCCTGTGAACTCAATAAGTTGCTCATACGTAATCCGTGAATCCACGCGCACGCGATCCAGCGCGGCGCCTGCAAAATCACGCAGGATGCGCTGCGACAGCGCCACTTCGCCGTACAAACGGTAGCGCGTCTGGTTGCGCTTTTTACGCTCCAGCACCTTCGTCCATAGCCGCTTGAGGAAGGCAGCGTCAGACGCCAGCTCCACTTCGCCAACGCCTTCCGCCGCCGTGCGGATAATGTAGCCGCCCAGTTCGTCGCAGTAGGAGGACACCACGGATTTCAGCCGCTCGCGCTCCGCTTCGCTTTCGATACGCTGCGAGACGCCCACGTGCGATGCGCCGGGCATAAAGACCAGGTAGCGCGACGGCAGCGTGATGTCGGTGGTGAGCCGCGCGCCTTTGGTGCCCAGCGGATCTTTCACCACCTGTACCATCAGATCCTGTCCCTGGCGCACCAGCTCTGAAATATCACGCACCACAAAGTTTTTCTTTTCATCACCCGCCACGCATTCGGTGTGCGGCATAATGTCGGAAGCGTGCAGAAACGCCGCTTTCTCCAGACCAATATCGACAAAGGCCGCCTGCATGCCCGGCAGCACGCGACTGACGCGCCCTTTGTAGATATTGCCTACGATGCCGCGACGCGCTTCACGCTCGATATGGATTTCCTGAAGGATGCCGCCGTCAATATAAGCAACGCGGGTTTCGCCAGGCGTAATATTTACCAGCAGTTCAGCCGTCATTTTTCTCCCCCACTTCACGCAGTGATTCAAAGTGGCTGAGCAGCTCGGCGGTTTCCACCAGCGGCAGCCCAACCACAGCGTGGTAGCTGCCGTTGATCTTGCGGACGAAATTTCCGCCCAGTCCCTGAATGCCGTATCCGCCCGCTTTATCCATCGGCTCGCCGCTGGCGATATAGCCTGCGATGTCCGCGTCGGTCAGCGTGCGAAAGGTGACGTCGGTGACGGTCAGACACTCCAGTTGGTGCTGTCTGTCAGCCAGCGCCACGGCGGTCAGCACGCGGTGCGTTTGCCCCGACAGCTTCGCCAGCATGGCGGCCGCGTCAGACGCGCTGGCGGGTTTTTCCAGCACCTCGCTATGCAGCACAACGATAGTATCGGCGCCCAGAACGGGCAGATCCTGCGGCGCAACCGCTACGCCAGCCTGCGCTTTCTCACGCGCAAGGCGACGAACGTAGGCTTCCGCCTCTTCATCAGGACGTCTGCTTTCTTCAATTTGCGAGGAGAGGCGTTCGAAGCGCAGACCAAGCTGCGTCAGCAACTCGCGGCGACGAGGGGAACCAGAGGCCAGATAAAGGGATACCATAATCTTCCTTATTGAACGGCGAACTGGCGGCGTATTTTTCTCATCAGTAAGAACAACCAGGGCCAGAGGATGCCGTCAATTACGCTGCTCCAGAAAATTTCCGGACGGAACGAGACGTTAATCACCAGAAACTCCGCCCAAAAAATAATGACGCTCGTTGCCAGCGACAGCACCATCACCATCAGCGCCTGCTGCCAGAGCGCGAGGTTGCGGAACAGTTGAAATTTAAAGGCCACCAGATAAGCCACAATACTGAGTGCCAGCGCGCGCACGCCCAGCGTTGAACCAGAAATAAGATCCATTATAGATCCCATCAGGAAGCCCGTACCGACATTAACGCGATGCGGCAGCGCCAGCACCCAGTAAATCAGGATCAGCAGCAGCCAGGAGGGGCGGAACATGTAAAGTTGTTCCGGCCACGGCATAATCTGTAGCGAGAGCGCAATCAGAAACGACAGCCAGACAACCCATCTGCCGTGACTGCGATAGCTGCTCAAGGCTGGCCTCCGGCTGCGGCTGGCGCAGCGTTATTCTGCACTGCGCCGGGTGCGGGCGGCCCGACCGTTTCGCCTGCGGTCGGCAGCACCTGCGGCATCATCTGCATCAGGCGTTCATTCGCCACCCGATGCACTTCGGGCGGTGCCAGCGGCATACTGCCGTTACGATCGGCACCCCACAGCAGCAACAGGTAGCGCAGACGCTGAAGGCCAGCGGTAGGCCGCGCCTGAATGACGGTATAGGCACGCTGCGTATCCACTTTCACCGAGGAGACCACGCCCACCGGATACCCTTCCGGGAAGCGACCGCCCAGCCCGGAGGTGACCAGCACGTCGCCCGGACGGATGTCGATATTCCCTGCCAGGTGCTCAAGCTGAAGCTCTTCGGAACAGCCATTACCGGCGGCGATCACGCGAATGTCATTGCGTAGTACCTGGATAGGCAGCGCATGGGAAGAGTCGCAGATCAGCATCACGCGGCTGGTAATTTTCCCTACCGCCACGACCTGCCCCACCACGCCCTTGTCGCTGATAACCGGCTGGCCTTCATAGACGCCGTTGACGCTGCCTTTATCGATCACCACCTGATCGGTGTAGGGATCGGTACCGGCTGAGATCACCTGGGTAACCATTTTCTGCTCGTCCTGACGCAGCGGCGAGCCAAGCAGCTCGCGCAGGCGCGCGTTTTCCTGCTTAAACTGACCCAGCATCAGAAGTTCGCTGTTTTTGATCATCAGCTCGCGCTGAAGCGCTTTATTTTCCAGTTCAAGCTGCTGACGAGAGGCGAGCGTTTCAGAAACGCTGTCCAGAATCTGACGTGGCCCGTTGGCCAGAAAATAGAATGGGCTGACCGCCGTATCCATATAGGTGCGAATTTGGGTAAACGCGCCCATGCGGCTGTCGGCGATGATGACGCCTACTGCCACCAGGACCGCTAAAAATAAGCGTAACTGTAGGGAAGGCCCCCTACTGAAAATCGGCTTCATAAACTCGGCGTTTTCCTCGACATCGGGTAAAAGACGCGCGCAGACACGCGCGCCTTCAGGCTGATTATTCTTCGCTGAACAAATCGCCGCCGTGCATGTCGATCATTTCCAGCGCTTTACCACCGCCGCGCGCTACGCAGGTCAGAGGATCTTCGGCCACCACAACCGGGATGCCCGTCTCTTCCATCAGCAGGCGATCGAGGTTACGCAACAGCGCGCCGCCGCCGGTGAGCACCATGCCGCGCTCGGAGATGTCAGAGGCCAGTTCAGGCGGACACTGTTCAAGCGCCACCATAACCGCGCTAACGATACCGGTCAGCGGCTCCTGCAATGCTTCAAGAATTTCATTTGAATTCAGCGTAAAGCCGCGCGGCACGCCTTCGGCCAGATTACGGCCACGCACTTCGATTTCGCGCACTTCGTCGCCCGGATAGGCAGAACCGATTTCATGCTTGATACGCTCGGCGGTCGCTTCACCAATCAACGAACCGTAGTTACGGCGAACATAATTAATGATGGCTTCATCAAAGCGGTCGCCGCCAATACGCACGGAAGAGGAGTAAACCACGCCGTTCAGCGAGATCACCGCCACTTCCGTGGTGCCGCCACCGATATCCACAACCATGGAGCCGGTCGCTTCTGACACCGGCAGGCCGGCGCCAATCGCGGCGGCCATCGGCTCTTCAATCAGGAATACTTCGCGCGCGCCTGCGCCCTGAGCGGATTCGCGAATTGCACGACGCTCAACCTGCGTGGCGCCAACGGGCACACAGACCAGCACGCGCGGACTTGGGCGCATGAAACTGTTGCTGTGAACCTGTTTAATAAAGTGCTGAAGCATTTTTTCGGTCACGAAGAAATCAGCAATCACGCCATCTTTCATCGGGCGAATAGCAGCAATATTTCCCGGCGTACGGCCAAGCATCTGCTTAGCGTCATGGCCAACGGCCGCAACGCTTTTCGGGGAACCGGCACGATCCTGGCGGATAGCAACGACGGAGGGCTCATTCAAGACGATGCCCTGTCCTTTAACGTAAATCAGGGTATTGGCGGTACCCAGGTCGATGGACAAGTCGTTGGAAAACATGCCACGAAATTTTTTAAACATACTGAAGGATAATCCTGCAAGCTGGAGGCGGATGATAAAATCCGCTTACTTTACCAATCACATGAGGCAGCGACAAGGCGCAAAAACGTCCTGCTTCGATGAAAAAATACGCTATATCACGCCAGACTTACAACGCCAAAAACTATCCACAGTCGAAACGGTCTCGCTGTTCATTTCCACGCTGGCAAGCGGGTATAACGTACATAAAATTTTACATTCTCAGGCGCCCTCACTCTGCGTCAGGACAACCTCTCGTCGGCACCACAGCCGCGCGGCCATTCTACGTGAAAACGGGTTTAACGGCAGATTAAACTCGATATCTTTGCGAATATTTTTTCACGTTGCTGCTCAGCAGTTCCGAGGATGCAAAGAAATCTCCCTGCCCTCCCGCCACGCCCAGTTCAGCCAGCGTCAGCCATTCCGTTTTGGCCCGAACGCCAGCGGCAAAGACCCGCGTTGATGTCCCGTGACAGCTCTCAAGCAGGCTCTGCACGAAGAGCTGGTTTTCGGTGCGCCGTTCAATATTGCGCACCAGACCGGGATGCAGCTTGATCAGCTCAACGTCAAACTGCTTAATATACGATGCGCTGACCACCGTCAGGCCCGCCTGATTCACTGCAATCCGGCAGCCTGAGCCTTGCATCAGACGCAGCGCGCCGCCAAGACGATTGATGTGTTGACACACATCTGCTTCTGCAAGTTCAAATAAAATGTGATTTCTTTGAAATTTAGTGCATTGCAGCAGGACATCGTGCAGCCAGGTCAGAAATGACGGTTTTAAAAGCGCGTCAACCGTCAACGGGACAGCCAGCGTTTCTTCCGGCCAGACCGGCAGCAGGGAAATGATGCGCATCACCATCTGACGATCGTAGGCTTCCGCCATGCCAAGCTGCTGCACCAGCGGCAGATACTCCGCAGCCAGCACTTCGGTCTCGCCGTCGAAAATGCGCGGCATGATTTCCCGATGATGCACGCTGCCCAGGCGATCGACCGCAGGCTTTTGATACAGGCGCGGGCCGCCGCGGCTGAGCGTATTTTCCAGCAGCGTTCGCCACTTCACACTACCGCGCGAAAATTTTTGCTGCGGAACGTTGCTGACTGACCAGTTGTTGCCGCCCAACAGCGTCGCCTGCCGTGTTGCCAGCTCCACACTGTCCATCACGTCCTGCGTACTTTGCCCGCTGTGCCAGGCGCTGATACCAATGTGGATCATGTCTTCGCGGTCCAGCATGCGGTTAGGTGGCAGCGCATCCACGGCGTTTATCAATTGCGAAGCAATAATGTCGGCGTCTTTCAGGCTGCGATGCGGCAGTAAGACCGTAAAATCGCTACGAAAATAGCGCGCCAGCAGCGCGCCCGGATAGCGCATGACAAAGGTGGAGAGCAGATTGACCATATCGAACAGGTACTCCTGCGAATAGTGATTGCCTTCGTTTTCACGCAGCGTATCGAAGTCCGGCAAACGTATCATCATCACCATGCCGTGCGCGCTGGCACCGTCATTTTCTTCCAGCATTGTTGAGAGCTGATTATCGAAAAACAGCCGGTTGTTAAGACCGGTTTTGGCATCTCTGGCGGCAAAGGCGCGGATCAACGTATCGATACGATTGCGCTGCTCCCCCGCCTGATGCAGATCGGAAAGCAGCAGGTCGATAGCGGAACTGGCTTTGGGCGGCCATTCATAAACCGAGCCGGATCTCACCTGGCTGCGCTCGCCCTTCAGTACGTCTGCGGCGCGGCGTTCAAGGTGCTCCATGCCTTTTAGCTGGCGGTTCAGCCAGCGGTGGATCAGCAGCAGCGTCAGCGTCATAATGATGGCGATCGCCACCACCACGGTCAGGGTAAAGCTGCCCATAAACGAGCGCAGCCAGGTCTTCGTGGTGTCCACCCACAAAATATTCAGCGAATAACCCGGGTGTTTTTTCAGTTGAATAACGGTGCGATGGAGCTGATTCGGCTCGTCCTCTATCACCTCATCCTGATGATGTCCCACCTTCAGACGAACCGACTGCCCGTCGAGCAGTTCTGCGCGCGTAATTTGCAGCGGCCCCATCATCAGGCGCATGCCGGGGGCAATTTGTTCAGGCGAGTTGAGCAGCAGCGCGCTGTCGACGTTTTCCGCGAATAACTGCAAACGATGCTCCGCGCGGCGCTCGCTCAGATAAAAAAAACTCAGCACGCACCCCGCCAGCATCAGCATGGTTGCCAGCGCGGTCACAAGTGTGATAATCGTGGAAAGTCTGGTTGTTAATCGCATCCCTGTGCCCGTTTTGCAGCAGCGCTTTTCTCAATTTTCTGCTGATAGTGTAAGTAGTTTCGGCTGATGTCGTCAGAGAAAAATATCACATCCCTTCGTGCATTTACTTACCTGTTCGCAAGATAGTTAACAATAAAGTCAGTAAACTCTTTTTAAAACCTTCTTATACTTTTAAAGCCTATGCAGGAGATCCCATGCAAGCACTCGTTCTTGAACAGTCAGACGGCGAGACCATCGCACACGTGAAGCCGGTTTCGCCAGAGATGTTACCTGCCGGTGAAGTAACGGTCGATATCGACTGGTCGAGTCTTAACTATAAAGATGCGCTGGCCATTACCGGGAAAGGAAAAATCATTCGTCAGTTTCCGATGGTTCCCGGCATCGATTTTGCCGGAAAGGTTCACCACAGCGAAGATCCGCGCTTCCATAATGGTCAGGCGGTGCTGCTTACCGGTTGGGGCGTGGGAGAGAATCACTGGGGTGGCCTTGCTGAACAGGCGCGGGTTAAAGCCGACTGGCTGGTGCCGATGCCGGAAGGGCTGGACGGCCGTAAAGCGATGATCATCGGCACGGCGGGCTTTACCGCAATGCTTTGCGTTATGGCGCTCGAAGAGGGCGGCATCCGGCCTGACAGCGGCGACATTCTGGTAACCGGCGCCAGCGGCGGCGTGGGCAGCAGTGCCATCGCCCTGCTCAGCGCGCTGGGTTACACGGTGACGGCGGTCAGCGGCCGTGGAACCACGTACGACTATTTACGGCAGCTGGGCGCGACATCAATGCTTTCCCGTGATGAGTTTACCCAGGACTCGCGCCCGCTGGAAAAGCAGCGCTGGGCAGGCGCCATTGATACGGTGGGCGACAAAGTGCTGGCCGCCGTGCTGGCGCAGATGAATTACGGCGGCGTGGTGGCCGCCTGCGGGCTGGCGGGCGGTTTTGCCCTGCCGACCACGGTCATGCCGTTTATTTTACGCAACGTGCGTCTTCAGGGCGTCGACTCAGTGAGTGTGCCAGCGGCGCGCCGTGTTGCAGCCTGGAAAAGACTGGTCAAAACGCTGCCTGAGGCGTTTTATCAACACGCCACGCGTGAGATTGCGCTGGCCGAGGCTGCTGACGGCGCGGCAAGGCTGCTGAAGGGTGAAATAACCGGCCGCACGCTGGTAAAAATTCGTTAATTTTTTGCCCCCTGTCGTTTACCGGGGGCGCTACGCGTCACGTTTCTTGTTTTTTCGCTGCTCCCTGGAGACCTCACCCGATGAAACCTGTAGATAAACTGACTGAACGCGACGTTACCCCGGAAAGTATTTTTAACGGTCGCCGCCAGGTGCTGAAAACGTTGGGGATCAGCGCAGCCGCGCTGTCGCTGCCCACCGCCGTGCAGGCGGATGTACTGGCGTGGTTTAAGGGCAACGATCGTCCCAAAGCCCCTGCCGGGAAGCCGCTCGATTTCAGCAAACCTGCGCAGTTTCAGGCGAAGCTGACGCTCACGCCGGAAGACAAGGTGACGGGTTATAACAATTTTTATGAGTTCGGGCTGGATAAAGCCGATCCGGCCGCCAATGCGGGGACGCTGAACACCACCGACTGGAAAATAGAGATCGGCGGTGAAGTGGCGAAACCCATCACCCTGAGTATGGACGACCTGTTTAAGCGCTTTCCGCTTGAGCAGCGAATTTACCGGATGCGCTGCGTTGAGGCCTGGTCGATGGTGGTGCCCTGGGTGGGCTTTGAACTGGGCAAGCTGTTGAAAATGGTCGAGCCCACCAGCAACGCGCGCTATGTGGCTTTCCAGACGCGTTATGCGCCTGATGAAATGCCAGGCCAGAAAGATCGCTTTATCGGTGGCGGTATCGATTATCCCTACGTTGAAGGGCTGCGTCTGGATGAAGCGATGCATCCCCTGACGATGCTGACCACCGGCGTTTACGGTAAAGCGCTGCCGCCGCAGAACGGCGCGCCTGTTCGCCTGACGGTGCCGTGGAAATACGGCTTTAAGGGCATTAAGTCGATTGTCAAAATTACCTTAGTGAAGGATATGCCGCCCACCACGTGGAATCAGCTGGCATCGAATGAATACGGTTTTTACGGCAACGTCAATCCGCACGTCGATCACCCGCGCTGGTCACAGGCGACCGAACGTTTTATCGGCTCAGGCGGTATTCTTGACGTCAAACGGCAACCCACTCTGTTGTTTAACGGTTATGCCGATCAGGTGGCGTCGCTCTATCGTGGCATGGATTTGCGGGAGAATTTCTAGTGCGCCTGACGCTTAAACAGATAACGCTGCTGAAAGTTGTACTGCACCTGGCAGGTAGTCTACCGCTGCTGTGGCTGCTGTTGTCCATCGATCAGGGCTGGCTGAGCGCCGATCCGGCCAAGGATATTCAGCATTTTACCGGGCGCATGGCGCTGAAATTTCTCCTGGGCACGCTGCTGGTGACGCCGCTGGCGCGCTACGGCAGACAGCCGCTGCTGATCCGCGTTCGTCGGCTGCTCGGCCTGTGGTGCTTTGCCTGGGCAACGCTGCATCTGGTGAGCTACTCGCTGTTGGAGTTAGGGATAGATAATCTCGGCCTGCTTGGCTCCGAGCTGGTTTCCCGTCCTTATCTGACGCTGGGTATCGTGAGCTGGGTGATATTGCTGTTGTTGGCGGCGACGTCACCACAAAAAGCGCAGCGTCGTCTGGGCAAGCGCTGGCAAACGCTGCATAACGGCATCTATCTGGTCGCGATCCTCGCGCCGGTGCACTATCTGTGGTCAGTCAAGACCTTCTCGCCCCAGCCCTGGATTTATGCGCTTATCGCAGCAATTTTGCTGGCGTGGCGCTATAAAAAATTCCGCCAGTGGCTGCGATAGCGGTCTTCCAGAACTGCGTGCCGTGCCGCAGTTCTGGAAAGTATTCGCCTGCATCCTCCCAGGTCAGTTGATTAACTTCGCTGATAAGACCAGTATTTAGCTGCGAATTGCCTCGAAATCATTATAATGCCCGACCCTGACCTCGAATAATTGCCAAATTTCATCATGAAAGGTGACAAACGGTATTTACCGATGTATTTTGTGCGATGCCTTATAGATCGCAGGAGATAGCAGCGCAATGGCTGATAAGTTTCACATTTTGCTTTTAAACGGCCCCAACCTTAATCTGCTTGGCTCACGTGAGCCGGATAAGTACGGGAAGACGACATTAGCGGAAATCGTCAGCGACATCGCATCCAAAGCTGACGCGTTGAATGTGAAACTGAGCCATCTCCAGTCAAACGCGGAACATGCGCTTATCGATCGCATCCATGAAGCAAAAGACAATGTGGACTATATCGTCATCAATCCGGGCGCCTTCACCCATACCAGCGTAGCGCTTCGTGACGCGTTGCTTGCCGTAAGCATCCCGTTTATTGAAGTGCATCTGTCTAACGTGCACGCCCGCGAGCCGTTTCGCCACCATTCTTATCTTTCTGATATAGCTGCCGGCGTAATTTGCGGGCTGGGCGCCGATGGTTATTCCTGGGCTTTACAGACGGCGGTAAAACGCCTGTCACAACCTCATTAAACAGAGTACGGAACCACATCTATGGATATTCGTAAAATTAAAAAACTGATCGAACTGGTTGAAGAATCAGGCATTGCTGAACTGGAAATCTCTGAGGGAGAAGAATCCGTTCGCATCAGTCGCTCTCCGGCCAACATGGGTTACCCAATGATGCAGCAGGCTTACGCTGCCCCCATGATGCAGCAACAGCCAGCACTGGCTACTGCCGTTGCTCCGGCCAGCACCCCTGCAATGGAAGCGCCGGCACCTGCCGAAATCAGTGGTCACATCGTGCGTTCACCCATGGTAGGCACGTTCTACCGCACGCCAAGTCCTGACGCTCGCGCATTCGTTGAGATCGGCCAGAAAGTTAACGCCGGCGACACGCTATGTATCGTCGAGGCGATGAAAATGATGAACCAGATCGAAGCCGACAAGTCCGGCGTGGTAAAAGCGATCCTGGTTGAAAGCGGCCAGCCTGTTGAATTTGACGAGCCGCTGGTAGTCATCGAATAACGAGGCGAACCATGCTGGAAAAAATTGTTATAGCGAATCGTGGCGAAATCGCGCTACGTATTCTTCGTGCCTGTAAAGAGCTGGGCATTGAAACCGTTGCGGTACACTCAAGCGCGGATCGCGATTTGAAACACGTACTGCTGGCAGATGAAACCGTCTGTATCGGCCCTGCCCCTTCAGTAAAAAGCTACCTGAACATTCCGGCGCTCATTTCCGCGGCGGAAATCACCGGCGCGGTGGCGATCCACCCCGGTTATGGCTTCCTGTCGGAAAATGCCGACTTCGCCGAACAGGTCGAGCGATCCGGCTTTATTTTTATCGGCCCGAAAGCAGAAACCATCCGCCTGATGGGCGACAAAGTATCCGCCATCAACGCGATGAAAAAAGCTGGCGTGCCGTGCGTACCCGGTTCCGATGGCCCGCTTAACGATGATATGGAAAAGAACCGCGCTTTCGCTCAACGCATCGGCTACCCGGTGATCATTAAAGCCTCTGGCGGCGGCGGCGGTCGCGGCATGCGCGTGGTGCGCAGTGACAAAGATCTGGAACAGTCCATTAATATGACCCGTGCGGAAGCGAAAGCGGCTTTCAATAACGATATGGTCTATATGGAAAAGTATCTGGAGAACCCGCGCCATATCGAAATTCAGGTACTGGCCGATGGTCAGGGCAACGCTATCTATCTGGCCGAGCGCGACTGCTCAATGCAGCGTCGTCACCAGAAAGTGGTGGAAGAAGCACCTGCGCCGGGCATCACGCCGGAACTGCGCCGCTTTATCGGTGAGCGCTGCTCCAAAGCCTGTATTGAGATTGGCTATCGCGGTGCCGGTACGTTCGAATTCCTGTATGAAAACGGCGAGTTCTACTTCATTGAGATGAACACCCGTATTCAGGTTGAGCATCCGGTGACGGAGATGATCACCGGCGTGGATCTGATCAAAGAGCAGCTGCGCATTGCAGCCGGTCAGCCGCTGTCGATCAAACAGGACGACGTGGTGATCCGCGGTCATGCGGTAGAGTGTCGCATCAATGCGGAAGATCCCAATACATTCCTGCCAAGCCCCGGTAAGATCACGCGTTTTCACGCGCCCGGCGGCTTCGGCGTGCGTTGGGAATCACACATCTATGCAGGCTATACCGTACCACCGTACTATGATTCAATGATCGGCAAGCTGATCACCTATGGCGAAACGCGTGACGTGGCGATTGCCCGTATGAGAAACGCGCTGGCCGAGCTGATCATCGACGGCATCAAGGTGAATGTCGAATTGCAGATGAAGATCATGACGGATGAAAACTTCCAGCAGGGTGGCACTAACATCCACTATCTGGAGAAGAAACTCGGCCTTCAGGAAACCTGATTTGCCTGACGTTTCGCCAAAAAGGCCGGTCTGACCGGCCTTTTTCTTTATGAATTCAGGGTGAGGAAGAGAGATGGACAAGCGTTTTCTTCAGGCCCATCGTGAAGCGCGCTGGTCGTTCTGGCTGGCGGTGGCCTATCTGGCTGCGTGGTCGCTGATGGCCTGGCTGATGGATAATAAACCCGGCCCCACCGGCCTGCCGCACTGGTTTGAAATGGCCTGCCTGGTGGTGCCACTGCTGTTTATTATTCTGTGCTGGCTGATGATCAGGTTGGTATTTCGCGACATTCCGCTGGAGGACGAGCGTGAAATCTGAACTTATTCTTCCTCTTCTCGCTTACCTGCTGCTGGTGGCCGGGCTTTCTCTCTATGCCATGCGCAAGCGGCATGAAGGCAACTTTTTGTCGGAATATTTTCTCGGCAGCCGGTCAATGGGCGGCTTTGTTCTTGCCATGACGTTGACCACTACCTATATCAGCGCCAGCTCGTTTATAGGCGGCCCTGGCGCCGCCTATAAATATGGTCTGGGCTGGGTATTACTGTCGATGGTGCAGGTGCCTGCGGTCTGGCTGTCGCTGGGTGTGTTGGGGAAAAAATTCGCCATTCTTGCTCGTCGTTATAATGCCGTTACGCTTAACGATATGCTTTTTGCGCGCTATCGTAGCCCGCTGCTGGTATGGCTTGCCAGCCTCAGCCTGCTGATCGCCTTTATTGGTGCGATGACCGTGCAGTTTATCGGTGGCGCAAGGCTGCTTGAAACGGCGGCCGGCATTCCTTACGACACCGGCCTGCTGATATTTGGCGGTACCATCGCCCTGTATACCGCTTTTGGCGGCTTTCGCGCCAGCGTGCTGAACGATGCCATGCAGGGGCTGGTGATGCTGGCTGGAACCTTCATCCTTCTGTTCGCGGTTATTCACGCGGCAGGCGGTCTTCACAGTGCCGTTGATAAGCTTTCGCAGATCAACCCACAGCTGGTCAGCGCTGGCGGCGTGGATAATATCCTCAGCCCCACTTTTCTCGCCTCATTCTCCGTGCTGGTCTGCTTTGGCGTTATCGGCCTGCCGCATACCGCCGTGCGCTGTATCTCCTACAAAGACAGCAAAGCCGTTCATCGCGGCATCATTTTAGGGACGATTGTCGTTACGGTGCTGATGTTTGGCATGCATCTGGCTGGCGCGCTGGGCCGGGCGATCCTGCCCGATCTCACCGTGCCCGATCGGGTTATTCCAACGCTGATGATCCACGTTTTACCGCCCATCGCTGCGGGGATTTTCCTTGCCGCGCCGATGGCGGCAATTATGTCGACCATCAACGCGCAACTGCTGCAATCGTCGGCAACCATCGTCAAAGATCTTTTTTTACGCCTCCGCCCGCATCAGATGGACAATGAGCCGCTATTGAAACGCCTCTCAGGCGCTATTACCCTGATGCTGGGCCTGCTGCTGCTGCTGGCCGCATGGAATCCGCCGGATATGATTATCTGGCTAAACCTGCTCGCCTTTGGCGGCCTTGAAGCCGTCTTTCTCTGGCCGCTGGTACTTGGCCTCTATTGGGAAAAAGCCAACGCTGCGGGCGCGCTGAGTAGTATGATCGTCGGCGCCGGCTGCTACACGCTTCTGGCCAGCCTGTCGTTGCAGCCTCTGGGATTTCATCCTATCGTACCGGCCCTGCTGTTAAGCCTTATCGCCTTCCTTATTGGCAACCGCTTTGGTCATAGTACTGAATCTGCGGCGGTTGTTTCCACCCTATCTGAATAAAGAGAATCGCAATGCCCTGGATACAAATGAAAATCAACACCACTGGCGCGCATGCTGAAGCGCTGGGCGATGCGCTGATTGAGCACGGCGCCGTTTCAGTGACTTTCCAGGATACCCACGACAACCCGGTGTTTGAACCACTGCCTGGCGAAACGCGCCTGTGGGGCGATACCGACGTTATCGGCCTGTTCGATGCAGAAGCCGACATGCAGGACGTGATCGCGCGGCTTACGCCACATCCGCTGTTGGAAGACGGTTTTGCCCATAAGATTGAGCAAATTGAGGATAAGGACTGGGAGCGCGAATGGATGGATAACTTTCATCCTATGCGCTTTGGTGAACGCCTGTGGATTTGCCCGAGCTGGCGCGACGTGCCGGACCCGAACGCGGTGAACGTGATGCTCGATCCCGGCCTGGCTTTCGGTACGGGAACGCATCCAACGACTGCGCTGTGCCTCGCCTGGCTGGATGGTCTGGATCTGACCGGCAAAACGGTGATCGACTTCGGCTGTGGCTCCGGGATTTTAGCGATCGCCGCGCTGAAGCTCGGCGCGGCGAAAGCGATCGGTATTGATATCGATCCGCAGGCCATTCAGGCCAGCCGCGACAATGCCATCCGTAACGGCGTTTCAGACAACCTCTCTCTGTATCTGCCACACCAGCAGCCGGAGAATCTACACGCTGATGTGGTCGTGGCGAATATTTTAGCCGGTCCGCTACGCGAGTTGGCTCCGCTGATACGCGTGTTGCCGGTAGCTGGCGGTTACCTTGGCCTTTCCGGCGTACTGGCCAGTCAGGCTGACGATGTTTGTGACGCTTACCATGAATATTTCACGCTGGATCCCGTAGCCGAAAAAGAAGAGTGGTGCAGAATAACCGGGAAACGCAGCATATAACGTCAATGCACGCCAGCGGGTTGCTACAGACCATTTTATTCATTTGTTAAAATAAACCTGAAGAGATACTATCCAATACCGTTCTGAACAACATTAGTTACGGTAAGTCTGCCAGGAAAGCAGCAGGATAGTTTCTCTTAAGGAGCTTTAACCACACATGAATACAAAAATCCTCCCTATTGCATTATTTTTAACTGTTTCTTCGGCGATGGCTGATTCTCATCCTCAGTGGGGTTATACCGGCGAAGGCGCGCCTGATAACTGGGGCAAACTGAGCCAAAATTTTGCTACCTGCGAAAAGGGAATGAACCAGTCGCCGATTGATATTAAAGGCGCTATTAAAGGTGAGTTGCCTCCGCTGTCCCTCACTTTTCACGCGGAAAAAAAATCGATCGTAAACAACGGACATACTATTCAGTTAACTATTCATGACGGTGACACAATGATGCTCGATGGCACTGAGTTCACGTTGCAACAATTTCACTTTCATGCCCCTTCTGAAAACCGTATTGACGGAAAAACATACCCGCTGGAAATTCATTTTGTGCACAGTGACAGTAAAGGTGAACTGGCCGTTATCGGCGTAATGGTTGAGGAAGGCGCTGACAATCCGGTTATGGCCGATGTTTTGAAAAACCTTCCGACCAAACTTAATGAACCCGAAGCGTTTAAGGAACCGCTCGCGCTGGCGCATCTGGTGCCGGGTGATAAGAGCTATTACCGCTTCAGCGGTTCGTTAACGACGCCGCCCTGTACCGAAGGCGTACGCTGGTTAATCATGAAAGAATCGGTTGCGGCGTCAAAACAGCAACTACACACGATTGAAAAGGCGCTTGGGCTGCATAATAATCGTCCGGTTCAGCCTCTTAACGGCAGGATCGTCATTAATTAATGCGTGTCTCTGATAACAAGGAAGAATCTGCTGGTTTAAGGCAATACGGCTTTCACTTGTCTTGTAAAATGCCAGCCGTGTTGTCTTTTATCTGGTTGCGGCCCGTATCAAAGAACAAAAATTTCCACTCTTTCCTGGTTCCTCTTTTTATAACCCATTGAATAAAAACCATAAAAATAAAAGACAGATTATTATTCAGACATAAATTGATCTATCACAGCCAATTGTTCAAAGTTTGGCCTTTCATCTTACTGAAAAAATGCGTAATATACGCCGCCTTGCGGACACACTATGGTCACTTTTTTTTCATGCGCATAGGAAACTACCAGCTTCGCAATCAGCTGATTGCAGCGCCAATGGCCGGAATTACTGACAGACCGTTCCGGACGCTTTGCTATGCCATGGGCGCAGGCATGACGGTTTCTGAGATGCTGTCGTCTAACCCGGAAGTTTGGGCCAGCGCCAAATCTCGTCTGCGTATGGTGCATTGTGACGAGCCCGGTATTCGTACCGTGCAAATTGCAGGTTGTGACCCCGAAGAGATGGCCGAGGCCGCGCGCATCAATGCCTTATCTGGCGCGCAGGTGATTGACATCAACATGGGGTGTCCTGCCAAAAAGGTGAATCGCAAGATGGCGGGTTCCGCTCTACTGCAACACCCGGCGTTGGTAAAATCGATTTTATCGGCGGTGGTTAATGCAGTTGACGTACCCGTAACGCTGAAGATTCGCACCGGGTGGGACACCGACAATCGCAATTGTGTAGAGATTGCCCAATTGGCTGAGCGCTGTGGCATTCAGGCCCTGACCATTCACGGACGCACCCGCGCGTGTTTGTTCAATGGCCATGCTGAATACGACAGCATTCGGACAGTTAAGCAGAACGTTTCCATTCCCGTTATCGCGAATGGAGACATTACTGACCCGCATAAAGCCAGAGCGGTGCTCGACTATACAGGGGCTGATGCCCTGATGATAGGACGTGCTGCTCAGGGAAGACCGTGGATCTTCCGGGAAATCCAGCACTATCTGGACACTGGGGAGCTGCTGGCACCGATGCCACTAGCTGAAGTCAAGCGCTTGCTTATCGGACATATACGGGAACTGCACGACTATTACGGTCATCGCAAGGGATACCGCATTGCCCGAAAGCACGTCTCCTGGTACCTACAGGAGCACGCCCCTAACGACCAGTTTCGGCGCACATTCAACGCCATTGAGGATGCCAGCGAGCAGCTGGAGGCGTTGGAGGCATACTTCGAAAAACTTGCGTAATAGAAATAAAGAGCTGACAGAACTATGTTCGAACAACGCGTAAATTCTGACGTACTGACCGTTTCCACCGTTAACTCCCAGGATCAGGTAACTCAAAAGCCGCTTCGTGATTCGGTTAAACAGGCACTGAAGAACTATTTTGCTCAACTGAATGGTCAGGATGTTAGTGATCTCTATGAGCTGGTATTGGCTGAAGTAGAACAGCCTCTGTTGGACATGGTGATGCAATACACCCGTGGCAACCAGACCCGTGCAGCCCTGATGATGGGCATCAACCGCGGTACGCTGCGTAAGAAATTGAAAAAATACGGCATGAACTGATCCTGGTTCATTGTGATAAAGGCGCTACCGTTTCGTTAGCGCCTTTTTTATGCGCCATCGCATATCGCACTGTCATGATTGTGTAAATAATCGGCGATCTATCTAACTTTCTGCCGGTTATGTTGTCTGAGCCTGTGTATCGCTGTTGATTAACTTCTTTGAGCGCTACTTTTGTGTTCCGTCCGCTTAAAGAGAGGATTATGAAGGACTCCCCGTGCTTTACCCGCAGCCTGCTGCATCCGCGCTACTGGATTACATGGATTGGGCTGGCGATACTGTTTTTGCTTGTTCAGCTCCCTTTTCCGTTCCTGCAAAAGCTCGGTGCCTGGATGGGACGCACTTCAATGCGTTTCCTGAAACGCCGGGTTCGCATTACCCGCCGTAACCTTGAACTCTGCTTTCCCGATATGCCTGCGGAACAGTTAGAACATCGCATCGAGAAAAATTTCGAATCGCTTGGCATGGGGCTGCTGGAAACGGGCATGGCTTGGTTTTGGTCCGATCGTCGCGTGCGTCGTTGGTTTAATGTAAACGGTCTGCATAACCTGACTGCCGCACAGAAAAACGGCCGCGGCGTACTGATCATTGGCGTACATTTTATGTCGCTCGAGCTTGGCGGACGCGCAATGGGCCTGTGTCAGCCGATGATGGCGTTGTATCGACCACACAACAATAAACTGATGGAGTGGGTACAGACCAAAGGTCGTACGCGTTCTAATAAAGCTATGATTAACCGCCGCGATCTACGCGGTATGGTGCAGGCGCTCAAGCAGGGCGAAGCCGTCTGGTTTGCTCCCGATCAGGATTATGGCCCAAAAGGCAGCGTTTTCGCGCCCCTTTTCGCCGTTCCGCAAGCCGCTACCACCAGCGGCACCTGGATGCTGGCCAGGATGGCACAGCCCGCCATGGTTACCGTTGTGCTGATTCGTAATGAAGATGGCAGTGGTTATGAGCTGGTGATCCAGCCTGAGCTGAAAGACTATCCCATAGAGGATGAACAGCATGCCGCAGCCTTCATGAATAAAGTGATCGAGCGTGAAATCATGCGCGCACCCGAGCAGTATATGTGGCTCCATCGCCGCTTTAAAACACGTCCTACCGGTACACACTCCCTTTATTAATGACTTCACCGCTGGGGCCGATCCCTTCGGCCCTCTCTTCAAATCAATATTTCACTAACATTTTTGCACATTCGATCACATTGCTTCTATTTAGTAAAAGTATTTGCCCCATTTGTGATCAATCTATCTGGCTTTGCCCCTCTCTGGTGCGCCATATTAAGTAAATCTTCTGAACATTCCCAAAAAATAAGACTTCCTTTCAATGAATTCAGGACGCTGCAATTTTGGCACTACCTTTGCAGTGTCGTGGATGGCTGATGCCACAGACAGACGAATGCACCACAGCGTGCGTTAAACATAACAAAACGAATTTGCCACACAGGATGCTTTATGAAAAAAATGATGCTCTCCACTCTGGTTGCCGCTGCCGCGCTGTTTACCGTGGCAAATCAGGCGCATGCTGGTACCACGCTTGACGCAATTAAGAAGAAAGGTTTTGTGCAATGCGGTATCAGTGATGGATTGCCTGGCTTCTCTTATGCGGATGCCAACGGCAAATTTAGTGGAATTGATGTGGACGTTTGTCGCGCAGCCGCAGCGGCCGTATTCGGCGATGCTTCCAAGGTTAAATATACCCCTCTGACGGCGAAAGAGCGTTTCACCGCCTTGCAGTCCGGCGAAGTGGATATTCTCTCGCGCAATACAACATGGACTTCCGCTCGCGATGGCGGCATGGGCTTTATTTTTGCTGGCGTAAACTATTACGACGGCATTGGCTTCCTGACGCACAACAAAGCAGGTTTGAAAAGTGCGAAAGAGCTGGATGGCGCGACCGTTTGCATTCAGGCCGGCACCGATACCGAGCTGAACGTGGCAGACTACTTTAAAGCAAATAATATGCAGTACACGCCGGTGACCTTTGACCGCTCTGATGAGTCGGCAAAAGCGCTGGATACCGGACGCTGCGATACGCTGGCTTCTGACCAGTCACAGCTGTACGCGCTGCGTATCAAGCTGGGCAAACCGGATGAGTTTGTCGTTCTGCCTGAAGTCATCTCTAAAGAGCCTTTAGGCCCGGTAGTGCGTCGCGGTGATGATGACTGGTTCACCATCGTTAAATGGTCCCTGTACGCCATGCTTAATGCAGAAGAGATGGGCATTAACTCTAAAAACGTTGACCAGATGGCCGCTAAACCGACCACGCCAGATATGGCGCATCTGCTCGGTTCCGAAGGCGATTTCGGCAAGGATCTGAAGCTGGACAACAAGTGGGCCTATAACATCATTAAACAGGTAGGCAACTACGAAGAGATTTTCAACCGTAACGTAGGTAAAGACAGCCAACTGAAAATTGCTCGCGGTCAGAATGCTCTCTGGAACAAAGGCGGCATTCAGTACGCTCCACCAGTGCGTTAATCCTTCCGTTTTACAGGGCGCCGGTTTACCGGCGTCTTCGTCAGCGTTTTCGTCACTGAGGTTTCAACATGTCTCAACGCCCAACCGTAAAAAGGGATATTTCATTCAGCAATCCTGCGGTGCGCGCCTGGCTGTTCCAGATCATCGCTATTGCCGCCGTCGCAGGCGTGGCGCTCTATCTGGTTCATAATACAATTATTAACCTGGCCAATCGCGGCATCACGTCCGGTTTTGGCTTCCTGGAGCGCAGCGCAGGTTTCGGTATCGTTCAGCATCTGATTGAGTACAGCGAAGGCGATACTTACGCCCGGGTATTCCTCGTCGGACTGACCAACACGCTGCTCGTTTCTGCCCTTTGCATTGTTTTCGCCTCACTCCTGGGATTTTTTATTGGTCTTGCGCGCTTGTCCGATAACTGGCTGCTGCGTAAGATATCCAATATCTATATCGAAACCTTCCGCAACATCCCGCCGCTGCTGCAAATCTTCTTCTGGTACTTTGCCGTGCTGCGCAATTTACCCGGGCCGCGTCAGGCGATGAACGCTTTCGATATTGCCTTTGTAAGCAATCGCGGGCTGTACATTCCCTGGCCGCAGTACGCGGACGGAACCTGGCCTTTCGTGATGGCACTGCTGCTGGCCGTGGCGGCGTCAGTTGCACTGTTTCGTTTTAACCGTGCGCATCAGCTTAAAACAGGTCGTCTGCGCCGAAGCTGGCCCCTTGCGCTCGCTATGCTGGTGGTTTTTCCCGCCGTTGCACATCTGATCTTTGGTGCCGCAATGCACTGGGATGTTCCGCATCTCAGAGGCTTTAACTTCCGTGGCGGTTTTGTGCTGATCCCGGAACTGGCCGCACTGACGCTCGCGCTGTCAATTTATACCTCTTCGTTTATCGCAGAGGTGATTCGCTCAGGCATTCAGTCCGTTCCTCACGGTCAGCATGAAGCAGCGCGTTCGCTGGGATTGCCAAACCCCGTGACGCTGCGCCAGGTCATTATTCCGCAGGCAATGCGCGTTATTATTCCGCCGCTTACCAGCCAGTACCTGAATATCGTGAAAAACTCATCGCTGGCCGCCGCGATTGGTTATCCCGATATGGTGTCGCTTTTTGCCGGCTCAGTCCTGAATCAGACCGGGCAGGCGATTGAAACGATCGCTATCACCATGGGTGTCTACCTGATTATCAGCCTGCTGATTTCGCTGTTGATGAATATTTACAACCGCAAAATCCGCCTGATTGAGCGTTAAGAGAATGAGATCATTATGACATTAGCAACTCACGACGATATCCCGCCGGTGCCGACCAATGCATTCTCACGCGCCGTTATTTGGGCACGGAAGAATCTCTTCTCCAGTTGGGGCAATTCGCTGCTGACGCTGTTTTGCCTGTGGGTGATGTGGGCCGTCGTGCCGCCCGCGCTGCAATGGCTGGTGTTTCAGGCCAACTGGCTCGGCGAAACGCGTGCCGACTGTACTAAAGAAGGCGCCTGCTGGGTGTTTATCCATGCGCGATTCGGCCAGTTCATGTATGGGCTTTATCCGCATGAACTGCGCTGGCGTATTAACCTGGCGTTGGTCATCGGGCTGGTTTCCATTATCCCGATCTTCATGAAGAGCATGCCACGTCGCGCCATCTATATTGCAGCCTGGATTGTTGTTTATCCGATCGTGGTCTGGTTTCTGCTGTATGGCGGCTATTTCGGGCTTGAGCGCGTGGAAACGCGTCAGTGGGGTGGTCTGACCCTCACGCTGATCATTGCCGCGGTGGGTATCGCAGGCGCGCTTCCGCTGGGTATTTTGCTGGCGCTGGGCCGCCGGTCAACCATGCCGGTGGTGCGATCGCTGTCGATAATTTTTATCGAATTCTGGCGTGGCGTGCCGCTGATAACCGTACTTTTTATGTCATCAGTGATGCTGCCGCTGTTTATGGCGGAAGGAAGCAGTATAGATAAGCTGATCCGCGCGCTGGTCGGGGTGGTGCTGTTCCAGTCGGCCTATGTGGCGGAAGTAGTTCGTGGCGGCCTTCAGGCGCTGCCCAAAGGACAGTATGAAGCAGCCGAGTCACTGGCCCTGGGATACTGGAAAACGCAGGTGCTGGTGATCCTGCCACAGGCATTAAAAATGGTTATTCCAGGCTTGGTTAATACCATCATTGCGCTGTTTAAAGATACCAGTCTGGTGATCATCATCGGTCTGTTCGATCTTTTCAGTAGCGTACAGCAGGCAACGGTTGATCCGACGTGGCTCGGCATGTCTACAGAAGGCTATGTTTTCGCCGCGCTGGTTTACTGGATTTTTTGTTTTAGCATGTCGCGCTACAGCCAGTATCTGGAAAAGCGCTTTCACACCGGGCGTACACCGCACTGAGGCTTAAAATGACACAAACTTTGATTCAACCCGATGACGCGATGATGATTACGCTTGAGAACGTGAACAAATGGTATGGTCAGTTTCACGTGTTGAAAGATATTAATCTGCACGTAAAACCACGTGAACGTATTGTCCTCTGCGGGCCTTCAGGTTCAGGAAAATCGACGACTATTCGTTGTATCAATCATCTTGAAGAGCATCAGCAGGGCCGCATTGTCGTGGATGGTATCCATCTCAATGACGATTTGCGTAATATCGAACGCGTCCGTACCGAAGTGGGGATGGTGTTTCAACACTTCAATCTGTTCCCACATCTGACCGTACTGCAAAACTGCACGCTGGCACCCATTTGGGTGCGGAAAACACCGAAGAAAGATGCTGAAGCTTTAGCGATGCACTATCTCGAACGCGTACGCATTGCTGAACACGCGCATAAATTTCCCGGTCAGCTCTCCGGCGGTCAGCAGCAGCGTGTTGCCATCGCCCGTTCACTCTGTATGAAGCCAAAAATCATGCTATTTGATGAACCCACCTCTGCACTCGATCCAGAAATGGTTAAAGAAGTGCTTGATACCATGATCGGCCTTGCAGAAGATGGCATGACGATGCTCTGTGTAACGCATGAAATGGGCTTTGCGCGTACCGTTGCAGACCGGGTGATCTTTATGGATCGCGGTGAGATCGTTGAGCAGGCGCCGCCGCAGGAGTTCTTCTCTAATCCGACATCAGAGCGTACGCGCGCTTTTCTCTCACAGGTTATTCATTGAGTTAGAAAAGCCCGTTTTGATTTTGTGGAGTAAGTCCCGGCGCTGAGTCGGGGCTTTTTTTTGCTTACAGACAGGCTTTATGGGGGCGGCATTTCAAAATGCAAAAAAGCCTCATGCTTTCGCATGAGGCTTTTCCGTCTGTATGATGCCTGGCAGTTCCCTACTCTCACATGGGGAGACCCCACACTACCATCGGCGCTACGGCGTTTCACTTCTGAGTTCGGCATGGGGTCAGGTGGGACCACCGCGCTAGAGCCGCCAGGCAAATTCTTTTACCGAACTCACTTTTTGTAACTGGTGCTGATACCCAGAGTCGAACTGGGGACCTCACCCTTACCAAGGGTGCGCTCTACCAACTGAGCCATATCAGCACGCTTATTTCTTATAAAGACTCAGGTCTTTATCTTAATATGATGCCTGGCAGTTCCCTACTCTCGCATGGGGAGACCCCACACTACCATCGGCGCTACGGCGTTTCACTTCTGAGTTCGGCATGGGGTCAGGTGGGACCACCGCGCTAAAGCCGCCAGGCAAATTCTGTTATCCGGAACTCCGCTGAAAATTCTTTTCGTCTCTCATTACCACCAGAACGCTTCTGGCGTTGTAAGGTTAAGCCTCTCGGGTCATTAGTACCGGTCAGCTCAACGCATCGCTGCGCTTACACATCCGGCCTATCAACGTCGTCGTCTTCAACGTCCCTTCAGGAGTCGCTAGGACTCAGGGAGAACTCATCTCGAGGCTGGTTTCGCGCTTAGATGCTTTCAGCGCTTATCCGTTCCGCACTTAGCTACCGGGCAGTGCCATTGGCATGACAACCCGTACACCAGTGGTGCGTTCACTCCGGTCCTCTCGTACTGGGAGCAAACCCTCTCAATTCTCCAGCGCCCACGGCAGATAGGGACCGAACTGTCTCACGACGTTCTAAACCCAGCTCGCGTACCACTTTAAACGGCGAACAGCCGTACCCTTGGGACCTGCTACAGCCCCAGGATGTGATGAGCCGACATCGAGGTGCCAAACACCGCCGTCGATATGAACTCTTGGGCGGTATCAGCCTGTTATCCCCGGAGTACCTTTTATCCGTTGAGCGATGGCCCTTCCATTCAGAACCACCGGATCACTAAGACCTGCTTTCGCACCTGCTCGAGCCGTCACTCTCGCAGTCAAACTGGCTTATGCCTTTGCACTAACCTCACGATGTCCGACCGTGATTAGCCAATCTTCGTGCTCCTCCGTTACGCTTTGGGAGGAGACCGCCCCAGTCAAACTACCCACCAGACACTGTCCCCGCGCCGGATAACGGCGCAAGGTTAGAACACCAAACATTAAAGGGTGGTATTTCAAGGATGGCTCCGCGCAGACTGGCGTCCACGCTTCAAAGCCTCCCACCTATCCTGCACATCAAGGCTCAGTGTTCAGTGTCAAGCTGTAGTAAAGGTTCACGGGGTCTTTCCGTCTTGCCGCGGGTACACTGCATCTTCACAGCGAGTTCAATTTCACTGAGTCCCGGGTGGAGACAGCCTGGCCATCATTACGCCATTCGTGCAGGTCGGAACTTACCCGACAAGGAATTTCGCTACCTTAGGACCGTTATAGTTACGGCCGCCGTTTACCGGGGCTTCGATCAAAAGCTTCTCCTTACGGATAACCTCATCAATTAACCTTCCGGCACCGGGCAGGCGTCACACCGTATACGTCCACTTTCGTGTTTGCACAGTGCTGTGTTTTTAATAAACAGTTGCAGCCAGCTGGTATCTTCGACTGGCTTCAGCTCCGTCAGCAAGTGACTTCACCTACACACCAGCGTGCCTTCTCCCGAAGTTACGGCACCATTTTGCCTAGTTCCTTCACCCGGGTTCTCTCAAGCGCCTTGGTATTCTCTACCTGACCACCTGTGTCGGTTTGGGGTACGATTCTGTGTTACCTGATGCTTAGAGGCTTTTCCTGGAAGCAGGGCATTTGTTGCTTCAGCACCGTGGTGCCTCGTCATCACGCCTCAGTGTAAAGTGA
>NZ_JNVB01000029.1 GCF_000770305.1 Erwinia oleae
TGTTGTTCTCTGCACAATGTGTTTACACCGTTGAGTTGGCGCATTTTTGAGCAGAGGGGTAGCGACAGCGCCCCGTTTCAGAGACCCTGGTTGCTTAAATGTAGTAGAAATCCTTCTCCACGCCACTTGGCATCTTGTTTTCAGATATTTCCCTGATGCGATTAGGGTCAAAACGGCGTCTACTTGATTTGGCAGAACTTTTTCGCGGACTCTCTCGGTGCGCGCCTATCAGGATCGGTTTCAGGAGTGGAGTATGAAGCAGTTGGTTATCGATGTTTTAATGAAAATCGCCAATATCGAAGTTGAGGCAAAAGAACTTACCGCGCAGGTTGAAGCACAGTCTTTGCTGGTTGCCGCGCTGTTGCTGACGGCAGGTAAAGAGGGCAATAACAGTGACTCAATTTCAGAAAATATTAATAACGCGATCGTAGTGGCATCCCATTCAGGGAAAGGCTTTTTGCGCTCGGACGTTGACCTGCTCTTGACGCACGTCAATCGTCTGCTGGCGGTGACCAGTTTTGTCGACGAAAAGGCCAAAGAGGAAGAGTAATTTTTTTACACCATCAAACCGATTTAACCCCTGTATCAAATAACGCTTGTGAAGGTAGAACGGTTGTTCTACCTTTGCAGGATGCAAACGACAACCCCGATTTACGAACAGCTGCTGGATATCGCTGAACAGCTTATCTATCAACATGGCATTCACGCTACGGGCATTGATTTGCTCGTTAAAACCTCCGGCATTTCACGTAAAACTATCTATCGCTATTTCGCTAATAAAGAGGCGCTGTGCGCGGCCGCGCTTGAGCGCCGCGATCGCCGCTGGATGGCCTGGTTAGCGCGTGAATCACAGGCGGACGATCCTCACGGGCGCATACTGGCGCTGTTTAGCGCGTTGAAAAAATGGTTTGGCAGCGATGATTTTCGCGGATGTGCGTTTATCAATACGGCGGGTGAAATTAGCGATCCCTCGCATCCGCTGCGTCACATCGCCCGCGACCATAAAAACAACCTTAAAACATTTATCACCGGGCTTTGTCGTGAGGCGAATGTCGTTGATTGCGACATCATGGCCAGCCAGCTGTTATTGCTGATTGACGGCGCGATAACCGTTGCGATGGTCATGAACGATGTTTCTGCGGCAGACGACGCGCAACAGATCGCGCGCCGCCTGCTCGCTCCTGTCTGATCCTCCTGAGGAGAAAATGATGTCTGGAAACAGTGAACGTAGACTGCCACTGCCGCCTTTTACGCATGAAACGGCTATTGAAAAGGTTCGTCTTGCAGAAGACGGCTGGAACAGCCGCGATCCGCACAAGGTGGCGCTGGCTTACACCGTTGACACACAGTGGCGAAACCGCGCGGAATTTGTCACCAATCGTCAGGAAGCCGCCGATTTTCTGAGCAGAAAGTGGGCGCGCGAACTGGACTATCGATTGATCAAAGAACTGTGGGCGTTTGAAGGCAACCGCATTGCGGTGCGCTATGCCTATGAATGGCATGACGACTCCGGCAACTGGTTCCGCTCTTATGGCAATGAGAACTGGGAGTTTGATGAAAATGGATTGATGGCGCGGCGTTTCGCCTGCATTAACGATCTGCCAATAGCGGAAGCCGGGCGCAAATTTCACTGGCCGCTGGGACGCAGGCCGGATGACCATCCGGGACTGAGCGAGCTGGGTCTGTAGTGTTTCAGTGGATGTGCGTGGTTTCTTCGCTGTCGCTGCCGTGACTGCGGTAAACCTCACCGCAAAGCAGCACAGCGTTGGGGCGTCGTTCTTTGATACGCGCCGCCATACGCTCGCATACTTCCCGCGAGGGAAAAAGATGTTCAGAGATCGGCAGCGCTTCGCAGGCGTCATTCCCGCAGGCGCTGACCAGTAAGACAAAACCAATCAACATGGCTCACTCCGTTGAAAGAAAGTATCGCTAAGTATAGGTGATGAGCGAGACGGTGACGGCAGCATACTGATGGATGTCGTGTGAAGGGTGGTTTTGTTGCAGAAACGGATGATAGCGGCCCTTCCGCAGAAGGGCCATGCGTAACACTTAGTGAGCGACGGTATTGGTCGTCGTGCCGGTGCTGGTGGTAGAGCCATCGCCGTCACCGCCGCCGCCCATGGTGGCTAAAGCCACGCCCAGCAGCGCGCCTACTGCGCCAACGCCCACGGCGTTGGAATCGCCTTCAGACATCGTGGTGGCTTCGCTACCTGCCGCCGCGCCTTCGGTTGTTGCAGCCTGAGCGCCTACGGAGCCGACCAGGGTAATTAATAGTGCCAGTGCAGTCATTTTTTTCATTTTTTATACTCTTCTCAGTCGGGATCGAATCACAATGTGAGGAAGCATAATCGAAAGCGCCGCCTTTGGAAGCGGGCTTTTAGCCGATTTTATGCGGGTTATGACCGGCATGTGACAGAAACAGATCCGACGTAATATTGAGCTTTCCTTTCACTTTTTAAGCGAGGCGTTGCGGTTCCGGGATACGGATCGGCCTGCCGCTGTGCTTTATCGTCGGGAAGCTGAGATTTATCGCAGCGAAGCGGTGCGAAATCTTCTTAAACAGCATAAATTCAGGCGGTCATAAAAAAGCGCCGATCATTATCAGAATTTCTGTCTGCTTTTAGGATTAATTCCCGAGGGGTATTTCTTTCACAATATCAGTGAGATCGCCCTGGTCGCGTTAAGCGGCTTGTACAACTATTGGCAAAGCTGTGCAGCCTTTGCCAGGCTTAGCGTTCACCCAACAACAGGAGGAGACCATGCGAGATGAATCAGAAGCAACCGTAGGCAGTGAGGAAGAGGTGTGTAACATTATTGGTAAAGCGGTGGTTGACCTGAGCATCACAGGGCAGCCGGTAAATAAAGCGACTCTGGTGCTTAAGCTATTAACCATGGCCGATCAGGACGATGATGACGAGAGAATCCTTCTTTACTGGATTGCCCGTAAAGCAATTAACCAACCGCAGAGATTTGCGACAGCCTGGTGATTTTTATGGCATCTGGCATTTCAAGCCTGTCGAACGGCCGCTCATTATGAGCGGCCGTTTTCGTTATTGACTCAGGCAATTTTTCTCATCCAGGGGATAAGCCGCAGAAGCCAGCAAATCAGGGCGGACAGCGCATAAGAGGCGATCGCCACGCCGGGAATGATCAGGGCGGAATCGTAGTTATTAAAGCTGAAATTAAATATCCGCAGCAGCGTCTCCAGCACCATCATATGTACAAAGAATATGCCCAGACTTAAACGCGACAGCGTTCTGATGACGGCGATACCTCTTCTGCTCCATGAAAAACGCGCATTTAACAGCATAAAGAAAGCGGAGACGGAGATCGCAACAATAGTGGGGGCAGAATAGAACAAGAATATCGGGTTGGGTGCCTGAGTGCTGACGGAGAGAGAATAAGTCAGCACCGACGTCAGCACGGCGGAAAGAATAAACACGATTGTCGCTATGGTCACCTTCGGATTAATATTAAAGCGCCGTGCCACGCCGCCAAAAATATAGAATCCTGACAGGTAAACCACCATATCGATATTACTGAGGATGGCTTCCGTTTTACCCTCAATCAGGTTCGCCTTCACGTTATCAAAAAGCACGTAGACCGACGCCAGCACGAACCAGACGGTAAGCGTATAGTTGATGCGCTGGCGGCTGCCGTTCTGAATGAAGGTGTTCAGCAGCGGCGTAAGCAGGTAAAGCAGGATCAGCGTGTAAATAAACCATAAATGGGGATAGACCGGCTGGCTGAGCACGTCCAGCAGGCTGACAGGCTTACTGATCCCGCTGACATAGCGCGCATAAAAAATATAAACAATTGACCAGACAACCAGCGGAATGATCAGATCCAGCACGCGCGTTTTCAGCGCGCTGAGCAGTGATTCATTTTTATTAAGTGAAACGTAACCCGCAATAAGTAAAAAAAGCGGGAACGCCGTGCGGCCGAGCGCTTCATACAGCACCGAAACGGACCAGGCGCGGTGAAAATAGTTAAATGAGAATGCTGCCGTATGCAGCAAAATAACCAGAAACGTCGCCAACAGCGTCAGCAACTTAATATTGATCGTTTTCAACGCCTAACCCCTTGTCAAAAAGCATAAACCGCCCCGGCAGGGCGGGCTAGTGCTGTCAGGTAAAGGTAACATATTCCTTATGGCTGACGTATCTTCAGACGTGAAAAAAGGCGTTTTAAAGCATTACCCGCGCGATGAAGCGCGTTCGATAGTGATGGCGCCGGGGCAGTTTTCTGCGGGCGGCACCAGCCGATATTCGGCTTTGCCCTGGTGAATATAAATACAGGCGCGTCCAGCTTCGCCGCCGTCCTGCTCCTGTGCCAGCCGCAGCGTGACGGGCTCTGCCTGAGCGGCCGTCCAGCACAGCGCGGTGAATAACAGAGAAGACGTCAGCTTTTTCAACATGCTAAATCCGTTCATTGATATGCGACCAGAAGTAAGAAATTTCAAAAAGTGACAGGGCATAATCCTGTCGGCCGCTATGAAGTTAGCGCCAGCACCGGGCAGGCTGCAAGGTCGTGACTGCATTATCAGACGAAGCCGGTATGAGAAAGCAGGCGTTGAACAGGCGAGGTGAGAGATCTGGTGTTAATTTTTGCATTAAAATCAATAGGATAACGCGTTATGCGCTTCAATTCAGGGCGGCAAACAAACGATTTGACTTAGGGAATAAAAGGCAGGAAAAGAGGGTGAAGAAAAAATAGCCTCGGGAAGTGGGAAACCCACATACACTTCCTGAGGCCATGCAAATGCATAATTCGTTACGAACAATAAACTACCTCAGCCCTTAACATTTGTACAACTTTTTCACGCGTGTTGTACAACTTTGTGTAAGCGAATGTATATCCGTGTAAATTGTAGGGTTTAGGCGAACGGCGTGTATTGACCTTCCCCCTGCTGGAAGGTGGAAGATGCCTCGCGTTACCCACCCACGCTAATGAAGGAAAGAGTATGAACGCCATTAAATGCGGCCTGATTTTTTCGCTGTTACTCTCCTGCGCCGCGCAGGCTGAAACCATGAAGAACCACCCGAGCGATGACGCCGCACAGCAGAGCTATCACGCAGGCATGAGCAAAATGCATGAAGATATGATGGCCGGAATGAAAGAGAGTAATTCTGATGTCGCCTTCGCCAAAGGCATGATCGCTCATCACCAGGGCGCCATCGATATGGCGCAAACAGAGCTGAAATACGGTAAAGATCCGGAAATGCGCAAGCTGGCAGAGGCGATTATCAAAGCGCAGCAGCCAGAAATCGATCAGATGCAGAATTGGCTCAAACAACAGAAGCGCTGATGACGCGCACGGACGTGAAAAAATCCGCCCAAAAAGGGGAAAAGCGTTAAAATTACTCTTTTCCCCCTTCAATTATGGAATCCCTATGTCATCAGAAATCGCACACCCTTCCACCAATCCTAAACAGGCCGCGCTTCAACTGGTCATCGAACTGGTTCGCGCGGGCAAGCTCAGCCCGCTTCAGGGCGATGCGTCGAATATGATCTCAATTTACGAGCAGTTCAAAGCCCATTTCGAAGCGGACAAACAGAAAAAAGCCTCTGTTTCAGCGATCCTGTAATGCCTGAACGCGGCCGTTATGCATAGTGACGGCGCGATCGCACATATGTTCGATTACATCGGCATCGTGACTCACCAGCACCATCGTCAGATTATCCTGCTGCTTGAGCCGGTTAAGCAGATTCAGAATCTCCGCCTGTACCGACATATCCAGCGCCGAGGTAGGCTCATCCAGCAGCAGGATCTTCGGCTCCAGCAGCAGCGCCCGCACAATGGCGACGCGCTGCCGCTGGCCGCCGGAAAGCTGATGCGGATAGCGATCCGCCAGCGACGGATCGAGTCCCACATGACGAAATCCGTTTTCTATCCGCGTGTTAATATCGCTTTTCTTTAACAGCTTCAGCGGCTCTGCCAGCGTGCGCCGCAGGCGATGTCGCGGGTGCAGAGACGCGTAAGGGTCCTGAAACACCATTTGCACGTCCTGACGCAGTTGGCCGGTAAAGGCGCCCCCCGGCGTCACCGGGCGTCCTGCAAGGTTCATCGCGCCCTGCCAGTGGGGATTCAACCCTGCCAGCACCCACAGCAGCGACGATTTGCCGCAGCCGGACGGGCCGACCAGGCCAAAACACTCGCCGCTGGCAACCGACAGCGAGACGTTATGCACCACGGTTCGGCTCTCATACCCCTGGCGATGCGAGACGCTCAGGTCATTCAGCTCAATCATGTTCACGCAATGCCTCCATCGCCGTGCGATCCAGCACCGGCAGCGGCTTACCGTGCGTCGCCTTGCCCGGTCGACAGGCCCACAGCGTGCTGGTGTAGGGATGCGTGGCATGCGGCAGGTCGGCGGCGGGTAGCCTGTCGAGGATCCTGCCCTGATACATCACCATCACGCGTTCGCAGTGTTCGGAAACCTGTTGGAGATCGTGACTGATCAGCAGCAGGCCCATATTGCGTTCGTCGACCAGGCGGCGGATCAGCGTCAGTACCTGGTCGCGCATCGCATGATCCAGTGCCGAGGTGGGTTCATCGGCAATCAGCAACTGCGGATCGGAAATCAGCGCAATCGCCAGCATCACGCGCTGGCCCATGCCGCCGGAGAGCTGATGGGGATAGCGATCCATCAGCGTCTTCGGCTGAGGAAGACCGACCGCGTCGAGCATCTCACACACCTTCTCTTTTATTTCTGCCCGGCTCAGGCGGCCATGCAGTTTTAACGGTTCTGCCACCTGCCAGCCGATGGTGCGCATCGGGTTAAGCGCGTATTTCGGGTCCTGCATTACCATCGCCATCTGGCTGCCGCGCAGCTGGCTCCATTGCCGCTCGCTCAACGACGTGGCGTCCTGCCCGGCGACGCTCAGCGTTCGGGCGGTCAGGTGCAGCGAAGGCGCGAGCAGGCCCATCAGGCTGCGCGCGGTGAGCGACTTGCCGGAGCCGGACTCGCCCACCAGCGCCACGCGTTCACGGCCAAGTGAAAAGCTGATAGCGTCCACCAGCGTGCTGCCTGCGGCAGTGGCGATGGTCAGGTCGTTCGCCGTGATCAGATTTGAAGTCTCAGTTGCCATGTCGGGTATCCAGTCTGTCGCGCAGGCCGTCGCCCGTCAGGTTAAAGGCCAGGCTGGCAAGCAGGATAGCGCCGCCGGGCGCGGCAGCGACCCACCACTGATCGAAGATCACTTTGCCGCCTTCCGCCACCATCGATCCCCATTCGGCGGTAGGCGGCTGAATACCCATGCCGAGGAAACCCAGACCGGCTGCGGAGAGAATAATACCGCCAAGGCTCAACGCGGCGCGTACCACGGCGCTGGGAACGCACAGCGGCAGAATATGCCCGAACATCAGGCGCGGGCCGGTAATGCCCTGCATTCGCGCAGCGGAAAGGTAGTCACTGCGACGCAGGGCCAGCGTTTCGCCGCGCGCCTGGCGGGCAAACGGCGGCCAACTGGTTAACGCCAGCGCCAGCGCGCCGTTCATCAGGCCGGGTCCGAGCATGGCCACCAGCGCCAGCGCAATCACCAGGTTTGGCAGCGACAGAAAGATATCAGTAATGCGCATCAGCACGCGCTCGGTCCAGCCGCCAAGGTAGCCCGCGCAAATACCGACCAGCATGCCCACCGGAATGGTCAGCACGAGGATCAGCGAAACCAGCAGCAGGGTGGGACGCGCGCCGTAAATCACGCGTGAAAGCAGGTCGCGTCCGAAGCCGTCGGTGCCGAACCAGTGTGCGGAGGAGGGCGGCATCAGCCTGGCGGACATCGTCTGCACATTCGGATCGAACGGCGCCAGCAGCGGAGCAAAAAGCGCCGCGCAAATCAGCACCAGCACCAGGCCGCCGCCGATAGCCAGCGACGTTATGCGTTTATGTCGATGCCGACGCGGCGCGGCGCTTTCAGCATCGGTTAAATGTTGCGTCATCGTGTTCTCGGATCGCTAAGGTAAGTGAGTGCGTCAGCCAGCGCATTCAGGGTGATAAAGCAGCCGCCAATCAGCAGCGTCGATCCCAGAATGGCGGGCGTATCGGTGGCGAACAGCGCGGAAGTCATATAGCGCCCGACGCCGGGCCAGGCAAACACCGTTTCCGTCAGCACCGATCCCTCCAGCAGCGACGCATAAGCAAGGGCCAGCACGGTAATCAGCGTGCCGCGCACGTTCGGAAAGATATGCAGCAACAGGATCCGGCCACGGCTGGCGCCTTTGGCGCGGGCAAGGGTAACGTACTCTTTGTTGCTCTCTTCAAGCAGAGCGCTGCGCAACAGGCGAGTGATGGATGCCATCGCCAGCAGTCCCAATACCACCACCGGCAGCCAGAGGTGAGCAACCGCGTTGCGAAACATCTCCGCATCGCCCGACAGCCAGCTGTCAACCAGCACCAGCCCGGTTTTGGGTTCCAGCGTATAGATCCAGATATCATCCAGCCTTCCCGGGCCGGCAGACCAGTGCAGCACGGCGTAGAACAGCAGCAGCCCCAGCAGACCGAGCCAGAACACCGGCACGGAAAAGCCCAGCAGCGAGATCAAACGCGCAGCGTGGTCCACCACGCTTCCCGGTTTCCATGCGGCCAACAGCGCCAGCAGAATGCCGAAGGTCGCGCCGAAGATCATCGCGCAGGTTGCCAGCTCAAAGGTGGCGGGAAAGGTGCGCAGCAGATCGCTGGCCACCGGCTGATGCGTCAGGCGGGAAATGCCTAAATCGCCGTGGAACAGGTGCACCAGATAGCGCCAGAACTGCGTCAGTACCGGCTGATCCAGCCCCAGATCGTGGCGAATTTGTTGATAGGTTGATTCGCTGGCGTGATCCCCGGCCAGTTGCAGCACGGGATCGACCGGCGACAGATGTGAAAGCATAAAAGTGAAGGCCAGCAGGCCGAGCAGCGTCACCACCAGCGACAGGACGCCGGTCAGCAGCCGCTGGCTTTGTCGCCATACCAGCCGGGCGGACCCGGCTTCTGTTGCAGCGTGCGCCATTACTTACTGACCTGACCGTAGTAAACCATATCCGGATTGATGGCCTGTACGTATCCTTTCAGGTTATCACGCAGCGCAATCAGGTTACGCGCCTGAAGGCCAACCACAAACGGCGAGCTTTTCTGCACGTCGCGCTGCATGTCCTGGTACAGCGCCACGCGCTTCGCTTTGTCATTTTCAGCAGTTGCGGCCAGCGTCTTTTTATTCAGTTCAGGAATATGCCAGTTGGCGCGCCAGGCAAGCGTGGTGCTGCCGTTTTCCGGGTTCCAGGCGAATGCCGACGCGTTGGTATTCGGATCGAAATAGTCTGCGCCCCAGGAGTTCAGCGTCGCTTCATAGCGATGCGATTTCACATTGGTGGAGATTTCATTACTCAGGCCCGGGAGCAGCTCAACCTTCACGCCGCCTTTAGCAAAGCTGGCCTGAAGCGCCTGCGCAATATCCAGGTACGGCGGCTGGTTACTGACGATCAGCTTAAAGCTGACGTTCTTCAGGCCGGCCTTGCTGAGAATAGCCTTCGCTTTTTCCGGATCGTACTGATAAGGGTTGTCCTTCAGCGCGCCCAGATAGCCTTCCGGCAGGAACGACTGATGCACCTGGAACTGGCCTTTCAGCAGGTCGTCAGCGATGCCGTGATAGTCGAACAGATAGCGGGACGCCTCCCACAGGGCGGGATTCTTCAGTACCGGATTGGCTTCAGCATTGAACATAAGGTAGTAGAGCGACGCCATCGGGATGGCCATCGGCTTCACGCCCGGTTTGCCTTTCAGCGCGGCCAGCTGGTCGGTGCCCAGGTTACGTGCGATATCGGCATCGCCCTGCTCCAGCAGCAGGCGGCGTGCGGCAGGATCGGGAACGTTTTTGATCAAAACATTTTTCAGTTTCGGGGCGCCGCCTGGCGACGTTGGGTTGGCGCTCAGCAATACCACCTCATGCGGCACATATTTGCGGAGCTGGAACGGGCCGCTGCCCGCCGAATGCGCGCCCAGCCACGCGTTGCCGAAATCGCCTTTCTGCACATGGGCCGAGGCCGTTTTTTCATCAACGATGGAAGACACCGGCGCCGCCAGCAGGCTGAGCACGTAGTTTGCGCTGACGTCTGCCGTCCAGTTTATCTGCACATGGCTGTCATCGATTTTTTTGAGCTGGCCGTCAACGTTATCTTTTGTCCAGCCCAGCTGCGTCAGAATAAAAGAGGGATCGAGGTTCAGCTTCACCACGCGGCTCAGCGAAAAAATCACGTCTTCAGGACGAACAGGGTTACCGGAAGCGAATTTCGCGCCATCGCGCAGGGTAAAGATCAGGCTGCGATTGTCGCTGCCCGCCTGCCAGCTGCTGGCCAGCGTCGGTTTCAAATCAACGGGGTTCTGCGGATCGGACTGCACCAGGCGTTGATACAGGTTAGTGAAGGCCTGCACCGACGTCAGCTCAAAACCTTCTGCCGGGTCAAAGCTGCTGGCATCATCAATGGACTGTGCGATGACCAGCGTATCCGGCGGCGTGGCGGCCTGCGCGGTAAATGAACCAGCCAGCGCGACAGCCAGCATTGACGGAACAATAATCTTCATGACATTTCCTTACTTTTTTTGATTACGCGAGTGTAGATGAGCGGACGTAAGGAAGAATAGTTGATTAATCGCTATCATTATTCGTTTGCGTTATAACCAGCGCAAAGTAGTTATAAAAATTAATCATTCAGGTGAGCGAATGCGAAAAATAGCGCCAGATCCACGGCGACATGCCGATTGCGTTATTCAACATATGCAGCATGACGGGCAGCAACAGGCCGCCAGAAAGCAGCCTCGCATAACAGAGCAGCAGCGAAAGCGCGCTGAGGGCAATAATGGTCTGTAAATGTGCGTACTGGGTATGCATGGCGGCAAAGAGCAGCGAGGTCAGCAGCGCGCAGGCAAAGCGCTGGTCGGGCGCCCACAGCAGCAGACCCTGAAGTACGAACCCCCGAAACAGGATCTCCTCAAATACCGGCGCAAGCACAATTACCGCCAGCGCGAAAAGCAGAAGCTGTGGCTGTCCGCCGCTGAGCTGGTCGGCGGTCCAGCTCTCCTGTCGCAGGAAAAACGACTGCGAGATAATCAGCGCCAGCAGCAGCAGGCTGAACAGCGCGAGCTGTCGCACCTTCACCGTCGCCAGCGGGATAGTGTCGTAGTGTCGACAGTACCAGTAATAAAGCGGCGCCAGTACGCAAAACTCCAGCGCACACAGTAACGGCATCAGCATGCCGCTACTGCGCAGCGCAGTCTGATAAGGCAGCATGCTGATGATGAGGGTGATGGCATACCAGACAACGAACATGCCTGCACACAGCAGGGTGTGGATCACTCTGTCGGAAAGGTTGCGCATGGTCGGTTCTCTGGCCGGGGAGCAGCGGATAGTAGCAAGCGCTGCCGGGGCCTGTCGAGACGGCGAGCCGGGTTATCAGCCTAAACTGTTCGCATCACGGGCCGATAACAGATCAATAAGGCGTCGGTAAATCCGGCGCGCAGAGCAAGCTAACGGGTCGCGTTGCTTGATGAGGCAACTGAAAAAGGGTCCGTAGTGAATGAATTATCCTCCGCTGCCAGAACATCACATCGTCACTGACGATCACAAAGCGGCTTTTTTCACGCGAAGGCTGCTGATGTCGCTGATCCTGCTGCTTTCCGGCGTCATCCTGCTGGCAATGCTGCTGGTCGTAGGCATTGCCTGGCGACAGAATGAAGACGCCACGCAGCAGCAGCGTTTCCTGCTCAGTAATATGTGGAAAGACAAGCGACAAAGCATCCTCACCGATATTCGCGACTACGCCTTCTGGAGCGAGGCGTGGAATCACCTGCATTTACAGGTCGATACGGTCTGGGCCTTCGATCAGCAAAATTTTGGACCCGGTTTGTTCCAGGAATATCACTACGAAGGCGTTTTTGTGGTGGACGGTCAGGGGCGCACGCGCTATTCGGTGATTAACGGCAAGCTGGATACGCTACCGCTTGAGAGCTGGCTTGGCATCCATGCTGCGCCGTTGATCAGAAAAGCACGGTCGCTGGCGACGACGGAGGCTGCGACAACGCAAAATGTCATTATCGGCACCACGCCCGCGCTGGTTGCCGCCGCCGCAATTACCCCCGGCAAGGTGCCCGGGCTGGGTACCCTCCCTGGTCCGCCGTCGGTTATGGTCTTTGTCTCTCGCTTCACGCCGGAAAAGCTGAAGCGCCTGGGCAACGCCGTCGGGGTAAAAAATGTCAGGGTGCCAACCACCGCACAGGATGCCTTCGTGACACCTTTTATGGTGGAAGAGGTGGCGGAAGACGCGCCGATTATCATCCGCTGGGATCCGCGCCAGCCGGGACGCAATCTGCTTATCTGTTTGCTTCCGGCACTGTTTTTTGCGGCGTTCGCGCTTGGCCTGGTCGCCCGCAGAGTGATTAACCATGCTATGTCCAGCGCGGTGCTCTCCGACCGGCGATTTGCCCAGTTGAAGCACAGCCAGCGCGAGCTGGCGGCAAGCGAAGCGCGTTTCCGCGACGTAGCGGAAACCGCCTCAGACTGGATATGGGAAACCAATCCGCAGGGGATGATCACCTATCTTTCCCGCCGCTTCACTTCGGTGACCGGTTTTGAAATAAGCCGCATGCTGGGGCGCTCCATCGACGATATCCTGCTGCATGAAACGGAAGCGGTTTCACTGTGGATTTTCCAGCAGCGCGCTGACGGGCAGCGCAGGCAGCTACGCTGCTACTCGTTTTCTGCGCAAAATGAGAAACGTATTTGTAGCCTGGTGGCGAATCCGGTGTTGCTGAAAGGCCAGATCGCAGGCTATCGCGGCACGGTATCGGATATCACCCAGGAGGTCGAGGCCGAAGCGCGACTGCACTATCTGTCGCAGCACGACACGCTCACCGGCCTGCCTAATCGCGTTTACATGCTGGAATTTCTGCGCGGTAAACTTCACGCGCAGCCAACGGCCGAGCGCCCGCTGGTGTTGATCAGTCTCGATCTCGATCGCTTTAAGCCCGTTAACGATGCCTTTGGTTATGCGGCGGGCGACAGCGTGCTGGTTGAAGCCTCACATCGACTGCGCGGCGCGCTGAACGCGGGCGATCTGGTTTCCCGGACAGGCGGCGACGAATTTATGCTGCTGGTTTGCGATCTGACCAATGAGGAAGAGATTGACCACTGCTGCGTTCGGTTGCAAAGCGAACTGTGTCGGCCTTTTTATATCGGGCAGCAGGAGCTCTTTATCGGCGTCAGTATGGGGATTGCGCTGGCGCCGGTTGACGCGATGCAGGCGGATGAGCTGTTGCGTCTGGCGGATATTGCACTCTATAAATCCAAGCGGGAAGGGCGCAACTGCTGGACGTGGTATCGCCCGGATATGGCTGAGCAGCTGATTCATCGACGCGAGCTGGAGCGAAACCTGCGTATGGCTATCGTCAATGACGAGCTGAAACTCTACTATCAGCCGCGCTACTGTCTGCAAAAATCCCGAATGGAAGGGGCCGAAGCGCTGATCCGTTGGGCGCATCCGCCAACCGGCCTGATCATGCCGGACAGCTTTATTCCGCTGGCGGAAGAGACCGGTCTTATCATCGAGGTCAGCAACTGGGTGCTGCTCCGCGCCTGTACTGACGCACTGGCGTGGCCGAACATGATGTATGTATCGGTTAATATCTCGCCGGTCGAATTCCGCAGCGGTAACCTGGTGAAGCGCGTGGCTGATGCGCTGCACAAAAGCGGTCTGGCGGCCAGTCGACTGGAGCTGGAGATCACGGAAAATATTACGCTTGAGAATCCTCAAAACGCACTGACAATGATGCAGGCGCTGAAAAAACTGGGCGTCAGGCTGACGGTGGATGACTTTGGCGCGGGCTATGCCTCGCTCAACTATCTTAAGACCTTCCCGTTTGACGGCATGAAAATGGATCGCTCTTACCTGCATGACTTTCCGCAATCGCGACAGGCGGTATCGATTGTGGAGGGCATCATCGCCCTTGGCAGAGCGTTCTCGCTAACGGTCACGGCGGAAGGGATTGAGACACAGGCGCAGTGGGAAGAACTGAAGGCGATTTCGTGTCAGGAAGGGCAGGGTTACTATCTGGGGCGTCCAATGCCGCTGGAGAGATTTTTACCCCTGCTGGATACGCCGCTCCTGTTAGAAAGCCACAACGTTGAGCATTAAAAAAGCCCGTCAATACGGGCTTTTTGATTAGCGGACTTTTACCGCGACCAGCGTCATGACCGCTGCAAAAGCAACAAAGCTGAACAGTGCCATTGTGCCCTCCTCATCTGAGATTATTCCTAATTATAATGCAGTGTTGCTGATTATTTGAACACTTTGTGCCCCATTTTGTACCCGGCCAGGTTTTTAGCCCCTGCGTAAAAGCCGTACGCCTGTTGGCATGAATCTGCTAACCTTTGCCGGGTCTTAAGGTCGTTAAAGAATGAAAAGGAGAGATAAATGATATTTTCCAGAAGGATGATGGTCGCCGCCGCGCTGGTTATGCTGGCGGGATGTCAGTCTGACGCAAAGCCGGGCGGCGCCGCTGCGCAGGCCGATTCTGAAATTGATCGCTGTGGTGCATCGCAGTACCAGCAGTACGTGGGTAAACCGCTCTCATCGATTTCATCACTGAAGTTCGAGCATGCCGTGCGCGCTATCCCGCACAACTCGGCGGTAACGATGGACTTCAACCTCAATCGTCTGAACTTCCTGGGTGACGAAAAGAACAACATCACCAAAGTCTACTGCGGCTAACGTCGGGGCCGGATTAACCGGCCTTCTGCACATCTTAGCGATACCATTTATTTGCCCACCACATACGCAATCGCATCCCGGTATCGCTTGTCCAGCCGCTGGTACTCAGCACCGCCTGGCCTTTTGAGACGACGATCAGCGTCGGCATGACGTTAAGCCCCCACTCGGCCACCATCTCGCCCTGCGGATCGTTCACGATGGGTTGCGTCAGATGCCGGCCTCGCATAAGGCGAATGATCCGGATGTCATCACCTGAGTTCAGCGATACGGTCAGCACGTTGCCACCGCTCGCGCGCAGCCGTTGAACGTTTCGAGACGCATACTCACAAACACCGCAGGTACTGGACCAGACATAGATCAACAGCGGTTTTTTAGCGCTCAGTTCAGCGAGGGTCACGGCCATGCCATCAATGGTGTAAAGCGGCCTGTCGGCGAAATCTGTGGGGAGGTTCGGGGCGCGCAGCCAGTCCATGATGGTCAGCATTGTAACCAGCAGCGCGGCCAATAACAGCACGACGCGGAGATCCTGTCGCTGTTGATGACGACAGGCGTTTTTCCAACTGTCGTTATAAAAAAGGGGTAATTTTCGGCTATCCATGCCAGTGTTTCGCTATCCATAGGCTTCGTTCATCTATCCCGCCATAATAGCCAGCAAATTTTCTGTGGCAATCATTTCATACCTGAACCAGACATCTGTCATCCGGCTGTCACACCTGCGCGCTACGCTGCGCTGGCAATTTCTCTCTTATTCTAAAAACGATTAACCCGTCTCATTCCCGCCGCGTGCGGGCTTTTTTTGGATGGCTGACGCCGCGAGACTCCTGCTTTTCATCCATTACCTGCGCCAGCAGATTGCGATAGCCGTTCAGCCTTGCTTCGTCCACCTCGCCTTCCAGACGCGCAATAATAATGCGGACGATCGCTTTATTGGTGGCCGGACGCCCGTCGCGCATCAGTTCCATCATCACCGCAGCCAACAGCTCACTGACGTTTGGCGCGTGAAAGGCCGGACTGTTGAAGTAGTCAGTAATAGCGCGTCCCGCGCCGGGGAGAGAGCGGCCCATCATTAACCTCCGCAAAAGCGCCAGCGACCGCCTTCAGGCGGAGCGAAGAGAGTAAAAAGTGATACTGAGCCGATTCGCCAGAACGGCGGACCGCGACATAGCCTGAAAAATAATCAGGCGGGAATTTTTAAACTCTAGATGTGGCGGTCAGAAAGTCCAGTAACAATCAGAAATATTTTCAACGAGGCCGATTAAAGGCGTTAGAGACATTACAGAAATGGTGCTTCCGGAGAAAAACAGCCAGTAAAGAGATCAGCAATAAGCAGGGGAAATTTAAAAAGTACAATAAATAACAATGGGTTATTTTTTATTTGCGATTATTTTCCGGGAAGGGGTTGTACTCCCTCCTCCATTATGAGTAAATGCACCGTCGGTTTTGAAACAGACAGCGTATGCGAGCCATTTTAGTAAAGCAGTTTTCAGTTAAAGCGTTATCTCAGATATCTCTTCTTCCTGACTTCCTTCTTAAGTGCCCCATAAGTCCATCCTGTTCACAAAGCCCCACGCCATTATGGCCTCACACTTATTGAAGGAAAGACACATGTCTAACAAAATGACTGGTTTAGTAAAATGGTTCAACGCTGAGAAAGGTTTCGGCTTCATCTCTCCAACCGACGGCAGCAAAGACGTGTTCGTACACTTCTCTGCTATCCAGAACGGTGGTTTCAAAACCCTGGAAGAAGGTCAGAAAGTTGAATTCTCAATCGAAAACGGCCAGAAAGGCCCGGCAGCTGCTAACGTTACTGCACTGTAATTTCGATTGCTGAATACTCAGCATAAAAAACCCGCCAACTGGCGGGTTTTTTGCTTTCTGGCATCGCGCTGGCTTCAGGTATGACATCCGTTCTGGTTATTGTTTCGCTATAAATCTTACCCTCTGACCTCTTCGCCCAACGCCAGCGTGTTAGACTTTATATTCACACGTAATCATAGGTTAAACGCGCCGCGCGATGGAATCCTGGAAAATTAACCTCATTTCAGTCTGGTTTGGCTGCCTTTTTACCGGGCTGGCTATCAGTCAGATCATTCCCTTTCTTCCTCTCTACGTCGAGCAGCTTGGCGTCACCGATCACGATTCCTTAACGCTCTGGTCCGGTCTGATTTTCAGCGTCACTTTTATGATTTCCGCCATCGTTTCACCGATGTGGGGCAGCCTTGCCGATCGCAAAGGGCGCAAGCTGATGCTGCTGCGCGCCTCGCTGGGCATGGGCATCGTGATTTTCCTTCAGGCTTTTGTCACCAACGTCTGGCAGCTTTTCCTGCTGCGGGCGCTGATGGGATTGACTTCGGGCTATATTCCCAACGCGATGGCGCTGGTGGCGGGGCAGGTGCCGCGCGAGCGCAGCGGTTGGGCGCTGAGCATGGTATCTACCGCGCAGATTTGCGGGGTGATCATGGGGCCGATGATGGGCGGCTTCCTGGCTGATAAAGTCGGGCTGCGCGCGGTATTTTTCATTACCGCCGGGCTGCTGCTGACCAGCTTTCTGGTCACGCTCTTTTTGATCAAAGAAGGCGGTCGCGTGCAGATAAAGAAAGCGGACAAGCTCAGCGGCAGCATGGTTTTCCGCTCGCTGTCACATCCCGGCCTGATCGTCAGCCTGTTTATCACCACCCTGGTTATTCAGCTGTGCAACGGTTCGATTAGCCCGATCCTGACGCTGTTTGTACGTGAACTGGAGCCGAACGTGCAGAACATCGCTTTTCTCAGCGGCGTGGTTACGGCGATCCCCGGCGTCTCTGCGCTGTTTTCTGCGCCGGCGCTGGGCAAGCTGGGCGACAGAATCGGCGCGCAGCGGGTTCTTTTTGCCGCGTTGATCCTGACATTTTGCCTGTTCGTCGCCATGTCATGGGCAGGCAGCGCCTTTGAACTGGCGGCGCTGCGCTTTATGTTAGGTTTCGCGGAGGGCGCGATGATGCCGGCGGTGCAAACGCTGCTGCTGCGCTACTCCAGCGATCGCGTTACCGGGCGCATATTTGGTTATAACCAGTCGTTTATGTACCTCGGCAACGTGGTCGGGCCGCTGACCGGATCGGCGGTCTCTGCCATTGGGGGCTTCCGCTGGGTTTTTGCCGCCACAGCAACGTTCGTACTGATCAATACGGTTCAACTGATGCTGGTGTGGCGTCGTCGTAAAACGACGCCGGACCGTATGGAATAGGCTATACCATCGTTAACGTTACCGACCAGACATAGCGTGAACCGTCCAGTAGAAACTCAGGGCTGACGCTCGGACTCCAGGAGTCGTCGCCGCCAACGCCCATGTGATAGCCATCAAGGCTTAACCAGCAACCCTCTTCCTCTTCCAACAGGTGTCTGTGCGAGGTGTCGCGCAGTTGTTCCAGACCATACCGGCTGAGCGAAAAGTGGAAGTCGCCCGTCACGCTGAGCACGCCAGCCTGCAACCTTTTTACGCCGCCGCGCAGGCCGTTTTCCGACGGAAACACATACGGCGTACAGAGCGCATCCAGCGGCAGCGTCCAGCGGGAAAACTGCGCCGCCAGCCGCCGGTCGGGATAGTTTTCATGCGGCCCCAGCCCCAGCCAGCTTGCCTCGGCGGGCACGTCGCGCAGCCGACAGCGCAGGCCGATACGCGCCGGGAAGGGCTGGCCCGCCGCGACGCTAACGTCCATGGTCACGCAGAGCGCCCCGCTGGCGTCAATTTCAAAACGTTTCTGACTGACAAAGCGGGTTTCCCCGGCGAACTGCCATGCCTGTACTATCGTCACGCGTCCGCCGGGACGGTCGCAGCGCAGATCAATGAGGTGACAGGTCAGATCGTTGTATCCTGCCTGCTGCCAGCGCGACACCCAGGCGTTGGGATCGACTTTCGCCACTTCGCTGATGCCGATGTCATTGTCCACCGGCGCCCGCACGAAGAGGTCGCGCAGCGGTGAGAGCAACTGCGGCGAGCCATCCACCTGCCACTGCACCAGATCGCCGCTGCGCGTGCAAAACTGCCAGCATTGCCGCTCGTGCGTTATTTCAAAACGATCGGGGTGTTCATGTATAGCCGGCGCAATCGGCGATCCCATGCGAGCAGGCAGCACCAGCGTCGACGGCAATCGCCACTGATCCCAGGCGACGCGATGAGCCTCTGGTGACCAGGCGGTAGCCGCTGGCTGAATAACTGAGACATTCAACCATACGTCGCCGTCTGATTGTGGCGCGTCGCCCAGCGTCAGCGTGGCGCTGCCTTGTGGGGCAAGGACTAACGCCAGTTCGCCGCCGTCGATCCGTTCACCGTTATGCTCAATGTTCCAGCGCAGACGTTCATTATCCGTCTGGCGAAACAGGTATTCACTGCGCACGGTGAGCGTCAACGGCGCGGTGCTTTCCAGCGTAAACTGAAAAAACTGCTGCGCGCGCTGCGCCTCATACAGCGCCGGATGCGGCGTGCGATCGGCAAAGACCAGCCCGTTCATGCAGAACTGGCGATCGTTCGGGCTGTCGCCGAAATCGCCACCGTAGGCCTGCCAGGCGGTGCCGCGCTGGTCATAGCGCGTCAGACTCTGATCCACCCAGTCCCAGACAAAGCCGCCCTGAAGCCGCGGAAACTGACGAAACGCCTGCCAGTATTTGGCGAAACCACCCAGGCTGTTGCCCATCGCATGTGCGTACTCGCACAGGATCAGCGGGCGCGTCTCCTCCGGCAGGCCGATCCATTTCTTGATCGACCATTTCGGCACCGCCGCAAACGGCTGATCCTGATCCACCCGCGCGTACATGGGACAGATAATATCCGTGGCGGCGGTGTCGGCGCCGCCGCCTTCGTACTGAACCGGCCGGGTGCCGTCGCTGCTTTTTACCCAGCGCCACAGCGCATCATGGGTTGAACCGTGGCCGGACTCGTTGCCAAGCGACCAGATAATAATGCACGGATGATTGCGGTCGCGCTGCACCATCCGCGTCACCCGTTCACTGAAGGCGTTAAACCAGACTGGATCGTCGGAGAGACTGTTCATCGGCGTCATGCCGTGGGTTTCAATATTCGCCTCATCGACGACGTAAAGCCCGTAGCGGTCGCACAGACGATACCACAACGGATGATTGGGATAGTGCGAGCAGCGCACGGCGTTGAAATTGTGCTGCTTTATCAGTTGAATATCGCGCAGCATGGTAGACGCGTCCATCACCTGGCCGTGCTCGGGATGGTGTTCATGGCGATTGACGCCGCGGATCAGCAACGGTTTGCCGTTCAGTTTCAGCAGACCTTCATGGATAGCCACCTGACGAAAACCGACATCAAACGCTTCCACCTCCTGCAACTGCCCGTCGTTATCAAACAGGGCAATGGTTGCGCGATACAGATGAGGCGTTTCAGCGCTCCACAGATCGGGGCGATCGACGTGCAGGCTGAGCGTGGTGCGATCCTGATAGCGGCCGCGCTCATCAATGACTTCGCTGCCCATGCGCTGGCGTCCGCTGGCGATAAGCGCTTCGCCGCGCCAGAGCTGGACGGCGGCCTCGGCCTCGCCGGATGAGCACACCACCTTTACCTCAAGACTCGCGGAGAGAAAAGCCGGACCGAGCCGCGTTTCGATCTGCACGTCTTTCAGATGCAGCGCGGGCTTATGCAACAGGCTGACGTCGCGGAAAATCCCGCTCATCCGCCACATATCCTGATCTTCCAGATAGCTGCCGTCGCTCCAGCGTAACAGCAGTGCCGCCAGACGGTTTTCGCCCTCTTTCAGACTGTGGGTGAGATCAAATTCGGCGGGAAGCCGGCTGTCCTGCGAATAACCTATAAACTGCCCGTTACACCACAGATAGAAGGCCGAGCTGACGCCGTCAAACTGAATGCGCGTCTCACCATGGGCCAGCCAGCCCGCAGGCGCGGTAAAGGTCAGCGAATAGCAGCCGGTGGGATTCCCGGCGGGAACATACGGCGGGTTTACCGGGATCGGATACTGCACGTTGGTATAAACAGGCGCGTCAAAACCAGCCAGCTGCCAGTTCGACGGTACGCTGATCGACGAAGCATCGTGAAGATCCTGCATCAGCCAGCGGTCAGGCACGTGCTCAGGCGCGGAAAAATAGCTGAACTGCCAGTCGCCGTTTAACAACAGAAGGCTGGTGCTGGGCACATCATCGCGTGCGGCGGCCAGATCGCGCCAGCTACTGAAGGGCGGATGGGCAGGAAGGCGATGAATATGCGTAACGGCGGGGTTTTCCCAGTCACGGCGGCTGAGCTGCTGTTGAAGGTTCATTGGCGCGAGCAAGGTCATAACGATCTCTCTGCTGTGGAATGCGCTCACAATGCTGCCCGCAACAAAATTTGTAAAGTGCGGCGCGGGCAGCCTGCGAGCCTGACATCAGGAATTTACCGTGACAGGCAGCTTTTTTGCCGCTTTCCGACAGCAAAGTGTTAAGCGTGGTTACGCCGGGTTAATAGCCGCCCGAACAGGAGAATTCTGCATTGTCGGGGCTGCGGCCGCAGCTTAGTATCAGCGGCACAGCAATGGGAGGTATAAAAATATGAATCGTCTTATTAAAGTAGTGAGTGTGATTGCGCTGGTTACGGCGCTAAGTGGTTGCCTGTTTCCTCCTCCGGGCGGTGGCGGTGGCGGTGGCTGGGGTGGTCATGGCGGCGGCGGCGGCGGCCCGCGCGGTGGCTTCGCCATGGGGCCGGGACGCTAAAAAAATTCATCCGGGGGCGTAACGCCTCCGTTTTTCCATCCCGCTTTTGCGATCCCGCCGCGTTATTTTAACCTCTCTTCTCACCGACAAAAAATTTCCTGCCAGAATTGATCTGACTCACTTACATAAGGAATGCACCAATGAAAGCGATCTGTTTCATCGCAGGACTGGCGGCTATCGTCAGCAGCTACGTAACTGCCGCAGAACCCGGCGTGCAGCAGCAAAAAATGACGCAGTGTAATCATCAGGCCGGCGAAAAATCATTAAAGGGCGACGACCGCAAAACCTTTATGCAGGGCTGCCTGAAAAAAGAGGGCAGCAATATGGAAAAGATGACGCCTCAGCAGATCCGCATGAAAACCTGTAACGCACAGGCGGGCGAAAAAAGCCTTAAGGGCGCTGACCGTAAAACCTTCATGAGCACCTGCCTGAAAAAAAGCTAATGGGTGGGGCCGTCCGGCCCCGCTTCACTGTTTGCATAAATTTTTTTACGTTTTTAAAGCCCTTTATCAACAAAGGGTTATCCTGCCGTCTTTGCCGTTCCGCCTTCTTCTATGTTGTTCAATTCCTTATCAATGCCAGGCTTAATACTGTTAAATATAAAAATAAGGAGCGCTGTCGTGAGCTATCAGAACGCCCTGGTATTACAGGATTTACCTGAGGGTAAACCGGTCAGAGTGCCCATCGGGGACACTGACATTCTGCTGATCCGTAATGGCGAATCGGTGAATGCCTTTCAGGCAAAATGCCCGCACTCTGGCGCGCCGCTGGAAGAGGGCGCCATCTGCGAAGGCAAACTCATTTGCCCGTGGCATAAAGCCAACTTTGATATCAGCGACGGCCATCTGTGCGAACCGCTGGCGCTGAGCGATTTGCAACGCTATCCGGTCAACATTGAGAACGGCATGGTTCAGGTTGAACCTGAAGCTCTACCGCCGCTTTATCGTTTTTCAGCCGATCGGGAAGAGCCGGTTTTTGTGGTGCTGGGAACGGGCGCGGCGGGCAGCGCCGCCGCCTGGACCCTGCGTCGTGAAGGTTTTAAAGGGCGATTGGTACTGGTAGATCGGGAAACCGAAGCGCCCTATGATCGCACCGTACTGACCAAATTTGTCCCTGCCGGAAAAATGACCATTGATGAGGTGCCGTCGGTACTTGATGACGACTTTTTTGATGTCGCCGAACGTAAACAGGGTGACGTTGAGCAACTCGACACACAAGCGCAGACGCTGCGCTTCGCTGATGGCTCGACGCTGCGTTATGACAAACTGCTGATCGCCACCGGCGGCATACCGCAACGCCCGGATCTGGAAGGGAAGGTGCTGTTTGGCGTGCATGTCCTGCGCAGTCTCGAACAGGCGGAGACGCTGCTCAACGAGGTGGACAGCAGTAAAAAGCTGGTGATTATTGGCAATAACTTTATCAGCACCGAGCTGGCCTCTGCGCTACGCAGTCGTGATATTGACGTGCAAATTATCACCCGCTCACCGCTGCCGTTCGAAAAACAGTTTGGCGAAGAACTGGCGCGCTACTTCCGCAGGCTGCATGAAGAGAACGGCGTGCGCTTTGTCGAAGGTGAACCAGACAAACTTGAAGGCGCAGACGGAAAGGTGAACGGTGTCCGGCTGAAAAGTGGCGTCACCGTGGCGGCAGATGTGGTGCTGTTGGCAACCGGCGTGGCGCCGGGCACGGACTTTATTCACGATATCCCGTTACGTGATGATGGCAGCCTGACCGCAACCGAAACGCTTGAGGTGGCGCGCAACGTCTGGGCGGCAGGCGACATCGTCAGCTATCCGGTCGCAAGCGGCTATCAGCGCATTGAACACTGGCGCGTGGCGCAGCAGCAGGGGCGCATCAGCGCAAAAAACATGCTGGAGAAAACCGAACCGTTTAACCGGGTGCCTTTTTTCTGGACGGCGCAGTTTGGCACGCGCTATGAGTATCTCGGTCACGCCAGCGAGTGGGACGATTACACGCTGTTGGGTTCACTGGAGGACAAAACCTTCGTGGCGCTGTACGGGCAAAAAGGGCAACTGGCAGCGCTGGCCTCCTGCGGGATGTACACCTTTACGGCAGAGATGATACGTCGCATGCAGCATCCCTTAAGCGTTGACGAGGCGGCCTCGCTGGCGCAGAAGGCGCTTGATGAAAAACGCTAGTGCAACAGGGGCGCGAAGCCCCTTTTTTTGGCGTCAGGATTTACCCATGCTTTCTGATTTCGCCATACACTGCTGCATCGCGCCGATCACCGCCGCGCGGAAACCCTTCTCCTCCAGCACCTTCACCGCTTCAATGGTGGTGCCGCCCGGTGAACAGACCATGTCTTTCAGTTCGGCCGGATGTTTTCCGGTTTCCAGCACCATCTGCGCGGCGCCCTTAACCGCCTGCGCCGCAAACTGATAAGCCTGCGCACGCGGCATTCCGCCCAGCACGGCGGCATCCGCCATCGCTTCAATAAATAAAAATACATAGGCGGGCGCCGAACCGCTCACGCCCACTACCGCGTGGATCATAGACTCCGGCACGCGCTGCGCCTTACCGAACCCGTTGAAAATAGCGATGATTTCATTGGCTTCTTCCTCGGTGACCAGCACGTTAGGCGTTACCGAGGTCATGCCTTCATTCACCAGCGCAGGCGTGTTTGGCATCACCCGCACCAGCTTGCGATCGTGGCCCAGCACGCCTGCCAGTGAATCCAGCGTCACGCCCGCCGCAATGGACACCACCAGCGTCTCTTTATTCAGGCTGCCGGAAATCTCCTTCAACACGCTGAGGATGACGTTGGGTTTTACCGCGCCAAAGAGAATGTCCACCTGGCGGGCCAGTTCGTCCGCGCTGTTGGCGGGCGTGATGCCGTACTTCTCGTGCATGGCCTGGTTCGTGGCTGGCTTACGGTCATAAACCCAGATATTTTCTGCCTTAATCTGACCCGCGGAAATCATGCCGCCAATAATGGCCTGGGACATATTGCCGCAGCCAATAAAACCAATTTTCTTGTCCATTTCATGCTCTCTGTTTCGGTTACCTGCGTTTAGCTTACGTCATTCATCTTCTTAATCCAGTTTCGGCTACGCTTAAGCAACAATCAGGAGAAAAATATGCAGCCCAATCCGCAGGATGAAGAGCAAAGCCGACACTACCCCATTGAAGAAAATCTGCGCTGGCAGCGCATAGAGTGGGCCATTCAACGCGTGGGTTACCTGCTGCTGTTCGCCGTGGTGATCCTTGGCGCGTGTGGCCTGTTTTCCAAAGGCGTACTCAGCGACGTGACCGCGACCTCGTCCGACGGCACGCTACAGGTCAACTACGAACGTTTTGGCCTGCGTGACAGTGACATGACGATGACTATCCGGGTAAAGCCGCACCAGCCGGGACGATTTACCCTGGTCGTGAGCGGCGAGGAGATGGAGAATTTTCAGATTCAGTCGCTTCAGCCGCAGCCGCAGCGCGCCGTTACGCGTAATAACAGCCTTGAATTAACCTGGGAAACGTCGATGAATGACGGCGCCACGGTATGGATAGGATCGCAGGCGCTAAACCCAGGCCGTTACCCGGTAACCATCACCCTGGATAACGCCGCAAAAGTGAATTTTACTCATTATATTTATCCGTAGGAGTCAGGCATGGAAACGGTAATGCGTGCGGCGAGCATGTATCTGCTGCTGATGATCGTGTTGAAAATTGCGGGCAGGCGCACCCTGCTGGAGATGACCTCGTTTGATTTGATCCTGCTGCTGATTATCAGTGAGGCGACGCAGCAGGCGCTGCTGGGCAACGATTTCTCCATAACCGGTGCATCGCTGACCATCATTACGCTGATCGTGGTGGATATTCTTTTCGGGATGCTGAAATCACGCTTTCCGCGGCTCGATATGCTGATTGACGGCACGGCATTGATTCTGGTGGAAAACGGACGCGTATTGCCTGAACGCGCCCGACGCGCGGGGATCTCTGAAGACGATATTCTGAATTCGGCGCGCAGTTCCGGCCTCGAACGCCTCGATCAGATCAAATACGCCATCCTTGAAAAGAACGGCAAAATTTCAATTATTCCTGAACAGCAGAACGGGTAGGTTTGGGGGACAAACGTTCCCCTACAAACAAGCCCGGTGTCCGCCGGGCCTGGTTCTTTTTTTACAGCGTGGCCTGCGTTGACTGCATGCCCGGCACCAGAATCACCTTACGGCAATCTTCCTCGCGTTTTTCAAAGATTTCGTAACCCCTTGCCGCATCTTCCAGCGGCAGGTGATGCGTCACGATCTCTTCCGGCTTCAGCAGACCTTTCTCAATGAGCGACAGCAGATCGGGCAGGTAAGCATGCACGTGCGTCTGACCCATTTTAAAGGTCAGCCCTTTATCGAAGGCGTCGCCAAACATAAAGCCGTGAATAGGACCGGCATAGACGCCTGGTACGCTGACAATGCCGCCCCGGCGTACCGCCGCGATGCACTGGCGCAGCGCTTTGCCGCTGCTTCCCTCGATTTTCAGATTGGTCAGGATGGTTTCAGTGAGGCTGCCTTTCGCCTCAAACCCCACCGCATCAATCACCGCATCAACGCCGCGATGACCCGCTGTGTTATCGATAATCCACGCCGCCGGATCGTCGTTTTCATCGAAGTTAATGGGGATCACGCCATAACGCTCACGGGCGAACGCCAGCCGATAGTCGTTATGGTCGATCATAAAGATCTGCTCGGCGCCTTCCAGACGCGCACAGGCCGCGCTCAGCAGGCCAACCGGCCCGGCACCGAAAATGGCGACGCTCGATCCCTTTTTGATCTCCGCATTTTTAACCGCCTGCCACGCGGTGGGAAGAATATCGGAGAGAAAAAGCACTTTCTCATCCGGCAGCGTATCGGGGACTTTGAAAGGGCCGGTGTTGGCTTTCGGCACGCGCACATACTCGGCCTGCCCGCCAGGGATACCGCCATACATGTCGCTGAAGCCAAACAGCGCCGCCGGAGGCGTGATGTTTTTACGGTTCAGTGCGGCGCCTTTACCGCTGTTGGTGCTTTCGCAGGCTGAATACTGCTGAAGGTGACAATAGAAACAGTCGCCACAGGCGATGACAAACGGCACCACCACGCGGTCGCCTTTACTGACGGCGGTGACGCCGGGGCCGGCTTCAACCACTTCGCCCATAAATTCATGGCCAAAAATATCGCCGTGATGCGTGCCGGGCATCTTGCCGCGGTAAAGGTGCAGGTCTGAACCGCAGATAGCGGTGGCCGTTACGCGGAGAACAATATCATCTGCCGCTTCAATCGTTGGATCAGGAACATTATCGACGCTGACCTTATGCGGGCCATGATAGGTAAGGGCTTTCATATTTTCTCCCGTTCAAAGAATTTCATCGAGCTGTAAATACACAGCCCGGCCTTAAGGCTGCATGGATAAAGGTTAGTCCAATTTTTTTAATGTTGTTCGCTACACTGGATTCAGAGCGGCGATTACGTTCTACTTCTCGCCAGCAAAAAAATGAAAGGAGAAAGCAATGCCAATCTGGGTGGATGCGGATGCGTGCCCGAAAGTGATCAAAGAGGTGCTCTACCGTGCGGCGGAGCGGGCGGAGATGATGGTGACGCTGGTGGCCAATCAGTCGCTCAGCGTACCGCCGTCGCGCTTTGTGCGTACGCTGCGCGTCGCGGCGGGCTTTGATGTCGCTGATAATGAGATTGTGCGTCGGGTTGAAAAAGACGACCTGGTGGTCACCGCAGACATTCCGCTGGCGGCCGAGGTGATGGAGAAGGGCGCGATTGCACTCAATCCGCGCGGCGAGCGCTACAGTGACGCAACCATCCGTGAGCGTCTGACCATGCGCGACTTTATGGATACCCTGCGCGCCAGCGGCGTACAGACCGGCGGCCCACCGACGCTCAGCCAGCGCGATCGGCAGCAGTTTGCTAATGAGCTGGATAAGTGGCTGGTGGCGCAGAAAAAGAAAAGCTGAACGCGCGGGTGAGCGATGCGCACCCGCGCCCGATATTAAACGAAGGTGTCGTCGTCACCAAAGTCGTCATTGTTGTAATCGCTGAAGTCGTCGGCGGCGTAATCCTGCTGAAGATCGTCATTCTGATCCAGAAAGCTCCCATCGCCTGCATTATCGCCCGACGCCTGCGGCTGCGCCGGTTCGTTGATAATATTGACAATCTCCTCTGGCTGCGTGTGATGGAACATGCTGGTCAGCATGTCCGCCATCACCACGCCGCCCGCAACGCCCACTGCCGTTTGCAATGCGCCGCCAAGGAAGCCGCGCGTGGCGGAAGGTGCGCCCGCGCCGCCAAACGGCTGCTGCTGTTGCTGTGGGGCGCTGTTCCAGGCTGGCTGCTGCTGCGGGGCGGGCTGGCGCTGCTGCCCGCCGCCAAACAGGCCGGAAAGAAAACCGCCGCTGCTCTGCCGCGCGGGCTGTTGTTCAACCTGCTTGAGTCTGGCTTCCAGTTCGCTGACCCGCTCGTTGAGCTGCTTCATGGCCGCTTCCTGAATCAGGACGGTTTGCGCCATATAGTAAACGGCCGCAGGCTGTTGCTGAACCTGCTGATGAATAAGGTTTTCGGCTGCCGCATCGCGCGGGCCTGACTGTGTCTCCGCCTGCTTTAAACGGCTGAACAAACTTTCAATTAGCTGCTGTTCCTGGCTCTGCATAATGTATCCTCTGCCTGTGTGTCATGCTTATCTTGGGGCGGCGACGCCGAAAGTAAACACGCGACGGGTAAGCAAATGTTGCCGGTTAACGTTAAGTCAAGCGCAAGGCCCGGCCTTTTGCAAAATCTGCTTTAACGTCCCCGCAATATTTCACTTTTTCTGAAAGGGCGGCGTCGGCTGGTCGCACAGAAAAAATCCCGGTATGATGCGTCGCAAAGTGGAAAACGGTTGCTGCACGACGCAGAAACCGTTGCAGGCAAGGCTGAGGAAGTTGCTGGTATGGCGTTACCCCTTTATCTTATTGGCGCGCGTGGTTGCGGTAAAACCACCGTTGGACAGAAGCTGGCTGATGCGTTGGGCTACGCCTTTTGTGATACCGATCGTCATCTCCAGCAGGTGAGCGGACGCAGCGTTGAGCAGATCGTGGCCGCAGAGGGATGGCAAAGCTTTCGCCAGCAGGAAACCCTCGCGCTGCATGCGGTAACGGCGCCGGACACGGTGATCGCGACCGGCGGCGGCATGGTGCTGGCACCGGAAAACTGCCGTTATATGCGTGAGCACGGGCAGGTTATCTACCTGAACGCCGAGGCCGGCATACTGGCGGCACGCCTTGAGGCCGATCCTGAACAGGCACAGCGGCCTACGCTCACCGGCAGGCCCATTGTCGATGAGGTGGATGAAGTGCTTGCCGCGCGCGATACGCTTTACCAAAATGCCGCGCATCGGGTGGTTAACGCCATGCAGTCGCCTGAAGGCGTGATAGAGGAGATCATCACGCTGCTTGCCCTGGCGAGCGCGGGGTAAAAACGCCGTCCGGCAAAAAATCGTTGGCATTGTCTATACTTACTAAACCTGTCCCTTACGGACACCCTCTGTCTTTCTCACAGGAGTAAGTTGTATGCCAACCAGACCGCCCTATCCACGCGAAGCGCGCATTGTACCGGTGGAAAAAGGTACAGCAGGCAACCCTGTTACCTGGTACGAGCTGCGCGCCGACCACCCCCGACCTGATACGCTGATCAGCGAACATGAAACCGAGCAGGAAGCACTGGATTCAAAAGCGCGCTACGAGGATGTCGAAAAAGAGTAGTGCGACGCGCCAGCCTGACTTACACGATGTAAAAAAAGTACCTTTATGGATGCGTTATGGATAACGCATCACGTTTTTCGAATGTATTGCAGCCTGCCAAACGCTTTTTCCCCCGCTTTTTCTTGACCCGTGCCTTTCATCCCCTTATTTTCGCCTGAAGCAATGGTTAAACGGGTGCCGGAACTGCGCCTGAGTGACGTCAACAGAAAGGACGTTGTGGAAAGTAAAATGATAAAAAATAAACTGGTTGCCCTTTTACCAGGCGGGGTTTCACGCAGCGACATCTTTCCGTTGCTGATTGAACATCTGTCCGAGGAGAAAATCGTCTGCATCGGGCTGCTCGACGGCATCAGCGATGAGGAAATCCATCGACTTTATGCGCCGTCTCAGGGCGAAAATACCCTTCGCCTGCGACGCAAAGCGCAAACAACGCTGGTGCTCTCGGCTGAACGCGTTGAGGCGGGGCTGCAAAAGCGTATCCGCGATCTTGAAGCGCAGGGCGCGGAAACCATTCTTCTTCTGAACGCGAACGCGTTTGAAAACCTGCGTGCCGGAAGCGCCGTGCTGCTTGAACCGCGCAGGATCGTGCCGCCGATGATTGAAGCGATCGTTAATGACCATCAGGCCGGCATCATTGTTGCCGCAGACGACGCCGCGGCCGGAAGTGCCCATTACTGGCGCAGGCTCAGCAAGCGACCCCACTTTGCCGTTGCCAGTCCGTGGGAGGATGAGGCGCTGATTGACGCGGCGCTGGCGCTTCAGGAAAAAGGGGCGGATGTGCTGATCCTGGATTGTCTGGGTTACCACCAACGGCACCGTGATTTTTTACAAAAATTATTGGGGATCCCCGTGCTGCTGTCGCATTTGCTGATTGTAAAACTGGCAGCAGAACTGGTGATGTGATGAAGTTTGCATCTGTGTACGTTTTTTGTCTCACTATCATGTAAGGATAAAATAATGCTCAACGTTAGCGAGTACTTCGACGGAAAAGTGAAATCTATTGGTTTCGACAGTGCCAGTACAGGACGTGCCAGCGTGGGCGTAATGGCGGAAGGGGAATATACGTTTGGTACCGGACAGCCCGAAGAGATGACGGTGGTGAGCGGTTCGCTGAAGGTGCTGCTGCCAGACGAAACGGAGTGGACGCTCTACCAGCCGGGCCAGGTATTTAACGTTCCCGGCCACAGCGAATTTCATCTTCAGGTGGCCGAGCCGTCTTCTTATCTCTGTCGCTATCTGAAAGGATAACCGCAGGGCGACGCCGCGCCCCGTTCCTCAGCGCTGTGCTTCGCCGCCCAGCGCTTCAATGGTATTGGCGATCAGCGCGGCAAGCTCACCGGTCATCAGAATAAAGTCGGCATCAAAACGTGCCGCCACGTCTTCGCGGTCGATATCATCATTCTGCTCACGCAGCGCATCGGCAAATTTCAACCGTTTAAACGACCCGTCGTCCGACAGCACAAGCTGAATGCGCTCCTGCCAGTCCAGCGCCAGTTTGGTCACCAGTTTGCCCGCTTCGATATGATTGGCTATCTCATCGCAAACCAGATCCTGCTTTTTACAGCGAATAACGCCGCCGTCTTCCAACAGCGCCTTCAGCTCGGCTTCATCCATTAACGCAAAACCCGCAGGCGTCTCGCCGGAGCGCACCCATTCCGTCATGGTCAGCTCAATGGGGCTTTCCAGCGTCAGCGGCACCACCGGCAGCGAACCAAGGCTTTTACGCAGCAGCGCCAGCGTGTCTTCAGCTTTTTTTGCGCTGGCTGAATCAACCATAATCAGGTTGTTAACAGAATCGATCCACAGAAAGGTCTGGCTGAAACGGCTGAAGGCGCGCGGCAGCAGGCTGTGCAACACTTCATCTTTCAGCGAGTCCTTTTCCGTTTTCTTCAGCTTGCGCTGCTGCTCTGTTTCAAGCTTGCCAATTTTGGCTTCCAGCGCCTGTTTGATCACCGGAGAAGGCAGGATTTTTTCTTCTTTGCGCGCGCAAATCAGGATCTGGCCGTTGTTAAGGTGCGTAAACGCCTCGCCGCGCGAACCCATTGGCGACACCCAGCCGGTTTTTGCCATATCCTGGCTGCCGCAGGGAGTGAAAGCAAAGGCTTCAAGCTGTTTTTCCATCTCATCAATCGCCAGTGGGATCTCGCGATTCAGACGATATACCATTAAATTTTTAAACCACAGCACTATGCTTTTCCTCTCCGTGCGCGTATCTGGCGCGCCAGTGTAAACGTCAGCGCGCATGATAGCGAATCGGCGGCGACGTTTCATTGCCTTTCCGCCTGCTTCACTCTACGCTCAGAGTCAGGCCATTGAATAGTGAGGAATTATGCGTATCGGGATTGATTTGGGCGGCACAAAAATTGAAGTCATTGCGCTGTCGGCAGAAGGTGATGCACTTTTTCGCCATCGCGTGAGCACGCCGCGCGACGACTATCCAAAAACGCTGGAGGCCATCGTTGGTCTGGTAAAACTGGCGGAAGAGAAAACCGGCCAGCAGGGCAGCGTCGGGCTGGGCATTCCCGGCACGCTTTCGCCGTTCACGCGACGCGTAAAAAACGCCAACTCTACCTGGCTTAATGGCCAGCCGCTGGATAAAGATCTGCATAAAATGCTTGGGCGCGAAGTGCGGATTGCCAACGACGCCAACTGTCTTGCGGTATCCGAAGCGGTTGACGGCGCGGCGGCAGGCTGTCCGACGGTATTTGCCGTGATTATCGGTACCGGCTGCGGCGCGGGCGTGGCGCTCAACGGCAAGGCGCACACCGGCGGCAATGGCAACGCCGGTGAATGGGGGCATAATCCGCTGCCGTGGATGGATGAAGACGAGCTGCGCTATCGCGATGAGGTTCCGTGCTACTGCGGTAAATCAGGCTGTATCGAAACCTTTATTTCAGGCACCGGTTTCGCTGTCGACTACCAGCGGTTAAGCGGCGTTGAGCGTAAAGGCGCGGAGATCATCAAACTTGTCGGGGAGCAGGATCCGGTTGCTGAGCTGGCGATGAGCCGCTACGAACTGCGCCTGGCGAAATCGCTGGCGCATGTGGTGAATATTCTCGACCCGGACGTGATTGTGATGGGCGGTGGAATGAGCAACGTTGATCGTCTTTATCAGACGGTGCCGATGCTGATGAAAAAGTGGGTGTTCGGCGGCGAATGCGAAACGCCGGTGCGCAAAGCGCGACACGGCGACTCCAGCGGCGTGCGCGGTGCCGCGTGGCTCTGGCCTCAGGATAATTGACGGTACGTGCATCGCCGTATTATTTTTCGGGTTTAAATTGCAGTACCATCTCCCCCGGAAGATTTTCAGGCGGCGGCGGCAGATCGTCGGCGCTGCCAATGACGCTCCATGCCTTCAGACACAGCGCTTCGTCGCCGTTTGTGCTTTTAACGCTATAGCGGCCGTTGCCGCTCCAGCCCACCGTCACCAGGCACTCGCGGCCATGATAGCGATCGGCCTCGTTAAAGTTGCGCTGAATAGCGTACTGCATTTTTGCAAAGTAGACGCAGTCGCCCTTTTTAGCGGACGTCTCGTGGCGGCACGCTTTGTCAGCCGCAGCCTGAATCGCCTGCGCGTCAGGCGGCGTTTTGCCGTCCTGTACGGACTGACATCCCGCCAGCACCATCGCGATGCCGATAATACCTGTACGCATTGCCATCCCTTCTTTCATTCTCTGATGCCGCATAGTCTACAGGCTGTATGTCTGTGAAAAAGGCAAGTGCGCTATTTACAGATTTTTCGCGCTCAGGTCGGCGTCTCCAGCCTGCTGTAGCCCAGGCCATTTATTTTGCGCACCTTAATCTGTACCGGAATGCGCTCTTTCATCGCTTCGACGTGGCTGATCACGCCAATGGTCTTACCGCTGGCATTCAGCGCGTCCAGCGCATCCAGCGCGCTGTCCAGCGTTTCGGCATCCAGCGTGCCAAAACCCTCATCAAGGAACAGCGATTCAATGCGCGTTTTATGGCTGACCAGGTCCGAAAGCGCCAGCGCCAGCGCGAGACTTACCAGAAAACTTTCGCCGCCGGACAGCGTACGCGTATCGCGTTCGGCGTCCGCCTGCCAGGTATCGACAACCTGTAATTCCAGCGCCTCCTGCGATTTTCGTTGCAGCAGATAGCGTCCGTGCAGGCGATCGAGCTGCCTGTTAGCCAACCAGACCAGGTGATCCAGCGTCAGGCCCTGGGCGAACTTACGGAACTTGTCGCCCTCTTTTGAACCAATCAGCTGGTTGAGATAGCTCCACTCCTCAACCTGCGCCTCAACGCGGCCGATTTCCGTCAGCAGCGACTGCTGCTGCTGGCGACGGGCGGCATCGCTGGTCAGCTGCTGGCGTGCTTCTCCCTGCCACTGCGCATTGTCGCGGAGCTGGCGGGCAAGGGCGGCAACGGCGTCCTGTATGTTTTCATTTTCCGGCGGCATATCCAGCGGTTTTTGCGCCAGCAGCGCGGCGAGGTTGCTTTCCGCCTGCCGTAAAAGCGCCGTGGTTTGCTGACGCCGCTCGTCATGCTGCTTTTGCAGCGCGCTGAGCCGCAGCATCTGCGCCTCATCCATCAGAGCCGCAGTAAACGCGGCTTCATCGCTGAACTGACTGGCCGTCAGGGCCGTATCAAAAGCCTGCTCAGCCTCTTTCAACCGCGTCTCAAGTACGGACGCGCTTTCGGTTAAGGTGGTCAACTGCCCGTGAAGGGTAGTCAACTGATTCTGCTGCGTTTGCCACTGCTGCTGACGCAGTTGACACTGCTCCGCGTGCTGTGCGGAAAGCGCGCGGAGCTGCTGCTGCCACTCCGCAGTAAGCTTGTCGCCAAACAGCCGCTGACGCTGCTGCGTTAACTCTGCCCAGGATGCCAGCGCCTGCTTCTGCTGTTGCTCCTGCGCGGCAAGTTTCTCCTGCTCGTTAGCGATTGTCTCGTTTATTGCCTTCTGTTCAGAGGCCAGCGTTGCCAGCGCAGGGCCGAGATCGGTAAGCACTTGCTCCGTTTGCCGCCACTGCCGCCATTCGGCCTGCCTCGCCGACAGCCAGCTTTCGTCGCCACCCGGCGTCGGGAGCGTCAGCCCGACATCGGCCAGCGATGCTTCCAGCGCGCTACGTTGCTGCGCATGTTGCTGTTGAACGGCATGCAACTGCCTTTGCAGTTCATCAAGCGATTGCCGCGAAGTAAGCAGTTGCTGACCGCTCAGTTCCCGCTTCTGCTGAAGAGCGCTGAGCGTATTTTGCTGTTGCGCCTGAAGATCCTTCTGCGTCTGTAGCGTGCGGACGGCCTGTTGCAATGCGGCGAGCTGTGCCTGGCGCTGCATTTCCTGCGCGTCCTGTTCTTCCAGCCAGGTCGTAATTGAATCGGTATCATCCGGCGAAAGCGTCAGCGAAAGCGCGTGCGTGGCGAGCTGCCACTGATTTTGCAGCCTGACGCGCTCTGCCTCTGTCTCCGTCCACTCCTGCTGCTGCTGCTCCGACTGCTGGTTGAGGTTTTTGACCTCTTCGCGCTTCGCGGTGCCGCGGTCGTGAAGCTGTTGCTCCTCAGCCCGAAGCCGCGCAAGACGCTGTTGATTTTCCGAAGGCTCAAGCGCCTGGTAATCGGCGATGGCCGGATGCTCGCAGGCGCCGCAGAGCGGGCAGGGCTGCCCGGCCTCAAGGCGGGCGCGATGCTGTTCCAGACTGGCGATGCGCTGCTCCAGATCGCAGCGCGCTTCAAGATCGGCCAGGTGCTGCCGTTTCTCTTTCCACTCGGCACGCAGTGATTGCAGCGCGTTTTCCGACTGCTGAAGCTGTTGCGTGGTGGCCTGTTGGGCATGCAATACACGCTGACGCCGCTGGTGACACTGCTGCCACTGCGGCATCAGCAGCGCCAGCGCCTGCCGCTGCGGGCGCTGCTGTTGCAGCAAACTCAACGCGTGCTGAACGTCTGCTTCTGCATGCTGCTGCCGGAGCCGGGCCAGCGCCTGCTCTGCCTGCTGAACCGCATTCATGGACGTTTCTGCCTGCTGCCGTTGCGGCTGGATCTGCACATCCAGCGCGCTGAGCGCCTGCTCCAGTTCCTTTATGCCGTTTTGCTGAGCGGCAATGCGCTGTTGCAGATGGGCGACATCTTCATGATGTTGCTGATGCTGACTCAGGGTCATGCGCCACACCTGAAGCGATTCGCCCCATGCCGCCAGCCGTGTATTATCGGCCTGCCAGCGTTGATGGGTTGACTGTGCAGCCAGCGCCTCTTTCTGCGCCTGCTGATTTTGTAGCAGGGCTGTCTGACGTTCTCGCAAAGAGTGTTGGCGCTCACTAATCTCTTGCGCCAGCTCCGTAAGGCGCTTTTCCAGCGCGGCAAGCTGATTATCAAGCGGTATCACCTGCCCGGCGATCAGCGTTTCCTGCGCCAGGCGCAGCGCTTCATGCTGTTGTCGTGCGTCTTCCGCCTCCTTCAGCGAGGCCGTGCAGCTTTCAAGCGTGCGAGCGGCCTGCTCATGTTGTTGTGCAAGCTGCGCGCGCTGCTGTTGCAACGCGGCGGCGTCCTGCTGTTGACGCTGACGCTGCTGCCAGAGCGGGCGCAGCTTCCCGGCGGGTTCTGCCTGCGTCAGTTTTTGCAGCGTCGGCTGGGCGGTTTGCCAGTCTGCCGCTGCCTGCTGATGTTCGCTACGGGCGGTGTCGGCGGCGCTGCGCAGCGACTGATGCTGCTGCTGCCAGTGAAGTAACTGCTGATGGCGTTGCCAGGTTGAAGTAAGCACCTGCTCATCTGCAATAAGCTGCTCTAACCGGGTGTTGAGCTCGCGCAACTGTTCTTCAGGCAGCAGCGACATCCCGCTGGCCTGCGCGCGCAGCGTCTCCAGCGCGGTACGCGCGTTTTTATGGCGCTCGAAGACGCTGGCGGAGAGGCGTCCATAGATTTCCGTGCCGGTCAGCTCTTCAAGCAGTTCGGCGCGGCTGTTGGCATCGGCGTTGAGAAAGGCGGCGAACTGCCCCTGAGAGAGCATCATCGACCTGGTAAACCGTTCGAAATCCAGTCCGGTCAGGGCGGTGAGCATCTCCAGCTTGTCTTTCACCTTATCGGCAACGATATGATTGTGGCTGCATCGCGCCAGCTCCACGCGCGGCGCCTGAAGATTGCCTTCTGCCGCGCCGCGCGCCCGGTTCTGGCTCCAGAAGGCGCGCCACGCTTCGCCCTTGACCTCAAATTCAACCTCCGCCAGGCACTCTGCTGTGTCGCGGGTCATCAGATCGTTTTGCGACTGCGACAGTTTGCCCAGCCGCGAGGTTTCGTGGTAAAGCGCCAGGCAGATGGCATCCAGCAGGGTGGTTTTTCCGGCGCCGGTCGGCCCGGTGATAGCAAAAAGGCCATTGCTGGCGAACGGTTCTTTTGTGAAATCAATCTTCCACTCGCCCTTCAGCGAGTTGAGGTTTTTAAAACGCAGCGTCAGGATTTTCATTGCGCGACCTCGTCATCGAGTGCCGCCAGCGTCTGATTAAACAGCAGCGTGGCGCGCGCCAGCCGCTCCGGCGTTTCGTTTTCTTCCATCGCCAGCCGACGCGCAAACACCTCCTGTACGCTGAGTTCGCTCAGCGTCTCATTGCTTTGCCGGGCAATGGTCTGTTCGCGCTGCTCACGGCTGCGGCGCAGCAGCACTACCTCCACCGGCAGCGTGTCGGTGAGTGCCTCAATACGGCGCTGAATATCATTCAGCCATGCCTGGCTGACGATTTCGATATCGAGCCACGTTGGTTTGCCGTCTGTGCGCGGCGCGATGGCGGCGAGCTGGCGTTCTATCTCCTCCAGCGAGCCTTTAATCATCTGCATGGGCTGAAACAGCGGGATAGCAAGCGGCTGCACCTGACTGAGTTTCCCCTCCTGAAAATCCACCAGGAAAACGCTCTTTTCTTTGCCCAGTTCGTCAAAACTGAGCGGGATCGGCGAGCCGCTGTAGCGAATATGTTCGCTGTTAGCAACGCGCTGCGCGCGATGGATATGGCCCAGCGCGATATAGTCGGCGGGGGGAAACGCGTTCGCAGGAAACGCATCCAGCGTGCCGATATAGATATCGCGCACCGCATCACTTTTCGTCACGCCAACGGTGGTCAGATGGCCGGTGGCGATAATCGGCAACGGCAGGCCAAGCGACTCGCGCTGAAGCAGTGCCGCCTGCCAGCAGCGCTGATAGTGGTCGGCAATCGCCTCCAGCAGGGTTTGCTGTTTTTCCCGGCCGGACTGGCCTGCGCGGCTCAGCAGGATATCGCGCGGCCGAAGAAAAGGAACGGCGCAGAGCAGGGCGCCCGGCTGGCCATCACGCGTGTTGAGCAACAGCACCTGTTCGGCCGGATCGTTCATGGCAGCGGCGATCACGTGGGTATTCAGGCAGGCCAACAGCGCGCGTGACTCATTCAGCGTGGCGACCGAGTCATGATTGCCGCCCAGTACCACTAACTGGCAGCCGGTTTGCTGGAGATCAACGACGAAGCGATTATAGAGTTCGCGCGCGTAGCTGGGCGGCGAACCGGTATCAAAAATATCGCCGGCCACAATAATGACGTCGACCTGATGGTCAACCGCCTGCGTCAGTAGCCAGTTAAGAAACGCCTGGTGTTCAGCCGCGCGGCTTTTGGTATAGAAATGCTGGCCCAAATGCCAGTCGGCGGTATGAATAAGTCGCATGAAGCCTCTGTGGCAGCGAAGCGGATGCGACGATTATAAACAGCGACGCTAAAAAACCTACCCCGTATGTTGGAAAGCGCTTCGCAAAACAGTCATAAAAGCCGCAGGGTACCCGTGCTTTTTTCATAAAACTGTCATAAAACTGACGCATAATGGCGCCGCAAATCCCAGAAGCATCCGTTGCAGGAGCAATAATGGCTAAGCGTATTTTGGTGGTGGAAGATGAAGCCCCTATCCGTGAGATGCTGTGTTTCGTACTTGAGCAAAATGACTATCAGCCGATTGAAGCGGAAGATTATGACAGCGCCATCAATTCGCTGATTGAACCCTGGCCCGATTTGATCCTTCTGGACTGGATGTTGCCCGGCGGAACCGGCCTTCAGTTTATTAAGCACTTAAAGCGTGAGGCGATGACCCGCGATATTCCTGTCATGATGCTGACCGCGCGCGGCGAAGAGGAAGACCGCGTGCGTGGCCTGGAAGTGGGCGCGGACGACTACATTACGAAACCCTTTTCACCCAAGGAGCTGGTGGCGCGCATCAAAGCAGTGATGCGGCGTATTTCGCCGATGGCGGTGGAAGAGGTGATTGAAATCCAGGGGCTGAGTCTCGATCCCTCGTCGCATCGCGTGATGTCGAACACCCAGCCGCTGGATATGGGGCCGACTGAGTACAAGCTGCTGCACTTCTTTATGACCCATCCGGAGCGGGTATACAGCCGTGAACAGTTGCTTAATCATGTCTGGGGCACTAACGTGTATGTCGAAGATCGTACCGTTGACGTGCATATTCGCCGCTTACGTAAAGCGCTTGAGCACACCGGTCACGACCGCATGGTGCAGACGGTGCGCGGAACAGGCTACCGCTTCTCTGCACGCTACTGATCGCTCGGGAGCCTGAACCGTGTTGGAACGCCTCTCCTGGAAGAGATTGCTGCTGGAGCTGGTACTGGTTTGCCTGCCCGCGCTGATTATCGGGCTGCTGGCGGGCGGACTACCCTGGCTGCTGTTGCTCTCCTTGCTGGCCCTGCTGGGCTGGCACTTCATCAATTTGCTGCGCCTTTCTTACTGGCTGTGGGTCGATCGCAGCATGACGCCGCCCACTGGTCGCGGTAGCTGGGAGCCGCTTTTTTATGGGCTTTACCAGATGCAGGCGCGCAACCGGCGTCGGCGCCGCGAACTGGGCAATCTGATTAAACGCTTTCGCAGCGGCGCGGAATCGCTGCCCGATGCGGTGGTACTGACCACCGAAGAGGGGACGATTTTCTGGTGTAATGGCCTGGCTCAGCAGATGCTTGGCCTGCGCTGGCCGGAAGATAATGGTCAGAACATCCTCAACCTGCTGCGTTATCCTGAGTTTACCCGCTATCTGCGCCAGCGCGATTTCTCGCGTCACCTGACGCTGGTGCTGAACAACCAGCGCCATCTTGAGTTTCGCCTGATGCCTTATACGGAAGGGCAGTGGCTGCTGGTAGCGCGTGATGTTACCCAGAGACATCAGTTAGAGGGCGCGCGGCGAAACTTTTTCGCCAACGTCAGCCACGAACTGCGCACGCCGCTGACGGTGTTGCAGGGCTACCTTGAGGTTATGAGCGACTCGGTTCTTGAAGGGCCGCTGCGCGAGAAGGCCCTGCACACCATGCAGGAGCAAACGCGACGTATGGATGCGCTGGTCAGCCAACTGCTGACGCTGTCGCGCATTGAGGCCGCGCCCGCACTGGATCTGCGTGAAAAAGTCGATGTGCCGCTGATGCTGCGCCTGCTGCAACGCGAAGCGGAAACGCTCAGCCACGGACGCCACGAGATTCGTTTTAATACCGATCCGCATCTTAAAGTCTACGGCAACGATGAGCAGCTGCGCAGCGCCATATCGAACCTGGTGTATAACGCGGTAAACCATACGCCGGACGGCACGCGCATCGATATCAGCTGGCTGAAAACGCCGCTTGGCGCGCAGTTTAAAGTAAAAGACAACGGGCCCGGGATCCCGGCAGAGCATATCCCCCGCCTGACCGAGCGTTTCTACCGCGTGGATAAAGCGCGCTCGCGCCAGACCGGCGGCAGCGGGCTGGGGTTGGCGATTGTTAAACACGCGCTGGGACACCATAACGCACGGCTGGATATTACCAGCCAGCCGGACATTGAAACCTGTTTCAGCTTCCTGCTGCCGCCGGGGTTGATTGTCAGTGGTGAATCGCCACAAAATGCCTCTCGCTGAGGCAATCGGAAAAGATGATGAAAACGCTGTTTCTTGCCGTCGCGCTGCTGTTCAGCACCCTTGCACAGGCTGGCACGCTGGTCGGTAACCTGAGCGGCGTCGGCTCGGATACGCTGGGCAACCTGATGGCGCTGTGGGGCGAAAATTTTAACCGGCAATATCCTGGCGTGAACGTGCAAATTCAGGCTGCGGGTTCTTCGACCGCGCCAACCGCGCTGGCTGCGGGCGCCGCACAGCTGGGAGCGATGAGCCGCCCGATGCAGGCTGTAGAGCGTGAAATTTTTGAGGCCCGCTACGGCTATCCGCCGCTGGCGATCCCCGTCGCGCTGGATGCGCTGGTGGTGGTGGTGAATCAGGACAATCCTTTACCGGGCCTGAATATACGCCAGCTCGACGCGATTTTCTCAATTACCCGGCGCTGTAGCGGCACCGCCGCCATCAACCGCTGGGGCGATCTTCAACTGATGCCGCCTGGCTGGAAGGATCGTGTCCTTCAGCGGTTTGGCCGTAACTCCGCCTCCGGCACCTGGGGCTTCTTCCGGCAGCAGGCGCTGTGCAATGGCGATTTCCGCAAAGACGTGGGGGAATACCCCGGCTCGGCGGCGGTGGTGCAGGCCGTTGCCGGAACGTTAAACGGCATTGGCTATGCCAGCATGGGCATTCGCCTGAGCGGTGTGAAGACTCTGCCTGTCGCCCGCGAAGGCACTGCCTGGGTGCAGCCAACGGCGGAATCCATTCGCAATGGCCGCTATCCCTGGGCACGTCCGCTTTACATTTATGTCAACAAAGCGCCAGGTAAACCGCTGGCGCCGCTCACGGCGGCTTTTCTGCGCAATGTCCTTTCGCCAGAAGGGCAGGCGCTGGTGACGCAGGCAGGTTATCTGCCGCTTTCGGAGACGCAGCGTGCACAGGCGCTGGCTGCGATGAATGAATGAACTGGCTGTACCTCGCGTTGATCCCTCTTTCTGAGTGAATTTTTTTCATGCATCATGAATTTTCCTCGTTTGCGTCTGAATCTTTCTCATGACACTCTTTCTCTCAGCCATATAGACATCCAGAAGTCTAAATATAACCAGGCGTAATTATTTCACCGGTAAATTATGCGCATGATGCGCAGGCCAGGAGTAGCCAATATGCAAAACAAGTCCGCTCAGTCACGTGCCGAAGTTGTCGGCAGTTTTCTGCGTCCCGCCGCCGTTAAACAGGCGCGCGAACGGTTTCAGGCTGGCGCGCTTGATGCCACTGCGCTTCGCCGCGTCGAAGACGAAGCAATTCGCGATGTGGTGGCCAAACAGCGCGCCTGCGGCCTGAAGGTGGTCACCGACGGCGAATTCCGCCGTGCCTGGTGGCATTTTGATTTCTTTGACGGCCTGGAAGGCGTGGAGCGTTATGAGTCTGAGCAGGGCATTCAGTTTAACGGCGTGCAAACCAAAGCCCACGGCATCCGCGTGACTGGCAAACTGGGCTTCGGCAACCATCCGATGCTGGAAGATTTTCGCTATCTGAAAAGCATCAGCGGCGACGCGGTGCCCAAAATGACCATTCCCAGCCCAGGCGTTCTGCACTTTCGCGGTGGACGTAAAGCGATTGATGCCAGCGTCTATCCTGACCTGAACGTCTATTTCGACGATCTGGCGCAAACGTACCGCGATGCTATTCAGGCTTTCTATGCGGCGGGCTGCCGCTATCTGCAACTGGACGATACCGTCTGGGCCTACCTCTGTTCCGAAGATCAGAAGGCGCAGATCCGCGCGCGCGGCGACGATCCGGAAGAGCTGGCTTATATCTATGCTCAGGTGCTTAACAAAGCGATTGAAGGGAAGCCGGATGATTTGACCATTGGTCTGCATGTCTGTCGCGGTAACTTCCGCTCAACGTGGATCTCTGAAGGCGGCTATGAGCCGGTGGCGGAAATTCTTTTTGGCACGGTGAATATTGATGCGTTTTTCCTGGAGTATGATAATGAGCGCTCCGGCGGTTTTGAGCCGCTACGCTTTATCAAACCGGGCAGGCAGCAGGTGGTGCTGGGATTAATCACCACCAAAAACGGTGAACCCGAAGATCCGGAAACGGTAAAAAAACGCATCGCTGAAGCGGCGCAGTACGTCAGCCTCGATCAGATCTGCCTCAGCCCGCAGTGCGGCTTCGCCTCAACGGAAGAGGGCAACAGTCTCAGCGAGGAGCAACAGTGGGCGAAACTGCGCCTGGTGGTTGATATCGCCGATGAAGTGTGGAAAAACGCATAGTCATTGATGAAAAGCGCGTGAGAACGCGCTTTTCACGCATTCCGCCCCGAAGTTTTGCAAGAATGCCATTAAGCGAATAAAAAATAAGCAAATCATCTCGCGCATCTGCGCAATAATCTGAACAGTTACGCTGCCTGATACGTTTTCTACGCGATATCCTTCTGGTTTTCCGATTCAGCATTGCCTTTCGCCGCTATAAACGGTTTACTTAGCGCCGTTTTTCCCGATCGCCTGCAAGTAAAGCAAAACTCAGTGCGAATCTGCTGCCAAAGTGTTAATGGGTTATATATTTCCCTTTAACGGTTTGATTACGTGGTTTTTAAGCACATGCACATGGCATCACTTTTTTATTAACACCGTATGGGCCAATCCACAGCTTATGACTAACCGTTTATCTTCTAAAGACATCCTCGCGCTGGGTTTTATGACTTTTGCCCTGTTCGTGGGGGCTGGCAATATTATTTTTCCGCCTGTGGTGGGGATTCAGTCCGGCGAACACGTCTGGATTGCCGCACTGGGTTTTCTGATCACCGCCGTGGGGCTGCCGGTTGTCACCGTTATCGCGCTGGCGCGCGTTGGCGGCGGCATTGATGCGCTGAGTTCGCCCATTGGCAAAACGGCAGGCGTGGTACTGGCGACCGTATGCTACCTGGCGGTCGGTCCGCTGTTTGCCACGCCGCGTACCGCCACCGTTTCCTTTGAGATCGGCATCGCGCCGTTAACCGGCGAAAGCCCCGGCGCGCTGCTGATTTACAGCCTGATCTATTTCGCGATCGTTATTGGCGTTTCACTCTACCCGGGAAAGCTGCTGGATACCGTCGGCCATTTTCTTGCGCCGCTGAAAATCGTCGCGCTGGCCATTCTTGGCGTTGCGGCGCTGCTGTGGCCTGCGGGCGGCATGGTCCCCGCCACGGAAGCCTATCAGCAGGCGGCGTTCTCCAGTGGTTTTGTGAACGGTTATCTGACCATGGATACGCTGGGCGCGCTGGTTTTTGGCATTGTCATTGTTAATGCGGCGCGTTCACGCGGCATTACAGAAGCAAAACTGCTGACGCGCTACACCGTGCTGGCCGGTTTGATTGCCGGTATCGGTCTGACGCTGGTTTATCTGGCGCTGTTTAAGCTGGGTTCCGGCAGCGCATCCATTGTCGATCAGAACGCTAACGGCGCGGCGATCCTGCATGCCTATGTTCAGCAGACGTTCGGTAGCATGGGCAGCATTTTCCTCGGCACGCTGATTTTTGTCGCCTGCATGGTGACGGCGGTAGGCCTGACCTGCGCCTGCGCGGAGTTTTTCGAGCACTATCTGCCGCTGAGCTATCGGCAGTTAGTGTTTACCCTGGGTCTGTTCTCAATGCTGGTATCTAACCTTGGGCTGGCCGATCTGATTAAGTTTTCGATCCCGGTGCTGACCGCCATCTACCCGCCCTGTATTGTGCTGGTGTTGCTGAGTTTCACGCTGAGCTGGTGGAATAAAAATTCGCGTATTATTGCGCCAACGATGCTGATAAGCCTGGTGTTTGGTATTATCGACGCGATCAAAGCCAGCGATCTGAAGACGATATTGCCTGCGTTTGCTCAGCATCTGCCGCTGGCCGATCAGGGGCTGGCATGGTTGCTGCCCTCGCTGGCGATGCTGGTGCTGGTGGCAATTTGCGACCGGATGCTGGGACGTCAGCAGGTTAAGGCGCATGAGCAGTGAGTAATAAAATCGCTTCGCCTGACCTCAGGGGAGCTACGGATGCAGAAGCTAAGATGAAAAATAATACCCTCAAAAAGGGATTGAGCACGCGCCATATCCGCTTTATGGCGCTGGGTTCGGCTATCGGGACGGGGTTATTTTATGGCTCCGCCGACGCGATGAAAATGGCCGGCCCGAGCGTCATGATCGCCTACATCATTGGCGGCGCTGTCGCCTATATTATTATGCGCGCGCTGGGTGAAATGTCGGTGAACAACCCGCAGGCCAGCTCCTTCTCCCGCTATGCGCAGGACTATCTGGGCCCGCTGGCGGGTTATATTACCGGATGGACCTACTGCTTCGAAATTCTGATTGTCGCCATCGCCGACGTTACCGCTTTCGGCATCTATATGGGAGTCTGGTTCCCTGACGTGCCGCACTGGATCTGGGTTCTGAGCGTGGTGCTGATTATCGGCGCCATTAATATGGCGACCGTAAAAGTGTTTGGTGAGGTCGAATTCTGGCTGTCGCTGTTTAAAGTCGCCACCATCATTATCATGATCGTTGCGGGCATCGGCATCATTTTCTGGGGGATCGGTAACGGCGGTCAGCCGACCGGCATTCATAATCTTTGGACCAACGGCGGATTCTTCGCGCACGGCGTAACTGGCATGGTGCTGTCGTTGCAAATCGTCATGTTTGCCTATGGCGGCATTGAGATTATCGGCATCACCGCGGGCGAAGCCAAAGATCCGGCGACCTCTATTCCAAAGGCGATTAACACCGTGCCGCTGCGCATTCTGGTGTTCTACGTTGGCACGCTGTTCGTCATTATGTCGATTTTCCCATGGGATCAGGTTGGCACCAACGGCAGCCCGTTTGTGCTGACCTTCCAGCATATGGGCATCGCGGCGGCGGCGGCCATTCTGAATTTTGTGGTGATTACCGCGTCATTATCTGCCATCAACAGCGACGTATTCGGCGTGGGTCGTATGCTGCACGGTATGGCGGAACAGGGACATGCGCCGAAAGCCTTTGCCACCGTTTCGCGTCGCGGGATACCCTGGGTGACCGTATTGGTGATGATGATGGCGATGCTGATCGCCGTCTGGCTTAACTACCTGATGCCGGAGAAAGTCTTCCTTGTTATCGCGTCGCTGGCGACCTTTGCGACCGTTTGGGTGTGGATTATGATTCTGTTTGCGCAGATCGGTTTCCGTCGCTCACTCACCAGCGAGCAGACAAAAGCGCTGAAGTTCGCCATGCCCGGCGGACGCTACACCGCAATGGTGGGTATTCTGTTCCTGGCCTTTATTATTGGTTTGATCGGTTACTTCCCGGATACGCGCATATCACTCTATGTCGGCGTTGGCTGGCTGTTACTGTTGTTGATAAGTTGGCTTTTTGTCAGAAAGACCACCGCTTAAAAGCGAAGCCGGAACCTGTTCCGGCTTTTTTATGCGCTGCGGTCATGACTAATTCAGACGATTTCGCAACGCGATGGTGCTGCCCAGCGCCGTCAGGTGATGCGTATCGTAATAAACGGGCAAACCGCGATTGGCAATCAGGCAGCCCTGCTGGCTACAGAGGTTGTCTTTCAGCCTGATCACCTTCACGCCCGGCTGTGCGTACCGGTCAAGCAGCGTGTCAACGTGGTCGGTTTCCGGGTAAAGGCGGAGTGTGCGTTCGGGATCGGCTGAGGATACCGTGTTTTCGGTCAGCAGCGCGTGGATTCGCTTACGCAGCGGAATTTGCTGAATGTTGTTAAAACGCAGCGGATCGATATCCAGACGAGGGGCATCCTCAATAATGGTGACCTTTTTATTTGCGGCACGCAGTTTCGCCACGGCGTTTTTCAACCCCCGATCCAACGCCTGATAATTATCGGTGACGCGTCTGTCGAGCGAGTTGTAGCCGTAGCCACGCGTCGGCAGGAATCCGGAAGACCAGTAGGCGGCAATGATGACTTCATCAACCTTGTTGCTGAGTAAAATTTTCAGCGTCTCTTCGTTGAAGGCCTGGCACTGCGCGCCGTGTTTAGGGTGATCGACCATATAGCGGCTGGCGCCCACCAAAAACGGGCAGGAAGATTTGGTCAGTTCGAATAAAGGTTTCTTTTTGTTTTCAGCGTATTGTGCGACAGCCGTATGCAGCGCGGCGGCGTGGCTGTCACCCACCAGCGCCACGGCAGGCACGTTTGATGATGGCAGACAGCGGCTACCCGGTACCGGCAGCAGCGGGCCATAATCAATCAGGCAGGGGTTTTTCTCGGCGGAAACTTTGAACATTTCACCTTCATTGACCAATGGATTGACCCTGTCCGGCAGGCCGCCCAGTGTATAAATCGCGGTAAAAGATAAAATTCCTGCGGCGCACAGCGCACAATAAATGGAAATAACACGCTGACGCGGGCGCGCCGGTTGGCGGAAAGGTTTTTCGACAAAATACCAGGAGAACGCCGCAATGATAAAGGCAGCGGCGCTAATGGAGAGTCCCTGTATGGCAGTGAGATCGTGGTCGGCGGAGAGGCGGGCCAGGCTCAGCAATGGCCAGTGCCAGAGATACCATGAGTAGGAGACTCTGCCGATAAATACCATGACACGATTCTCCAGCAGCCAGCGGCTCAGGCTACTGCGGGCGAAAATAATCAGTACGCCGCCCAGCACCGGTAACAGGGCCAGATAGCCCGGAAAGACGCTGTCTTTATTCAGTACTGCGGCGGGGATCAGAATCAGTAAAAAACCAGCCAGTGAAAAAGGCAGGCTTTTCGCACCGGTAAGCGGCCTGCTGCGGTAAAGCGCCAGCAGTACGCCAGCGCCTAATTCCCACGCGCGCGTATGCAGCAAATAAAAAGCGTTGTTTGCATCGTTTGGTGTAACAACAATATTCACTGCCAGCGAAATCAGACTGATAATCGCAATAAACAGCCTGATGGAAAAACGGATGCGACGCGCGAAAAGCATGATGACCGGCAGAAAAAAGTAGAACTGCTCTTCAATGCCCAGCGACCAGGTCATCAGCAGCGGATTGAGATCCGCATTGGGATTAAAGTAATCAATTCCCTTTAATAACATGATATTAGGAACGCAAAGCAGTACTGAAACAATGTACTTTGCCATATCGCGGAATTCCAGCGGCGACAGCATGCTATAGCCGAGCGCGCTGATACAGAGCAGCATAAAGAACAGCGCAGGCGCGATGCGGCGAATTCGCCTGACATAAAACCGCTGATAGGAAAAGGCATTATTGTTTATTTCGCGATAGATGATATTGCCAATCAGGAAACCTGAAATAACAAAAAAGACATCTACGCCAATAAATCCGCCGCTGAATATATGGGCGCCTGAGTGAAAAAGAACAACTAACAGAATCGCCAGGGCGCGCAGACCGTCAATATCCGCTCTGTATTCGGGATTTTTATCAGACATGAGAGGCTTATCCTTATTTTTTCCCACACCATAAAGCAAGTTGTTAGTGTTTCCAATATAGAAACAAAAAATAGGGTAATTCCCAGGAAAGGCTGTTAAAAACGTTATAAAGCGAGGGTGGGTGAAGG
>NZ_JNVB01000003.1 GCF_000770305.1 Erwinia oleae
TTGTTCAGTACCGGCGTAAAGTGGGGTTTCCGGCCTTTCTTTCCATGAACAAATGAGGTCATCCGGCATGAAAAAGACGCGTTATACCGAAGAGCAGATCGCTTTTGCCCTGAAACAGGCAGAAACAGGTACGCGGGTGGAGGAAGTCTGCAGAAAGATGGGGATTTCCGAGGCTACTTTTTACAACTGGAAGAAGAAGTTTGGCGGCATGGGCGTGACGGAACTGCGCCGGCTGCGCCAGCTGGAAGAAGAGAATCACCGCCTGAAACGGCTGGTCGCCGATCTCAGCCTGGACAAGGAAATGCTGCAGGACGTCATCCGAAAAAAGTTCTGAGGCCGGTGCAGAAACGCGAGGCGGTCGAATACCTGCTGGCGGCGTACCGCATCGGCGTTCGCAGGGGATGCCGGCTGATGATGCAGAGCCGAACGGTCTACAACTACCGCAGCTGCCGCGATGACCGGGCCCTCACGCAGCGGATACGGGAGATTGCAGAAACCCGCATTCGTTATGGTGTGCAGCGGATCCATATCCTGCTGCGGCGGGAGGGCTGGCTGGTTAACCACAAGAAAACCCACCGGATTTACTGTCTGGAAGGGCTGAACCTGCGGTCAAAACGCCCGCGGCGGCACGTGACGGCCAGGCACAGGCGTATCCGCCCGGCCGTGACCGCGGTGGATCAGTGCTGGAGCATGGATTTCGTTGCTGATAATCTGTTCAACGGACGCCGGATCCGTGCCCTGACTGTAGTCGATAATTTTAGTCGTGAATGCGTGGCGATCGAGGTAGGCCAGGGGCTTCGTGGTAACGATGTGGTCGCCGTGATGGAACGGATCAGGCAGACACAGCAGCGTGTACCAGAGCGGCTACAGACGGACAACGGGAGCGAATTTATCTCGAAAACGCTGGATCGCTGGGCGTATGAAAACAGGGTAACGATGGACTTCTCCCGCCCCGGGAAGCCCACGGACAACGCCCTGGTTGAGTCATTTAACGGCAGCCTGCGTGATGAATGTCTGAACGTGCACTGGTTCCTGTCACTGGAAGATGCTCAGGAGAAGATCGAGCACTGGCGGCAGGAATATAACCAGTACCGGCCACATTCCTCGTTAAATAACCAGACTCCGGAAGAATTTATCCGAAGCCTGCAAACAGGGCCGGATCTCTGATTTACCCTGGCACCGATATTGGGAGGAGATCAAACAGGGCCGGATCTCTGATTTACCCTGGCACCGATATTGGGAGGAGATCAATACCATCATGGCCCTGACTGATACCAAGGTGCGTTCTGCAAAACCGCAGGAAAAGGAGTACACCCTTGTCGAGAGGGATGGCATGTTTTTGCTGATACACTCTAACGGCTCCAAATATTGGCACTTTCGTTTCCGCTTTAGCGGTAAATAACATCTGATGGCGTTTGGGGTTTACCCTGAAACTTCGTTAGCCGATGCGATTCAGTACTAAAAGACGGGAGCACCTCAGCAACGTCGCTGAACCATGGCAATTGATGCCACACCTTTGGATCACCAATAATAAAAATATGCTTTTTGGCGCGAGTGAGCGCAACGTTAAGCAGGTTGGGTTTGCTGGCGGCCCATTTTGCGCCTCCATCGTCATGTTCATCGCATCCCAGCACAAAAATAACGATGTCGTTCTCTTTCCCCTGAAAAGTGTGTACCGTGCCGACGCTGTGCTTTTGCCACTCATTCACCTCTTTAGTGTCTAAACGCGGTGAATATCGTCTCCAGGTACTGATATCTCGCTGATCCAACAACTCAGTAATTGCCTTCTTAACTGCTTTAAACGGCGTAATGATGTAGATTTTTTGCAGCGCGACGTTCTGAATAAGTAAACGATCCAGCAGTTCGATTAAATTTTCACCGTGGCTGTCGCGATACTGCTTTTCGCCTTGTCCGCCTGATGAAATCACCCAGTGATTCTCAATCACGTTATTAACCAACTGACTGCCAATCTCGTCTTGATTAAGTCCGTGAATCATTCGGTTATCGTAAGCCATTTTATTTGCCAGACTGAACATGGGCTCAATGCAGCGACGGTGAACCCAAAGAGGAATACCAATCCACAAAGGCTGGTTCATCACCTCTAATTCACATCCCCACGGATTGGCGCGGTCGGCTATTTGCTGGACAGAAAAATGTGCAGGATTCCACTCCTCCGCGCGGTCATGCAGGGTATCCTCGCACAGGTGCTTGACCAGCGCCGGAGAGGTGGTGAATACAGGCTCAATCTGTAAAGGATCGCTAACCACGACCACGCGTTTCGCTCGCCAGATGGCGCCTACCGCCTGCTGCGGCGAGGCCTGGCCCGCTTCGTCAATCATCAGCCAGCCCAGATTTTCACCTTTAACGCCATGAAACATGCGTCCTACCGACGCAAAGGTGGTGGAAACGACCGGAACAACCATAAACAGCGTTTGCCACCAGCGCAAAGGATCACCATTCAGATGTGGCTTGTCTAAAAAGTTACTGAATTTTGATATCACCGGCGTGAGCCGTTTTTTATCCAGCGCTTCGTAAAGCCACGCCTGATGCAGCTCGATTGCGGCTATAAAAAGTAATGAACGCTGTCGATTAATCTCTTCATTTTGCCACAAGGCAACGCGCTGTAATGTTGCATCATTTACTGGCAGGGTAAGATCGGGCGTTGTGAGAGTCGGAAATTGCTGCTGTAAAGCTTGTAAAGCATGCCGATCTTCGCGCTGCTGACGCGCTTGCTGCTCAATGCGCTGCACTATTTCATCTTTCAATGTTTCGCTTTGATTCAGCTTGGTTTGATGTGCAGCAATATTTTGTGCATGCTCTATCTGCTGCGCGAGCCTCTCTTTTAGCTGGCTTGAAAGCGCGTGAAAATTATCTCTATATTCCTGCAATTTACGGCGCTTTACTAAACGGCTCAGCCATCCCGGCGCCTGGTTTTCAAGGACTTTCTGCTGTTGGTGCAGATGTTGAACCTGTTGATCCATGACGCTCTTTTTGGCTTCCGCCAGTTTCAGATCCCGTTGAATCGCTTCGCACTGCATTTCAATCTGGCGGAGCACGGGTAATAAATTATCCGGCGAGTGAGCCGCCACTTTTTTCAATAAATTGGCATAATCTGTTAACTGGCTGAACGTTTTTTCGGTCTGCTGTCGGCACGCAATAAAGCGCTTTTTCGCCGATGTGAAGGATGGCGCGTTGTGGTGCGTTTTCCAACGCCACAGGCTCAGGAAATTTTCAGTCTCAGGCCGTGAGGTTTCTTCAGGAGTATCCCTTTGAAAATGCTCATCAAAGAACAGGCGCTGGGTGAATTTATTGCGATTTGATTTCTTACCCAGCGCGGCAGAAATGATTCCCCAGCACTGTTTTTCCTCTTCCAGCGGGCGAAACAGGTGATAGTGACACTCCCTCCCTTTGCTATTGGTGTATTTCTTACGCTGGCGTTTCGGGCCATATTCAGCAGCCAACTGATTGGCCGTTGCGGCCAGATAATCAAGTGCGCGAAATTCCTTTGCGAGAGATTTTTTTTGCGGCAGCTCTTTGGAAATATTCTCCACCGCTGCATTATTGGATGAGGCGATAACCATCTCGAAACCGGTCAGTGCCGGAACAATAAAACCGTCCTGATCCAGCGTATCCTCGACTTTCTCAAAGCGCGAAAGTATCGTCCCGCGCTCCACAACGTTATGGGCAACCAGATCGCGTAGCAGAGTGGTTTTCCCTGTGCCAGGCGGGCCATTGACGGAAAGTAATCCACCGTCTGCCAGCTCTTCAACCGCCGTATTAATGGCGAACTGCTGCATCAGCGACATGGCATGTTCTGGCTCAGATGGCCAGCGGCCTGAGGGCATATTTGCCGGATGAAGTTTATCAATGATGGCGGCAAGCCCGTCCTGGGAATAGAGATCGACATTTCTCCGATCGCTACCAGAAAGGTAAGCGCCAAGCGCTTTACCCGTTTCTTTTTGCTCCAGAGCTCTGATTACGTTTTCAAGATCTTCAAAGAAAAAGCTATTGAGAATAGGCAATGCCAGGGCTTTATCGTTGTCGCTCGCCTCCTCATCCTGCTCGCTAATTTCTTCGCCGGCCGATTCATCACGTTCACCGTTGCTTTCGAACCACTCTATTTGTAAAACATATTGCCACTCAGGTGCAAAGTCCGCCCAGTCTCTCAGGTGCGTCTCTGATAATGTTAAAATATCGGCCGCGCGTAACACGCCTCCGCTTTTCTCATGTGAAGGTGTCAGCGTTAAGGCAAATTCAGCCAACGTATCGGCAAGGTGCCTGCAATCTTCAGTGAAAATTGCTGCGCTTAAATACTGAAAACGTCTCTTTTGCAAATGGCCCAGCGCCCAGGGAAGCGAGCTGACGGAGAGTTTATCCATGGCAGGGGCACCATCAGCATTTAACAGTACCTTGGCGAAACAGGTTGTTCCTTCCTGATCCAGTCGTTGTTCGATCTCTTCCCGGACGGCAATGTTTTGCTCCGCGCCGAATATCTCCTGGCTGAGGCGACTGGCGACAGATTTATCAAACAAACCGATGTGGATGCAGTACGAAGCTTTATGTGGGATCTCATATTCCTGCCGTAGATCGGCCGAAAGCCAGGGCAGCGCGTTATCACCGGATTGCCGCAGGGCGGAAGGGGAGATAAGCAGGGTTTTCTCTTTTTTTTCAACAGCGTAGGGCTGAAAAAATTCTATGCGCTGCCAGGCTTTTAAGATATCAATGGTTAGAGAGGTCACGGCCATCCAGGCTTAGTTAATTATCACATTTCATTAATGGGAGTGATGATATCGCAACTGTTGTCTGTTGGGTAGGCGCATTCCCTGAGACCGCAGGGGAACAGCTAACAGCTACAGTCCGGCAAAGCAATTAACCTTCAGCAGGGTAAATAATAATGGCGTCTTTGTCGGGAGAGTTGTGCCTGTTATCGGCTGGGTTATTTTAGCTAATGATGCAACACGGATAAGCTTTTACACTATGGATGAATACATTCGAATGGCACGCGGCGACGATAAGATATAAAAACCGACGAGAACGTATTGGCCATCCTCCGGGAAACACTATCAACGCTGGCTTCAATAACTGTTAAAGCGGTTCCTTTGAGTGTTGATACGTTACTCCAGGATGATGCAGAATGTGATGAGATTATTAAGGCAATTAAAAAAGTTCAGGGAGTTATTTAAGGTTTACAGGTCAGGTTTTGATATTGAAAATGATTTCCCCTGGAAAACTGAAGGGTTCTTTTGTAAATGGTTTACCAGAAGCGATCCTGAAGGTTATGGTAACACAGCATTAACGACAGAAATGTTTGTGCAATCAGCAAAAACAGGCAGATACACAATTTAAATTACAGTCTCGCCTCGCCTTTTTTTTGTGAACCCGATGCCTGAATTCGGCACCCTGCACACTTCCCACGTCAGGTTATGGATGCATGCGCGTATTCTCAGTTTTACTCTCTCAGCCAGTGCTTTCTTATTTCCTGTCATATGAATATTTCCATGACGGGGTGAATGACTCATTTACCTACTGCACTAAAGCTGCGGCGTATCAGTAGCGCTGCTAACTGCGTGCATCAGCGCGTTGAAACCGATGCAGCAGCCAGCTCCTGCTCTCCTTCGCCATCAGTGTTTACGCGCTATTTGTCGATGCCGAAGCCCTGTTTCAGCAACCCGTCCAGCACATCGGGGAAGTAGATGTGGCGATAATAACCTGCCACGCTTTCACTCCAGCTCTCGCCATCTGTGCGTCCGGTCGTCTGCCAGTGCTCACCGATCTGCTGATTATATTGCGCGATGTTCTCCTCAAGTCCGGCGGTCTGATAGGTTTCATTATGACGAAAGGTCTCAAACGGCAGGCGTGGTTTCTGATGTGCAGGCACATCGACATAGCCCATCGCGACGCCCGCCAGCGGAAAGGTGTGTTTTGGCAATTGCAATAACGCCACCATTTCCAGCGGCGAGCGGCGTATACCGCCAATCGGCACCACGCCCAACCCTTCAGAACGGGCAGAAGCCATGACCGACGCCAGAGCGATCCCGACATCCGTGGCACCGGAGACAATGCTTTCAACGCTCTGATGGGCAATCTGTTGTTCATTAATTAACGCCATTGCCCGCTCGCTTTTGTACATATCTAACACAAAAGTTAAAATATCGGCGCTTTGGCAATCCACGGCTGGCCGCCTGCCAGCTGAGCTATTTTTTGCCGGTTCTCAGCGCTGCGCGATACAATCACGGAGACCTGCTGTGAATTCACGGAGGTTGGCGCACGCCAGGCGGTGCTGATAATGCGTTCAAGCAGTGCGTCATCAATCGGTTGATCGGTAAAACTGCGTTCGCTTTTGTGGCGCGTAAAATTATCAATAACTGTACTCATAGAACCTCCGCATCAATGTGGAGTAAGTGTACAAACGCTTCTTAATGCGCCTTTACCCGGAAATGCCGTGCGGACGATATTTCCGGCACGTTGCACTGCGCACAGTATGCCGATAACAACGCCTGACCCGTTACAAACACCCTCCTTAAGCATGACGGTTCAGTTATATAAGCCGGGATCGTGAGCGTCGTCAGACATGGTGAGATTGTTACCTGTCAGGGGCAAGATGTCCGGGTCGGCAGACTGTGGCTGCTGCTGCAACCATTTTTCAAGCTCTGCCGGCGGCAATGGCCTTGAGAAGTAAAAACCCTGTACCTGATCGCATCCGTATGCTTCCAGCACCATCAGCGTTTCCCGATCTTCCACCCCTTCAGCAACCACCACATAGTTGAGATCTTTCAGCATACGGATAACGCTGGCGGCAATAATCCGGCTGCCGGGATCGATTGTCAGGCCCGAGACGAGCGCGCGATCCAGCTTGATCACGTCAATCGGCATTTGCCGAAGATAGCCAATGTTGCTGTAGCCGGCGCCAAAATCATCCAGCGAGATGCGAAAACCCTGCTTCCTTAGCCCCTCCATGTTCGCCAGCGCCGCCGGGTTTTCCGTGGCTTTCTCCGTTTCCAGGCACTCAATGCCCAGCAGCGAAGTGGACAGACCCGCCTGGGCCATTCTGGCCTCAAGGGTATCGGTAAAGTCGCTCCGCGACAGGTCGCTGACGCTGACGTTCACCGATACCGGCAGCAGGCAGGGCGTATCGGACCATATTTTCAACTGACGGATTGTTTCGCCAACCACCCAATCTGTCAGGCTGTTCATCAGGTTAGTGAACTGTGCCACGGGCAGAAAGCCGGCGGGGGATAACTCTCCGTGTTCAGGATGTCGCCAACGAATTAACGCTTCAAGTCCGACAGGTCGGCCGGAGGGGAGAGAAACTTTGGGCTGGTATACCAGGTAGAGACCACCTGTGCCGGTCTGAAGCGCGGCCGCCAGATCGTTCATCAGCCGGAAATCGCCGTTGCGCCGGGCATCGCTAAGCTCGTTAAAACTCCGCGCGCCCACGTGCAGGTTGATGGCCTCATGAAGTGCGCTGACGGCGCGGCGCAACGCTTCCTGGGCCGGAAGCTCTGTGGGATCGAAGCAAACCTCGCCAGCATGGATGGATAAATCCATCGCCACGCCATCCTCGGGGCGGGCGCTGACGTAACGCAGTTTATCAACAACATTCTGCGCGGAAAATCGCCCTTCCGCCGATGCCAGGATGGCGTAGCGGCCTGTCGCCACCGTATAGAGAATATCCTCCGGCGCCAGTTCCAGCCGCTCGCGCAGCAGGCCACCAATATCGCGCAGCAGCGCTTCAACCGGCGCCATACCCAGCGCGCGGGCCAGTTCGTAAGCTCGCGGCATATCAATGCAGTCAATTAAGGTCAGCCGGAGTGGGGCGCGTTGTTCTGAAGTGGACAGCAACTGAAGGTGACGGATTAACCGTTGACGGTTTGGCAACCCGGTGGCTACATCCGTAAAGCCCGCCGAATGCCAGGTTTCCAGGAAGGTCATCGCCAGGCGGGCGAGCGTTTCCAGCATCCTGATTTTCTTACGGGGGAACCGGTGCGGCACACGGTCTGTCACGCACAGCGTACCAAGAATAACGCCTTCCCGGTTTTTCAGCGGGGCGCCGGCATAAAAACGAATGCGGGGTGGCCCCACCACCAGCGGATGCGTGGTAAATCGAGGGTCAAGCAGGGTGTCAGTCACCACCATCACTTCGCCGCTATCCACAACGTAACGGCAGAAAGCGTCTTCCCGCGTCGTCTGACAAAGCGCGATATTGTGGGCAGCGCGGATGAACTGATGGCTGTCATCAATAACAGAAATAAAGCCGCCGGGGATCCCCAGTGACTCGCTGGCCAGGCAGACGAACTGCTTCAGAACATCATCCCGATTCTCGTCGGGCATTTTAAGCGCATCAGTGGCGTTCTGCCGCTGCGTTGCGTTTCCACGGAGGTTTATCAGCATACATTGATCCAGCCTGTGAGCAGGGCAATCGGGCTGCGAAGCGAAAAAGCAAGTGCTGTACTGATCCACAAGGACGGATGTTCAGAAACAGTTTAACGTTGCCGGATAAGGCAGAGCCGGTCACCGCAGGGTTCCTGTGTTCTGCCATCGATGCGACCATACGCTCTTGACATCAACGCGGCCGGTTTTTTCTGTTATCAAAAAGGTTATCGGTCAGCGGCTTGATAATTTTATGCCTGAATAAGCAATCTGCGACCGTTCCTGCTTAACCAACTTATTCCCTTAGTGTTTTTATACGAGGCTGCCTTCATGCCTGAGAGTTGGCGTTGAGGGGTGGGATGGTTTTGAGCATTTACATCGCGCGCATTGGCCGCATAAGTCAGGCCCGTTTCGGAACGGGCCTGACTCACTGTGAAAAAACGTCAGCGTTTTCCTCTCATTCAGGAGGCAGCGCATCATCCAGAAATCTCACGGCATTGCGTAAAGCGTGATCCGCTTCAGGAAGGAGTCCGGTAAATAAATGCCAGACGTGGAACATGCCAGGCCATATCTCAAGGGATGTCCTTACCCGATTCTCTCCAAGGCGGGATGCCAACTGCATGGCCCCGCTCAGCATGACCTCGTTTTCACCAATCTGGATAAGCGTAGGCGCGAGGCCTCTTACATCGGCAAATACCGGTGAGGCATCCGGATGAGTTGGCAATTCCCCTGCCAGGAAAATAGCGGCCAGTTGGGTCAGAAACTCAGTACTGCATAAGGGGTCGATACCATTTCTGATCCTCGCTGACTCACCACTGTGCGTCAGGTCTGCCCAGGGAGAGAAGGCAACGGCTGCGGCAGGAAGTGGGAGACCTGCATCCCGGGCTTTGCGCATAATGGTCACCGCCATGGCTCCGCCAGCGGAATCACCGGAAAGGGCAAGAGATCGCGGATCAACACCGCTTTCCAGCAAGGATCGATAAGCGGTGAAAGTATCTTCAACAGGAATGGGAAAGGGGTACTCAGGTGCCTGTCGATAATCAGGAAGGTAAACACGCGCGCGAAGACGTTTGGCATAATTTCCTGCCAGGCTGCGATAGCCGTTCACGCCTCCATGAACATAGCCGCCGCCGTGTATATAAAAGAGAGTGCGGCCCTCTATCAGGTTTTCAGGCGTCACCACCATCATCGGGATGTCGCCTGAATTAACGTGGGTGAAAGTCACCCCTTCCGGCACCGGGAAAAGACCATAAAGCCCGTTGTCATATTCTGCACGGGCTTCAGCCCAGCTTTGCACATCCTCCCCGGTTATTTTTCGTACTACGGGCATGGCTACCTTTTTCCAGCCATCGAAAGTTTTTTGAGCATGAGCAGTCAACATAATCGGATTGTCCTTGCGTTGAATTATTTTCTACGCTTTTAATATAAACAATAATTTCGGGAAAAAGGTTCTACAGTGAGCATCCAAAAATTCGGCACAGGTCACTATCTGAATGGAGAGATCGACCTTAATACCATGCGTGCCTTTGTGGCGATTGCTGAGACAGGAAGCATCGTTGCTGGCGGGAAAGCGATGGGATTAACACGTTCCGCAGCGGGAAAATCCCTTGCCCGGTTGGAAGCACATCTGTGTACGCGGTTACTTCATCGCACCACTCGCACTGTGTCACTGACTGCCGATGGGCACTATTTTTATGAGCGATGTGTACAAATCCTGACCGATATTCATGAGGCAGAAAGCAGCATCAGGCAGGATAACGCGCAGCCAAAAGGTACGTTGCGGATCACGGTTACATCAGCGTTCGGAAGGATCGTCATTCTGCCCTTGCTGAATGCGTTTTTGCAGAAATGGCCGGATCTGGATGCTGAAATAAGTTTTACCGACAGGCTGGTTGACCTGGTAGAAGAGGGATTTGACCTTGGTATCAGGTTGGGTGAACTGCCTTATGACTCAATGATGATTGCTCGCCCGATTACCCGGTGTCGCCCCTTTATATACGCTTCTCCAGACTATCTTCATAACAACGGCATGCCTGAAAACATTTCTGACGTTGGCGCGCATCAGAGACTGATATATGGGTTTCATTCGGGCTCAGGTATCTGGCAACTGAAGAATAATGACGGTGAAGAAGTTTTTGTGACGGGAAATCGCCGCCTGCGTTTTGATAGTGGGGAAGCTATTAAAGATGCGGCGGTAGAGGGAATGGGAATTGCCTTTCTGCCTTCTTTTTTGGCGGACGGAGACCTGCATAAAAAGCGCCTCGTGAAATTATTTCCAACCTTTTCAGGTAAAGAAACGCCCATTAATGCCCTATATCCCAGCCGAAGACACCTTGCGGCTAAAGTCCGACTTTTCATTGATATGCTGACGACGCATTTTGAGGGTTGAGAGAGCCGATCTGAAAACCATCCGCATCCGGTGACAGGAATTTACCGGGAAAACAGGTAAACGTAAATTTGCCTTACATCACTGCTGCGGTGAGGGTTGTTTATTTAAAAGCAGAGCAGGCTGTTTCAGGCGCGGTTCCTTCCGCGCCCTGGCCACTCAGTCTGACATAATACTTGCCGCCAGCGCTGCGCTGTCCGGCGTGTTACCAATCAACTCGGTTAGCAGGTTATTTACGCCATCGCTCATGGCGGTGAAGTGCGTTTGCGGCGAGCGGGTCACCACAATAAACACGCCAACGCTGTACTGTGGCACCATCGCTATATAGGTAATAAAGCCGCCGCCGCCGCCGGTCTTCTGAATAATGCCGGGACGCGATCCCTGCGGTGCCATATACACCCAGCCGAGGCCCAGCGCGGTGGCCTTGCCTGGTACATCCATGCCGTCCACGCGGGTGAGCTGGCCACGCTGGTAAATCATCGTTTGCAGGCGATCCGCCTGTGCGGTGCGGGTGCTGACGTCGGAAGAGAGGAACTGCTGCATCCAGCGGCCCATGTCGTCCGGCGTTGAATAGACGCCACCGCTGCCGATGGCCGCCAGCGTATTCATGCACGGACTGGCGCCTTTTGCCGCCACCATCAGCCTGCCGCACTGCTCAGGCGATGGCGTGAAGGTGGTATCTTTCATTCCCAGCGGACGGGTGATTTCGCGTTGCAGCAGGGCAGGATAGGACAACCCCGATGCGCGCGACAGCGCATCGCCCAGCAGGTCATAAGCCAGGTTGGAGTAGGCGGCCTGCGTGCCGGGAATGGACTTCAACTGGGCGTTATCCATCCAGCGCCAGCGCTGGCTGTAGGTTGGCCAGACAAATACCGGACGGTTGGCCTTGCCGCCGGGCTGCTCGCGCGGCAGGCCGCTGGTAGGGGTGGCAAGATTAACCAGCCGCACCGGCTGGCCGTCGCGCGACGGCACGCTGCTGCCCGCAGGCGCGTATTTACTCAGGGGATCGTCCAGCCGCACCACGCCCTGTTCAGAAAGTTTTACCAGCAGCTCGCTGGTCATCAGCTTGGTGAGCGAGGCAATACGGATTAACGAATCTTTCTGCGGTCGCACGCCGCTGCCGGGGCGGATCGCGCCTTTACTGGCAAAAACACGCTGGTTTGCGTCAATCGCCACAATCGCCATGCCGGTCGCCTTGGTGTTATAGAAAATATTCCCGGCGTAGCGATCGACGATTTGAGAGGCCAGCAGCGGATCGGGAGAGTTTTTTGCCGCCTGTCCGCAAAGCGGAAGCGCGGCGACAGCCAGAGCCAGCAAACGGTGAACCAGGGATTTCAAGGTATTGGTACCTGTCAGAATGAGCCAGTAAAAAACCTATAGTAATCTGTTTTCAGCAGGCAGAAAAAGCCGTCTGGCGTTTTTTATTACGCAACGGCGTAACAGGCAAAAACGCCCCGGTTTTATCGATCGGAGCGCGCGGTTAGTGTGACGAGATGACCTTGAGGCTGACCAGCCCAATGCCGAGCCGACGGGCGGCAAAGCCATCAATCGCGCCCTCGGTTGTTTCGATGGGGGAAGGCGGCAGAAGGGTGATGACGCGCGCGCGCGAAGGGTTGGCGAAATGTACCTTCACCTCGCTGTCGTGCTCGCTCAGCATCACCTGCTGCGTCTCGCTCCCCACCTTAATAGTAAACGGACGCTGGCTGTTGGCGCCAAAGGCGCGAGCGGTCAGCACCAGGTCAAATTCGGCAGGCAGCGGCTCCAGATACTCAATATTTACCGCAGGCAGCAGGTTCGCGTCAGACCAGCGCCCGCCCCAGGGTTCGATATACGACAGGCCCGTCACTTTCAGTACCTGTTTCGGCAGTCCTGGCAGGCCAAACAGAAGCGTGTCAGAGGTGTATTTCAGGTCATCGTCCACCACGCGCAGACGCGTCACCGCCTGCTGGTAACGTTCGTCGCTGTTGCCGCCAACGCGGCGGAATTTTACCTCGCCCCGGGTCACGCCGGGCTTCACCTGAACGATTTCCGGCGTGGCGTTGAGCGCGCCGTCCGCCACGCAAAGGTTCGGATTTAGCTCCAGCGTTTCATCCCACACGGCGCCCATTTTGTAACAGCGGTCAATCCAGACAAACTTCTCATCCGGCTCGAACTTCGCCAGTTGTTCTTTTAGTGGCGCGGCAAGATACACATCAAATTTTGGCTCAATTTTGTTCGGCTTTACCGATAACAGCAGCGGCAGCTTGAAAGGCACGCCGGAGAAGCTGAAGGTGTTCTTATCCGTATCAATGGTGTAGTCGGAAATTGCTTTCGGAAAGTTCCAAAGCTTAATCACGTCCGGCTTCCACTCGTTGATTTTATCTTTAATGTTCAAATAGGTTGTTGCCAGCGAAGTGGATGACAGGCTGCTGCGCCCCAGGCCAATAAAGTTATCGCCGCCCATTGCATCCAGCACCGTCGCGCCGTTATCCAGCGTACTGCGTTTCACCGGTATCGTTTTGCCGTCGGTTTGATCGCCGCGCACCATAAAAAACAGGTCGCTGCGGTCGTGCTGATTAAGGTACTGGAAGGCGGTGTTGTTCATCGCCAGGTGATCGGAACTGACCACAATAATAGTGTTTTTAAACCACGGCGTGGCCCGGATGCGCTCAATCAGTTTCGCAATATGCTCCTGACTACAGGCGACGGCTGCGAAGGATTTATTCGGCTTGCCCTGATACGGATAGGTCTTGCGCTGGCAGCTACGCGAGATAAACCCGTCCGGATGGTGCGTATCTACCGTCAGGGCAAACAGTGAAAAAGGCTGGTTCTGCTTCGCCAGCTCAACATATTTATCGAATACCACGTCGAGCAGCGTATCGTCATACCATCCCCAGTCGTTGCGATAGTTGGGATCTTTCACCACGCTTTTCAGCTCATTAAAGCCGTACAGATGATCAAAACCGTGCGAGGAGAGAAAGAGATCCTTACCGGCGAAGCTCAGGCTGGCGCCCTGATAAAAATAGTTCTGGTAACCGGACGCTTTCAGAATGTCGCCCAGGCAGACATTCTGCGGATAAAAGGTAGAGAGCGAGCTGGAGGCATTCCCATCAAAAGGCGCAAACAGTGGAATGCCGCACTGCGAGGCGACCATGCCGGCAATGGTATATTCGGTGCCGGGAAGCTGCATGGTATTGCTGAAGTCCGTGCTTTTTTTCCTGATGTTATTCAGCTCAGGCGCCAGGTCAGGAAAGGCTTTTTCATCAAAATAAGTGCGCTCAAGGCTTTCGGCATAGATGTAAACCAGATTAGGTTTACCGCCGCGCATTTGCGTGCCGGGAACCTTGTAGTGTGCGGAGAAATCGGAGTTGCCGCGGCCGATCTGCGATTTAATCAGGCTGCTGACCTGTTGATAAGCGGGCGTGGTTTTGATTGATGCCAGCGCCAGGATCACCGCCAGCAGGCTGTAGATCTGGCTGGCGCGATGGCCCTTACGCAATCGCAGGATCCACGACAGGAAAACGAACAGCGCCACCAGCGCTACGATCAGGCCGATAGCGGGCAGGATATATTTGCTCACGCCCGCGCCGCTGAGGCTGCTGGTAATGGTATAGAGCACCGCATCGTTAATGCCTTCACCGGTGAAGTAGTTGCTGGCGAGCAGCGACGCGTTGAGAATAATATAGAGGCCGAGAAACAGCAGGATCGCCGTGAACCACAGCTTATTTCTGCCTGCTTTCCAGGTGTAAAGCGACACAGAGGCAATAAACAATATCAGCGAAAGTAGTTCTGAACCCATGTGTGGCGTGTATCCTCAGATGCCCGTCGCAGGCGATTAATGCGCTGCTGTGAGCGCTAACTGAACAATTTAACGTGGCGGATTATGGCTGGCAATACGGCTGGCGGACAGCAGAAAGGGCACAGATGACGACTATATTATAGTCTGTTTACGATCTGTTTAATTTCGTAGCTCGAATGCATTGCAAAAATTAATGAATTTTGTTCCAGCGTACGCTAAATTTCGCCAAATGTCGGCGAAATGGAACGATTTAATGATAAAAATCCACTGCGCTATGTAGCATTGCTAATGTATCGTTCTTCGTACATTTCTTGCGAAAAGATCCGTAAACTCCGAGCCGGATCACATGCTCTCAGAGGAAGGTTCACTATTAATGCGTGAAAGTGCATCACATACCATTACCGATATTATCGCGCCCGATCTTCGGGTGCTGTTCTGCGGCATCAATCCGGGAAAATCATCGGCGCATAAAGGCTTTCATTTTGCCCACGGCGGCAATCGTTTCTGGAAAACTATCTGGCAGGCCGGTTTTACTGAAAGATTGCTTAAACCGGAAGAGGAGCAGCAGCTACTGGAGACCGGTTGCGGCATCACCATGCTGGTTGAAAGACCGACGAAAGAGGCCACCGAACTCTCTTCGCAAGAGCTGCGCGCGGGCGGCGAGGCGCTGAGGGAGAAAATCGCACGCTATCAGCCCGCATCGCTGGCGGTGCTCGGTAAACAGGCATACCGACAGGCGTTTGGCATCAGCAAAGTGGAGTGGGGCAGGCAGCCGCAAACGCTGGGCGTGACGGAAGTCTGGGTGCTGCCGAATCCCAGCGGCCTGAATCGCGCCTCACAGGAGGAACTGGTTACGGCCTATCAGGCCCTGAACAAGGCGCTCGATATTTGACCATAAAAAAAGCCCCCGCGAGCGGAGGCTTTTTATCAGAGCAGGGGATTTAGTCGTCCAGGAAGCTGCGCAGAACTTCAGAGCGGCTTGGATGGCGCAACTTACGTAGCGCCTTCGCTTCAATCTGACGAATACGCTCACGGGTAACGTCAAACTGCTTGCCCACTTCTTCCAGCGTGTGGTCGGTATTCATATCAATGCCGAAACGCATACGCAGCACCTTGGCTTCACGCGCCGTCAGACCGGCCAGAACGTCGTGCGTTGCAGAGCGCAGGCTTTCAGAGGTCGCGGAGTCCAGCGGCAGTTCCAGCGTGGTGTCTTCGATAAAATCGCCGAGATGCGAATCTTCATCATCGCCGATTGGCGTCTCCATGGAGATGGGCTCTTTGGCGATTTTCAGCACCTTGCGGATTTTATCTTCCGGCATCAGCATGCGCTCGGCCAGCTCTTCCGGCGTCGGTTCGCGTCCCATCTCCTGCAACATCTGGCGGGAAATACGATTGAGCTTGTTAATGGTCTCAATCATATGCACCGGAATACGGATGGTGCGCGCCTGATCGGCAATAGAGCGGGTGATCGCCTGACGGATCCACCAGGTAGCATAGGTAGAGAACTTATAACCACGGCGATATTCAAACTTATCCACCGCCTTCATCAGGCCGATGTTGCCTTCCTGAATGAGATCGAGGAACTGCAAACCACGGTTGGTATATTTTTTGGCGATTGAAATAACCAGACGCAGGTTTGCTTCGACCATCTCTTTCTTCGCACGGCGGGCTTTCGCTTCACCGATAGACATACGACGGTTAATGTCCTTAACCTGTTCGATGGTCAGGCCGGTCTCTTCTTCGATCTGTCCCAGTCTCTGAAGGCCGCGCTGCACGTCGTCAGCGACGTCATTAAGTTTTTCTGACCACGGCTTGTTCATCGCCCGCGCGGCTTTGAACCAGGTCTCGCTGGTCTCGTTGCCGGTGAACAGGGTAATAAAGTTTTTCTTCGGCATCTTACACATTTCAACACACAGCTTCATGATCAAACGTTCCTGGGTACGAACGCGATCCATCATCTTGCGCATGTTGTTTACCAGGTAGTCGAACTGCTTCGGCACCAGGCGGAACTGTTTGAAGACGTCAGAAAGATTCTGAATTTCAGTGACGGCATCGGCATGACTGCGGCCTTTCGCTTTGATCACCGTACGGGCTTTTTCATACTGTACGCGCAGATCGTTGAATTTTTCACGCGCCAGTTCAGGATCGATGCTGTTGTCATCCTCACTGTCGTCGTCCTCGTCTTCTTCCTCGTCGTCTTCGCGCTCTTCCTGAGAAAGCTCAGAACCGACGTGCGTCGCCGTTGGCGCGGCAATATCCTCTTCGGCGTTCGGATCGACAAAGCCGGTGATCATATCTGACAGGCGTGCTTCTCCTGCCTCGACGCGATCGTACTGCTCAAGCAGATAAGTGATGGCCTCAGGGTATTCGGCCACGGAACACTGTACCTGATTGATGCCGTCTTCGATGCGCTTCGCGATGTCGATTTCACCTTCGCGGGTCAGCAGTTCAACGGTACCCATTTCGCGCATATACATGCGCACCGGATCGGTGGTGCGTCCGATTTCGGATTCAACGCTGGAAAGTACCTGGGCAGCCGCTTCGGCAGCATCTTCGTCGGTATCGGAGCTGTTTTCATTCAGCATAAGATCGTCAGCATCAGGCGCTTCTTCAACAACCTGAATACCCATATCGTTGATCATCTGAATAATGTCTTCGATCTGGTCGGAGTCGACGATATCTTCCGGCAGATGGTCATTGACCTCGGCATAGGTCAGATAGCCTTGCTCCTTACCACGGGTGACAAGCAGCTTAAGCTGTGACTGCGGGTTTTGCTCCATAAGACGGTATCCACACTTCTGTTAATTAGATTGGTGTCGGTCGGCTACACACAGCCAACAATAACAGTGAGAGCATTTGATTATTGCCGCTGCCCATCATAGCGGCTTCCAGGTTCGACCTGGCAGGTATACGGCACTTAAGCCGCTTTGATCGTTGTTCGGGGCTATCCTGCTTGCCATTTTTAGCTTGCGCTTAGCGCACTTAAAAAGCCTGCCGATAACGTCCCTTAATTCTGCGTTAAACGTATTTTGAACGCGCTGATGATGCACATAGCCAGCGCTACTGCTTTTTTAATGCCTGGCTCAGCGCCCAAAATTCGCGGCGCTCTTCGGCATTCAACACATGCGTGCGATCACGCGCAATCAGCTCTTCCAGCCTGCGCTCCAGCGCGGTGTCATACATACTGGCCAGCGAATCTTTAAACATGGTTTCCACTTCATCATCTACGATCATGTGGTTCCAGGTGGCCAGGGTTTCAAGGTGCTGGCTAAATTTTGTTCCACGATACAATTCTAGTAGCTGTCCGGTGGTCAGGCCAGGATGCTCTACGCAAGTGCTCACTAACTCTACAAACAGAGCGAAGCCGGGAAGCTCGGAACTCTCCAGTCCGGCCAGAGAGGGAACCAGGGTCGCCAGCTTCGGATTTTGCACCAGCAGTCCAATCAGTATACGCATGGTTGTGCGTTTTAGCTGAGGCGGCTGAACCCGTTTCGCTTTTTCAGACTGCTGCGGCAGTAGTTTCTCCAGCTGAACGTGGTCGGGAATGCCCAGTTTGTCGCCTAAAACCTGACGAAGGTAAATGCGTAATGTTTCGCCCGGCACCTGACTTATCAGTGGCAATGCCAGCGTGGTCAACTGCGCACGGCCGTCCGGCGTACTTAAGTCTACCTGCGGCAAAAGCGTGTCGTAGAGAAACGCGGAGAGCGGCATCGCCTTTTCCATCCGCGCTTCAAAAGTTTCCTTACCTTCTTTTCGCACCAGCGTGTCCGGGTCTTCGCCGTCCGGCAGGAACATAAAGCGTAGCTGACGACCATCATTCATGTAAGGTAATGCGGTTTCCAGCGCGCGCCAGGCGGCTTCTCGTCCTGCTCTGTCGCCGTCATAACAACATATAACGTTATCGGTCGAGCGAAAAAGAAGTTGAATATGCTCAGGCGTAGTGGAGGTACCGAGCGATGCAACCGCATAATCGATACCAAACTGCGCCAGCGCGACCACGTCCATATACCCTTCGACGACTAACAGCTTCGGAGGTTCGGGGTGCTTTTTCTGCGCTTCGTAAAGGCCGTAAAGCTGACGGCCCTTGTGAAAAATATCGGTTTCCGGCGAGTTCAGGTATTTTGGCACTGCATCGCCAAGTACGCGCCCGCCAAATCCAATTACCCGCCCGCGCTTATCATGAATCGGAAACATCACCCGTTCACGGAAACGATCGTAGCTGCGGCCCTGCTCATTGGTGACCAGCATGCCCGCGTCAATCAGCGACTGGCGATCTTCTGGATTACTGCCAAAGCGCTTCAGGGCGTTATCCCAACCGGCAGGCGCAAAGCCGATGGAAAAATGCTGAATAACCTCTTTACTCAGGCCGCGCTGCGCAAGGTAATCGCGCGCGCCGGCGGCCTGGCTCTGCGTCAGGGCCTGCTGATAAAACTCGCTCAGGCCGGTCATTAACTGATAAAGGCTCTGCCGCTGATGCCGCTCAAGCTGGCTGGGGCCGCTGCCGCTTTCGTAGGGAATTTCCAGCCCGTGCAGCGTCGCCAGTTCTTCAATGCTTTCCACGAACTCAAGACGATCGTAGTTCATCAGGAAATCGACAGCGTTGCCGTGTGCGCCGCAGCCAAAGCAGTGATAAAACTGTTTTTCGCCGTTAACGGTGAAAGAGGGCGTTTTTTCATTATGGAAAGGACAGCAGGCGTGATAATTTTTGCCCTGCTTTTTGAGCTTCACGCGGGCATCGATAAGATCCACGATGTCCGTGCGCGCCAGCAGGTCGTTGATAAATACACGCGGAATGCGTCCAGCCATAAATCCCCTTCATCTTTCAGCCTCTGGCTGCGTTGGCTGTCTTCGCTCACTCCCATCACTTACTGATGTAAGCTCAGGGAGACTCGCTCTGTTGCCGCCTTGCCAGCAACTGAAATCTTTCGGGGATTGGTTACCCTTCATCTTTCAGCCTCTGGCTGCGTTGGCTGTCTTCGCTCACTCCCATCACTTACTGATGTAAGTTCAGGGAGACTCGCTCTGTTGCCGCCTTAACGTTAGTTCAGGGCCATAAACGGCAACAAGCCGCGCATTCCTTTCGGAAAGCACGGCCTTCATAACTACTTACTTGTCTGTGAGAGGTGAGGGCAAACCCTCAACTATTAATACAGACGAGTGCGGCGTGCGTTTTCGCGAGCCAGTTTCTTCGCGTGGCGTTTAACTGCTGACGCTTTAGCGCGCTTGCGTTCGGTCGTTGGTTTTTCGTAAAACTCACGACGACGAACTTCAGCCAGAACGCCTGCTTTTTCGCATGAACGCTTGAAACGACGCAGTGCTACGTCGAATGGCTCGTTTTCACGTACTTTAATTACCGGCATGTAACTCTCACCTCGATAAATTCGGTTTGCTGCTGGGCTTAAAGCCAGCTCATTTCAAAATGGTGCGGAATCTTACTCCAACACAGGCTGCGTTGTAAAGCACCATAGCATTAACTTACCAACAGTGCGCCCGTGCCGCTGCCGGTATTTTCAGGGCGCTTATTATATACGCTCACCTGAACGGAAGCGAAATACTTTTCCTTTTTGATCGGCCCGATGGCCCGACGCATGCTGAAAATTGCCGCGCCACGGGCTCTTCGTGGTACACTGCGCGCCGCCAGAATGAGGGTAAACGTCATGCGAGTGCTTGGAATCGAAACATCCTGCGATGAAACCGGGATCGCCATCTACGATGATGCGGCCGGGCTTCTCGCCAACCAGCTTTACAGTCAGGTAAAGCTGCATGCCGACTACGGCGGCGTGGTGCCGGAGCTGGCATCGCGCGACCACGTGCGGAAAACCGTGCCGCTGATTCAGGCCGCGTTGAAAGAGGCGGGGCTGAGGGCGAAAGAGATTGACGCGGTCGCGTATACCGCCGGGCCTGGCCTGGTTGGCGCGCTGCTGGTTGGCGCTACGGTTGGCCGGGCGCTGGCCTTCGCCTGGAACGTTCCGGCGGTTCCGGTGCATCATATGGAAGGGCACCTGCTGGCGCCGATGCTGGAAGAGACGCCGCCCGACTTTCCCTTCGTGGCACTGCTGGTTTCCGGCGGTCATACCCAGCTTATCAGCGTGACCGGCATCGGTGAGTACAGCCTGCTGGGTGAATCCATCGACGACGCGGCTGGCGAAGCGTTCGACAAAACCGCCAAGCTGCTGGGCCTGGATTACCCGGGCGGTCCGTTACTGTCGAAAATGGCGCAGAAAGGCGTTGAAAAGCGGTTTATTTTCCCGCGCCCGATGACCGATCGACCGGGGCTGGATTTCAGTTTTTCCGGGTTAAAAACCTTCGCGGCAAACACCATTCGCAATAATAATGACGATGAGCAAACGCGCGCTGACATCGCCCGCGCCTTTGAGGATGCGGTCGTTGACACGCTGGCCATCAAATGTAAGCGTGCGCTGGAGCAAACGGGCTTTCAACGTCTGGTGATTGCGGGCGGCGTCAGCGCCAATCGCACGCTGCGGGAGAAAATGGCGAAAGTGATGAAAGCACGCGGTGGCGAAGCGTTTTATGCGCGTCCTGAATTTTGTACCGATAACGGCGCGATGATTGCCTGTGCAGGCATGGTGCGTTTGAAAGGCGGAACGCGTGGCGAACTGAGCATTACCGTTCGTCCGCGTTGGCCGCTGGCTGAGTTACCTGCGTTAAAATAGGCGATCACGGGCTTAGGTATGTTTACTCAGCATAAGCCCGTTCACCCGCTTAGTTGCCCATCAATTTATTCAGCAAACCACCAATCAGAGGAATGCCGCCGATCATATTTTCAGCGATACCGCCCAGGCTGCCGCCCAACGCATTGCCGAGATCTTTTCCTATATCGGGGAAAAACTCATAGATATTAATAGTTCCAATGAGCGGCAGATCAAAATTTAACCCACCTGATACGTTGACGGCCAGCCCATATATACCATCGCCAATTGCCCCACCGACATTAGCGCAGATGTTCTGGATAAAACCGCTTCCGCTAACCATTTGTACTTGCTCGATATTTAATTCTTTCATCTCTCTTTCCTTGTGATTGTTGCAATAGTGCAGAGGTGGACATCACGTGTCCAAAAAGAATTCTATGCTTTTCCTTAATGATCAACTATCGCAATTCATTGATATATTTGCATTATCGTAATATTACTTTTTTCTCTTCCAGATCTTATTTTCCTGACCGCGCCACAGGCGCTGAATATTATCGTGATGACGCAGTAAAACCAGGCAAGAAAGCATGGCGACGGGGAAGGTAAACTGCGGCTTAAACCACCAGACGTAAAAAGGCGCGATCAGCGCGCTGATAATGGCGCCCAGCGACGAGTAGCCGCTCAGCAATACCGTCAGCAGCCAGGTGCCGGTCATCAGACCGGTCAAATCCCAGCCAATGGGCGCGATGGCACCAAAGGCGGTGGCGACGCCTTTGCCGCCTTTGAAGTTGAAGAAGATCGGGTAAATATGACCCAGGCATGCCGCAATGGCTGTCAGGCCGAGGTAAAGAGGCGAAACGCCGTAATGCCATGCCAGCCAGACCGGCAACATCCCTTTCAGTACGTCGAAAATCAGTACTGAAACTGCCGGAATTTTGCCGCCAATGCGCAGCACATTCGTCGTGCCGGGATTGCCGGAGCCGTGAAGGCGGGGATCGGGTAATCTGAACAGCCGACAAACCAGAATTGCGCTGGAAACAGAGCCGCAGAGATAGGCGAAAACGATCATTGCAAGCGCGAATACGCTCATAACTCCACTCCGTCCTGTAGGGGTCGTTTTATTCTCTTCATCCGTGGATAATACGCATAAACCGCCGGAAGTGGTATCCGGCAGCCTTAAAAACAGAGACGGTTATCATGGATATTGTATTTATCGAGCAGCTTTCAGTGATCACGACTATCGGCGTTTGGGAGTGGGAACAAACTATTCAGCAGAAGCTGGTGTTCGATGTCGAAATGGCCTGGGACAACCGTAAAGCTGCCGCCAGCGACGACGTGAATGACTGCCTGAGCTACGCTGACGTTTCCGAAGCCATCATCGCGCATGTGGCAGGCGGCAGATTCGCACTGGTGGAGCGGGTGGCCGAAGAGGTGGCGACGCTGCTGCTAAATCGATTCCCTACGCCCTGGGTGCGTATCAAAGTGTGCAAACCCGGTGCGGTGGCGCAGGCACAGCAGGTGGGTGTCATCATTGAGCGCGGGACTAATCCGAAATAAAACTATTGTGATTGCCATCACGATGAAACCAAACCACATTATTGTCTGTCATAGGCTTGCTGTTTTGCGCGAGCACTATTTGGCGGTAGCGTTGAGCCACCGCCTTTTTAATGTTTTTGATACGGATAGAGGTAGAATTGATGGCAGATATTCATCAGCTTTGGGTGGCGGCGATCCTTGGCATTGTTGAGGGCCTGACGGAGTTTCTTCCCGTCTCCTCCACCGGGCATATGATCATTGTCGGTCATCTGTTGGGGTTTGAGGGCGATACGGCTGAAACGTTTGAGGTCGTTATCCAGTTAGGCTCGATACTGGCCGTTGTGGTGATGTTCTGGCGCCGTTTGTTCGGTTTGATCGGCATCCATTTTGGTAAGGTGCCGCACGAAGGCACGGGAAAAGGCCATCTTTCCCTGATCCATATCCTGCTCGGTATGATCCCGGCGGTGGTAACAGGGCTGATTTTCCACGATGCCATCAAAACGTTGTTTAACCCTATTAATGTAATGTACGCGCTGGTCGTGGGCGGTGTCCTGCTGCTGGCGGCGGAGTACCTGAAACCTAAACAGCCAAAAGCGGTGGGCATTGACGATATGACCTATCGTCAGGCGTTTGTGATTGGCTGCTTCCAGTGTCTGGCGCTGTGGCCTGGTTTTTCCCGTTCGGGTGCAACCATCTCAGGCGGGATGCTGATGGGCGTGAGTCGCTACGCGGCCTCTGAGTTCTCATTTATTCTGGCCGTGCCGATGATGATGGGCGCCACGGTACTCGATCTTTATAAAAGCATCGGCTTCCTGAAAATGGATGATTTGCCGATGTTTGCCGTGGGCTTCCTCACCGCCTTTGTGGTGGCGCTGATTGCCATTAAAGTATTCCTGCGTCTGATCCAGAACATCTCCTTTGTTCCTTTTGCCATCTACCGCTTTATTGTCGCGGCAGCAGTTTATATGGTCTTCATGTAAGCAAGATGATGCGGGCCGTCAGGCCCGCGTTTACGCCTGCTCTTTCCATTCGCTCAGCGCTGAAATACGTCTTCTGGTTAACTCTTCCCGCACTTCGCTGCCCTTAAAACCGGCCTCAACCACCGCTTTGGTGGAGACAGCGCGTGCTACAGCAAAGGCCTGGCGCAAATAGTCGCCCTGCGGATAGGGATTGTTTTCAAAGCCGGTGCGCCCGCGCGCGTCTGCTTCGCTGGTCAGCGCGATCTGCTCAATGCGCTGCGGCTTGCGCCAGGCGTCCACGCGATCAAACAGCGCCACCAGCGCCTCTGGCGTTTGTCGCTCAATGGTATGTACCACGTCATGAAATTCGGTCACCAGCAGCGCCAGGTCGCGAACAGCGTTGGGCACGCGCAGCCGTTGACAGAGATTTTCTACCAGCGGTACGCCAGCCGGGCCATGACCGGGATGGCTCGGCCATTTCTCGCGCGGCGTCAGCGCCTTGCCAACGTCATGAAACAGCGTGGCGAAGCGGACGTCGGTCTCATCGCTGAGCTGCGCCACAATCGCAAGCGTCATCAACGTATGCACGCCGGTGTCAATTTCCGGGTGCCACTTCGCAGGTGCGGGAACGCCATAGAGGTTATCGAGTTCGGGAAACAGCACGGCCAGCGCGCCACAGTCTCGCAGCACCTGAAAATAGACCTGGGGAGAGGGCGTCTGCAATGCCTTTTCCGTCTCCTTCCACACACGCTCAGCCGTCAGCGCGCTCAGTTCGCCGCTGGCGGCCATCGACTGCATTAACGTCAGCGTTTCCGGCGCGATGGTAAAATCGAGATGCGCAAAGCGTGCAGCAAAACGCGCCACGCGCAGCACGCGCAGCGGATCTTCGCTGAAGGCGTTGGAAACATGACGTAGCTGCCGCTGAGTAATATCCTGTCGGCCATAGTAGGGATCGTAAAAGCTGCCGCTTTCGTCCTGCGCGATGGCATTGATGGTCAGATCGCGACGCTGCAAATCCTGTTCGAGAGTGACGTCTGGCGCAGCGTAGCAGCTAAAGCCGGTATAGCCGGTGCCGTTTTTGCGCTCCGTTCTGGCCAGCGCATACTCTTCATGCGTTTTCGGGTGGAGAAACACCGGGAAATCGCGACCAACCTGCGCATAGCCTTTATCCAGCATCTCCTGCGGCGAGGCCCCGACCACCACCCAATCTTTATCTGTGACCGGCAGGTCGAGCAGCGCGTCACGTACTGCCCCTCCGACAAGGTAAGTCTTCACTAACACAGCTCCTGAATCCGTCATTTCAATCAGCATACGCGATGTTAGCGGCAGGCCCCAAATTTACCAGGAAAATCCCCTGCGCGCGCCACGACAAAAAGGGCATCAACGGATGCCCTGCGAAAGAGTGATAAAACTCAGTTCATCCAGCGATCTTTCTTCTTCCTGCTGGGGATCATGTGCGGCAGCAGCAGGCCCAGCAGCAGGCCGACGCCAGCAACGCCGCCGCCGTACATAAACCACTGCATGATAATCGCGCGCTGCTTGTCATCAAGCTGCACGTTGGCCGCGTTAACTTTTTTCTGCGCGACCACCAACTCGTTTTTCAGCTTCTGGTTTTCATCTTTTAACTGATTAATTGCGCCGTCGCTGCCTGCCACTTTTTTCTGCATCTCTGCGGTGCGCTGATTCCAGCTGCCGTCAATATTCGTCAGCTTGTCGGTCAGTTCTTTAACCTGTTTTTCCAGTTCCGGCACGCGCGTACGCAGGCTGGGTTGCTCGCTGAGCTGCGCCAGCGGGATCCAGGTGGTTCGTCCGGTTTGGTCACGAATTTGCGCATAATTCGTGGCGCTGTTGGTTTGCAGCAGCGTCACTTCTTCACCGGCGTTCAGCGTGCCGACCAGGCGATAATCATTGCTGGGGCCACTGCGCACCCAGGTGGAGAGCTCATCGGAGATATAGCGTTTTTCTTCAGCGTGAACGGAGGCAGCGACGCTAAACGTAAGTAAAGTAAGGCCAATAACGTGTCTTTTATTCATTCGATGTCTTTTTTATATCAGTCCTGGTTAAAAAAGTAATGGCACAGTCTGGAACCGCCCCGCACAAAGCTGAATGAGAACTATCCTGTTCTCATTTCTGGTCGGGCCGTTGCGCAAAAGAGGAAGAAAGCCGAGACAGCTGCGGTAATTCTGCATTACTCTTCACGCTATGAATGGCGGGTAGTGCATCCCATCAGACGCTCTTTTATCGGTAGTTTTCCCCGAAAAAAGCAAAAAAGAGAACGCCACAACGCGCCAGAAACCCAAAAACCGTACCGGTAATCATTAAATCAAGAAGATATGACCATTGAGATTGAAATAAAGTTCATTGCAACCCCCGATGCGGCATCAGAATTGCCGACTCAGCTCACAGCGTGGCCTCACGAACACTCGGCTGCCGAAAAGCTGACCAATATCTATTACGAAACCAAAGATGCGCAACTGCGGCGCTGGGATATGGGCCTGCGTATTCGTGGCTTTGGCGACAGCTATGAAATGACGCTGAAAACGGCAGGGCAGAGCGTTGGCGGCCTGCATCAGCGGCAGGAATATAATATTCCGCTGACGCAGCCCGACCTGGCGATTGAAAAACTTCCGCAGACGGTCTGGCCTGCCGGAACGGATCTCTCCGCGCTTCAGGCACAGTTAACACCGCTGTTCAGCACCCATTTTCTGCGTGAAAAGTGGGTGGTTACTTACCGTGAAAGCGTGATTGAAGTCGCGTCTGACCGCGGTGAGGTTCGTTCCGGTGAGCTAACGGAAGCGATCAATGAAATCGAGCTTGAACTGAAATCAGGTCATCAAAAGGAACTGCTGGCATTTGCCGCCGAACTGGCCGGTATGGGCGGACTGCGTCTGGGCAGCCTGAGTAAAGCCGCGCGCGGCTACGCGCTGGCGCAGGGAAATCCTGCACGCGAGCGGCGGCCCTTACCAATATTAAAAGCGAAACCAAAAGCGACCATCGAAGAAGGTATGCAGAGCGCGTTCGCACTGGGTCTGGCACAGTGGCAATATCATGAGGAGCTCTGGCTGAGCGGTAATCACGACGCGTTACAGGAAATACGCCAGGCGCTGGAGACGCTTCGTCAGGCATTCACACTCTTCGGTTCACTGGTGCCGCGTAAGGCGAGCAGCGATCTACGCCAGCGGCTGGCCGTGCTGGAAGAGACGCTGAAAGCAGACGATCTGCATGCGGAAACACTCTGCTTTGCAGCAGACTCTCTACTGGCCCAGTTAGCACTTACCAACTGGATAGCCACGCAGGGATGGCGGGACTTTGTCAGCGCCGAAGCGGATGTCAAACTTCAGGCTTCATTTAAGCGCTTCAGCGATATCATGTTAGGCCGCATTGCCGCCGATCTCAAAAGCACGTTTGATAAAATTCGTCACATCAATGAGTATCAGGACAAGCTGCCGCGACTGAATCATCAGCTACTGGCGGTGCGGCTTCTGGCGGGGGCGTATGAACCATCGGCGGTCTATAGCTGGCTTAGCGGCTGGGAGCGGCTTGCGTTGGCGATTGAAACTCACGATCGTAGCTGGCTTGAGAACGCAGGTCATGACGTACTGAGAACGCCTGCTTTCTGGAAAAATGGCAGCCTCTGACCACGCTGCCTGACGAACGCCATACATAAAGGGAGTATTTATGTCTTCATCTCCTTCGCCGGAACTGCCGCCGCTGCTGGCGGAGGCGGCCAGCCGTACGCTGGATCTACCTGATGAGCCAACCGGCCCGCAGCGTGCCGTGCTGGCCTTCAGCGATTTCATTCGTGAGAACCTCACCCGTCATCCCGAATGGTGGCAGCGGCTGAACGCGCAACCGCCACGGCCCGGTGAATGGCAGCACTACGAAAGCTGGCTGGCGGAAAAGCTGGCCGAAGTGGGGGATGAAAACGCTCTGATGCGCGAGCTGCGTCTGTTCCGGCGTCATATGCTGACGCGTATCGCCTGGATGCAGGCGCTGGCGAGCAGCACAACCGGGGCATCGCTGAAGCAGCTCAGCGAACTGGCCGAAGTGCTGATCGTCGCCGCGCGCGACTGGCTATGGCACGCCTGCTGCCGCGAGTTTGGCACGCCGATGAATGCGCAGGGTGAGCCGCAGCCGCTGCTGATTTTAGGTATGGGCAAGCTGGGCGGCGGCGAACTGAACTTCTCTTCCGATATCGATCTGATTTTCACCTGGCCAGAGAATGGCACAACCCGGGGCGGCAGACGGGAACTGGACAACGCGCAGTTTTTTACCCGCCTTGGTCAGCGACTGATTAAGGTGCTGGATCAACCCACGGCGGAGGGCTTTGTTTACCGCGTCGATATGCGCCTGCGGCCCTTTGGCGACAGCGGACCGCTGGTGCTCAGCTTTGCTGCGTTGGAAGATTACTATCAGGAGCAGGGCCGCGACTGGGAGCGTTATGCGATGGTAAAAGCGCGGGTAATGGGCGACCGCAATGATCGCTGGAGCCAGGAGCTTCAGCAGATGCTGCGGCCGTTTGTCTATCGTCGCTACATCGACTTCAGCGTGATCCAGTCGCTGCGCAACATGAAAAGCATGATCGCTCGCGAGGTGCGACGACGCGGCCTGACCGATAACATCAAGCTTGGCGCGGGCGGCATCCGTGAGATTGAATTTATCGTGCAGGTCTTTCAGCTAATCCGCGGCGGTCGTGAAAGAACGCTTCAGCTTCGTTCGCTGCCAGCGGCGCTGGAGGCTATTGCCAGTCTTAATCTGTTGCCTGCCGCGCAGGCGACCCTGTTGCAGACGGTATGGCTGTTCCTGCGTCGCCTGGAAAATTTGTTGCAAAGCCTCAACGATGAGCAAACGCAGACGCTGCCCGCCGATGAGCTTAACCGCGTGCGACTGGCATGGGCGATGGGGTTTGCCGACTGGAGCGCGCTTTATCAGCAGCTTAATCAGCATATGCAGTCGGTGCGGGCGATCTTCGACGAACTGATTGGCGATGATACGCCCGACGCGGGCAGCAACAAAGAGGCGGAGGAGTTTGGTACGCTCTGGCAGGATCGGCTGGAAGAGGCCGAACTGACGCCTTTAGTCCCGCATCTGGACGCACAGACGCGTCAGCGTCTGCTGCGGGCGATAAACGATTTTCATCGCGATGTGGATAAACGCACCGTCGGCCCGCGCGGTCGTCAGGCGCTGGATCAGCTGATGCCGCGTTTGCTTTGCGAGGTGTGCCCGCGCGACGACGCGGCCGTCGTGCTGGAGCGACTGATCCCGCTTCTGCTGGGCGTGTTGACGCGTACCACCTACCTGGAGTTGCTTACCGAATATCCTGCCGCGCTGAAGCATCTGGTTCATCTCTGTGCCGCGTCGCCGATGGTAGCCAGCCAGCTTGCACGCTATCCGCTGCTGCTCGATGAACTGCTCGATCCGGCCACGCTTTATCAGCCAACCGCCACGGATGCCTATCGCGATGAGCTGCGCCAGTACCTGTTGCGCATTCCCGAAGAGGATGAGGAGCAGCAACTGGAGGCGTTGCGGCAGTTTAAGCAGGCGCAGCAGCTGCGTATTGCGGCTGCCGATATCGCCGGAACGCTGCCGGTGATGAAAGTGAGCGATCATCTTACCTGGCTGGCGGAAGCGATAATTGAACAGGTCGTGCAGCAGGCCTGGCAAATGATGGTGCAGCGCTTTGGTCGTCCGCAGCACCTTGAAAACGCGCAGACGCGTGGGTTTGCGGTGATTGGCTATGGCAAACTTGGCGGTTGGGAACTGGGTTACAGTTCCGATCTTGACCTTGTTTTCCTGCATGACTGCCCGGCCGATTCTGTTACCTCCGGCGAGCGTAGCATCGATAGCCGACAGTTCTACCTGCGGCTGGCGCAGCGTGTGATGCACCTGTTCAGCACCCGAACGTCATCGGGCATTCTCTATGAGGTGGATGCGCGCCTGCGGCCTTCCGGGGCGGCGGGAATGCTGGTCAGCACGTTTGCCGCCTTTGATGAGTATCAGCGGCAGGAAGCCTGGACGTGGGAACATCAGGCGCTGTCGCGTGCGCGCATCGTGTTCGGCGAACCGGCGTTGAGCCAGCGCTTTGACGATATCCGACGTGGTGTCCTGTGCCTGCCCCGCGAACCAGAGAAACTCAAAACCGAGGTGCGCGAAATGCGTGAAAAAATGCGCGCGCATCTGGGTAATAAGCACAAAGGCCGCTGGGATATCAAAGCGGATCGCGGCGGCATTACCGACATTGAATTTATTACGCAGTATCTGGTGCTGCGGTATGCGGCTGAGGCGCCGGAACTGACCCGCTGGTCGGATAACGTGCGCGTGCTTGAACTGCTGGCCAACCACGGACTGATTGACGATGAAGAAGCGCGCGCGCTGACAAAAGCCTATGTGACGCTGCGTGATGAGCTGCATCATCTGGCGCTACAGGAGCAGCCGGGGCATGTGCCGCCGGAAACCTTCAGCGCTGAGCAGGCGACGGTCAACGCCAGTTGGCAACGCTGGTTCGAAGCGTAGCGTTCCGTGTATTCATGCGGCGGCGCCCTGAAAGATGATGGCTAAAATGGGCGGGATAATCAGCTTGTGATATTATCGCGCGCACTATTTTTGACTTCGGCCTGGAGTATCTGGAATGAAAATTACGCTGCCCAATTTTAAGCGTGCGGGTGTTCTGGTAGTTGGCGACGTGATGCTGGATCGCTACTGGTACGGTCCAACCAGCCGCATCTCGCCGGAAGCGCCGGTTCCGGTGGTGAAAGTGGATAGCGTGGAAGAGCGTCCCGGCGGTGCAGCAAACGTGGCTATGAATATCGCGTCGCTTGGCGCGTCCTCCCGGCTGGTGGGCCTGACCGGCACCGACGATGCAGCCCGGGCGCTGAACAGCACGCTCACCGGCGTAAACGTACAGTGTGATTTTGTGGCCGTTTCCACCCACCCGACCATTACCAAACTGCGCGTACTTTCGCGCAACCAGCAGCTTATCCGGCTTGATTTTGAAGAGGGCTTTGAGGGGATCGATCCTGAACCTTTGCATCAGCGTATTCGTCAGTCGCTGTCTGATGCAGGCGCACTGGTGCTCTCTGATTACGCCAAGGGCGCGCTGGCCAGCGTCGAAACGATTATCCGCATCGCGCGCGACGCGAAGGTGCCGGTACTGGTCGACCCGAAAGGCACGGACTTTGAGCGCTATCGCGGCGCCACGATTCTGACGCCGAATCTGTCGGAATTTGAAGCCGTCGCGGGCAAGTGCGCCAGTGAAGAAGAGATCGTGTCGCGCGGAATGGCGCTGATGCAGCAGTTCGAACTCTCTGCGCTACTGGTGACGCGTTCAGAAAATGGTATGACGCTGCTCCAGCCGGGCAAGGCGCCGTTCCACCTGCCGACCCAGGCGCAGGAAGTTTATGACGTCACCGGGGCAGGCGATACGGTGATTGGTGTGCTGGCGGCGGCGCTGGCGGCAGGCAACACGCTGGAGGAGAGCTGCTTCCTCGCTAACGCGGCGGCGGGCGTGGTGGTCGGCAAACTGGGTACTTCTACCGTTTCCACCGTTGAACTGGAAAATGCGATCCGCGCCCGTCCTGAGTCGGGCTTTGGCGTGATGAACGAAGAGCAGCTTAAAGACGCGGTGGCGCTGGCGCGTCAGCGCGGCGAAAAGGTGGTAATGACCAACGGCTGTTTCGACATTCTGCACGCCGGGCATGTCTCCTATCTGGCTAACGCGCGTAAGCTGGGCGATCGGCTGATCGTGGCGGTCAACAGCGATGCATCAACCAAACGTCTCAAGGGCGAGAGCCGTCCGGTTAATCCACTGGTTAACCGTATGATTGTGCTGGGCGCGCTGGAGGCGGTCGACTGGGTGGTCGCTTTCGAGGAAGACACGCCGCAGCGGCTGATTGCCGACGTGCTGCCGGATCTGCTGGTGAAAGGCGGAGATTACAAGCCGGAAGAGATTGCGGGTAGTAAAGAGGTTTGGGCCAACGGCGGCGACGTGCGCGTGCTGAATTTCGAAGACGGTATCTCAACCAGCAACATCATCAAAACTATCCGTTCGCAAACGTGAGGGGATAATAAGTAAAAAGGGCGCATAAGGCGCCCTTTTTCGCTTATAAATCTTCCGTTTTGAGCACCCCGGCGACGGGGGCAGCACTTTGCGGCACCGCGCCGCGGCTTTCAAGATCGGCAATACGCTGTTCCAGCGCCGCCAGTTTCTCACGCGTGCGCAGCAGCACCTGCGTCTGCACATCAAACTCTTCACGATTTACCAGATCCAGACGGGTCAGCTGTGACTGAAGCGTTTGGCGGATCCTTTTCTCTACGTCGTCGCCAAACTCGCGAATGCCTTTCGGCATGGATTCATGGACCTGACGTGCGAGCTGTTCAATTTTTTTAGGGTCGATCATGGCGGCTTCCTGATAGCGGCAAATTTTATTAAGTGTAATGCCATAACCTGAAAGGATAAACCCGAAAAAGCCAAAGCCGGAAAATGGATAACGACAGGCACATTTTGTACATTGCCCTGTTGTTTTTTCAGGGTTATAGTAATCGTGCTTATTCTCAGGGCGGGGCGAAATTCCCCACCGGCGGTAAATCAGCTCACGCTGAAAGCCCGCGAGCGCTTCAGGCTTCCTGGCCTGAAGGTCAGCAGATCCGGTGTGATTCCGGGGCCGACGGTTAAAGTCCGGATGGGAGAGGGTAACGCATCTGTCGGGCCTGCGCCCGCCTTGCCGTTATTTTTTGTCACCGTTTGACACTCCTAAGCACGCCCTGGTTCTGGTAACCCATAAATTTTATAAGGTTTTATTACCATGAATCAGACGCTACTTTCTGAATTTGGCACGCCTGAACAGCGTGTGGAACGAGCCATTGCCGCACTGCGCGACGGTCGCGGCGTAATGGTGCTGGATGATGAAGATCGCGAAAACGAAGGCGACATGATTTTTGCCGCCGAAACCATGACAGTTGAGCAGATGGCGCTGACCATTCGTCACGGCAGCGGCATCGTTTGCCTCTGTCTGACCGAAGATCGCCGCCGCCAGCTTGAGCTGCCGATGATGGTTGAAGATAACACAAGCGCCTACGGCACCGGTTTTACCGTTACCATCGAAGCAGCAAAAGGCGTGACGACCGGCGTATCGGCGAAAGACCGGATCACCACCATTCGCGCTGCCATTGCAGATGACGCGAAACCCGGCGATCTGAATCGCCCCGGTCATGTTTTCCCGCTGCGCGCGCGTGAAGGCGGCGTGCTGACCCGCGGTGGTCACACCGAAGCCACTATCGATCTGGTCACCCTGGCCGGTTTCAAACCGGCAGGCGTATTGTGTGAACTGACCAATGATGATGGCTCAATGGCTCACGCGCCGGAAGCGGTGGTTTTCGCTAAACAGCATGCTATGCCGGTGGTGACGATTGAGGATCTGGTGGCGTGGCGCCGCAGCCACGAAACCCGTCAGGCAAGCTGAGCAAAGCCGACACGTTAAAAACCGGGCCTGGCCCGGTTTTTTTATGCTTAACCGACGCCGCTGCTTTGTAGCAGCGTCAGGCTGAATTCCATTACCGTCATGCCGCACAGCACGCCGTAGCTCGGATTACCGTGCGGATCGACGTCACGCGCCAGCGGCATCAGTTCATCCACGGAAAGCGCGACCATAATGCCAGCCACCGCCGCCATTACCGCGCCCATTACCACTGGCGACAGCAACGGGCCGAGCAGCATGAACGCCATCACGCCGCCCGCAATTTCCGCCATGCCCGACAACCCTGCCCAAAATAACGCTTTACGCTTTGAGCCGGTTGCGGCAAACATTGGCCCGGCAACGGCCAGCCCTTCGGGAATGTTATGGATGGCAACGGCCAGCGCAATGCCAAAGCCGAGTTTAATATCGCTGCTGGCGGTAACGTAAGTGGCCACGCCCTCAGGAAAATTATGCAGGCTGATGCCGAGCGTGAGTAAGATAGCAGTGCGACGCAGGCTGGCTGGTGTGTCGGGAGACGCGGACAAATCCTGCGGATGCTGATGAGGCAGCAGGCGATCGAGTGCGTAATAGCCCAGCAGCCCGGCGATAAACATGCCGTAACCGAGAACCGGCGACATGCCCTGCGCATTCAGTGCGGCAGGCAGCATCTCCATCAGCGAGATAAGCAGCATTATCCCGGCGGCAAAACCAAGCGAAAAAGCCAGCACGCGGTTTGAAGGTTTCTGCCCGATCACGCCCAGAAACGCGCCGATAAAAGTGGCGCCACCGGCGAGCACGGTCAATAACAGCGGCACGGACATGCGTTTCTCCCCTCACAAAATGAAAAGTATAGCCTTGGCTATACATTGCAGACAATTTAGCACTCCGTTCGTAAAGAAACGTTACCTGTTCGTCAAATTTCCTGAAAATCTTCATCATGACTCTCCGCGTTTATCACGACGAAAAAGCGCGTAATGTAGCCATCATTAAGGTAATTCGTAGAGGGTATTTACAATGAGTAAGTTACGCATGCCCGCGCTTTTTCTCGGACACGGCAGCCCGATGAACGTGCTGGAAGAGAATACCTGGACCCAGGCCTGGCGCAGACTGGGAGAAACGCTGCCGCGGCCAGAGGCGATCCTCGCCGTTTCCGCACACTGGTACACAAACGGTACTGCCGTCACTGCCATGGAAAAACCGCGCACCATTCACGATTTTGGCGGCTTTCCGCAGGCGCTGTTCGATACGCACTATCCTGCGCCCGGTTCGCCCGCGCTGGCGCGTAAGATAGCTGACGCGCTCTCGCCGCTGGCCGTGCAGCAGGATCTGGCGTGGGGATTGGATCACGGCTCATGGGGCGTATTGATCAAAATGTATCCGGATGCGGACATTCCGGTTGTACAGCTGAGCGTGGACGCCACAAAGCCGCCGTTATGGCACTTTGAACTGGGTCGCAAGCTGGCAGTGCTACGCGAACAGGGCGTGATGATCGTCGCCAGCGGCAACGTGGTGCATAATCTGCGCACGGCACGCTTTCAGGGCGAGGCGGAACCCTATCCCTGGGCCCGGTCGTTTGATTGCTACGTTCGCGACAATGTTGGCTGGGAAGGGCCGGCAGAACAGCATCCGCTGGTTAACTTTATGCAGCACGACGGCGCAGCGCTGTCGAATCCGACGCCGGAACACTATCTACCGTTGTTGTATGTTCTGGGCGCGCGCGACCACGATGAGGCTGTTTCGATACCGGTTGAGGGTCTTATCATGGGATCGTTAAGCATGCTGTCAGTGCAGGCAGGCTGAAGGGCGGTCAACTGCCGCCCTGATTTAACGCATTACCCGATAAAGGCGTGCGGATAGAAGCGTGAAAGATCCTGGGTGATCAGCGCGCGATCTTCCCGCAGGCCGATCCCGGCAGGCTGATCGTCTATCAGCCAGCTGCCGATTAACGTGTAGCTATCGCCAAATTTCGGTAGCGGATGAAACTGCTGCACAATCATACCTTCTTCGCCATACGGGCCGTCGACGCGGGCAATCTCTTTACCGTTATCGATAATGCGAATATTTGCACCCTCCCGGGAAAACAGCGGCTTGATCACGTATTTGTCCAGGTGCGGAACATTATCATCCGCAAACCAGGCGGGAAGCAGATTGGGATGATTGGGGAACATTTGCCACAGCAGCGGTAGCAGCGCCTTATTCGAAATGATGCTTTTCCAGGCCGGTTCCAGCCAGCGCACGCCCGCGTCTTCCAGCTTGGTGGAAAACGTTTCGCGCAGCATAAACTCCCACGGATAGAGTTTAAATAAATTGCCGATCACCTGGTCGTCAACGTCGGTGAACTGACCTTTTTCGCCCAAGCCAATATCGTCAATATAGAGAAATTCACTGGGCAGACCGGCTTCCGTCGCGCAATCCTGAAGATATTGCACCGTGCCGCGATCTTCTTCCGTATCGCGGCAGCAGGCGAAATGCAGCCAGCTAAATCCGTGCTGCTGATGCAGCGCAGTAAAGCGCTCAATCAGCTTCTCTTGCAGGCTGTTGAACTGGTCGCTCTGCGCGGGCAGATTTCCGGCGTTAAGCTGATCCTCAAGCCATAACCATTGAAAAAAAGCGGCTTCGTAGAGGGAGGTCGGCGTGTCGGCGTTGTTCTCCAACAGCTTTGCGTCCGTCTTACCATCCCATGCAAGGTCAAGACGGGAATAGAGCGAGGGCTGGCTGGATTTCCATGAATCGCGCACAAAGTTCCAGGTATGCTTTGGAATGCGAAATTTCGTTAACAGTTCTTCACTGTTAACGACTTTTTCCACCACCTGTAAACACATCTGATGCAGTTCGCTGGTCACGTTTTCCAGCGTCTCAACCTGTTGCAACGTAAACTGATAGTAAGCGTCTTCACACCAGTACGGTTCACCGTGCATGGTATGAAAACGAAATCCATATTCCGTTGCTTTTTCACGCCAGCCGGGACGTTCCGTGATGGGTAAACGTTTCACCCGTCAGCCTCCAAAGGAGCGACGTGAACCTGAGGTCGCGCTGCTGCGTTGCATAGTCGACTGCTTCGCCACGCTTTCGCCAAAGCCGCCACGGGTCACCGTACTGGTGGTCGCCGGTTTTGGCGCCAGTGCGGTTTTCGGTACGGTCATAGTGCGCCCCGGGGTCGCATTGCCGAAGCTTTTGCCCGCGGCGTCAACGAATTTACCGTTAGCAGGACTGTTTGGCGCACGAGAAGTAAACAGCGGCTGAGGCGCAACGCGACCGCTGCCGCCCATCATGCGACCCATCATATAACCGGCCATCAGCGGCATCCAGAAGCTGCCGCTCTGCTGCGACTCGGCATTGGTGTTGCCGACACCGGCCTGCGCGGGTGCCTGCTGGCACTGGCCTTCGCCAAACTCTGCCACACACTCTTCGCGGCTGGCGTATTTCGGCGCGGTTTTGGCCGCCTCTTTTTGCGCGTCGTTAAATGCGGTGGTGCACTGCTCGCTTTTGCCAGGATTGGCGCTTGAGCAGTCGTCGGCATTCTGATAAAGCGAAACCGTTTCATCCGCCTGCTCACAACCGGCAAGCATAAAAACAGCGCTGACGGCGAAAGCGACGGGTGTTAAGTGTCGTGCGCTCCAGCTTTTGCGAAAGGAGGCATGATTAATATTTTTTGTCCGTTTCATCATTATTGTCCTGAGCCCAGAGTAAGGGGACAGGATAGGGGAATGGCGCTGAAAAATGAAGCGAGAAGGCCGCAATGGTGGTGGGTATTTACACAGCTATACGTTCGTCAGATCGTTTGCGTGCGTCCACCCAATGCGGACGCACGCGAAGAGCTTATCTACAAAATCAGCAGCTACTCACCCGATTTATTACCTGAGTCAATGGAGCCGATGTTAAAAACGATGCCATCGACGTTCAGGTTTACCTTGTTATCCGCATAGATGCGGTTAAACAGATAATTTCCAAGCTGTGATGCAGTAATATCGATATTATTACCCGCCCTCACCGTACTCCAGTTATGAAAACCGCCATCAATATCAAGAGTAATATCATTCCCGGCAGAGATATTTTGATAATTTGAAAAAGCCTGGTCAACCTTTAGCTGAAGATCATTTTCGGCCTGTAATAAGCCAGAGGTTCCGTTAATAGCATGCGTTGTCATAAGCAGATCCTGCCCGGCCTTCACATTGCCATTTTGATTGCGCATCTCTTTAATGTTAAGGATGGCACTCTGTTTGCTTAAAATATCGGCATTCGCGTTATCAACTGAATTTGCATTGATCGTCATATCGTTATTACTGAGGATCCGGCTCTGCTGATTACTCAGTCGCTCGGTTTTAAGATTAAGCGCGCCTCCGCTAACGATGCCACCCTCAACATCAATCTCGATATTTTCCAGCCAGACGCCAAACATCGGACCATATAGCGTCTTATAGCGATTGACGACTGACTTTGCATCAATCTTCATATCGCCTTTTGAAACCAGGATACCACCCGTATTGCTGAGTTTGTTGGTATTAATGATCAGCTCGCCCGTTGCGATGGCGGCAGTATCGTTTATAACGGAATCAGTCGCGTTCAGGGTGGTTTTTCCACCTGTTTCAATGCCGCCCATCCGATTGTCAATTTTAGTGGCGTTAATGGTAAGATCCTGACCGGTTGTGATGCCACTATAACTCAGATCAAGCTTATCGATGTTCAGCAGCATATTATTTGTAGCATACAGACCGCCGCGATAATTCCACAGGGAGTTTGCCTTTATCTCCATATCCCCTTCGCTGAGCAACCGTCCAGTTTCGTTATTGATATGATCTGTTTCGAGCGTAAATTCCTGCCTGGCATAAATGACAGAATCGTTGACGTTTTTCAGATTAGCCGCCGAGATATTTATGGCTCGTTGACTTACCAGTTCCGCAGAGCGACCGCTTGCGCCGTTTTCAAGGTCGCCTTTACCGGTATTGATAACCAGATCGCCCGCACTCCTTATCGAGGCTTTATTAACCAGTTTTCCACTTTGAATAGTTAAGTGTCCAGTGGAAACCAATTCGCCGGCGTTTTCAAAATTGTTCCCCTGTGTTGATAGCACCATATTTCTGCCACTTTTAATGCGCCCGCTGTTGCTTAAATTTCCTTTGAGCGTCGTGGTTAGATCACTGGCAGCATCAATGACGCCATTATTACTCAGATAGCCTGCTGTAGTGATCGTAATATCATTCAGCGTTGACTGAAGCAGACCTGCGTTTTTTACGCCAAAGCCTTCTTCAGTCGCAATCATCGTAATACGATCGGCCTGAATGCCCCCCAGCGCGGTCACATCGACGGCAACTTTATTGCCAAACCAACTGTTATTCTGACCTGTTTTAGTCACATTAAGCGTATCATTATCAACAGCGTTCTTTCCGGTAACAATTCGCAGGTTTTCGGCTTTTAATGCTGCGCTGACTTTGAGCATATTCGTCAGGATATCGGTGTAGGATGAATCATGGTCGATCAGACCTTTGCCTTTGATATCAACTTGCCCGCCTTTAATATCAAAACTTTTGAGCACGCCATTGTCAATAAGCGCTTTACCGGTCGCCAGGGTTGAGCGTTGTGTGTTGATGAATCCACAACCGCTACAGGTAATACCTGCGGGGTTTGCAACGATAACCTGCGCTTTTTCACCGGCAACTTCGACCATACCGGCGAGAATGCTTGGGAGACCACTGGTGACTTCATTCAAAATAATAGAGGCTGACTGCCCGGCAAGCCTTTCATTGGCAGCTATGTTGCCAGCCAGTTGCGTGTTGCTGGCCTGAGTTCCGTTGTTTAAGACAACGCCCTTCATGCCTACATCAAAGTTAGAATAAACATTATGAGAGAGCCCATTCCCAGAAACAGGATTAATATTTACAACTGTTGTTCCATTATTGCTTGAAATAATTTTTGGTGACTGGGGATGATTCATATCAGGAATTATGGCTGAATAGCTCTGAATGCTGTATCCTGATGCGATCAACGTTGCAATAAATGCACTATAGATCGGTGATTTCTTTTGATTTTTATCCCGCATATGATATTTCCTTATTTGATGGGGTCGGGGGTTATGGGAAATTTTATAGTGAGGATTTTCAGATCATAAGAAATCCTCCCCATATATATTGGCATTGAAAAAAATAACTTTATATAGTAATAAAGTTATTTGCATGTGTGAGAAATTTGACGGAATATTAAATTAATCATCTGGAGTATTATGAAGTAAGATTCAGTACGCTTTTCTGGTATTCTGACAGGACTAAATAAGTTGTATATCATTATTGTTTTGTTATAAAATTCAGCTGGTAAAACTCCCGATTAAAATCTTCGGGGCATCATAGTGAAATAAGAGGGATCTTAATGCGCACCTTAAACCATCATGAAGTGCTTTGTGTCAGTGGCAGCGGTAGTGAAAATGCTTTTGATTTTATCATGGATGCTATTTGTGGTTTTATTAGCGGGCCGGTGAATGCTATGCTTAACTTCATACCTGATATTATATCAAACTTAATTAACTTCGGCGCCAGCGTGCTGACGGCTATTTTTCATGAAGCCTTAGCAAGAATGGGCTTATAACCATCCAGTTTATTTATTACTGGTGGGAATAAGCGTTGTAGTAAAGTAAGTGTGTTGTTTCTAAGAGTATTAATTCTACTTAATAAGGAAGGAGTAAAAAATGAGGGAACTCACTGTTAAAGAAATACACCAGACCAGTGGTGGAATATTCGGTATCATTACAGCGCCGATTGGTGCTTTCATTGGTTTTGTTGTCGGTGAACTCGTCGATGAAGCGCTGGCAATGTTTGGCAATTTCGAGACAAACTTCAGAGGTGCTGGCATGAGTTTAGGTGCGGGAATCGCGGCACTCATCGGCTTATCACCTATTATGACGCTGGTCTTCATGCGTGAAGGTATCTTAGGTATGGTACAAAACGGCCTTGATATTGCTCAGCAAGCCAGGGATCGTCGTCAGCCTTCCGCATAATATTCTGTCATTTCTGAACTAATTAAACCACGTCCTGAGACGTGGTTTTTTTAATTATCCACATCGGCAGGTTTAAACTGACTAAGATCATGCAGGATTTTCTTTGCCTGATGATAGTCGCGTTTAAGGACGTTATATTTTTCAATACTAAATATCATTAATGGTATCAGCAGGCAACATAAATAGACTGCCCAGAATTGAGCGTTACTGAAACTGGATAAAATCAGGCAGGCAGAGCATGTCCACGCAAGGGTGATGCTCATCCAGAAAATTATTCTGCTTTTTATCGCGGTTTTCAGATATTTTTTTGACGTCAGGTTAACAAGCGCTTCAGAAATAATTTCTCCGCAGAAAATGTACCGTCGGCTTCGCTGCGCGACCAGCAGCATAAAGCCAGTTACAATCTCCATTAGAATAATCATTGCAATAATAAAAGCTGGTGAGTCAATACCTGCCGTTACGCTAAAGTCAGGCTTGCTGGAGAGGGGAAGCACCAGTGCAAGATTAACCATGAGCACTATGACGATATCTTCAACGAGATAATGGGTTATGCGCCTTCTTTTTATTTTCAATAAAGTTCGTTTTGAAATATGTAAAATTACTTTTTGAATATAAGCATGGAGCGTTTTTTTATGTAAAACAAAGATTCCATATGGCAGGATAATTACTCCACAAAAAAGCAGCCAGCCGGTAATTAAATAATCCGGAAGCAACATGCTAATGCCATATAGTACTATGGATGTCGCTATCGATATTCCTGCGCTGCATAAAGGCTTTGCAAGCCAGATAGTTATATCTCCAATGGTTTTTTTTGCTAATTGTTCAATAGTCTGCTTATTTTCATACATGCGCATCGTACAGATGGTATACATCCAGTAAGCCCGTCCTTCTCTGGCCATTGTCCACGCGAAAGATACCGCAATGGCCGTCAGGCCAGTAAACATCTCTTGCGGGGTGGCATAAAGTGTATTCCTGACCAGAGAAGTCATCAGAATTGCGACAGAAATAAAGCAGCCAATCGCGAAGAATACATTATGCCGATTGATGAAACGGAAATAGGTCGGGATCATTATTCGCAATGCCTTATACAGAATTCAGAGGTAATAATAAATCACGGTAATGATATTTACCGTGCGTAAGTCTGTTTTCGTCCAGTAGTGTTAACAGGAATTTTTTTGCGCTGATTTCAAGAAAGTTATGCTGCGCAGTCTGCTGGCAATGCACCATCGTTTCGCGCCAGCGCACCGGGTCTGTCAAATGATGCGCAAGATGGTCGATAATCGCCTCCGGACAGGTTTCAGGCTGTGCGGTGCGATTCATATAAACAGCAATCTCAGGTGCTTTTAGCGGCAGAGATGACAAAAGTTGGCGAAGTTCCGCTACACCTGCGGCCATCAGTTCGCAATGCCATGCACCATTTACCGCCAGTTTAGTGGGTGCGATGCCTCTTGACAGCAGGGCACTGACCAGGGTTTTCATTGCGTCAATGTTGCCCGCAACCACCTGGCGATCGGCTGCATTGTCGCACGCTACCTGCAAAGTCGGGCGTAGTCCAAGCTCGCCGATCAGCGTCGACAGCGTGTTTCTGCACAAACCCTGAATGTGATACATGGCGCCTTTATTTTCAGTCGCCAGCCGCTGCATGATAGCCGCACGCCCGGCAATCGCCCTGAACAGGCTTTCCTGCGTAAAAACACCCGCCAGCCACAGCGCTGAGTATTCGCCAGCGCTATGGCCAGCGCAGGCTGTAACAGGCAGTTTTTCTTGTTCTTTCAGTGCGGTTACCGCCGCGACATTAAATGCGGTAATGGCGATTTGTTGATATCGCGTTTGCGTTAAACGCGTCATCGGTCCTTTCAGGCAAAGTTTGCGAACATCCATGCCGGTTATATCACTGGCGCATTCAAATACCTGGCGGGTAGCCGCTGAGCGATCGATAATATCGGCACCCATGCCGGGTTGTGCCGAACCCTGGCCAGCAAACAGCACCATCCATTGTCGTTCACCGTTACCAGAAATAGCGTAATCCTGCATAATAAAGTCCTTTTTCGCCAAATAAGCTAAATTCGCTGCCAGCACGCCCAAAACTGAGTGTTGTACCTGTATAAATTTCCGTGTCATCCCTGACCGGGCTACTCACCTGCATAGTTGTTAACACGCTTCCGTCCGTCAGGTTAGCGATCGCTGATGTTCGCCAGTTCAATGCGCCTGTTTCACTACGATTTCGGCTGTTAAACAGCATAAGATAGTGTTTGGTTTGTAATGCGCCCTGTCGGCCGGTTCGGTCAATTTCAGCGGCCATTAAACGTGAATAAAGGCGAAAGCCATCCTGCACGATGGGCAATGAGGTTATGGGATAACGGGGGTTGATATAGCCGCCGTTCGCAAAGGCAACATCCCGCGTTAACTGCCGCCATTCACTGCGAGAGTAACCCTGACTCTGGCCATAATACTCAACGCCTGATTCAATTTGTTCGCTGCTGGTATAGCGCACGCCGCCGCCAATATCGCCGGTGACACCGCCTGAACGTCGACTAAACGGCTCTTTTGTTGCCGAAGCATCGTAGCTGTGCAGTCCCTGGGTGGCCTCTTTTTGAAGGTGGCGCCAGGTTTGACCCTTCGCGAATCCCCCTTCAAGATTGAGCACCCAGTTGTCGTTCAGCATGTAATTCACGCCGGCAGAAAGGCGCTTTTGCGCACCGGCGAGCAGCGATATCGTTGAGGTTCTGTTCGCCAGCCCACTTGTCGAATAGCTGAAAAGATAGCGATCCTGAGCATTAGTTCTTTTAAGCGAGCTCTCGTGGTAGTCAGCATCAATATCCGTATTTTCCTGCGTCAGCCGGGGCAGGATCACCGCATCCCAACTGCCGGAGGCCGTCAATAAACTGGCGGAGATCCCCCACGATCCTTCATCGTAAAAAGCGGGCCAGCTATCGCCTGCGGCATTAACGTGAACGCTGCGAAATGCCCCGTGAGGGTTACGCAAAAGATCCAGTGGCGATACGGTATAGAGATAACCGTAACGCCGTCGTATTTTTCCTGCGTCAATAAACAGATTTTCACGAGCGGCCCAACTGAGCGCCGCCAGGTTATAAAACATTCTTCCCTGACGACGGCGATCCTGTAGCGAACCCGGCTGATGACGGTGCCAAATGAACTCGCCGTTGGCTTCGCCTTTAAAAGTGAGTGCTTCTCCGGCATAACAGTTAAGCGAAGCCGAACCGTAAACGTTTAGCAACGTGTTGTGTTTGAATGCGTTGTCATGATCGTTCCACTGTGTACGGCTACTGCTTAATTGCACTCCTTCCAGACCCACATTCCCTCTGGGAGATTGGCAACCCACATCCGCCAGCGCCGCCAAAGGCATAAGAAACACCAGTAAACCAGGCTGTTTCATTGGCTGCCCCGGCTTAAATAGTCTTTCTGAAAATAGCTTTCAGGCAGCGATTCCAGCATCAGATCGCTGTACGTCATGGTGGTCCAGTTATCTTTTCGCAGCGCATCTTCTACGATAATTGTTGCCGGACGCATTACGCCCAACGCGTCGGTATAGTTATGGTAGCGAGAGCGCTTAATCAGCCGTCCTTCCGTAGAAAGGAAATCTATCTGCTGAGGGTAATACGTGCCGACTTCGACCCAGTAAGTAATGGCGGGATAGGGGACTGACGGCCACCGGCGGGTTAACGACAGCTTGTAGCATTTGGTTTCGTTACACGCTTCCGTGCCCAACAGGGTGGAAACGTAGGAGTAGTCGAAGTCCGCTGCGACCACATCGCCATTCGAGACCTGGCCCAGCAGGCGTTGCTGGCGCGAAATAGGAATGGGACGACGCAGTTCCGGCGCGAAATACCACATTTTATCAAGATCGGAGAGCAGTACTTTACCCTTGTCTCTCACGGGGGAGACGAAGCGCACCAGCGCGCGCGCTTCGCCTTTTTCGCGCTGCTCATCCGGTTTATAGAAGCGCATTGAGATATCCAGCACCTGCTGCTTTTCCGTCAAATCCCTGCCGTTCTTATGCTCCGTTAGCGTCAGCGTATAGCGGAAGGGTTTGTCCGGAGCACGAACACGGTCGGCGCGACGGATGATCTCTCTGGCTTTGCTGTCTTCTTGCGTGATTTGCGACAGCTGCTCGCGATCCAGTGAGAGCACCGGCGGCCGATCTTCCGCCTGCAAAGGGGCTGACAGCAGGAGCAGGAGTAGTAATGGCAGCATTTTTCCACCTCAGGCCGACAGCGACATGCCAAGATCGGCAACAAGTGTGGTGCCGCGAATAGCGCTGGACTGAGGAGAGATTAAAAAGGCTGCGATATCCGCGACTTCTTTCGGCTCAATCAGCCAGCGGCGCGGACTGTGTTCATATCGCGCGTACAGCTCTGGCCAGAGTTTTTGCAGATATTCCGCCATATCGGTGTTAACCATACCCGCACACAGGCCATTGACGCGGATGCCCTTTGCATAGAGTTCCACCTCAAGATAGCCAACCAGCGACTCAAGCGCCGACTTCACAATGCCCAGCGGATAATCGGGTAATACACGACGGCTGCCCATACTGGATATGATGCAGATTGAACCGCCGACAGGCATCAGCGGTACAATTTCGTTAACGCAGCTATTATTTCCGATGATGTTGCCATTCAGCAGCAGTTTCCAGTCGCTACGGGTCATCTCGCTAAAGGGCTTAAACGGTGCGCTGGCGGCATTAAGGACTAAATGGTCGATTCGCTCCACGCCGTCCTGCTTCAATTTTTTAACCATTTCAGCAATTTCACGCGGTTCGCTGATATCAGCCTTCGCCAGTCTGACCGACACCTGCTGCGCGGCGGGCGATACCAGAAACTGTTGTAGTCCGGCTGCGCTTTTCCCCTGATCTTTTCGATAGTTTAAAATAAGATCATAGCCCTGAGCGGCAAACTCCTGCGCCATGGCCATGCCCACGCCGCGGCCGGCACCGGTAATAAAAACGGTTTGATCCTTTTTATTCATTTTTCATTCCCTGATTTAACCTTATTAAATTAATTCCTAAACAAAGCGAAATGCTTCAGCAATAACCAGATTGGCTGCGCGGCGTGAAGGAATAATCGACGCAATAAGCGCAGTCACCAGCGGTAACGCACATGAGAACCAAAACAGATGCATATCCTGATCCCACATCACAAACGCCAGATATCCCTGTGTATAGCCGGGAGAGGGCGGCATGGGTACGCCATTAATATTGATAAGCATGGCAATGATCAGTCCAAAGAAGACGCTCAACACGGCACCTATCAAGCCGATGATGATCCCTTCAAGAATAAACAGCCGGCCAATATACGATTTGCTCAGCCCCAGCGCTCTTAGCGTGGCAATTTCGCGGGTGCGTTCAATGACATTCATCATCAGGGTGTTGCCGATCATAAACACCACGATAATGCTGACAATGGTCTTGATAAACAGGAAAATACCTTCAAAAAGATTGACCACCTGATGGTAAAAAATGGCCAGTTCATCCCAGGCGTGAACCTCAAGAGGAAGATTATTTGCCCCGACAATCTCCTTAACCCGAGCCATTACCGCTTCGGTCTGGCTGGTGTCCTGAAGGAGCATAATAATTTTGCTGACATCTTCGGTCTGTAGCAGATGCTGGGCCGTTGCAAGCGGCACTTTAATTGCCGTATCGTCATAGTCTTTAATCCCCGATCGGAACACGCCGCGAACCAGGGCAGACATTGCGTTCTGGCCGCCTTCAGGATTCACCACCAGCAGATCGGTCCAGTCATCGTAACCTGCGTTCAGCATGTTTGAGACACCGCTGCCCAGCGTGATATTAAGCGGCTTAACGTCTGATAAATCGCTGCCGGAAATAATGGTGTCCAGCGCACCCAGCAGTAACGAGGTTTTTGGTTCAATGCCTACGCCGGCAAAAAACGTTGAGACGCCTTTGTCGTACTGCGAAATGATGCCGGAAAACTCCAACTGGCCGGTGATGGTTTTGGTCTGTTCGGCAATCATGGGGTCGGCCAACAACAGGGCTTTCACCTTTGTATAATCTTTAATGGTGTATTGCAGTGAGCGACTGTTGCCGTTAGCCATATAACCCTGTTGATATATCTGGATATGGCCAAGATTGGTGCGGATGGTCTGTTCGCGCAGGGCATAGAATGAGTAATCGACAAAACCGCCAAAAATGAACACCGCTACGCCGCCAAGCGTAATGGCCATCAGTGTTACGGCCGAGCGGCGCCGGTGACGAAACAGATTAAGAAAGGTATAACGAATATCCGTTGGCTTTCGCACCAACGTAACGGCCACCACGCAGACCGCATAAGCAATCAGAATATTAGAGATAATGAATAATACGTTGCTCATCCTTTGCCCTCCATAAGCGGGAGTATCACCTCGTCAATTTCTTCCGACGTCCAGGCGGGTGCCGTACCAGCGTTATTTTCCAGCAGGGCTTCGCCGTCAGCGTCCATCTCATGCAGCGTTTTCCATGCCAGGGCGGCCATGTCGCCGTCGTTGCAACTTTCTGCCGCACGCGCGCGCATCAGCGTCAGCATCGGTTTAAGCGAGGCAGGAACGGCGTCATTCAGGGTGTTCACATCTTTGATAGCAACAACACAACGGCCGTTACTGGCAGGTACAAAGGCATCCATACGCGCACGTAGCCAGAACAGACGCCAGTTTTCAGGCTCAGTCTCTGCGGCTTCATCCAGTGCATAAAATCCCAGTTTTGAAAGCTCAGCCGCGCGCATGTAATTCTTTTTACGCAGATAATCACCCGCCTGAAAGAGCTGCCCATAGCCATAAAACATTCTGACGGTACGGTCGTCAGGTTGAGCGCCAAGCTGTTTTTCTAATAAAAACGTCGCGTCGTTGAGTCTGGCGCTATCTCGCTTATCCTGCATCAGCAGCAGAGCCTGCGCGGTAACATTATCGGTGCTCAAGGCTTGCAGGCGCTGCTTCAGTTGCGAACCGGCGGCCCAGCCTGACGAAGGCAAACCCAATACCATCAGGGCAAGCAGTAGCAAAAAGCCGAGCCCCAGACGGGTCAGCTTATGCATTGCAGTAATCATCCTTGATCCTTCCATCTTCAATTTGCAAAACTCGCCGCGCCCGGTCGCGTAATAACGGGGAGTGAGTGGAGATAATGAACGTGGTTTTCAGTTCATGGTTCATCGCCAACAATAAATCGATAATCTCTTCACCCGTCCGGGTATCCAGGTTACCGGTTGGTTCATCAGCAACCACTAAACGCGGCTTTTTCACCAGCGCGCGCGCGATCGCCACCCGCTGCTGTTGACCGCCGGAAAGCTCACCCGGCGGCCGACGGTAATGATCCAGTAAGCCCACTTTCTCAATAATATGCATAACCTGCTCGCGGGCGTCGTTTCGCCTGAATCCGTTGAGCATCAGCGGATAGTAGACGTTATCGAAAACGCTGAGCACCGGCAGAAGGTTAAAGAACTGAAAAACAAACCCTATGGCGTCAGCACGCAGCTTCGCCATCTGGCCATCGTTGAGCTGCGCGAGATCGTTGCCAAGCAGATACACTTCTCCGTGAGTCGGTTCATCTATGCCTGCGAGCAGGTTAAGCAGGGTACTTTTACCACTGCCGGACGGCCCGCAGAGTGCGATAAACTCACCATCATGGATCTCGGTGGTGATGGCATGAAGCGCATGAACAGGATTAGCCGGATCGCCATAGCTTTTGCTGGCCTGATTCAGAATGGCCAGCGGTAGAGGTCGGGCAGACTGAGTGTTCATAGTGACGTGTTTTTCTCCCTGAGATCGATAGTGTCCTGATGCAGTGCCGCTGCCGGAAGGCAATTAACCAGCCACAGGCGTTGGTCGGGATGCAGGCTGCTTATCAGGGCCGGCGTCCGCGCCGCTTCAGCCGTAAACCAGTGATATATTCCCAGCGCCGGATTCAGACTGCCGCTGTCTCCGTATTGGTGATAAAGAGGGACATGGTGGGCGAACGCGGCTGCGGCGCGGCGGTTGATGTCAAGCAAAGCAGGCGCCGGAGGAGCACAGCTGAAAATGTGTTCACCGCCGGCATCACGCCAGTATTCTGACAACCGCTCTGCGGCGGCGCGGTGCGCTGTCGGCAGGATCTGCCTCGGGCCAACCGAGAGGGAGGGCAGGGTCTCCTCGCATTTTGTTACCAGCATACAAAGATTGCGCTCTACGGCGAAAAGCGCATTCGTCCCGCGTTGTGGCGACGGTTTTCTGCGCGGCCAGCGCTCTGTCTCGGATAAAGACATCACCGGGAAATGCCGATGTTGGCCGCAAATCACCACGTTATCGGCAACACCGCTATGAAGACAGTCCTGCGCCATATCCAGCGCCAGCAAGAAGCCCGTGCGTTCACCGCGCAGTTTGCCGCTAAAGGCCTGAATCTTAAAATCCCACAGGATTTTTTTGGGCAGGATGTCGACAAACATCGAATCACGCCAGTTATCGATATCTTCGAACAGACTGGTTTCGCCCCAGGAATCGAAAAATATCATGGCGTTTTTTGCCCCGCGCTGACGCAGCCGTTTCTGCGCTGCGCGAGTCTGTAAGGCACGCTCGCAGGTATCGGTAAAGGCGTCGATGCTGTCACGAAGTTCCGTTTTACGTGGCGCAAGCGGCACGTCACCACCAAACCGGCGAAACATCCAGCCATCTGTTAACGTTTTTCTGCACGCTTTTTTATAAAGTGACGCTTCCCAGACATTATGCCAGCCGGGTTGGAAGCGGACAGGCAGGCTGGTGGGCTCCTGTATCTCCATGGCAACCAGTCCTGTCGCCAGCGCGGAAGTGGGTTTCAAGGCTGCACCTCCCGGCGCGAAAGGACGCTGCTGACGATAGAGCCTTCCATGCCCAGGGCCGTTTTGACCAGATGTCGGGCCGTTAACGTAACGGGGGCGGTATTGCAATGCAGGTGAAGATGGCTGGAGGTCGTCGTCTTCACCGGACTGTGCCAGGAGAGCAGTCGCTGTGTTTTCAACGCGTCGCAGGCAATAATCAGATCCACCAGCGCGCTACAGGTGGAGAGGTAGCCTGTCTGGCCTTTATAGCTCACGACCGGAATGCCTTCATCGCCCCAGAGTTTACGAATTGCCATCGCTTCGGTGTTATCACTGGCAGGAATGCCGTTACCGTGGGGAAATATGCAGCCAATCGACCCGGCGGCAACGTCGGCTTCCTTCATCGCCTGCTCAATTGAGTGCGTAATGGTGCGGAAATCACCCGTTGAGGCGTTATCACGCGCTCCGCTGTGTTGATAGCTGACACAACTATCCAGATAGACCGCTGGCGAAAGCCCACGTCTGCGGGCGAGGTCATCACGGCACATCAGTAGCGCTGCGGCGCCGTTGCTGAATAAAACGCTGCTTTCCCGTCCATTGAAAGGGCAAGCGGGAGATTCACCCAGCATGTTTTGCGCGGCAAGAAACATCATATCCTGAGTCAGGATATCCACCCAGCTGACCACCAACGCAACGTCTGCCAGACCGCTGCGAAGAGCGGCGTGCGCAAGGTGCACCGCCGACATTGACGATGCGCTGGCGCTGTATAACGTGGCGGGAGGGCGCGTCAAACCGTAGTGCGCAGCCAGGGCCTCGCTGAGCGCGTCCTGAGCATAACAGTTGGCATGCAATTTTTTGATCGCCGGAAAATAGAGCAGATCTTCCGGGTCGTTGCGATCGCGGTAGCCCGCCACTTCGGCGATATCTGTCCTCAGTCCGTTGCCGGCTATATAAACTCTGACGCGCTCGCCGCTGAGCAAAGAGTGCGGCTGGCCCGACTCGCGCAGCGCTTCATCGATAACGCCGGTTATAAGCCGCAACGTTTCTTTGAGCGTGAGCGCGCGGCGCGTCTTTTGAACGGGCAAAGGCGCGTGTTGCGGATTCACAAACATATTCATCATGCTGCGATCGCGCTCACAGCTGAACCACGGGCGCGAAGGAACGTGGCGACCGGCGGTGAGTCCGGCAATCAGCGCCGGTACATCGCTGGCAAAGGCGCTATACGATCCCCGACCAATCAGCGCCACCGCCTGATTGCGCGACGTCATGCAGGTTTCCTGAGTACGATGGCGTAATGGTTGCCGCCTTCTGTTGAACCCAGCACCAGCGCCGTTTCCACCGTTTGCTTACGTCGCTCGGTAACGAAATCCACCTCTTTTTCGCAGAATGACGTGGTGTGTGGAATGGGCAGAATCTCGCTGCGGCGCATGATTTCAGAAACCATTATCACATTCAGGATCCCCATACAGGATTCCACTACCCCGAAGCAGGCGTTGTAGTTAACAAAGGGCGTTGAGGCCATTTTTTCAGCAAATACATCGCGTATTGCGTTAACTTCGGCACGATCGCTGCTCGACGTACCAATACTGGAACCACAGAAGAGTGAAATATCTTCAGGAGCAAGCTGCGCTTCTGTAAGCGCCTGGCGTATGGCGCAGGCCAGGGCTTCAGCATTTCCCTCTGTGCTGTCAATGTCGAAATAACCGGTACTATTGGCGCGGCCATACCCTGCTATTTCTGCCAGAATCGTGGCGCCGCGTTCAGTTGCCCGCTCGGTGTCCTCAAGGAACAGCATGCCCGCCCCTTCACCGGTGAAAAAACCGGCGGGACTGTCGCTGTAAACGCGAAACGCTTCCGGCGATTCATTCATCATCAGGTTGCGATGGAGCGATTGCAGATAGACCGAGAATGAATTCATCGCCTCATCCGCGCCGCCCACGATGGCCTCAGGTTGCAGACCCTGCCTTACCAGTTCATAACCATAGGTGAGCGCACCCAGGCCGGCATTCATGCCGGTTGCGAGCGTGGTGTTATATCCTTTTATCCCTTCAGAGATGGAGCAGAAGGTGGAGATAGCATTCATCAGCGAGCCGGGAAATTCGGAGGTGCGCACGTTCGCCGTATCGGGATAGAGGCTGTTCAGATAGCGTTCGACGCGCTTTTGCGGCCCGCGCGACATGCCAAGCACCAGGCCCAACTGATGGCCGTCGCGCTTGATTTTACGTCCGGCCTCTTTCATTGACTGCGTCAGCGCCAGCAGAGCGTAGGTTCCGACGTCATCGGCCTTGCGCGGATCGTAACGGCGGAGATATTTACGTGGTTCCAGGCCGTTTATCAGATGCTGCCAGGTTTTTCCGCGCAGCTTTTTGCGCCACTCGCTGCCATCGCCATAGCGTTCAAACAGGAAGTTTTGCATTTCGCTGTTCTCCTGCAAATTGCCGATCATCTCTTCAAACTGCTGAATGGTCTCCTCGTCCAACATCAAAGGAACCAGGCCCTGCGGGGAGGTATCCTGCCAGAGACGATCGAACACGGCGCTCAGATCGTGCCCCTGCGACGTCACCATTCCGCGGCCCACGATGGCTACGCGTCGGGGTTTGTAAGCTGTTTCTGCTGCGCTGCCCACATGCGGGCTGGCGATCACGCAGCAGTTATTACCGCCGAAAGCATAATTGTTCTTCATAAACAGCCGGACAGCGCCGCGCTGGAACTCATTTGGCACGTAATTGAGATCGCAGTTGATGCGTGGTGAACCAAAATTCAACGTTGGCAAAATCATGTCATCGGCCAGTGTCAGGAAACAGGCAACCATCTCAATGATGCCCGCTGCGCCAATATTGTGACCGATATATGACTTTGTTGAACTGACCGGAATTGCGGCGATGTGAGGAAACACTTTTTTCATCGCCAACGTTTCACAGCGATCGTTGGCCTCGGTGCCGGTGCCATGCGCGTTAATGTAATCGATATCAGCGGGTTGCAGGTTCCCGTTTGCCAGGGCGCTATTCATTACCTGTACGGCGCCTTCGGCACGAGGATCGGGCGCGGTTTCATGGCAGGCATCGCCGGAGGTGGCGTAGGAGATCATCTCACCGTAAATGGTGGCGCCACGGGCCACCGCATGCTCATACTCTTCCAGTAACAGCGCGCCTGCGCCTTCGCCAATTGACATACCCGGCGTGCCAGAAAAGGGGCTGGTTGGCGTCGGTTTCATCGCCTGTAATGCGTAGAACCCGGCAAACGTTGGCAGGTAAATGGGTTCTGTGCCAATAACCAGCGCGGTACTGTTTTTACCGTTTTGGATCAAATCAAACCCGATGCCCATGGCGTTGGTGCTGGCCGTACAGGCCGTTGCGAGCAGCTCAAATCCCCCTTTCAGACCGAGCAGGGATGCCACGATGGCGCTACAGGACGAGAAGCAGCCGCAAACAATCGCTTTTTTGAGTGAGAATCGATCTGGCTGGTTTTCGAAAAGTGGAATAAAGGCTTCCGTGCCCGCAGAGGAGACGCCGATAATGAGCGCCGTTTTTGCGCGCCGATCCGCTTCATCCAGGCGTGCCGATTCAAGCGCTTCGTGGCCCACTTTATAAGCCCACAGGGCAGCGTTATCCAGGGTGGCGATCTGTTCTTCGCTCAGTCCCGGAAAATCAAGCGGTTGTAAGACTTCCGAGGCATTGGCATCTTTGAACAGGCCCAGGTATTTTTCGCTTGGGTGTATTCCGCAGGTTTTATTTAACAGCGCCTGTTTGAACTCAGGGACATTGCTGGCGATGGAGGAAAGCTGCCCCATGCCGGTAATGACTACCCGCTTACGTTTTACTAACATTATTTCGTCTTCCCTTACCAGGCTTCCCTGAAATCGCGTTATTCTGCTGCTGTTACCGCCGCATCGGCCTCAGCCTTTTCTTTTTCTTCTCTCTCTTTTTGCCATTCCAGTTGCTGAAGAAGATCGCGGGGGCGGCTGCTGTCGATATAGCTGTGTTCCGAAGGATTCACCAGGAAGCTGTAGTTGCGGGCAAAAGGCACAGCGGCAGTCTGTAGTGAGATGAGCTTCCCATCCGCCGTGCGCGCAGAAAAGTGGGTAAGATCGGCCCAGGCGTACGCATTATCGATAAAAAGTCGGCCAATGGTTTTTTCAAGATCGGCCGAGTAGCCGCACTCAATCACTTCACCAATGGTTTCGCCGTCAAACAGGATCTCGTCGCCTTTTTGCGGCAGTATGTCCGGCTGGCCGTCAATGACCATGCCAACGATGCGGCGTCGCGGCCCGGCTTCAAGGCGCTCCTTCAGCGGGGCCATGCCAATAAATGCTTCTTTATCGTAACGCACCATCCATTGCAGTTGGAGTTCGACAGGACAGCGGCTAATGTGGGAGGGTTGCCAGCAGGGATTCTCAAGGCGCACCTGATGCTGATAATCAATACCGCCGGGTGAAAGATCGAATTTTTCACCCGCTTCGATCAGTTGCTGCCATGCATGGGCCAGGGCGCTATATTCGCCAGCGAGTTTATACGAGAATTCGCCATGTTTACCGGCACGTAGCAACAGCATATCGTCATCAACGTGCATATGTTCCTGGAACGGCAGGCCCGCAATGTCCATGCCGTAAAGCTCGACCAGCAATTCCCAGCTGTAGGGGCCTTCAATATGCAGCATGCCCCAGTCGTTTAAAGCGGTGATCTCATCAATGTCTTCGAATTCTTCGGCGTGTTCAGAAAGAAGCCGCTGCATCATGTCGCATAGCGCGTCGCCCGTCACCCATTCTGAAAACAGGATATAGGCTTCTTCATCACAAAGAATATAAAGATCGGTAATAATCTGACCCTGCTCATCCAGCACCAGCGTATACATTGCCTGCTCATCGCGAATCCAAGAAACATCGCCGCTTACCAGCAAGTTGAGTAATTCCCACGCGCTTTCGCCACTGATTTTTGCCTTACCGAAATGTGAATAATCGGTAAGGAGAATATTTTTACGTACTGCCAGATGCTCTTTTTCCGACGTGGTGTAACGTGCAGGTACAGCCACGCCATTACGTTCAATCATCGCCACACCATGCTGTTGATGATGCTGCATCAAAGGATTCGTCATGTTAATTGCTCCCTGCAACCGCTGTGTTCTGCTGCTCTTCCTGGGACGCCAGCTCAGCGTTTTTTCTTTTTTTATCAATAATGAAAGAGACCAAAGTATTTACACTGCGCATATAGGATGGATCGTCGCCTTCGCCAACACGAATACCAAAGTTTTTGTCGAGAAGAACAAGGAGTTCAGTTGCATCGACTGAATCCAGTTTTAAACCACTGCCAAACAGCGGTGTATCATCGTCAATTTGCTCTGGTGTCTGGTAAAGATTCAGCCGCTCGATAAGGCCATTTTTAACGTTGATAAGCGTTTCTTTACGCTCATCTATTTCCACCTGTAAAGCTGTTCTCTCCATGATACTGCCATATCCCTGTATTAATTAATGCGCCCCGGTTTTCGGCACGAGTTCGTTCTATTCGGAAATTAATAATTTTGCCCTGGCTGGCAATGTGTCTTCCGACTCTGGCACTGACGTCATAATGATAAAAACCATGACTGTCTGTCATGCTCAATTTACTGGTCACCTCAATGGTATCGCCAGGCACAACAACGTGCTTAAATTTGAGATCCTGTGCGGCCAGAAAGCCAACAATACGATGTCGCTCTGCGAGGACGCGTTCGGTTCCGTCCGGTGTTTGCAGTGAGCGAGAGATATCATCAAACTTCTTCAATGCATTACCGTATTCTTTTTCATGTGCGTGACAGTAATCATTTAGCAAACTAAGGTATTCGCTGGCCTGCCCAAATATTTCGGCAACCATGACGCCTGGCATTACGGGATTATCCGGAAAATGTCCCGGAATATATGGCTCATTAAAACCCACATGTTTAATTACGGTGATGCTACCGTCATCACCTGGCTTAAAATCGATAATCCTGTCAACCATAAATATAGGTGAGCGCCATGCGCCCATCTTTAATAAAAGTTGTGGAGGGACTAAGCTTTTCGTTGTTTTCAATCTTATCGTTCCTTTTACGTTAACGCATGATCAGGCCGCCGTCGACGATCAGCGTTTGTCCGACAATATAGCTGGCGGAAGATGAACTCAGGAAGGTCGCTACGTTGGCAACTTCATCGACATTTCCCTGACGACGAAGTGGAATAGCTGTCATGATGGCCCGCATAATTTGACGAGGAACTTTCTTTACCATGCGAGAATCAATGACGCCTGGCGCAATCGCATTGACTCTGATCCCACGCGCGGCATACTCAGCGGCAAGCGTGCGCGTAAAACCAATGACGCCTGCTTTAGCTGCGCTATAGTTTGTCTGACCAAAACTGGAGGTTACGCCTGCTATTGAAGAGACGTTAACGATGGCCGCAGCATCGGCAAGCGTGAGCAGGCGGAAAAATGACTTACAGACGTTAAATGTGCCATAAAGATTGGTTTGCACCACAGAATCAAACATCTCCCAGTTCATTTCTGAGAAAAGCGTATCTTTGCAAAGGCCGGCATTATTAACTAATACGTGCAGCGCGCTTATTTCAGCTTCTAATTGTCCAGCCAGCCGGGCAACGTCTTCCCGCTGCGTGATATCACAGCGAAGCAGGAAAAGATTTTCCCCTGCCGGATGTGCCTGTTTAAGCGCTTCAAGTTCAGCAGAATTATGGTGATAGACCGCGTAGACTTTACACTGTTGTTCAAGATACTGTTTACAAAGCGCGAGACCAATATCGCCACTCGAACCCGTAATTAATACATTTTTATCCGCTAAATCTGAATAAACTGCCATACTTTCTCCGTTACTTAACTAAAGGCGGCCACGGCCACGGCATGAGTGCTGCAATGTGAAATGCTCAACGTTACAGAATGAATCTTTTTTTCACTCATTATTTTTAAAAACGCACCGCTGAACTGGTATTCGGGGCAACCAAAAGCATCATGATCAATTTCAATATCATGAAAAGTAATGCCGTGCCGAAATCCAGTGCCAAGCGCTTTTACCGCCGCCTCTTTTGCTGCCCAGTAGCCCGCAAAACGTTCTGCATTTTCCCCAATCGGATGAAGATAGCGCTGTTCACCAGGCGTTAATACGCGCCTGAAAAAGTCGTCACCGCTTTTTGATAACGCTCGCGCAATGCGATCGACGCTAATAATATCCACACCCATTTTCATCGTTATAACTGGCCTTTTTATCGCTGGTGATGGTTAATTGCTGTTGATAGTTTATGTTCTGCAAGCATAACGGTTATAAATCTTAATTTATTCTCTTTATATCTTTTAATTTTTCCGGTTTTTTCCATAACGCTTTTTTATTATGGGTGTTTTTCTGGAAAGAATTATGCAGCTTTCAGTATGTTATTATAATTAATGGCGATAAATTTTTTTCTGTTGATTTTAATGGGTTTATTGTGTTTTTCATGCTGACTTAATCTATCCGGGTTCTTTGCCGGAGGGTTTCGTTATCCACAAATTATGTGAGTCAGTATCATAACGCATTAATTCCAGAAATTATTCCTCTGAAAATTGTACTAACACGCTTATATTTTGCAAAAGATAACGATCTTCCTGCCTGAGGATAATGAAATTTATTTTTTAAATCTGAAAATAGCCAGCCTGAGATTGACGTCGGGGGTTAATCGTAATGGCGTTCCTCAAAATGATAACGCTGCCAGTCCGATAGCTGTAATTGATGCATTGCAACATATAGCTTACAAAAGGGAAATCGTAAAAAAACGAAAATATCTCCGTGGCTATTTTAAGAGAGTCATTTATAAGGTGTTTTGGAAACCCATAAGGGCAGCATGATGCTGCCCCGGAATACGTTAATGGCTGAAGGGATTGCGACGGGTATCAGCGGCTTTAACAGCAGGTGCAGCCGATGAGTTTGCACGCGGTTCGAGCGTCTGCTCAGCCGATCCAGCCTGAGCGCCGTTATCAGCAGAGGCGTTCTGCTGCGGCGTTTCAGGTGCCACCGCTTCCGGCGACGTCGGGACATCTTTACCCAGACGGCTGTTCAGATCGGCGAGATCCTGCTCGTTAAGCGTGCCCAGCGCAGCCTTGATATTCAGCTCGTTAATCATATAGTTATAACGCGCATCGGAGAGTTGCTGTTTCGCGTTAAACAGGGTCGATGTGGCGTCCAGCACGTCGACAATGGTGCGCGTCCCCACCTGATAGCCTGCTTCCATCGCGTCAAGCGAGCTTTGTGCGGAAACCACGGCCTGCTTGTAGGCGTCGATGCTGCTGATCGAAGCGTTTACGTTGTTAAACGAAGAGCGCACGGTTTGCACGGCGGTGCGGTGCGCGCTCTCAAGCTGTTCGCTGGCGGAAACGTAGGCATACTGCGACTGCTTCACCTGCGATGATACCGCGCCGCCGCTGTAGAGCGGAAGCGAGAAGCTCAGCCCGACCTGATTCGAACCCGAAATGCTGTCGGCGGTTGAGGCGGTCTGATTAGCGCGGCTGCCGCCGTATTTGCTGTTCGACAGGCCGGTTGAAGCCGTCAGATCCACCGTAGGTAGATGACCGCTTTCGGAAACGCGGATCTGCTCGCGCGCCAGATCCTGCGATAAACGCGCGGTCAGCACGTTGAGGTTACGGCTTTCCGCCTCTTTCAACAGCGCATTGACCGGCTTTGGCTTCACCGGTTTAAAGCTGTCGACGTTTAGCGACGCCAGGCTCAGGTAGTAGTTGCCGGTTACCTGACGCAGCGTTTCAAGATTATTGTCAAGATTGTTGCGCGCCGTCACTTCGTTAGCCAATACGGTATCATACTGCGAACGGGCGTTTTGCACGTCGGTAATCGCCACCAGGCCCACATTAAACCGCTGCGTGGTCTGGTCAAGCTGACGATAAATCGACTGCTTCTGTGCTTCATTGTAAGAGAGCGTGTCGATGGCGTTGAGCACGTTGAAGTAGGCGGTGGCCGTGTTCAGAATCAGCGTCTGCTGGGAAGCCTGATAGGAGACATCCTGAATGCCCGCCTGCTTTTCCTGAAGCGTTAAGGCACGCCATTTTGACATGTCAAAAATGGTTTGCGTCAGTTGAAGCGAGCCGCTGGTGGTATTGGAATGAATACCACTGCTGTCGCGGTAACCGCTGTTATAGGTATAATCTGCACCCAGACCTAACTGAGGAAGCAGCGGACTCCGTGCCTCATTGATTTTTTCGAACGCGGCATCGCGATCGGCTGCAGAACTGCGTAGATCCGGGTTTGACAGTCTGGCCTGCTGATAGACCTGAAGCAGGTTCTCTGCCTGACTGCCGACGCTGAAGCCGCCCAGGCTCAGGCCGATAAATAGTGGGAGCAGTTTCTTCATTTGCATTCCTTGTAGTGCAGCAATATTGGTATGGTAGCGCTGACGTAAGCCAAAAAATAATCGCTGATTCTAACGAGTAGAAGAATGAGATAAGTTGGCTGAACGTGCCATCTTGCCTTAATTTACTCAAATAGTTCATTAAGAACCAGACTCTGTGCAAATCCGGCATTGCTTTTTCCGTTTTTGCCCATATCACAACAGGAGCGATCCCGATGGAAACCGGCAGCAATTCTCCCGTGATTTTTACAAAAAACGATGTAGAAATTATTGCGCGCGAAACACTTTATAACGGTTTTTTCACCCTTACGCGCTATCGTTTCCGTCATCGCCTGTTTAATGGAAAAATGAGCGGTGAAGTGACACGCGAAGTGTTCGAGCGCGGTCATGCGGCTGTGCTGCTGCCTTACGATCCGGTGCGTGACGAGGTGGTACTGATTGAGCAGATCCGTATTCCGGCTTTTGACAGCAGCCCGACGCCCTGGCTGTTAGAATTAGTGGCCGGCATTGTCGAGCCGGGCGAAACGCCAGAAGACGTAGTGCGGCGCGAAGCCGTTGAAGAAGCCGGTATTGCCCCGCATCGCGTTAAGCCGATCGTCAACTATCTTGCCAGCCCCGGCGGCACCAGCGAGCGTCTGGCGGTTCTGGTGGGTGAAGTGGATGCCAGCGTGGCACAAGGAAACCACGGTCTGGAGGAAGAGAATGAGGATATTCTTGTTCACGTGGTCAGCCGACAGCAGGCTTACCAGTGGGTGGAAGAGGGGAAAATTGATAACGCGGCCTCGGTCATCGCATTGCAATGGCTTGAACTGCATCATAAAAGATTACGAGAAGAGTGGAAACCTGAATGATTAAGCGCTATGTACCTGATTTTCCTGAAATGATGCGCCTCTGCGAAACCAATTTCGCTCAGTTGCGCCGCCTGTTGCCGAAAGAGGATGCGGCAGGCGAGTCAGTGACCTATCAGGTGAGCGGCGCACGCTACACGGTGACTGTCCAGGAAGCCACGCGCTATACCACGCTGGTGGAAATTAAACAGGTTGCGCCAGCCGTGAGCTACTGGAGCCTGCCCGCGATGTCCGTCCGGCTCTATCATGATGCCATGGTCGCAGAAGTGTGTTCAACGCAGCAGATTTTTCGCTTCAAAGCACGCTATGATTATCCCAACAAAAAGCTGCATCAGCGCGATGAAAAGCATCAGATAAATCAATTCCTGGCCGACTGGCTGCGCTACTGTCTGGCGCACGGCGCGATGGCGCTTCCGGTACTGAATGCCTGACGACATCATCTGAGAGAGGTCAACCTTAAGGACTGTGATTGGATAGCCTGTTAAAACTTCCTGTAGCAAGTGGGTCGAAAATCAGGATTTTACAAATAACGGACACCCACCTTTTTGCCGGTAAACACGAAACGCTGCTCGGTATAAAAACCTGGGCCAGTTTCGAGGCGGTGCTTCAGGCGATTTCGGCCAGCCAGCGGCCTTACGATCTGATCGTCGCCAGCGGTGATTTAGCGCAGGATCATACCGTTGCCGCCTATCAGCATTTCGCTGAGGGTATCTCCCGCCTGTCGGGCCCGTGCGTCTGGCTGCCGGGTAATCACGATTTTCAGCCTGTGATGTTCGGCACGCTTGCCGAGGCAAAAATTGGTCATGAAAAGCAGGTTTTAGTGGGCGATAACTGGCAGGTTATTTTACTGGACAGCCAGGTTTCCGGCGTGCCGCACGGTGAACTCAGCGACTATCAGCTGGAGTGGCTGGAGAAGGCGCTGGACCGCTTTCCGCAGCGTCATGCGCTGGTATTTTTGCATCATCATCCTTTGCCTTCCGGCTGCACCTGGCTCGACCAGCACGGCCTGCGCAATTCACATATGCTCGATGCCGTGTTGCAGCGCTATCCGCAGGTCACCACGCTGGTCTGCGGACATATTCATCAGGATTTGGATCTGGACTGGAACGGTCGGCGGCTGCTTGCCACGCCGTCAACCTGCGTTCAGTTCAGGCCGCACTGCACGAATTTCACTATTGATACCGAGGCGCCGGGCTGGCGTTGGCTGGAACTTTTTGACGACGGTCGGGTTGAAACGGAGGTGGAGCGCCTGCAAACGCGCGCCTTCAGCCCGGATCTTGATTCAGAAGGATATTGATATGGCGACGCTGCTCTATCTTCACGGTTTCAACAGCTCCCCGGACTCGGCCAAGGCCACGCAGTTTACGCAGTGGCTGGCGGCGCATTATCCGACGGTGCGCATTGACGTACCGCAGCTCCCGGCGTTCCCTGCCGACGCTGCCGCGCTGCTGGAAGAGAAAGTCATGAGCGCCGCCGGAGAAACGCTGGGCATCGTAGGTTCCTCGCTGGGTGGCTATTACGCGACCTGGCTGTCGCAGTGCTTCGGTCTGCCTGCGGTGGTGGTGAACCCCGCCGTGCGGCCCTTCGAGCTGCTGACCGATTATCTGGGCGAAAACGAGAACCCCTACACCGGCCAGCAATATGTGTTAGAGTCTCGCCACATTTACGATCTGAAAGTGATGCAGATTGAACCGCTCGCCTCGCCCGACTTATTGTGGCTGATTCAACAAAAAGGCGATGAAGTGCTCGACTACCGTCAGGCTCTGGACTACTACAGCGCCTGTCGCCAGACGGTGGAAGAGGGCGGCAATCACGCTTTTATCGGATTCGAACGCCATTTCTCCTCAATCCTCAGCTTTTTGGGCTTAACGTCCGCCTGAAGGGGTTGCGGGAAGGTCCATTTTATCCATCAACAGATGTTAACGATGACTCAATCCAGCTATAACGCTGACTCCATTGAGGTACTCAGCGGCCTTGAACCCGTTCGTCGTCGTCCGGGAATGTACACCGACACCTCTCGCCCGAATCACCTCGGGCAGGAAGTGATTGATAACAGCGTCGACGAAGCGCTGGCGGGCCATGCCAGCCGCGTTGAAGTGATCCTGCATGCCGATCAGTCGCTGGAGGTGATTGACGACGGGCGCGGGATGCCGGTCGATATCCACCCGGAAGAGGGCGTGCCAGCCGTTGAGCTGATTTTCTGTCGTCTGCACGCCGGCGGTAAATTTTCCAATAAAAACTACCAGTTTTCCGGCGGCCTGCACGGCGTAGGCATTTCGGTGGTGAATGCGCTGTCCAAACGCGTTGAGGTCACGGTTCGCCGCAACGCTGAAGTGTATGAGATGGCGTTTGAAAACGGCGACAAAGTGGAAGATCTGCGCGTCACCGGTACGGTCGGCAAGCGCAATACCGGTACGCGCGTCCGCTTCTGGCCCGACGTCAGCTTCTTTGACAGCCCGCGCTTCTCGGTGTCGCGCCTCAGCCATCTGCTGAAGGCGAAAGCGGTGCTTTGCCCCGGCGTTGAAATTGTCTTTAAAGATAAAGTAAACAGCACCGAACAGAGCTGGTGCTATGCCGACGGCCTGACTGACTACCTGAACGAAGCGGTTAATGGCCTGCCGGTGCTGCCTGAGAAGCCCTTTGTCGGTGCCTTTGCGGGCGATGTCGAAGCGGTAGACTGGGCGTTGCTGTGGCTGCCGGAGGGCGGCGAACTGCTGACCGAAAGCTACGTTAACCTGATCCCGACCATGCAGGGCGGCACGCACGTGAACGGCCTGCGCCAGGGATTGCTCGACGCCATGCGCGAGTTTTGCGAATACCGCAACATTCTGCCGCGCGGCGTGAAGCTGTCGGCAGAAGACATCTGGGATCGCTGCGCCTATGTGCTGTCGGTCAAGATGCAGGATCCGCAGTTTGCCGGTCAGACCAAAGAACGTCTTTCTTCGCGCCAGTGCGCCGCGTTCGTTTCCGGCGTGGTCAAGGACGCCTTCACTCTCTGGCTGAATCAGAACGTGCAGGAAGCCGAACAGCTGGCGGAACTGGCGATCTCCAGCGCCCAGCGCCGCATGCGCGCCGCGAAAAAGGTCGTCCGTAAAAAGCTTACCAGTGGCCCGGCGCTGCCCGGCAAGCTGGCGGACTGTAGCGCGCAGGATCTTAATCGTACCGAACTCTTTCTGGTGGAAGGGGATTCAGCAGGCGGATCGGCCAAGCAGGCGCGCGACCGCGAGTTTCAGGCGATTATGCCGCTGAAAGGCAAGATCCTGAACACCTGGGAAGTCTCATCCGACGAGGTGCTGGCGTCGCAGGAGGTACACGATATTTCCGTGGCGATCGGCATCGATCCCGACAGCGAAGACATGTCCCAACTGCGCTACGGCAAAGTCTGTATTCTGGCGGATGCGGATTCGGACGGTCTGCACATCGCCACGCTGCTTTGCGCGCTGTTTGTCCGCCACTTCCGCACGCTGGTGAAAAACGGTCACGTTTACGTTGCCATGCCGCCGCTCTACCGTATCGATCTCGGCAAAGAGGTTTACTATGCGCTGGATGAGGAAGAAAAAGCGGGCATTCTTGAGCAGTTGAAGCGTAAAAAGGGCAAGCCGAACGTGCAGCGTTTTAAAGGGCTGGGCGAGATGAACCCGCTTCAGCTACGCGAAACCACGCTTGATCCCAATACGCGTCGCCTGGTGCAGCTGACGGTTGATGATGAGAATTACGAGCAGACCCTCGCGGTAATGGACATGATGCTGGCGAAGAAACGCGCGGAAGATCGTCGTAACTGGCTTCAGGAAAAAGGCGACACCGCCGAAATTGAAGTGTAAGTTTCAGCAAAGGCGGCCCGTCACGGCCGCTTTTTTTTCAGGATCGACACGCCGTGAAAATCACTCTTGAAGAGCTTCGCGCCTGGGTAGCGGTGGTGGACAGCGGTTCAATCACCGCCGCCGCCAGCCAGCTCAGCCAGACCACCTCCGCCATCAGCCGCGCGCTGAGCCGGCTGGAGAAAAAGCTGCAAACCACGCTGTTGCACCGCACCACGCGGCGAATTGCGCTGACCGAAGAGGGACAGCTGTTTCTTGAGCATGCCAGAGAGATACTGCAATCCGTTGAACGAGCGGAAGAGCAGATCGCTCACCGCCGTGAAGTGCCGTCCGGTCGTCTGCGGATTAACGCCGCCACGCCGTTTATGCTGCACGTGATCGTACCGCTGCTGGATGAATTTACCGCCCGCTATCCGCTGATCCAGCTTGAGCTGAACACCGACGACATCTTTATCGATCTGCTTGAGCAGAAAACGGATATTGCCATTCGCATTGGCGAACTGCGCGATTCCACCATTCACGCCCGTTTTCTTGGCGTCAGCAAAATCAGACTGATGGCCAGTCCGGCCTATCTGGAGAAGCACGGCACGCCCACCAGCGTCGCCGACTTAAGCCATCACCGGCTGCTCGGCTTCAGCCAGCTTGACCAACTGAATGTGTGGCCGATCTGCCAGCCCGACGGTACATTTTTACCGATCGCACCCACTGTTTCTGCCTCAAGCGGCGAAACGCTGCGGCAGCTGGCGGTGTACGGGCAGGGGATTGTGCGCATTTCGGACTTTCTCAGCCACTGTGACAGAAACAACGGAAGGCTGGTGCCGGTGCTTGAGGAGGAGACGCGCGAGATGCATCATCCCATCCACGCGGTTTACTACCGTACGCCGTCGGTACGGATCCAGTGCTTTATCGATTTTCTTCGCGAAAAATTCGCCAGCCAGGCGCTGCTATAAAAAAACGGAGCGACAAGTCGCTCCGTCAGTAATGATTCAGCTCGCCGGTTCCAGCACAAAGATCTTCACCTCCAGCACGTCATCTTTGATCAGGCCGCGGTGTGCTTCCATATGCTCTGCCTGCTGGTGCTGCTCCAGATGACGCAGCGAATCCCACTGTTCCACCATAAAAATGGAGTCCGGCGAGTGCTGCTTCCACGGCACCTGCGCTTTATGGTCAATCATCGCCTGATAGCGGCCGCAGCCCTCTTCGGCCAGCACGGCAGGGATGAGCTTTTTAATGGCCTGCATTACCGCGGTTCGACGGCCTGGCTTAACGCATATTTCAGCAATTACGGTGAGCATGGTCATTTCCTTAAACTGACGTCGTGTCCGGTAAGTTAAGCAAAGATCTCGCTCAGATGAGTCCGATAGCGCTCAAGATCGTGTGGAATGTCCGGCTGCTTTATCACGTCGTTACAGATAAAGGTCGGCAGCCCTTCCATGCCAAGGAACTGGTTCGCTTTATGAAAATGCAGATATAACCCATCCACGCCGACGCCTTCGAAGAACTGCTGCGGATCGGTAAAGGCTTCAAGCGGCGCGTTCCAGGTGAGCGACAGCATGTATTTTTTACCCTGAAGCAGGCCGCCTGAACCGTATTTTTTCGCGGCGTCGGCGCGGGTGCGGCCATCGCTGGCGTAGAGCACGCCGTGGCCTTCGGTAAAGACCTCATCAATGTACTTTTTCAGGATCCAGGGCTCGCCCATCCACCAGCCAGGCATTTGATAAATTACCGTGTCGGCCGTGCGGTACTTCTCAACTTCTTCGGCGACAACGTAGCCATCATCAACCACGGTCAGGTCCACTTCATGGCCCGCATCGCGCAGGAAAGAGGCGGCGGCGTTCGCCAGCGTGTGGTTCAGTTCGCCTTTGGAGTGGGCGAAGGCTTTGCCCGCGTCCACAATCAGAATTTTGCTCATGTTTACTCTCTCCGGTTCATGACATTGCGGTCAGTTTACGCGCGAACGGCAGGGAAAAAAATGTGGCATTGATCACAACACTTTTGCTTTTTACGCAATAATGCCGCCTGGCAGGGTAGGATTCACCTTCCCCAACCCGGACAGAACAAGACGATAATGATAAAAACAGCTATTGCCGCGCTGCTATTGGTCGCGGGCGGCGCGCAGGCGCAATCGCATCTCGATCGCATCGCGCAGAGTAAAACGCTGACCGTTTGCACCACCGGCGACTACAAGCCTTACACCTTTCTGCGCGGCGACGGTCAGTATGAGGGTATTGATGTGGATATGGCGCAGTCGCTGGCGCAGAGTCTTGGCGCACAGGTGAAGTGGGTGCCCACTACCTGGAAAACGCTATCGCCAGACTTTTTAGCGAAGCAGTGCGACATCGCGCTCGGCGGTGTTTCCGTCACCCTGAAGCGCCAGCAGATCGCGTGGTTTGCCACACCGCTGGGGGTTGACGGTAAAATTCCGCTGGTACGCTGTGCCGATAAAAAGAAATACCAGACCCTGGCGCAGCTTAATCAGCCGGAAGTGCGGCTGGTGGAACCCGCGGGCGGCACCAATGAAGCCTTCGTGCACAGCCACTTGCCGAAGGCCAGTCTGACGCTGTTTCACGATAACGTCACCATCTTCCAGCAGTTGGTGGACAACAAGGCCGACGTGATGATCACCGATGCCTCAGAAGCGCTTTTCCAGCAGAAATACTTCCCGGCGCTCTGCGCGGTTAACCCTGAAAAGCCGATGCAGTACGGCGAAAAAGCGTACATGCTGCCGCGCGACGACATCAGCTGGAAGCTGTATGTCGATCAGTGGCTGCACCTGAGCACAGCGACCGGCGAATACCAGCAGATCCTCGATCGCTGGCTGGCGCCGGCCAAACAGGGTTATTAATTCGATCCGCGCTGCGGCATCGGCAGCGCAGGCAGCGTCACGATCGCACTGCCGCGCTGCGTGCCGTTTACGCTTCCCTTATTCCGCCTCTGCTTTAGCGCCTGACGCCGCCTGTGCCTTGTCGAACTCTGTGACAGATGTGGCCCGGATAGGGTACTATCCACGCCAAACGATCCGGGTGCGGCGCGACGTGAGGAACAAAGAATAATGAGTGAACTGACGCAGGATGGTGCAGAGCGTCTGGCCCTGCATAAATTTACGGAAAATGCGTACCTCAACTACTCCATGTACGTCATTATGGACAGGGCGCTTCCCTATATCGGCGACGGTCTGAAGCCGGTTCAGCGACGTATTATCTACGCCATGTCTGAACTGGGACTGAACAACAGCGCGAAATTCAAAAAGTCTGCCCGTACGGTGGGCGACGTGCTGGGTAAATACCATCCGCACGGCGACAGCGCCTGCTATGAAGCAATGGTACTGATGGCGCAGCCGTTCTCCTATCGCTATCCGCTGGTGGATGGGCAGGGAAACTGGGGCGCACCGGACGATCCGAAATCCTTCGCGGCGATGCGCTACACCGAATCACGCCTGTCGAAGTACGCCGAGCTGCTGCTGGGCGAACTGGGGCAGGGCACCGTTGACTACGTGCCCAACTTTGACGGTACGCTCCAGGAGCCATCCATCCTGCCTGCGCGGTTGCCGAATATCCTGCTGAACGGCACGACGGGCATTGCGGTTGGCATGGCGACGGACATTCCGCCGCATAACCTGCGTGAAGTGGCGCAGGCGGCGATGAAACTGATCGACGCGCCGAAAACCACTCTCGACGACCTGTTGGATATTGTGCAGGGGCCGGACTATCCCACCGAGGCGGAAATCATCACGCCGCGCAATGAGATCCGCAAGATTTACCAGACCGGTCGCGGCTCGGTGCGGATGCGCGCGGTATGGAAAATTGAGGACGGCGACGCGGTGATCACCGCACTGCCGCATCAGGTGTCCGGCGCGCGCGTGCTGGAGCAGATCGCGGCGCAGATGCGCAATAAAAAGCTGCCGATGGTGGAAGATTTGCGCGACGAGTCCGATCACGAAAACCCGACTCGCCTGGTTATTGTGCCGCGCTCCAACCGGGTCGATATGGATCAGGTGATGAACCACCTGTTCGCCACCACCGATCTGGAAAAAAGCTATCGCGTTAACCTCAATATGATCGGGCTGGATAATCGGCCAGCGGTGAAAAACCTGCTGGAGATTGTCAGCGAGTGGCTGGTTTTCCGTCGCGATACCGTGCGCCGTCGTCTCAATCATCGCCTGGAAAAAGTGCTCAGGCGCCTGCACATTCTGGAAGGCTTGCTGATCGCCTTTCTTAATATCGACGACGTCATTCATATCATTCGCACGGAAGATGAACCCAAACCGGCGCTGGTGGCGCGCTTTGGCATCAGCGAAACCCAGGCGGAAGCGATCCTCGAACTGAAGCTGCGTCACCTGGCGAAGCTGGAAGAGATGAAAATTCGCGGCGAACAGGATGAGCTGGCGAAAGAGCGCGATCGGCTGGAGAGCATTCTTGCCTCCGAGCGCAAAATGAACACGCTGTTGAAAAAAGAGCTTCAGGCCGACAGCGACGCCTACGGCGACGACCGCCGTTCGCCGCTGCGCGAGCGCGAAGAGGCGAAGGCGATCAGCGAAAACGAACTGGTGCCTTCTGAACCGGTTACCATTGTGCTGTCGCAGATGGGCTGGGTACGCAGCGCCAAAGGGCACGATATCGATCCCGGCGGTCTGAGCTACAAAGCCGGCGACAGCTACCGCGCCGCCGCGCGCGGCAAAAGCAACCAGCCGGTGGCGTTTATCGATTCCACCGGCCGCAGCTACACGCTGGACCCGACCACGCTGCCTTCCGCGCGCGGACAGGGCGAACCGCTTACCGGCAAGCTGACGCCGCCGCCGGGCGCGGTGGTTGAGCAGGTGCTGATGGAGGCGGATGAACAACGACTGCTGATGGCGTCAGATGCCGGTTACGGCTTCGTCTGTACCTTCAGCGATCTGGTTTCCCGCAACCGCGCAGGTAAGGCGCTGCTGACGCTGCCGCAGAATGCGAAAGTGCTGACGCCAATGGCGATCCACCACGAGGACGATCTGCTGCTGGCGATCACCGCCGCAGGCAGAATGCTGCTGTTCCCGGTTGGCGATCTGCCACAGTTGTCAAAGGGCAAGGGCAACAAGATTATTTCAATCCCTTCCGCTCAGGCGGCGTCCGGTGAAGACCGGCTGGTCTGGCTGCTGCTGTTCAGCCCGCAGGCGTCGTTGACGCTGTTCGTCGGCAAACGTAAGCTCACGCTGCGACCGGAGGAGCTGCAAAAATTCCGCGCCGAACGCGGACGTCGCGGCACGCTGCTGCCGCGCGGCCTTCAGCGTATCGACCGGGTGGAGATCGACGCGCCGCCGCGTCCTGAAGAAACCCGTGACGAAGCATAACGCCAGCGGCGTATTTTGACGTTTAAGGATATACTCTGCGATTGTCAGGCCGGACGCGTTCCGGTCTGCGATTGGGCACAGGTCAGAGTTTAAAAGCAATAATGAGGATGCGATGCTCGCAATTTTACGTATCATTATCATGGTTATCTATTCGATACTGGTTTGTCTGTTTGGCTGTATCTGGTGTCTGTTCAGCCCGCGCAACCCGCGCCACGTTGCCACCTTCGGCCACCTGTTCGGGCGCCTTTCTGGCGTGTTCGGCATCGACGTTGAACTACGCAGACCGCCGGGCGCGGAACACTATCCCAACGCGATCTACATCGCTAATCACCAGAACAACTACGATATGATCACCGCAGCGAAGATTGTTCAGCCTTCCACGGTGACCGTCGGCAAGAAGAGTTTGCTGTGGATCCCGTTCTTCGGGCTGCTTTACTGGCTGACCGGCAACCTGCTTATCGATCGCGATAACCGCGCCAAAGCGCACGGCACTATTGGTCAGGTGGTCGATCAGTTTAAAAAGAAAAGAATCTCCTTCTGGATGTTCCCGGAAGGGACGCGCAGCCGCGGGCGTGGCCTGCTGCCGTTTAAAACCGGCGCGTTTCATGCGGCGATTGCGGCTGGCGTGCCGATCATTCCTATTGTGGTCTCCACCACGCACGGCAAGATCAAGCTCAACCGACTGAAAAACGGACTGGTGATCGTTGAAATGCTGCCGCCGATTGCGCCGTCGGAATTTGCCGATCGCTCCGTCCGTCAGTTGGCAACGCACTGTCGCGAACTGATGACGGCGAAGCTGGAAGCGCTGGATGCAGAGGTTGCCGAACGCGAAGCCGCCGCCCGGAACAAGAAATAATCATCACCACACAGCGTTAATAATAATCATAATAAAAGAGCGCGGTCTGACGGCCGCGTTTTGATGGCGAGGTTTGTATGTCTCTAACCAGACGACAGTTTGTTCAGGCAACGGGCCTGGCGATGTGCGCTGGCGCACTGCCGGTTCGCGCGCGCGCCGCTGGCGTGGATACGCCGCTGCCGGTACCGCCGCTCGTTGAGTCGCGGCGCGGACAGCCGGTCTTCCTTACTCTGCAACGCAGCCACTGGTCTTTTACCGGCGGCAGCAAGGCACAGGTGTGGGGCGTCAACGGCATGTATCTGGGGCCGACGGTGCGCGTCTGGAACGGTGACGACGTCAAACTGATCTATACCAATCGTCTGTTGGAGCCGGTCGCCATGACCATCAGCGGGCTACAGGTGCCGGGCGCGCTGGTTGGCGGCGCGCCGCGGCTGATGTCGCCGGGCGTGGACTGGTCGCCGGTGCTCCCGGTGCGCCAGAGCGCCGCCACCCTCTGGTATCACGCAAACACGCCTGACCGCATGGCGCCGCATGTCTATAACGGTCTCGCCGGAATGTGGATTGTTGAGGACGACATCAGCAAGTCTTTACCGATCCCCAATCACTACGGCGTGGATGATTTTCCGTTGATTATTCAGGACAAACGGCTGGATAACTTTGGCGCGCCGACCTACGATCCGCCGTCAGGCGGCGGCTTCGTGGGCGACACGCTGCTGGTAAACGGCGTACAAAATCCGTCGGTGGAGGTATCGCGCGGCTGGGTGCGCCTGCGCCTGCTGAATGCCTCAAACGCCCGCCGCTATCTGCTACAGATGAGCGACAACCGCCCGTTTAACGTCATCGCCAGCGATCAGGGTTTCCTGCCCGCGCCGGTGGCCGTACAACAGCTTTCGCTGGCGCCGGGCGAACGGCGCGAAGTGCTGGTGGATATGAGTCAGGGAGATGAGGTTTCCATTACCGCCGGCACGGCGGCCGGGCTGGTTGAGCGTCTGCGCGGGCTGTTTGAGCCGTCCAGTATTCTGACCTCAACGCTGGTGCTGACGCTGCGTCCGACCGGCCTGCTGCCGCTGGTGACCGACAATCTGCCAATGCGTCTGTTGGCGGATCAAATCATTGAGCAGAGCATCAGCCGTACGCGTGAATTCAACCTCGGCGATAGCATCGCAGGTATCAACGGCGCGCTGTGGGATATGAATCGTATTGACGTTACGGCGCAGCAGGGGAGCTGTGAGCGCTGGATAATCCACGCCGATCAGCCGCAGGCATTTCATATTCAGGGCGTGATGTTTTTAATCAAAAACGTCAATGGCGCACAGCCAATGGCGGAAGATCGCGGATGGAAAGATACCGTCTGGATTGACGGCACCCTTGAACTGTTTGTCTCATTTACCCAGGCGTCTTCCGACCACTTTCCGTTTACCTACTACAGCCAGACGCTGGAGATGGCGGATCGCGGTACGGCGGGACAGCTACTGGTGCAGCCCGCCGCGTAACATTAAGAAAGGGTTAATTCATTTCGTCGGGATTCGGGCCCAGGCGATTGCCCTTATCCAGCGAGGCAATTTCGCTGATTTCCGGCTTCTCCAGGCGGAAATCAAACACCTTAAAGTTTTCTTCGATACGCGACGGCGTGACTGATTTCGGGATAACCACCAGGCCGCTGTCCAGATGCCAGCGGATCACGATCTGCGCCGGCGTTTTGCCATATTTCTTCGCCAGGGTTTTGATGATCTGCTGATCGAACACGCCTTTTCCGCCCTGCGCCAGCGGACTCCAGGACTCTGTCTGAATCTGATGCATGGCGTTCCATGCATGAAGCGTGCGCTGTTGCAGCATCGGGTGCAGCTCAATCTGATTCACTACCGGACTGACGCCGGTCTCATCAAGCAGGCGCTTTAAATGCGGTTCGTGAAAGTTACAGACGCCGATACTTTTGGTCAGGCCCTGCTTTTGCAGCGCAATCATGCCTTTCCAGGCCTCAACGAAATTGTCTTTTTCCGGACAGGGCCAGTGCATCAGGTAGAGATCAACACTCTCCAGTTGAAGCTTCTTCAGGCTGGTTTCCATAGCCTGCTCAGCGTTAAGCTGATCGTCATTCCACAGTTTGGTGGTGACAAAAATGTCATCGCGCGCGATCTCCGTTTCCTGAAGCGCCTGCCCGATGCCTTCCTCATTTTTATAGATGGCGGCAGTATCAATGGAGCGGTAGCCCACCTGCAACGCTTTTAACGCCGCGTTGCGCGCATCCTCAATGCTGGCCTGCCAGACGCCAAGGCCCAACTGCGGCATCATGTTGCCATCGTGAAGTTTAATTATCGGTTGCTCTGCCATATTAGCTCCTTTGCAGTGTGTCGCCCTGAACCGGTTAGAGAAGTAAGTCTAGTTGAGATTAGGGCGGTCATGCGAAATCTTCATGACGCGGTATCCGGATGACGAGAAAGAGGCTTTGCCGTAGCCTGCCCGATCCTGCTTAACGCTTGCCTGATTCTCCACAGCCGTAGAGGAATCACCGCGAATCAGGCATGATAAGACGCAACCGCTTTTGGAAGAGAATTAATTATGGATCGTAATGCACTCTGCGCACGGCTGGCGCAACGGGTCACCGCGCTTCAACACTCGCCGCTGCTGGCGCCCGTGCCCGGCATTCGCCTGCTTTTCGCCGATCGGCCCAGCGGCCGTACGCCGGTCATGTATTCGTCCGGCATCATCATTCTGTTTCAGGGGCAGAAAACCGGCTATCTCGGTAACCATATTTTCCATTACGACGCCACCAAGTATCTGATGCTGACGGTAACCATGCCGTTTGAGTGCGAAACTTTCGCCACGAAGGAGGAGCCGCTGGTCGGGCTGTTGTTTGATGTGGATACGGCGCGTCTACAGGATTTGCTGATTGATATCGGCGATGACGACAGCTTCCAGCCGGTTTCGCAGACGCGCGGCGTTCATACCGCGCTGCTGACGGAAGAGATGCTCTGCGCGGCGGAGCGGCTGCTGGCTGTCATGGAAAACGCGCGTGACGCCCGCGTGCTGGGGCCGCAGCTGGTGCGTGAGATCCTCTATTATGTGCTGCTTGGTCCCTGCGGCGGCGCGCTGCTGGCGATGGTCAGCCGACAGACGCAGTTCAGCCAGATTGCCCGCGCGGTGCGACGTATTGAGCACCACTACACCGACAGCCTGAGCGTTGAGAAGCTGGCGGCAGAGGTGAACATGAGCGTCTCGGCGTTTCACCATAACTTTAAGGCGGTGACCAGCACCTCGCCGCTGCAATACCTTAAAAACTATCGTCTGCACCAGGCACGCGCCATGATGATTCAGGAAGGCGTCAAGGTCAGCGCGGCGGCGATGCGGGTGGGTTATGAAAGCGCTTCCCAGTTCTCACGTGAATTTAAACGCTATTTTGGCGTGACGCCGGGTGAGGAGCTGACCCGCGCGCGCCAGGCGGGCTGAGTCGGCTACTCGCTGTCGGCAGCTTTCTTACGCTTCACCAGCAGCATAATGCTGCCGATCAGGCCAATGCAGAGCAGCGCCAGCGGCAGAATCATCAGGATCGCCATCACCTGATCCTCATGCCTTTTAATAAAAGGAACCTGACTTATCGCATAGCCTGCGGAGATCAGAATACCGACCCACAGCAGGCCGCTCAGCCAGTTGAAAAGCTGAAAGCGCGCGTTTTTCAGGCCGGAAATGCCCGCCATCGTGGGTAAAATGGTGCGCACAAAGGCCAGAAAACGACCAATCAGCAGCGCCATCAGGCCGTGGCGGTGAAAGAGCGACCAGGCGCGCTGGTGATATTGCGCGGGCAGATGCATCAGCCAGCCTTTCACCAGCCGTGTGTTTCCCAGCCACTTTCCCTGAAGATAGCTGAGCCAGCAGCCCAGGCTGGCGGCCAGGGTGAGGATCAGCAGCGTCGGCACAAAACCCATCACGCCTTTTGCAATCATCGCGCCTGCCAGCAGCAACAGGCTGTCGCCGGGCAAAAAGGAGGCGGGTAGCAGGCCGTTTTCCAGCAGCAGGGTGACAAACATTATTCCGTAGACGATCCAAATCACATCCGGATTGGCGAGCGCGGCGAAATCCTGATGCCACAGCGCCTGCACAATCTCATGTAGTACACCCATTTCATATCCCGTTTGCCGCGTTGAGATAACAATTGTACCTGCAAACTCTCATTTATACCTTGATCAAGGGCGCTGACCGGGCAATGCGGCGCGTTTATTTCTCCATTTTTGTGAGGCGGGCAAAGCCCTCGGCCAGATCGGCGATCAGATCCTCAACGTTTTCCAGGCCGATATGCAGCCTGACCAGCGTGCCGCTGAAATCCACGCCGCCGGTCGGGCGGATCGCCGCCAGCTCTTCCGGCTGATTCGCGAGGATCAGCGACTCAAAGCCGCCCCATGAGTAGGCCATGCTGAAATGTTCAAAATGGTCGAGATAGTCGGCCAGTTGGCGATCGTCGAGGCGCGCCTTCAGGACGAAGGAGAACAGGCCGCTGCTGCCGGTAAAGTCGCGCTGCCAGACCGCATGGCCTTTACTCTGCGGCAGTGCCGGATGATTAACGGCGGCGACTTCCGGGCGCGCGATAAGCCAGGTCGCCACGCGCAGCGCGCTCTCTTCATGCTGACGCAGCCGTACCGCCAGCGTTCGCAAACCCCGGCTCGCCATATAGGCGGTATCCGCATCCACCATCTGTCCCATCAGATAGGAGTTTTCCCGCAGCTGCGCCCAGCAGCGCTGATTAGCAACGGCGGTGCCGATCATCGCATCCGAATGACCAATCAGATACTTGGTGCCGGCCTGAATAGAGATGTCCACGCCGAAATCAAGCGCGCGAAACAGAATGCCCGCCGCCCAGGTATTATCGATCATAATCACCGCCTCGGGCGCCCGACGACGAACGGCAGCCACAATCGCCGGCACGTCCTGCACCTCCATGGTGATTGAAGCGGGCGACTCCAGAAACACCACGCGCGTGTTGGGCTGCACCAGATCGGCAATCGCGTCGCCCATAGTATGATCGTACCAGGTGGTGGTGACGTTCATTTTACTGAGGATTTTGGTGCAGAAGTCCTGGGTGGGTTCATAAACAGAACCGGCTATCAGTACGTTATCGCCTGCGGAAACAAAAGAAAGAATGGCGTTTGCCACCGCCGCCGCGCCGCAGGGATAGAGCGCGCAGCCCGCGCCGCCTTCCAGTTCGGTCATGGCGTCCTGAAGCGAAAAGTGGGTCAGCGTCCCGCGACGACCGTAAAACAGTTCGCCGTCAGCACGGCCGGCGGTGGCGCGTTTTTTGTCCGCCACGCTGTTAAAAACCAGTGAAGACGCGCGCTGAATAACGCTGTTAACGGCGCCCTGGGTGAAGCGTTTGCTGCGTCCGGCGGCAATCAGCGCCGTTTCAATTTTTTTACGGGTCATCAGATCTGCTCTGTTTGTGGAAATCGTCAATGGCTTAACGTTACCACGCCGGGCGTCGGCGTGAAATTCAGCATCCCGTTAAGTGAGGAAGTTTCAGCAAACAGCGCCTGTAAATGCGGTGGAACAAAAAAGTCGCTAAAAAAACGCCAGCGAAGCGGTAAATAGTAATGATAACCACTATCAATTCCCCGCTTTTTTGGTATGATCCGCACTGGTTTTTTTTGCTTATGTTTGAATGAGCCTGGGGAGATAGCGTGACGAACAATTTGATGCAGACGGATCTCTCCGTCTGGGGCATGTATCAGCATGCGGACATCGTGGTTAAAGTAGTAATGATTGGCCTGCTGCTGGCGTCGGTCGTTACCTGGGCGATTTTCTTCAGTAAAAGCGTGGAACTCGGTTCGGCCAAACGTCGCCTGAAGCGCGAACAGCAGGCGCTGGCAAATGCGCGCTCGCTGAATGAAGCATCAGCCACCAGCGCCAGCTTTCATGCTAACAGCCTGACCAGCCGCCTGTTAAAAGAAGCGGAAGATGAGCTGATGCTATCTGCCGGTTCAGATGACAACGATGGCATTAAAGAACGTACCGCTTTCCGTCTGGAGCGCCGCGTGGCCTTCTTCAGCCGCCATGCGGGGCGCGGTAACGGTTTTCTCGCCACGATTGGCGCAATCGCGCCGTTTGTCGGCCTGTTCGGCACCGTTTGGGGCATTATGAACAGCTTTATCGGCATTGCGCAGACGCAAACCACTAACCTCGCCGTGGTCGCGCCCGGTATTGCGGAAGCGCTGCTGGCGACGGCAATCGGCCTGATTGCGGCGATCCCTGCCGTGGTGATCTATAACGTCTTTGCCCGCACGATTGCCAGTTACAAAGCGTCCATGGGCGACATTGCCGCGCAGATTATGCTGTTGCAAAGCCGCGATCTCGATCTTGCCGCCAGCGGCAGCCCGCGCACAACGCAGAAACTGCGGGTGGGCTGAGCATCATGGCCATGCGATTAAACGAAGATCTCGACAATAACGGCGAAATGCATGAAATCAACGTGACGCCGTTTATCGACGTGATGCTGGTATTGCTGATTATCTTTATGGTCGCCGCACCGCTTGCCACCGTTGACGTGCGCGTTAACCTTCCGGCTTCCACCAGCACGCCGCAGCCGCGTCCTGAAAAACCGATCTACCTCTCCATCAAGGCCGATAAGCAACTCTATATCGGCAACGATGCGGTCACCGGGGAAACGATGATCAACGCGCTGAACGCCCAGACGGAAGGAAATAAAGAAACCACCATTTTCTTCCAGGCGGATAAGTCGGTGGATTATGAAACGCTGATGACCGTCATGGACAAGCTGCGTCAGGCTGGCTATCTGAAGATAGGCCTGATGGGTATGGAAACCGTCGCCAGATAACCTCTCTTTCCCACGCTTCCTGTGCCGGTCAACTGACCGGCATTTTTATGCCCTCTGCTCCTGAAAAGCTGCCTTGCCAATTGTTACGATATAACATAACATTTTATCGTTTTTTTCCGGCAACTGTTTTCATATTAAGGAGCAACAATGACACACCTCAACAAGGCCGCCTTGCTTATTGCGCTCGCTTCCACGAGTTTCTCCGGCGCCGCGCTGGCACACTCGCACGATCATCATCACAGCCACAACAGCACGATACAGCAGGGCACATTCAGCGATGCTGACGTGCATGACAGGGCGCTGACCGACTGGCAGGGAAGCTGGCAATCCATCTATCCCTTCCTGAAAGACGGTAGCCTGGATGCGGTATTCCGCCACAAAGCGGAGCACGACCCGCAAAAAAGCGCCGGGGCGTACAAAGCGTATTACGATAAAGGCTACGCCAGCGATGTTACCGGCCTGAAAATTACCGCAGACAGCATGACCTTTGAGCGCGGCGTAAAAGCCGTAACGGGCAGGTACGACTACAGCGGATATAAAATCCTCACCTATCCCTCCGGCAAAAAAGGCGTGCGCTATTTGTTTACGCGCAGCGGCGGCGACGCGCAGGCACCGAGGTTTGTGCAGTTCAGCGATCATGAAATCGGCCCAAACCACGCGGCGCACTTTCATCTCTTCTTTGGCGACAGCAGCCATGAGCAGCTTGAGAAAGAGCTGGTCAACTGGCCGACGTTCTTCCCGGCAGGCATGACCGGCGCTGACGTTGCCGGCGATCTGATGCACGAATAAATGCAGTCGAAGGGCGTGCCCGGTGCGCCCTTTTCATGAATTTAATCAGCCTTTTGCAACGCAGATCGCATTTTTTTCACGCCCCCGGAATAAAGTCACGCACGCTTTAGCCGATATTATCAGCACCATTCCTGGCTTCGCTGGTCAGTTCACCCGTGACGACTGTGCAACAGCGCCGCCCCCTGAGATACGTCAATGCTGATGAGTTCTTACCATCCCCTGCTGGTGACCGTTTCAGTTTTTGTTGCTTTTCTGGCGTCGTACACGGCGCTGGACATGGCAGGCAGAGCAGCCATTTCATCGCGTGATGCGGCCCGTGCGTGGCTGATTGGCGGCGGCGTGGCGCTGGGCATCGGCATCTGGGCGATGCACTTTATCGGCATGCTGGCGATGAGCCTTGAAATGGTGATGAGCTACGATCCTGTTCTCACCGTGATGTCGATGGCGGTGGCCATTGCCGCCTCGACGGGCGCGCTGTGGTTTGTCTGCCATGATGTTCTGCCACCGGGGCGTCTGATTCTCGCCGCGCTGGTTCTCGGCTCCGGGGCCATCGCAATGCACTATATCGGCATGGCGGCGCTGATATTTGAACCGGGTATTATCTGGGACGGGCGGTGGATAGCGTTATCGGTCGGAATTGCGCTGCTGGCGTCATTTATTGCGCTAGGGCTGGCCTTCAGGCTACGTCGCGGCGGGGCACGTATCGCCCTGCTGCGCGCTGGCGCGGCGACGGTGATGGGCATGGCGATCGCCGGTATGCACTATACGGGCATGGCCGCCGCCCATTTTCCGATGAGCAGCCACGCCAGTGAAACGGGCGTTGACAGCAACTGGCTGGCGGTGCTGGTTACCGTGGTGACGCTCTCCATTCTGGGGATCACGCTGCTGGTGTCGACGATGGATGCGCGCCTGCAAAAACGGGCGGTTTTACTCACCTCTTCGCTGGTTGAAGCCAACCGCGAGCTGGCGCAGCTGGCCCTGCATGACAATTTAACCCGTCTGCCGAACCGCATCCTGCTGGAGGATCGCCTGGAGCAGGCGATGAATAAAGCGGTACGTGAATCCACCTCTTTTGCGCTGATGTTTATGGATCTGGATGGCTTTAAAGCGGTCAACGACGCTTTTGGTCATCACGTGGGCGATACCCTGCTGGTGGCGGTTGCCGACCGCATGAAGACATTGTTAAAGGAGTATCACACGCTGGCGCGCCTGGGAGGCGATGAGTTTGTGCTGCTGCTGGAGGGTGACGAACCGAACGATGCAGCGGCGCTGGCCGACAAGCTGGTGAATGCCGTTGATGCGCCTTTCTGGCTATCCCGCTATGAGCTGTCGGTTTCGCTCAGTATCGGCATTGCCGTCTTTCCCGGCGACGGCAACAGCGAGCGTGAGCTGATGTTCAACGCCGACACGGCGATGTATCACACCAAAAACAGCGGCCGCAACGGCTACAGTTTCTTTCAGCCTTCGATGAATGAACAGGCGCAGAATCAGCTTCAGCTTACCCGCGATCTGTTCGTGGCGCTGGAACGCAATGAGTTTTGCCTGGTCTGGCAACCGATCTTCAGCGTCCCGCAGGGCGCGGTGCAGGGCTTTGAGGCGCTGCTGCGCTGGCAGCATCCGCAGCACGGATTGCTGACGCCGGATCGCTTCCTGCCGCTGGCGGAAAAGGCGGGGCTGGGCGTTCCCCTTACCCGCTGGATAATCAATCACGCCTGCCGACAGCTGCGCGCATGGCACCTTCAGGCCGATCCGCAATGGTCGATTACGCTCAATCTTTCCGCCATGCAGTTTGTGCTGCCGGAGCTGGCTGAAACCGTTTCTGACGCGCTGGCGACGCATCATATTCCTCCGGCCCGCCTGACGCTGGAGGTGACGGAGGCGATTGCGATGCGCAATCCGGACGAAAGCGAGCAGATGCTGAAACGGCTGACTGCGCTGGGCATACGTGTTGGCCTCGATGATTTTGGCACCGGCTACTCCAGCCTTTTCCATCTGCATCGTCTCCCGTTCAGCCAGCTAAAAATTGACCGCAGGCTGGTCAGCGAACTGGATGGTTCCGGCCAGGAATCGACGGTGATCGCGGCTATTGTGGCGCTGGCACGCGCGTTAAAACTGCCGGTAGTGGCAAAAGGCGTTGAGACGCCGCAACAGCAGCGTCTGCTGAGTGAGTCCGGCTGCAATGCGCTTCAGGGCTTCCTGTTTGGCGAGCCTTTACCCGGCAGCGCCATCGCCGGGCGATACCACCATGCAGAGAATGAAGAGAAGCAACCGCTGCCGATGCTGAAAAACATTCCTGATGTCATGCCGCATCGTGCGTAATGGTGTTCCCGCACCTATAATAGTTTTTAAATTTCTCAAACTGACATGTAACAGTTTTGGCAAAATATCAACAGCTCATAGCAACGATCCAACAGCAAATTGCGGCGGAGATCTGGCTGCCCGGTGAGAAGCTTCCTTCATTGCGTGAACAGGTGACGCTCAGCGGCATGAGCCTGATGACGGTGATGCATGCCTATCAGGTGCTGGAGAGTCAGGGCTGGATCCAGTCCCGGCCGCAGTCCGGCTATTTTGTTGCTCCCCGTGCCGAATTCCTGACGCAACCCGCCAGCCACCAGAAGGTGCAACTGGCGGAGTCCGTGGATATCAACGCGTTTATATTTGAAGTGCTCAACGCCTGCCGCGATCCTGCCATTCTGCCGTTTGGCTCGGCCTTTCCCGATCCCGAACTCTTCCCGCAGCGGCAGCTGATGCGTTCACTGAACGCCGTTTCGCACTCGCTGACGCCCATGGATGCACTGAACAATCTGCCGCCCGGTAATGAATCGCTGCGCAAAACGCTGGCGCAGCGTTACGCATTGCAGGGCATTCAGGTGTCGCCCGAAGAGATCGTCATTACCAACGGCGCAATGGAGGCGTTGAATCTGAGCATGCAGGCGGTCACCGAACCCGGCGACTGGGTGGTCATTGAAAATCCCTGTTTCTACGGTGCGCTTCAGGTGATTGAGCGGCTGAAGCTCAGGGCCGTCGCCATCGCCAGCGATCCGCAGCATGGAATGGATCTGGACGAGCTGGCGAGGGCGCTGGCGCGCTGGCCGATCAAGGCGTGCTGGATGATGACCAGTCAGCAAAACCCGCTTGGTTGCACGCTGAGCAGCGAAAAAAAAGCGGCGCTGGTGGCGCTACTGGCGTTGCATCAGGTGACGCTGATTGAGGATGACGTTTACGGCGAGCTTTACGTGGGCGGAGAGAAACCGCTGCCCGCGAAGGCGTTCGACAGGCACGACACCGTGCTGCACTGCGGCTCTTTTTCGAAAAATCTGGTGGCGGGATTTCGCGTTGGCTGGGTGGCGGCGGGTCAACACGCCAGAAAAATACAGCATCTGCAACTGATGAGCACCCTGGCCACCAGCGCGCCGATGCAGCTTGCGCTGGCGAACTACCTCAGCACGCGCAGCTACGACAGCCATCTGCGGCGGCTGCGCCAGACGCTGGCGCAGCGAAAAAACCTGGCGCGGCAGTCGCTGAAACGCCATCTGCCCGCAGAGGCCAAAATCAACGATTCGCCCGGCGGCTACTTTTTATGGATTGCGTTGCCTAAGCAGGTGAACACTACCGAACTTTACTATCGCGCGCTGGCGCACAACATCAGCATTGCGCCCGGTAAGATGTTCTCATCGGGCGATCAGTATCAAAACTACTTCCGCTTCAATACGTCATGGGCGTGGGGAGATGCGCAGGAACTGGCCGTTTCGCTGCTGGGCGAGCTGATCGCTGAGGCGCTGACCTGAACGCCGGACGCGCGGCGTTGTCCCCAGGTGAGATGATAAACGTCGTAGAAATCAACTTCGCCCTTCAGCGCCAGCAGTTTTTCGATGCCCTGCTTAACGTGACCCGGCGTTTGCGCGCTGTTGAGGATCTCCGCGATGGCGCTGTCAGACAGCGCGCGCACGTAGTACCACTCGCCGTTATAGCAGACGCGCAGATCGAGCGTATCAATATCTTCAAAGCGATAGCGTGGATTGATGTCCATCAGCATCAGCAGGCTCATCAGCGCCACGAACAGCGTTGCACCCCAGAAGGCAGGCCAGCCGAGAAACTCGGTGGTGAAAATCAGCGCCACCGTCAGCGCATAACAGACATACATTGAGATCCACAGGCCGGGATGCTCTTTCAGAAACGTCAGGCTGAGGCGCGGTTTATTATCACGCTGTTCTTCATGATTCAGCGTGTCAATTTCACGCAGCAGGATCTATTTTATCTCGTTCACTCATTCACCTCATTACGTCAGCGTCATCAGTAAACCACAGCGCGTCAACTTCTGGCAGACACAGTTATGTTCATTTGAGCTATAACAGTTTCCGGTTACGCAATCCAGGATAGACTTTCTGTTTAACTGTTTCCGAAAACAGGGCCAGCCACATGAATATCTTCCGCCTTAAGCGGCATTTGTTGACGTTTTTATTTCTTTTCGCCCTCAGTGCACCGGCGCTGGCGATTGACTGCGCGCGTTCGGAAACGGTGGTGGAGAACACCATCTGTTCCTCACCGCAGCTGGTATGGATGGACAGCGTGCTCAACGACAACTATCGCAATCAGGTTATGGCCGATCCGGTTGCCATTAATGGCCGGATGGCGCAATGGCGTAAATCGCGCGACGCCTGCGCCAGTAACGGCTGTCTGCGACGTGCCTACTTTCACGGGCTGAGTGACATTTACAATGCCAGCCGCCCCTTCGACTGGAAGGGCGAATGGTGGAACAGCACCGCCATCAACGGCAGCGGCGGACGCATTATGATCCAGAGCACCGCCGACTGGGGCTTCCGGCTGGACGCCACCTTCTGGGGCGGCGCGTTCAAATCCAGCTTTAACGGCGACGTGCGTAAATTTTACGGCATCGGCTTTATGGACAAAATCGCCTGGGGCGGAAACTGCGCCATTTTGCTGATGCCGCGCCCGGATGGCAAAGTGGAAGTCAGCAGCGATACGCGCAATAGCTGCCGGCTGCTGATGCCGGGCGGCATCGCGATTGACGGCCTGTACGTCAGGGCGAACAGCGATCCGCGTCCCGCGCCGACCCTGCTGTCGCTGGGCATTCTTCCCGATAAAGAGATGGACGATCGCTTTCGCGCGCTGGCGGGCGCGGAGTATGCGGAGTACGTCAGCACCGCCAACAGCGTATTGTACGGGCAGGATATCGACAACTTTGGTGCGGCGGTGCTTAATCTGTCGGTAAAAGGCATGGCAAACCGCAAATCCGCTATCGTGATGTACACCACCGAAGGGAAAATCTGGGCGATGCGCGTCGCCCCGGATAAACAAAACAGGCTGAAACTGCACTATTTCACCACGGAAAAAAGCGGCCAGATGCCCAAAACGCTGCTGAGCTGGACGGCGTTCTTTCCGGGCAGTGAAATGGTCAGCGCACAGGACGCAGGCGGCAAAGCCGGCTGATTCACACCGGCCACGGCACCTCTTTCAGCCAGTCGAGAAAAACCGCCAGGCGGCGAGACATCTGCTGTTTATGCGGAAAAACCACGTTGATCGGCATCGGTGGCGACAGCGTGTCAGCAAATACCTCCACCAGACTGCCGCTGGCCAGTTCGTTACTGAAACGATAACGCGGCGCCTGGATAAGGCCAAACCCCTGGCGGGCGAGATCGGCGCAGGTATCCGAACTGTCTGCCGCCACCGACGCGGGGATTGGCCGCGTCTCCACTTTCCCGTCGCGCACAAACTCCAGCGGCATAACTCTGCCCGTCCGGGAAGAGATAAAACCGACCATCACGTGCCCGTCCAGATCGTCGATGCTGGCGGGTATGCCATGTGCGTCAAAATAGGCGCGGCTGGCGCAGGTGACTTCATGCAGCTCGCCCAGTTTGCGGTAAAACAGGCTGCTGTCGCTTAACTCGCCGACGCGAATCGCACAATCGAAACCTTCACGCACCAGATCAACCAGCCGGTCGGTCTGGCCGAACTGTATTGTCAGCTCTGGGTTGCGCTTCAGAAAAGCAGGCAACTGCGGGATCAGAAAGTTGCGCGTCAGGATGCCGGGCGCCTCAATGCGCAGATGTCCGCGCGCCGTCTCTTCGCGAAATGCGCCCCAGGCTTCATCCAGTTCGGCCAGCACGGCGCTGGCGCGCTGGTAGAACGCTTCTCCCTCCGGCGTGGGCGAAACGTGCCGCGTGGTACGACTCAGTAGTCTGACCGACAGCGCCTTCTCCAGTTGCTGAATGGTCGCGGTGGCGGTTGAACGCCCAATCCGCAGTTCCTGCGCCGCCCGTATAAAACTGCCGCTTTCCACAATGCGAACAAACAGCGTCATCTGGCTGATGCGATCCATCGGATTGTTCTCTCCGGGTGAATTATGATGTCGAAGTATAGGGCATTGTTATCCGGCGGGGATCATATAGGCTTCTTATTAACCAATGGAGGTCACTATGAACACAGCACAACATAAAGTCGCAATCGTTACCGGCGCGTCGCGGGGCATCGGCGCGGAACTGGCAAAAAACCTGGCGGAAGCGGGCATCAGGGTAGTGGTCAACTATGCCCATAGCCCGGAAAAAGCGGAAGACGTCGTCCGGGAGATTAACGCGCAGGGCGGCAGTGCGATAGCCCTCAAGGCCAGCCTCGCTGAGCCAGCGGGCGCCCGCGTGCTGTTTGACGTCGCGGAAAAGGCGTTTGGTCGTGTCGATATTCTCATTAATAACGCCGGCAGCATGGCGCTTTCTCCGCTGGCGGAGATGACCGACGACGCCTTTGAGCAGATGCTGGCCCTGAACCTCAGCGGATCGTTTCGCACCATGCGCGAGGCGGCCGTCCGGCTGAACGACGGCGGACGCATCATCAACTTCTCCTCAAGCGTGGTGGGCCTTTATCAGCCCGGCTATGCCGCTTACGCCGCCACCAAGGCTGGTGTGGAAGCCATGACAAAAATTCTGGCGAAAGAGCTGGGTCCGCGCGCCATCACCGTCAATGCGGTAGCGCCGGGGCCGGTCGCCACCGAGCTGTTTCTGGAAGGTAAAAGCGACGCGCTCATCGACAAAATCAAAGGAATGAACCCGTTCGGCAGGTTGGGCGAGGCGAATGACATCGCCCGCATCGTTCGCTTCCTGGCGAGCGAAGAGAGCGGATGGATTAACGGTCAAATTATTCGTGCTAACGGCGGCGTGGTGTAACGGCCAGACCTGCTTACGTTACAACGGTCACTCTCTGTAATCTGAAGGAAACCACTATGCCATTCGTTAATATCAAAACGCCTGAAGCCGCGCTGAGCGTGGCGCAAAAAGAAGAGATCGGCCACCGGGTGACCGAACTGCTGGTTGAATATTTCAGCGAGGCCGCGCGTGCTCATACCATGGTGCTGATCGAAGAAGTGAAGGATGGCGGCTACTATCGCGCGGACCAGCCGTTCACGATTCCACAGGACTATCGGGCAAAAGAATAATATGCTTTGTGAGCGGGGCCGAATGCCCCGCAACCTGTCAGTTTACGTTCCCGACAATCCGCAAGTCCACATCGTCCGGCACCTCATTATAAGAAAGCACGTGCAGCCCGGCAGCGAACAGTCGCGCGTAGCGGGCAATCAGCGGTCGTAGCTGTGGCGTCACCAGCAGTACGGTGGTCAGGTTTTGTGCTTTCAACTGCTCCAGCACCACCGGCAGCGTTGACTGGAGCTGAGTCAGAATATTGGGGTCGACCGGAAAGCTGTCCAGGCTCACCTTGCCCGCCTGCTGCGCCTGATTCAGCGAACCGAGCAACAGATTCTCCAGCGCGTTATCCAGCGTCCAGGCCGAGAGCGGCCTGTTGTCCGGTGCGATAGCCGCCACCATTGCCCGACGCAGCGCGTAGCGCACGTCTGAAGCCAGCAGGATCGGATCTTTGGTGATGGACGCGCTCTCCACCAGCGTGGTGGCAATAGTGATAACGTCCTTCAGCGAAACCTGATCGTTGAGCAACAGGCGAAAAACCTTTAGCTGAAGGCTGTAGTTGAGCGCATTTTGCAGATCGTCCGCCAGCCGCGGCGCAATCTCGGCAAGGCGCTGGTGAAGGTGGGTAATGTCATCATAATTGAACAATTCCGGCAGATGTTCGCGGGCGATCTTATTAAGGTGCGTGGCGATTACGCTGGCGCAGTCCACCACCTGATAACCCAGGTTCAGCGCCCTGGGCTTGGTTTCCGGCGTAATCCAGGTAATCGCCAGGCCATAGGCCGGATCGTTATCCAGAATGCCGTCCACTTCGCCATACTGCTCGGCGGTGGGGATGGCCATCAGGCGTTCGGCATGCACTTCGCCAATGGCGGTGCGCACGCCGTTCACCTTAATCGCATACTGCGTGGGCTTGAGGCGGAAATCTTCCCGAATCGAAACTTCAGGCAGCAGAATGCCGCTGGTTTCCGAAACGACCTGGCGCACGCCGCGCACGCGTTGCGTCAGCGGATTGCCTTTCGATTTATCCACCAGCGTCACCAGCTTGTAGCCAAGGTTCAGCCCCAGCGGCTCAATCAGCGGAATGCTCTGCCAGCTGACGGCGACGTCATTATCCTCAAGCACGTTGCTGATGGCCTGCATCTCTTGCGCGTTTTGCTGCGGTTTTGCCGCGTTCTGATGTTGACGCCAGGCGGTAAACAGCAGCAGGGCGGTAAAGACCAGAAAGACCACGTGCGGCATACCCGGCACGATTGCCAACACAAACATCACAAAGGCGGCGGTGCAGAGCGTGGCCGGTTTCGCCAGAAGCTGGGTTTTGATGTCGTCAGAGATGCCAACGCTGTCATCATCGCTGATGCGCGTGACGATAATGGCGGCGGCCGTCGCCAGCAACAGCGACGGGATCTGCGCCACCAGACCGTCGCCGATGGAGAGCAGCACATACTGTTCGAAAGCCTGTCCGGCGTCCAGGTTGTATCTGAAGATACCAATCAGGATACCGCCGACGATGTTGATCGCCAGGATCATGATCCCGGCGATGGCGTCGCCGCGCACGAACTTCGACGCGCCGTCCATCGCACCGTAGAAATCCGCTTCGTTCGCCACGTCTTTGCGACGCGTTCTCGCCTGCTCCTGATTGATCAGTCCGGCATTAAGATCGGCGTCGATCGCCATCTGCTTGCCGGGTAGCGCATCCAGCGTAAAGCGCGCGGAGACTTCAGAAATACGTTCAGCCCCTTTCGTCACCACCACAAAGTTAATGATCATCAGGATCACGAACACCACGAAGCCGACCACGAAGTTACCGCCGATCACCACGTTGCCGAAGGCTTCAATCACCTTACCGGCCGCGCCGACGCCTTCATGACCGTTAAGCAGCACCACGCGCGTTGAGGCGACGTTGAGCGTCAGGCGCATCAGCGTGGTGACCAGCAGAATGGTCGGGAAAACAGAGAAATCGAGCGGCCGACGGCTGTTGACGCTGGCCAGCAGCACCATGATCGACAGCACGATATTGAAGGTGAACAGCACGTCCAGCACCAGCGGGTGAAGCGGCAGAATCACCATCGCCAGCACGCTGAGGAGCAGAACAGGTATGCCAATGTGACTGTGACGGATTATCGCCATCAGCCCTCGTGGATTAAACGTTGCCATCGGTTTTCAACTCGTTTTCAGAAGTAAGGATCAGAAGGTCAAGGCGGGGCTTTTCACCCTGTCCGGCACGCCATGATTTCACCTGCATCACGTAGCTCAGCACGTGCGCGATGGCCTTATACAGCGAGGCGGGGATCTGCTGATTTACCCGCGTGCTGTGGTAAATGGATCGTGCCAGCGGCGGATACTCCACGATCTCAATGTGATGTTGGGTGGCTACGCTGCGAATATAGAGCGCAATATCGTCCAGTCCTTTGGCGATGATGTAAGGGGCGGCGGCTTTCTCCGGCGCATATTTCAGCGCGACGGCGTAGTGCGTGGGATTCATGATCACCACGTCTGCTTCCGGTACTTTGCTGTTGATCTGTCCCATCGCCATCTGTCGCTGAAGCTGACGGATCCGCCCTTTGATTTGTGGATTGCCTTCCTGATTTTTATGTTCCTCGCGCACCTCTTTTTTAGTCATGCGCATCTTTTTGGTGAACATAAATTTGCTCAGGGGAATATCAATGGCGGCAAACAGGGCAATGGTGATGATAAAGACGCGCATCACGCTAACATAGTGTGCCAGTCCAGCGGTAATCGCCTGATGCAAAAAGAGACCTTGCAGCGCCAGCAGGGTCGGTAGCGCATCGCGAATGCTGTTCCACAGCAGCGCCAGTAAAATGGCGCACTTCAGGATCATCTTCAGCACGTCAATAAAATGCTGCTTGCTGAACAGACGCTTAATGCCGCCGATCGGACTCATTTTTTTAAAATCCGGCTTGATGCGGGTGGGCACGAAAATCCAGCCGCCCGGCACCAGCGAGGCGATACAGGCCGCCAGTGGGATCGGGATCAGCGTGGCGGCCACTTTTAAAATAATCAGCACCTGGCTGAGCATAAACTGATGCAGCGCGCCGTCATCGTTAATGCGCGCGCCCATCTGCGCCATCGCCAGAAAGGAGCCTTTAATCAGTTCGCGATAGTAGGGGAAAAACGCGCTGACCGTCAGCAGGCTGGTCACCAGGCCAGCCGCCATGGTGATATCTTTCGAACGCGGGATCTCGCCTTTCTGCCGCGATTTATTCAGCTTACTTGCTGTGGGTTTTTCGCTTTTATCGCCCGCGCCCGACATCAGAAGCTCCTCAGTCGGTCAAGCTGCGCCAGCACCTGGTTGGTCAGCGACAGATAGTGTTCAGGAATGCTGCTGCTCATCATCACCAGGCAGAACAGACCGAACAGCATGCTGATGGGAAAGCCCAGCGCAAACAGATTCAGCGTCGGCGAAACGCGGTTCAGCAGGCCGAACGTACCCTGTACAATCAGCATGACGAACACCGCAGGCAGCGCCAGCAGCAGCGCGCTGGCAATGATCCAGCCGACGCCGGTGAGTAGCGTGCGCAGCGTCAGTTGGTTAATCGCCTGACCGATGGGCCAGTAGGTGAAGCTTTTATAGAGCACGGTCAGCAGCAGTAAATGGCCGTCCATGCTGAAGAACAGCAGCACGCTGAACACATAGATAATTTGCGAAACCACCATGGTGGAACTGCCGCTGCCGGGATCGTTCATCACCGCCATGCCCAGCCCCATATTCATCGATAAAATCGCGCCCGCCGCCTGCAATGCATGAAAGACCCAACCCAGCATCTGACCGAACAGAAAACCCCAGAGGATCTGTTCACCGGTCAGCCACAGCGTCTGAACATTCATCAGCGCATGCAGAACCACCGTGTTATGCAGCATCGGGGTAATGAGTATGCTCAGAAGCAGCGCCAGGCCGGCTTTCACCTTACGCGGCAGCGCGCGTTGTTCGAAAACCGGACAGAAGTGAAAAAAGGCTGTGATGCGCACAAACGGCAGCCACAGCGCCAGCAGCGGCGTAATCAGTTCGTTGATGTTGATGCCCATTGCGCTTACCCGACCAGCTTCGCAGCCTGTTCGAAAATCAACAGGGTGAAGTCAATCAGCTGCGTGAGCATCCACTTACCGGCAAAGACCAGCACCAGCATGGTCATTACCAGGCGCGGCAGGAAGCTGAGGGTCTGTTCGTTGATCTGGGTGGTGGCCTGAAAAACGCTGACCATCAGGCCGGTCACCAGGCTGGGCAAAATCGCCACCACGGAGATCATCAGCACCAGCTTCAGTCCCTGGGCAATAATGTCGCCGGCGACGTCGAGCGTCATCATAGCGCAATCCCCTGCACGCTCTGGGTCAGCGTACCGACAATCAGCGACCAGCCGTCGCACAGAACAAACAGGATCAGTTTGAACGGCAGCGAGACGATCAGCGGCGACAGCATCATCATCCCCATCGCCATCAGAATGCTGGCGACAATCAGGTCGATCACCAGAAACGGGATGTAGATCATAAAGCCGATTTTGAAGGCGGTTTTCAGTTCGCTGAGAACAAACGCGGGCGTCACAATGGTCAGATCCTGCCGTTCAGGCTCGCCGGAGGCGTTGGCGATGGACATGATTTGCGCCAGTGAGGCGGTGCTGGTTTGCGACAGCATAAACTTTTTCAGCGGAACTTCGCCGGTCGCAAGCGCCTGTTTTAAAGTGATTTTGTCGGCCTGATAAGGGATCACCGCGTCCTGATAAATGGTTGTCCATACCGGACGCATCACCAGCATCGTCAGCACCAGCGCAATGCCGGTCAGCACCTTGTTTGGCGGGCTTTGTTGCAGGCCGATGGCCTGACGCAGCAGCGCCAGAACGATGATGAAACGGGTAAAGCAGGTCATCATCAGCAGCATAATCGGCAGCAGGCCGAGCAGCGTCATCAGCACCAGGATTTCAACTTTTACGCTGTAGTCCTGGCTTCCGTCCGGCAGGGGCGTCGCGCTGAAAAGTGACAGGCCGTGCGCATCGGCAAAGGCCAGCGCAGGGCAGAGCAGCAGGCCAGCCAGTGTGACTGCCTGCGTCAGGCGGCGGCCGGTGTCAGCATTCATAGCGCGAGTTCGCTCAGTTCTTTGTTATTGAACTCAATAATGCGCAGCCCGTACTTGTCGTTGAGCACCACCACTTCTGCTTTACCAAACAGAATGCCGTTAACCTTGACATCAAGCGGCTCGCCGGCCAGCTTATCCAGCTCCACCACCGAATCGTTACGCACATTGACCAGTTCGGCGAGCGAAATGTCCACCGAGGCAACCTCCAGCGTCAGGGTGACCGGAATGCGGCTCAGTAACGAAAGATGACGCTGCTTTTCGCGGCGCGATCCATCCGGCGCAACGCTGTCGCCGCTCTGCGGTGGTGTTTCAGACTCTTCTTCCATGGAAAAATCAAAATCCAGCTCGCTCGCCAGTGCATCTTTAACGTCAGTCATGGGATTTCTCACTGCCTCGTTCGGTAAATTCTGAGAAGAAAAGTTTGCCGCGATCTTCAGCAATAACGGCGTTAAATATCGGCTGTTGGCCGATATAGAGCGGAATATTGTCGCCCAGCGCTATCGGTAAAATATCACCGCTTTGCAGGCGTGACAGCGTCTCCACCGTCAGCGAAAGGGCTGCCAGCCTGCCGTTCAGGCGCACCGGCAGCGACATAAAAGAGGTGTGCGTGTTGATGCCGGGTTTTTGCGCGCTGCGATTGCTGTTAGCATCCTGACGCAGATTAGCCAGCAGACGATCGACATGCGCGTTATCCAGCAGCAGCGAGAATTTACCCTCATAGCCATCAAGAGAAAAATCAACGCGGTAAGACCAGTTCGTTATTAACGATGCCGGATCAGCTTTAATTGTCAGCGCATCCAGACTGAATAAGTTATCGCCGGTAATAAGTGTCACTAATTCATGCGCCAGTTTATTTTTAAGCCGCTCTTCGGTTTTGGTGACCGGTGTCTGCTCCAGCGAAAGCGTTTCCTGTTTATCTTTATTCAGGCCGTAATAATCCTGCAACACGCTGAGCAGCAGCGATCGCTCGATATCCAGCGCGAGGCTGCCTATTTCATCGGAAAATATCTGGCTGTTCTTTTGCCAGACGTCCATATGAAAATCCAGATTTTTTAACGCCACGTTAACGCGATATTTCTTCAGGAAGTAGATGCTGAGTCTGGCGTCAATATGATCATATTTATCATTGAAGATTTTCGGGATCTTATGATAAAGACGGCCGAGCTTATTGACTTCAAGCTTCATCATATCGGGATGATTACCGCTATGATAAATTCTTATCCTGCTACTTTTGGGTCGCATGAGTGTGATCCGCTTAGCGATTGCCCTACTGTTAAACGCCTGATACGGCGAGAAGACAAGGCAGATTCTGTCAGTGATTTTTTTGGAATTTGTATATTTTTAAAGTTTTTTATTAGCGTATATCGTAATTCGCAATGAAGTGGATTTCCTGATTTTCATTAGGATAATTCCTTCGTAAATTAAACTATGGAACAGGGTTAAGAACAACCCCTTTTCGCTTATTAATCAATTAATATCGCGCTTAAAATATCAGCGTGAAATTAGTTAACTAACTGATTTTTAATAGTTTATATTTTAATATGCAATTAATGGTGGTTAAGGTAGATGCAAAAGGTATACTCGCCGTACCATTTTTGACTGGTGAGAAAACGCTCAGAAAAATCTGCCTGTTTAATGGATAATTATTGTGATATTTCTGCTTGCTTATTGTAAAGCTCCCAGTCAGTAATGTCCTGTTCAAATACCGAATCCGGTAAGAATAAATGATAATAAAAGAGTGAGACTCCTCGTTATGAAAATGACCGAGAAGATGCCCGGTAATGACAGTGTTAATTTTATTGCGCAGGCACCCTCCAGTCGGGAACTGTTCTCACTGGCGCGGCGTGTCGCCAGGTTTAATGTGCCCGTATTAATCACCGGTGAAACGGGAACAGGCAAAGAGTGCGTTGCGAAATATATTCATGCGCATGCGTTTGAATCGCATTCGCCTTATGTTGCGATCAACTGCGCGGCTATTCCGGAAAATATGCTGGAAGCCATTTTATTTGGTTATGAAAAAGGTGCGTTTACCGGTGCGGTTAACAGCCAGCCGGGAAAATTCGAAATCGCTAACGGCGGAACGCTGCTGCTGGATGAAATTGGCGATATGCCGCTGGCGCTTCAGGCGAAATTACTTCGCGTATTACAAGAGCAGCAGGTTGAGCGGTTAGGCAGCCATAAACGTATTCCGCTGGATATTCGCCTGATCGCGTCAACCAATAAAAACCTTGAAGCAGAAATCGCCGAAGGGAATTTTCGTCAGGATCTCTATTATCGCCTTGCGGTAGTGCCTGTGCATATTTTGCCATTGCGCGAGCGGGTTGAAGACATTATTCCGCTTGCGGAGCGTTTTATCCGCAAGTATCGGGCTTTCGCTACGCAAACGCCGCGCCTGACGCCCGAAGCGCGCGACTGCCTGGAGGCCTGGCACTGGCCGGGCAATGTGCGTGAGCTGGAAAACGTGGTGCAGCGCGGGCTGATCATGTCCAACGGCGGCGAGCTGGACGCGGCGTGTTTTGGACTGGCGCCGGCGGCCGTTTCCGCACGGGTAATGCCTGCTCAGGTTTTGAATACGGACGACGCCGCGCAGGCGGCCAGCAGCCCGATTAAGCATCGCGGACGCATGGCAGAATTTCAGTACATCGTGGATCTGTTAAAGCGCCACCACGGCAGCAAAGCCAAAACGGCCGAATTCCTGGGGATCACCCCGCGAGCGTTGCGCTATCGCCTGGCCTCAATGCGTCAGGAAGGGTTCGATCCTGGCGTGATGTCTTCGCCCTAACTTATACATCTGGAAAACACAATGATCGAAAAAGTAAATACCGGCAGCGGCCAGATACTTGCCGAAATGGCGCGGATGCGCGCGTCCGCCACCGCCCCGCTGAGCCATGACATCGCCACCGCGTCGTTGTCCACCCCGTCGTTCAGTTCGGTGCTCGATCAGGCGATCAATCATGTCGACAGACTGCAAAACAGCGCCAGCGAAAAACAGCGGGCGGTGGATATGGGCATCAGTGACGACCTCACCGGTGCGATGCTGGAAAGTCAGAAGGCCAGCGTGGCCTTTACCGCGATGGTGCAGGTGCGTAATAAGCTCACCAGCGCGCTCGACGACGTCCTGAACCTCTCAGTGTAAGGGGATCTCCGTGGGCGAAAAATTAACGTCGCTGCTGGCCGCGCTGCCGCTCGACAGGCTTAAAAAAAGCTGGCTGCCGATAGCGGGTGCGCTGGCGGCGACTGCCGTCATCGTGGCGATGCTCTGGTACAACAGCGGCAGCTACACCATGCTGTTCGGTTCGCAGGAAAACCTGCCCGTCGCGCAGGTGGTAGAGGTGCTGGGCGGCGAGAAAATTCCTTACCGCATTGAGCCGCAAAGCGGCAGGCTGCTGGTCAAAGAGGGGGATTTGCCAAAGGCGAGAATGATGCTGGCGGCGAAGGGCATCAGGGCTATTTCTCCAGCGGGCTACGAGCTGATGGACAAAGAAGAGATGCTCGGCAGCAGCCAGTTTATTCAGAACGTACGCTTCAGGCGCAGCATGGAGGGCGAGCTGGCGCAGAGCATTATGGCGCTCGATGCGGTGTCGTTCGCCAGGGTGCATCTGGGCATCAGCGAAACCAGCTCCTTTGTGCTGAGCAACAAACCGGACAGCACCGCGTCGGTGATGCTGCGGCTGCGCTACGGCCAGTCGCTTGATGACGAGCAGGTGGCGGCGGTCGTCAATCTGGTGTCTGGCAGCGTGCCGGGCATGAAGCCGCAACAGGTGCGCGTGGTCGATCAGCATGGCGCGCTGCTCTCCGCCAACATTGCCGACACGCTGAGCGGCGCAGGCGGCGGCAAAGCGAACGCCGAATCCGTCGCGCGACTGCGTCATGAAACCGAACGCAACCTCACCAACCTGCTGACGCCGATTATCGGCAGCGAGAACTTTCGTATCAGCGTGGTGCCGCGCTTCAATTTCAGCCAGGTCGAAGAGACGCAGGAACGCCTGCTCGGCGAGCCGCGCGTCAACAACGAAAACCTGAATCAGGAAAACACCACCGATCAACTGGCGATGGGCATTCCCGGTTCGCTGAGCAACCGACCGGTCAATCAGCCGCAGGGCAACGCCCAGAACACGAATCCGGCGCAACTCTCCACCCGTAACCAGGCACAGCGGCAGTACAGCTACGATCGCAACGTTCTGCATATTCGCCATCCCGCCTACCAGTTGGAGAAGCTGTCCATTGCGGTGGTGCTGAACAAAAGCGCGCCAGCGGTTCAGGCCTGGACGCAGGAAAACCAGAGCGACGTGCAGCGGATGCTGAACGAAGCGGCAGGCATTGACGCCGCGCGCGGCGATGCGCTGACGCTCAGCCTGCTCAGCTTCAGCGAAACCGAACCGTTTATCGAACCGGCACTGCCGTGGTGGGAACGCCAGAGCATTATCGACTGGAGCGTGCGCGGCGGTATCGCGCTGCTGGCGCTGATTATTACGCTGTTTGGTCTGCTGCCGATGCTGAAGCGCATTGGTCGTCACGAACGGCCTGCGGAACCGACTGCGGCACAGGCCGCGCTGCCGGAAGGTATGTTCATCGACGATGAGCCGCCGCAGGACGAGACATCCGGCGAAACGGTGTCGACGCTACCGGCCAGTTCCTTCCAGGGCGATGATAATTTGCCGCCGCAAAGCTCCGGCCTGGAAACCAAGATCGCCTATCTCCAAACCCTGGCCCAGAGCGAAACCGATCGCGTGGCCGAAGTCATCAAACAGTGGATTAGCAGCAATGAGCGAAGCAGCAGAAAGTAAAGTCAGAAAAGGCGACGCCAACACGCGCTCCCGGCTGGAGCAGGCCGCCATTCTGTTGCTGAGCATTGGCGAAGAGGCCGCGGCAACGGTAATGAGCAAGCTTTCGCGCGAGGAGGTGTTGCGCCTCAGCGAAACCATGGCGCGCCTGCACGGCGTCAAGCTGACCCAGGCCCGTCAGGCGATGAACAATTTTTTTCAGGACTACCGGGAACAGAGCGGAATCAACGGCGCTTCGCGCACCTACCTGCGCAGCATCCTTGAGCGCGCGCTGGGCGGCGAAATCGCACGCAGCGTCATTAACGGCATCTATGGCGACGAGATCCGCTACCGGATGGCGCGCCTGCAATGGGTGGACACGCCGCAGTTGGCGGCGCTGATTGACCAGGAGCACCTTCAGCTCCAGGCGGTTTTCCTCGCTTTCCTGCCGCCGGACGTTGCGGCCACGGTGCTGACCCACCTTGAGCCGTCGCGCCAGGATGAAATTCTTTACCGCATCGCGCGCCTTGAAGACGTTAACCGCGACGTGGTGGATGAGCTGGATCGCCTGGTTGAGCGCGGCGTGGCGGTACTCTCCGAGCATGGCTCGAAGATCATGGGCGTAAAACAGGCGGCCAACATCGTTAACCGCATTCCTGGCAATCAGCAGGCGCTGCTTGAACAGCTTCATGCCCGCGACGAAAGCGTGGTGGAAGAGCTGAAAAACGAAATGTACGAGTTCTATATCCTCAGCCGTCAGACCCCGATGACGCTTCAGCGTCTGCTTGAGGAGATCCCGATGGAGCAGTGGGCCATTGCGCTGAAAGGCACCGAGCCGGTGCTCAGCCAGGCAATCTATGCAGCCATGCCGAAACGTCAGGTGCAACTGCTGCAAAGCACCACCTCACGACTCGGGCCGGTACCGGTCAGCCGCGTCGAGCAGGTACGTAAAGAGATTATGGCTATCGTGCGCGAGCTGGGCGAAGAGGGCGAGATCGACGTCCAGCTCTTCAGTGAAAGGACGATGGAGTAAGCCGATGAAACCGCTCAAGAATTATCACGGTGCGATTCGCCGGCACCAGTTTCCGCCGCTGCGTAAAGCCTGGCAAAAGAACGTACAGCCAGGCGATCGTCCCGCCGATCCGGCGGAGTATCAGCAGCAGTTGATGGCGGGTTTTCAGCAGGGCATCAATGATGGTTTCGAACAGGGCCTGACGCAGGGCAAAGAGCAGGGCTATCAGGATGGCCTGCTGCGCGGCGAGGAGGAGGGACGTCGGCAGGGAAAAGAAGCAGGCAGACAGCAGGCCAGGGAAGAATTTATGCGCGCGGCGCAGCCGCTGGATACGTTAACCGCGCAGCTTCAGCAGGCGCTGGACGATTACGAACAGCGCCGCCGTCACGAGCTGCTGCAACTGGTTGAGAAGGTTACTCGCCAGGTGATTCGCTGCGAGCTGGCGCTCCAGCCCGGGCAGATGCTGGCGCTGGTCGAAGAGGCGCTGACCAGCCTGCCTGAACCGCCGAAGCGGCTGCGCGTGCTGCTCAATCCTGAAGAGTTCAGCCGCATCAGCGAGCTTGAACCGGAAAAAGTCAGCGAATGGGGCCTGTGCGCCGATAGCGAGATGTTGCAGGGCGAGTGCCGCATCATCACCGACTCCGCAGAAATGGACGTCGGCTGCGATCACCGCCTGCAACAGTGCATGAGCGTGCTGGATCAGACGCTCACCGACGCGTCCTGAACGGACAGGAGCACGCCATGAGTAACGCATCTGCCTTTGATAAGGCGCTGAAATCCATTGAAAAAATAAGCTTTGCCCGCATCAGCGGCAGACTGGTTCGGGTAAACGGCCTGCTGCTTGAATCCGTCGGTTGCCAGCTGGCGGTGGGGCAACGCTGTCAGATCGAAAACATCGACGGCACGCTAATAGACGCGCAGGTGGTGGGTTTCGATCGTGACGTCACCTGCCTGATGCCGTTTAAACAGCCGGAAGGACTGATGGCGGGCGCGCGCGTTTTCCCGGCGGAAAAGAGCCGCGAACTGATGATCGGCAGCGGCTGGCTGGGCCGGGTGATTAACGGCCTCGGCGAGCCGATTGATGGTAAAGGCGCGCTGGAAGGCGATGCGGTATTGCAGCAGCAGCGGGGGCAAATCCATCCGCTGACGCGCAAAGCGGTCGACAGTCCGCTTGATGTCGGCGTCAAGGCGATTAATGGCCTGCTGACCATCGGCAAAGGCCAGCGCGTCGGCCTGATGGCGGGTTCCGGCGTGGGTAAAAGCGTGCTGCTGGGAATGATCACCCGCTGCACCGCCGCTGACGTGGTGGTGGTCGGGCTGATCGGCGAGCGTGGACGCGAAGTGAAAGAATTTATCGAACATGCGCTGACGTCGGCGGGCATGGCGAAATCGGTGGTGGTGGCGGCGCCGGCGGACGAATCGCCGCTGATGCGCATTAAAGCCACCGAACTTTGCCATGCGGTGGCGAGCCATTTTCGCGATCAGGGACATGATGTGCTGCTGCTGGTGGACTCCCTGACGCGCTACGCCATGGCGCAGCGCGAAATAGCCCTGTCGCTCGGTGAGCCGCCCGCAACCAAAGGCTATCCGCCTTCGGCTTTCGGCATCATTCCCCGGCTGGTGGAGTCGGCGGGCAATGCTGAGGGCGAAGGCACCATGACCGCTATTTATACCGTGCTGGCCGAGGGGGACGATCAGCAGGACCCGATCGTCGACTGCGCCCGCGCGGTGCTCGACGGGCATATCGTGCTGTCACGCCACCTGGCGGAAGCCGGACACTATCCCGCCATTGATATCGGGCAAAGCATCAGCCGCTGCATGAGCCAGGTCAGCGAAAAACCGCACCAGGCCGCCGCGCGCGCCCTGAAGCAGCTCTATGCCGACTACATGGCGATTAAACCGCTACTGCCGCTGGGTGGCTACGTGGCGGGGGTGGACGCGGCCGCCGATCGCGCCGTGCGCCTTTTCCCGGCGATTGAGAATTTTTTGCGTCAGCAGGTCGATGAGTGCGCCCCGCTGACCCAAACGGTCAGCAGCCTCACGGCGCTGGCGAAGGCCTGAGAAACAACATGCAAAAAGATGTCAGAACCCTCGGCGTGCTGGAACAGTTGCGTCAGATGCGCGAGCGCGCGCTGGATGAAGCGGCCGGCAGGCTCTCGCAACAAAAAATACTTTGTCAGCGCTACAGCCAGAACATCCACGCGCTGACCCGGCTCAGCGACGGCAGCTCGCGCCCGACGTGCGACGCGCTGCAAATGAGCAACCAGGCGAAATTCAAAGCCACCGTGCAGCGGGTGATCGACTGGCAGAAGCAGGAGCAGGCGCTGGCGATGATTGAGCAGGAGAGCCTGCAACGGGCGGTGGTCGAGGAAGCGTGCCGTGAACGTACGCTGAATATTGTGCTGGAGCGCCAGAGAGCGGCGCTGCGGCAGGTGCTGCAAAAGCAGGAGCAGAAGCAGACCGACGCCCAGGCAATGCAAAGCTGGCTGCGGCGGCGCGGCGGCTCCTTTTCAAAATAGCTGGTGGAAAAATTTCAAATGAAAAACTCCCGCGATGTGTTGTCGCGCCTGATCGCCCGACAATCCTGCAAAACGGCTGCCGCGCTTCCCTTCGTCAGCGTGGTGACGCCGACGTGGGAACGCCGGCACTTTTTGCCCTATCTGCTTTATATGTTTCAGTATCAGGACTACCCGGAAGATCGCCGCGAACTGGTGATCCTCGACGACAGCGAACAGAGCAACGCTGACCTGATCGCGATGCTGACCAAATACATTCCTTTCCCGGAAAATATTCGCTATATCCATCAGACGGAGCGGCAGACCATCGGGCAGAAGCGTAACCGCCTGAATGAACTGGCCCGGGGCGAATATATCATCTGCATGGACGACGACGATTACTATCCGGCGGATAAAATCAGCTTCACCATCAGGGAGATGCGGCGAAACAAGGCGATTTTTGCCGGCTGCGACCGCATACCCATCTGGTACAGCCATATCAATCGCATCTACATGACCGCGACGATGGGCGCCAACCATGCGCTGAATGGCACGTTTGCCTATCACCGCAATTTCCTCAGAAACCACCGCTATGACGACCGCGCCACGCTGGCCGAAGAGGCGCACTTTCTGAATAACTTCACCGTGCCGGTGTTACAACTGCCCCCCGAACGCAGCATTTTGTGTATCTCCCACAGCGCGAACACCTTCGATAAAGACTTTGTGATGGGCAGCTGCGAGCGGGAAACCCGCGATCTGACCCATTTTGTCACCGACGACCATCTGCTCAGGTTTTATCAGCGGCTGAGCAGAGCGCCGGTGAAAAGCCAAATCCGTTGGGCCTTTTTCGATCGCATCGTCGTGAATGCGCTATCGGGCGACAGCGCAGGCCTGGTGAATGTCGTCCAGTCGCTGACCGAACAGGGCGTTACGGCGGAGCAGATCGAAATTCACTATCCGCAGGCAGGCGCTCCGCTGGCGCACAGCCATCTCAGCGTGGCGCAGCGCGCGGCGAAAGAGGGCTGGCGTAACTATCTGCTGCTGGACGATCGCGCACGGTTTGTGCGCCAGGAAAAAACGGTACACAACCTCAATCAGCTTATCGACGCCTGTAGCGTACTGGCGTGGGATGTGCTGCTGCTTGGCTGCGAACTGCATTACGGCCATCCGCTGAAAGCGCTGCCTGCCGCGATCAAGGCAACGAAGGTCTCCCGCCCGATAGCCTGTGCGGTCAATCAGCCGGTCTATGACGATTTTATTGCCATGCTGACGCAGACGCTGGAACAGCACGCCGATGACGACATGCAGCAAAATTCGCTGTGGGATGATATGTGCCGACAGGGGCGCTGGTTCGCGCTCTATCCGAGCTATGTCTGGCGCGACGGTGACGAACCCGGCCAGCCGCAGGCCCACCATTTCTTTCGTAAAATCAATACTATCAGTGCCGCATGCGCTGAGGAGACACCATGAATGTCGTTGAAAGCTATACCCCTGGCTACGTTTTGCGCCTTCAGGAAAACACCGATCCCTGCGGCTGCCCGTTTTGCCGCAGCCAGCCTGCGCTGGTTTCTCTGCGCTGGCAGAACCAGGTACGGCACAGCGCGCATCCTGGCTGCGATCGCGCAGCGCACGCGGTGTTATGCCACGACGACGCCTTTCTGCTTCATCAGGGGGAAACGCGCAGCGACGCGGTGGTGCCGCTCAGTGAAAAACTGGAAAAGTGTAATCAGGGCTGTATCAACCTGCTGATCAACAGCGATGCCGATCTTAACGTCAGGCTCTACACGCTGGGGATCTTTATCAGTAAAGCCCGACAGCTTGACGATGCGGCGGCGATCGGCGCGCTGGCCGACCAGCTGGAGAGCCTGCTTGCGGAGGGGGAAATGGCAAAGGCCTTCGCCCAACTGCCGCCCATCAATAAATACAAGCTGGCGGCGCTGCGCGCGCTGAGCGAAAGCGAACTGGAGGCCGATCTCGATCCGCTGAGCGGCATGATGCTGGTGCTCAAGATGAACGAACTCAAGGTAATGAGCGACAGCTATCTGGAGGAGAGCTTGTACGAACTGGAGAACAGCGCAGAGCTGGCGGCGTTTATGCAGTCTCATTCGCGGCTGTTTGTGAATTACCTGCTTTGGGAGTGCTATCACAACGTCTTTCCGGGCGAGGCCACAGACGCATGGGAAAAGAACTTTTACCGTCTGTGCCTGACGGTGTTCTCAATGCGGATGCTGTGCGCTATTTTCCTGCAAAATGAGATCGAACCGGACGACGCAGTACAAAGCGCGCTGTTTGCGGCCTGGCAGCGGGCCGCAACGGAGAAAAACGCGGGCGAACCGGCATTATTAATCGGGCTTTCACTGTTGCAGCCTTCATCATGAAAACGGTTATTACCTTCGGTACCTTCGATATTTTTCACGTCGGCCATCTGAATATTCTGCGTCGTGCCAGTGAGATGGGCGACCGGCTGGTGGTGGGCGTGTCGTCGGATGCGCTCAATCTCCAGAAAAAAAACCGCGAGCCGATCTATTCTGAGCAGGAGCGCATGGCGATCGTGGGGAGCATAAAAGGCGTGGATGCGGTCTTTCTGGAAACGTCGCTGGAGAAGAAAGGCGACTATATTCGCCATTACGCTGCCGACGTGTTGGTGATGGGCGACGACTGGCAGGGGCGTTTTGACGGCTTCCGCACGCAGTGCGAAGTCTGCTATCTGCCGCGCACGCCGTCGATTTCCACCACGTCGATTATCGAAATTACCCGCGCCACCTTCGCGCAGGTTACGCGCGAGTGTTGAACAACTGCTCGCGCAGGCTGTGCAAATAGAAGTTCACCGGCGTCGGCCTGGTCAGCAGATCCGCAATGGCCGTCGCCGCCCGTCCGCCTGCCTTGCCATCCTGAAACTTATCGCAATAGCGCTGGCGGAATACCGTCAGTTCATCAGGGACGCGGTAGCTGCTCTGGTTCTCAAGCAGCGTCTGTAACGTTTTTAGCGACCCCGCCGTTTCAATCTTTTTGCGGGCCTGCTGCTCTGCGCTGTGCAGATCGCTCAGGGTGCGGTCGCTCTCCAGCAGCGCTTTCAGTCCTGGCCACTCCAGCAAGACGGTGCGTTTTCCGGCATGGATAGCGTCGAAAAGAAACCCGCTGTTATCCGTCAGCACCATATCTGCCGCTTCAAGCAGCGGGAAAGCCCCGGCGCCGGAAACGATATTTTTGCGGAAGTACCTGTCAACTAACGCCCGCGAGGCCGCTTCGGACGGGCGCAATCGCGTGCCGTGGTGAAGCCTGATCAGCAGCGTGCAGCGTGATTGCAACGCGTTGAGCTGTTCCGCCCAGTGAGGAACAGAACAGAGCTCACCAAAGGTCGGCGCGTACAGCACCACTGGTTTTTTCCTGTTGCGGCCAAGCGCCTGCACCAGGCTGCGGTCATAGCGCAGGTTATGCCAGTCATCGAAGCGTGGATTGCCGACGGTGACGGCAGTGCCGGCAATATTCAGCTTCTCCTGCGTATGGTCGCCATAACAGAGGATCAGGTCATAGAAAGTGTTCCACCAGGCATGGCCCCAGCGATCTTTCGCCAGGCCGTACAGCGCGCGCACGTGATGCCGTGCTCTGCCCTTCAGCAGCGGCGTGTAATACGGGCTGACCATACACGGCAGCACCACGCGCTCGCTGACCAGCTTTGAAAGGGTAAACACCGGCAGATCGGGATGGCGCAGCGTTTTTACCTTCTCCACCATCTCTTTAACAAAGCTGGCTTCAATGACGTCGCTGATCACCAGCGCGCAGGCGTGCCCACTGGCCTGCAAGGCAAGAATGATATTTTTGTAAACGTCGTAGTGGAAAGCGGTTTCCATGTAGAAACCTATAAGTGGGCGTTCTGACATTATGCCGGCCCCTGCGGGCTGTAAATATAGTTCGGCTCGTTCAGCAGCGCGCCCAGCGTCTCCCGCTGCGCATTAAGCAGCATGCCGTTACGATCGTTCAACTGCTGGCAGAAGTGGGTGAGCGTCTCCAGGTGCTGCCAGTAGCCTTTTGCGTTGGCCGCGATGGCGGCGGGCAGACGCGCGAACAGCGTCGCCATACCCTGGCTGTCGGAGGGCAGGTTAAACGCCAGCAGCGTCTGACGTCGGCGCTGCGCGCGGTGCAGCAGCGCATCGTAAACCGTCATCACTTCCGCGCCAATGCTCTCGCACAAGGCGGCATTGCAGGCGACCATCGCCTCGCGCTGCTGTTGCAGCAGGCGCTCAAGCTGCTGATAGTCTGCGACATCCTGTGGCAAATCACGTAGCAGGGCCTTGACTCTGTCGGTGGGACTCATGGGCGATAAAAACAGCTAATGGCCGCGGCGAGCGAGGCGTTATCGGTTAACAGCTCGCCGTTTTTGATCGCGTCTTTCATGGCATTCACGCGTTCCATATCCACTTCCGGCATCGCCTCCAGCGCCTGCCGGGCCTGGCTGATTTCGCCGGAGAACGCAGCGGCCTGCACGACGCGCGGCTTTTGCACCTCGGGTGCGCCGGCAGCAGCGGCAGTATTGAGCGGAGCAGCAATCTGGATTGAGGAATCAGATGTAATTTTCATCGTAGGCCAATTGTTTAAAAAAAGTTCAGTGGTAAAAAAGCGACGCCCAACGGCTTAACTTAAACGCGCAAAGAAAAAAAATATCACCATGCTGTTCCCCGGCTGCGATGCCAGATGACCATCGCTGTGGCAATCTTCTCCACATCCAACAAGATGCCGCCTTTTTGCAGCGCGCGCCTGACAACTAAAACACGCTGCTCATCCACCTCAGGAAGAAGCGCAAGCTGCGAAAGCGCCTCAATCAACAGGCTCCCTTCTTTATGCTGAGTGTCGATATTGATCGGCTTACGGCCATTGGCTCTGTTCTGCGATGTGTTCAGACTGGCCTTGCCGATGCCTGAAATTTTCAACGTCCTGCTCCCTTTACGATTATTGACAATGTCGAAGCAAAGCGGCCAGGGAGGAGGAAACTTAAATTCCGCCGGAGGTGTCCGATGCGGACAGGATACGCACCACGCCCGCGCCGTCCACGATTGCGCTAACCGTGCGCTGACTGCTCAGGTTTTTCACCGTAATAACATCGCCTTTACGGCCTTTTTTCATGGCTTCGCCAATCATCTTTGCTTCCACGCCGTCCTGTCCGGCAATCATCACCACGCGCTGGGCGCGTTCAACCAGAATCGGTTGATCGAGCATGGACAGAGAGAGCGGCTGCATATCGCGTACACGCATTTTCAGGCGAAAACCAACGGCATCATCCGGGTTACTGATAAAGCCATCGCGCAGGCCAACCACGTTCCTTTTTTTCACCTCCACATCGCTGGCCGCCAGCACTTTGCCGCGTGGCAGCGCTGCTTTTGCCGTCAGCACCGGCAGATAGATATCCGGCTTAACCGTGACGGCAGCTTCCCAGCCGCTGCTGTCTTCGCAGCGAATATCGAAGCGCAATCGCGCCAGATCGAAGCGGTTCCCGGCAGGAAGCGCCACCCGCAGCGGCTGACTGCAACGGCGAAAACGGCTGACTTCAGTGGGAATGAACACGTTGAGTTTAATTTGCGGTTCCGGCCAGCTGTTCGCCTGCGCGACGCGTTTGATATCGGCGGTCGCGCTGTCCACCGCCAGTTGATAAATCTGTCTGCGCGCGGTAGCGGCATCGGAGGCGGCATGGGCGGTAAAGCTCAAACACCACAGGGTGACGAGGGGGAAAGAATACTTCCTCAGAAAGGAACGACCGTTCATGGAAACCTCACTATTTCAACGAGTTAAATTTTGGCACGAGAATTGCTATGTGCGTAAGGAATCGTTGAATAATTGAGGTTTTATCTGTGGGAATAAGTTTTGAAAGAGCATTGAGCAATCACCCTGCCGCACTACAGCTTCGACTTTCCCGAGCTGAGCTGTTGTCGGCGAACCTGGCCAATGTCGATACCCCAAACTTTCAGGCTAAAGATATTGATTTTGCCGCGGAGATGCAACGTTCACTGAATAAAAATTCGCAGCACGGTGCGCCGGAGGTGAAGTACCGCGTACCCAACCAGCCCGCCGCCGACGGCAATACCGTTGAGCTGAACGTTGAGCAGGCCGAATTTTCCAAAAACCACCTTGATTACCAAACCAGTTTGCAATTTTTGAATTCAAAATTTCTGGGCCTTAAACAGGCTATTGAAGGGAAATAATCATGTCTTTCAACGATATCTATCGCGTGTCGGGTTCCGCGATGAATGCACAAACGGTACGTCTTAACACCATCGCCAGTAACCTGGCGAACGCGGAATCACCGGCTTCCTCCGCGCAGGCAACCTATAAAGCGCGCCGCCCGGTATTTGCCGCCGTCTATCAAAACAGCAGCCTGATGAATAACAACGCGCTGGCCAGCGCGCGCGTTCAGGTGATGGACGTGGTGGAGAGCGGCGGCGCAGTGCAGCGTTATGAGCCGGGCAATCCGCTGGCTAACGCGCGCGGACAGGTTTTCTATCCGGACATCAACACCGTCGAAGAGATGGCCGACATGATGTCCGCCTCACGCAGCTTTGAAACCAGCGTTGAGGTGTTAAACAGCGTAAAAAGCATGCAGCAGAGCCTGCTGCGTCTGGGAGAAGCGTAATGAGTATCGGTAACGTCGGCAGCACGGATTACTACAGCGACACCCTGGCGCAGTCCGGCACAACGCAAAGTAATGACGGCAGCCTCAATAATCTGTTTATGACGCTGCTGGTGGCGCAGATCCAGAATCAGGACCCGCTGAACCCCACGGACGGCACCGAGTACGTTAGCCAGCTGGCGCAGATGACCCAGGTACAGTCGATGGAGAACATGAGTTCGATGATGGCGAACACCGCCACGCTGATCGATAACCTCCAGGTGCTCGCCACGGGTAATCTCGTCGGACAAACGGTGATGGTTCGCTCAGACAGCATCAGGCTGGAAGAGCAGGCGATCAACGGTCGCCTGACGCTGGCGCATCCGGCCAATACGGTGACGGTGCACGTTAAGGACGCAGCCGGTAATGAAAAAATCATTGAGCTGGGCAAGCAGGAAGAGGGCCAGGTGGACTTCACTATCGATCCGGAATCGCTGGGCCTGGAACCGGGAAACTACAGCCTGTCGGTGGTGACCGATACCGGTGAAGAGAGCATTCCGGTGGAAATTGCCGGAACGGTTAACAGTGTGCGGATTGGTTCCGACGGTACGCCGATGCTGAATATTCCTGGTCTGGGCGAAATCGCTTACTACAACATCAGTCAGTTCGGCGGGCAAAACAGCGCGTCCGGGCCGTCGAAAATTTAAGGAATTATCATGAGTTTTAATATTGCGACTTCCGGCCTGAACGCCATCACCGAACAGCTTAATGCGATCAGTAACAACATCGCCAACAGCAACACCACCGGTTATAAATCCATGCGCGCCGAGTTCGCGGCGCTCTACGCAGGCAGCACGCCGCTCGGCGTGGGCGTCAGCAACGTTTCGCAGAGCATCTCTTCCGGCGGCAACATCTCTGCAACGGGACGTAGTCTGGATCTGGCGATCAACGGCAACGGTTTTTTTGTGGTGCGTGATACCAACGGCTCCACCACCTACACTCGCGCGGGCTACTTCGGAAAAGACGCGAACGGTTTTCTGGTCAACAATCTCGGCGGCAAACTTCAGGGATATCCGATAGACGCCGAGGGCAAGCTGCAAACCGGTACGGTGAGCGATCTGCAAATTAACGCGGCGGGCCTGCCGGCAAAATCGACCTCCTCTGTGGAATTCGTGGCCAACCTGGACGCGCGCGAAGAGGCAAAGCCCGCCACGCCAGCATTCGATCCGGAAAACAAAGAGACCTTTAACAAAAGCTACACCACGCAGGTCTTTGATTCGCTGGGCCGTGAACACACGGTAACGCAGTACTTTGTCAAAACCGATGACAATAAATGGACCGCGCATTATGTGGTGGATGGCGACAAAACCGGGGCCACCACGGCGGAAATGCAGTTTGATACCAACGGCGTATTAATCGCGCCGACGGAGCCCGTGACCGTCACCGGCGCCATTCCCGGCGCGAAAGATTTAGAAATTAAATTCAGCTACAGCGGTTGCAGCCAGTACGGTTCTGACTTCGCCGTCAGCAAAAACAAATCCGACGGCTATAAATCCGGCGAGCAGACCGGACAGCAGATTGATGAAGACGGCATGGTTTACGCCACCTACAGCAACGGCCAGCGCCTGCTTCAGGGACAGCTGGTGCTGGCGAACTTCACTAATGCCGACGGCCTGAAGTCTATCGACGGCACGGCGTGGGAACAGACCAACAGCTCCGGCAATCCGCTGCTGGGTACGCCAAAATCCGGCATGTACGGGCTGATCAAGTCTGCGGCGCTGGAGTCCTCCAACGTTAATCTCACTGCTGAACTGGTCGAACTGATGTCCACTCAGCGCAATTACCAGGCAAACACCAAAGTCATCTCGACCAACGATCAGATGATGAACGCTCTGTTCCAGGCAATTTAACCATGGACCGCTTAATTTATACCGCCGTGAGCGGCGCAAATCGCAGTCTGAATCAGCAGATGATCCACGCCAACAATCTCGCTAACGCCAATACCGAAGGCTTCCGCGCTGACCTGGAGCGCGCCGCTTCACAGCGGGTCAACGGCTACGGTTACGACTCGCGCTTCCAGGTCAACAGCCAGAACGGCGGGGTCAATATGGCCCCCGGCGCGCTGCGTGAAACCGGACGCGAACTGGATATCGGTATCCGTGGCGATGGGCTGATCGCCCTCAGAGAGGGCCGCCGCGAAGTCTATACGCGTGGCGGACATATCGACGTTGACGATATGGGCAACCTGACCATTGGCGGGTTGCCGGTGCTGGGCGACAACGGCCCAATCCAACTGCCGCCTTATTCACAACTGGCGATAGCCGACGACGGCACCATTGCCGTGGTGCCGGAAAACGGCGACGTGAATGCCGCGATGGACGTGGAGCGTATCAAGCTGGTGGATATTCCGGCCAGTCGTCTGAGTAAAAACAATAACGGGTTGTTGATCGGCGACCGTGCGACCACGCCACGCAGCGAAGCGGTGCAGATCGCCAGCGAACATCTGGAAACCAGCAACGTTTCGGCCATCAATGAAATGGTGGCGACCGTCTCGCTCAGTCGCCAGTTCGAGGCGCAAATCAAAATGATGAAAGCGGCGGAAACCCTTGCTCAGGCGGGTAACCGCCTGATTCGCGGCAGTTAATCGAAAAGGAAGCAGAGCAATGAATCCAGCATTATGGGTAAGTAAAACCGGCCTGGCGGCGCAGGATGCCAAAATGGCGGCGATCTCCAACAACCTGGCCAACGTCAACACCACCGGCTTTAAACGTGACCGGGTCGTGTTTGAAGATCTCTTCTATCAGACGCAGCGCGCGCCCGGCGCCGGTCAGGATCAAAACAACAACCTCGCCAGCGGCATTCAGTTTGGCAGCGGAGTAAAAATCAACGGCACGGAAAAATCGTTCACCGTTGGCGCCATCCAGAACACCTCAAAAGAGCTGGACGTGGCGATTACCGGCCAGGGTTTTTTGCAGGTGGAAACCCCCAGCGGCGATATCGCCTACACCCGTGCCGGTAATCTCCGCATCAGTCCCGATGGCGTGCTGACTAACGCTTCTGGCTATCCGCTGGTGCCCAATATTGAGCTGCCGGAGGGCACCAAAAGCATCGGCATTGCCAAAGACGGCACCGTCACCGCGCAGGTGGGCGGTGAGGATGAACCGGCCAATCTGGGGCAAATCACCCTGGTGAACTTCGTCAATCCGGCCGGGCTTGAAGCCCTCGGCGGCAACCTTTACCGCGAAACGGTCGCCAGCGGCGAGGCGTACGAAGGCGTGCCGGGAGAAGACGCGTTTGGCGAGCTGGAGCAGGGTTCGCTGGAAGGTTCCAACGTGCAGGTCGTTGAGGAGATGGTGGACATGATCACCGTCCAGCGCGCGTATGAAATGAACGCCAAAATGGTTTCGGCGGCGGACGACATGCTGAAGTTCCTTAATCAGCAGGTGTAACGCCGGTTGAGGAAGCGCGGCTTCCTCTCTGCAACGCTCGTACACAACTGACAGGTTAATAATGAAAGTACATATCATGCTGCTGGGCGCCATGCTGCTGCTCAGCGGCTGTGAAAGTTCACCTTTTCTGGTGACGAAAGACGATGCCGCCTTTGCGCCACCGGAAGAGCTGTCCCTGCCGGTTGAGCCAGTACGGGGCGGCGGCCTGTATCACAGCGGCTATAACTGGTCGCTGATGCAGGATCGCCGCGCCTACCGCGTGGGCGATATCCTGACCGTGCGTCTGGATGAGTCCACCCAGGCGAGCAAACAGGCGAAAACCAACTTCGGCAAGAAAAACGACGTGGAGCTGGGTGCGCCAACGCTGATGGGTAACACCCTCGATAAACTGAGCGGCTCCGTTTCCGGCAATCGCAATTTTAACGGCAACGCCACCACGGCTCAGCAGAACATGCTGCGCGGTGCCATAACCGTCGCCGTGCACCAGGTGCTGGCGAACGGCGTCCTGGTTATTCGCGGTGAAAAGTGGCTGACGCTCAACCAGGGCGACGAATACATGCGCGTGACCGGGCTGGTCCGCGCCGATGATATTGAGCGGGATAACTCGGTTTCGTCGCAGCGCATCGCCAACGCACGCATCACCTATGCGGGACGCGGCGCGCTCAGCGACGCCAATTCCGCTGGCTGGCTGACGCGCTTTTTCAATCATCCGCTGTTCCCGATTTAAAGGTTTCTCAATGGTTCGTTATTTCTTTCCGTTTCTGTTTGTCGCCCTGATGCTGGCGCGGCATCCGGCGCATGCCCAACCGCTCAGTCAACTGGTGGATGTGCAGGGCATTCGCGGCAACCAGCTGGTGGGCTACAGCCTGGTGGTGGGGCTGGACGGCACCGGCGATCGTAATCAGGTGCGCTTCACCAATCAGTCGGTGACCAATATGCTGCGCCAGTTCGGCGTGCAGATGCCGCCTAAAATCGATCCAAAAGTGAAAAACGTGGCGGCGGTGGCGCTGAGCGCAACGCTGCCGCCGATGTATGCACGCGGACAAACCATCAACGTCACCGTCTCTTCCATCGGCGATGCCAAAAGCCTGCGCGGCGGCACGCTACTGTTGACCCAGCTTCGCGGCGCGGACGGCGAAGTCTATGCGCTGGCGCAGGGTAATGTGGTGGTGGGCGGCATCAAGGCGGAAGGCGACAGCGGATCCAGCGTGACCATCAACACGCCGACGGTCGGCCTTATTCCCAACGGCGCCACCGTCGAGCGTGAGGTGCCCAGCGATTTCCAGGAGGGCGGCGAAATTAACCTCAACCTGAAACGCCCCAGTTTTAAAACCGCCAACAATATCGCGCTGGCGCTGAACCAGCGTTTCGGCGGCAACACGGCGGTGGCGAAAAGCGCAACCAACGTGTCGGTCAGCGCGCCGCAGGACGCGGGGGCGCGCGTCGCGTTTATGTCGATGCTGGAGGAGGTGCAGATCGACGCGGGCAAACAGCCTGCGCGGGTAGTTTTCAACGCGCGCACCGGCACGGTGGTGATGGGCGAGGGCATTGTGGTCAGGGCGGCTGCCGTTTCCCACGGCAACCTCACGGTCACCATTCGCGAAAGCAGCAACGTCAGCCAACCCGCGCCGCTCGGTCAGGGGCAAACCGCCGTTACGCCGCAGAGCGATATCGGTGTGTCACGCGGCAGCGGGCAAATGGTGATGGTTCCGGCGGGCACCAGCCTGCGCAGCATTGTTAATACCATTAACAGCCTTGGCGCGTCGCCGGACGACACCATGGCCATTTTACAAGCGCTGCACGAAGCGGGTGCGCTGGATGCTGAGCTGGTGGTGATGTGATGATCGATAAACTCAATTTCTCCTCTCCGGCGGCCCCTGCGGGGGCGGCGAAGCCCACCACGCTGGAGCAGGCCGCCGGCCAGTTTGAAGCGATGTTTTTGCGGCAGATGCTGGCGGAGATGCGCAAAAGCGCCGACGTTTTCGCCAGTGAAAGCGGCATGTTCAGCAGTCGTGAATCGCGTACCGTCCGTGACTTTTATGACGACGCGCTGGCGCAAACGCTGGCCAGCCAGCGCAGCACCGGCATTGCGGCATTACTGATTAATCAGCTTTCACCCGCGGGCGAGAAAAAATAGCGGCGGCAGGCGACATTTAAGAATGGCGTATCCGGCGTCGCCTTTTTCGGGCAGCGATCTGACGTCATCATTTGAGAGGGGAAGATGAACAGTCTGTTTGATATTGGTTACAGCGGCATGAACGCAGCGCAGACGCAGCTTAACGTTGCGGCGCTCAACACTGCCAATATGGCGACGCCTGGCTACACCCGCCAGCGCGTTGAGCAGATGGCAATCGGCCCGATGGGCGGATCGCGATTTACCGGCGGCAGCGGCGTGGAGGTGACCAGCATTCGCCGCATGGCGGATCAGTTTTTGATTGGCCAGGTATGGCGCGCCAACACGGCGGGTAATTTCTATGCTACGTCGCAAAACTATCTGAGCCAGCTTGAAACCATTGTCGGTTCCGAAACGTCCGGGCTGGGCGACGGTCTGGATAATCTGTTTGCCGCGCTGAATGGGGCAACAGAAAAGCCTGAAAACCAGGCGATGCGGCAGGATGTGATCACCACCGCCAAACAGATGACGCTGCGCTTCAACAAGCTTCAGGACTTTATTAATAAGCAGCGCTCCGATATTCGCTCTCAGCAGCAAAACACCGTAGGCAGCATCAACGTGCTGAGCGGCAACATTGCCGACTACAACAAGAAAATTGCCGAAACGGAAGCGCTGGGCGGCGACACCAGCATCATGCGCGATCAGCGCGATCAGCTGGTTAACGAGCTGAGTAGCTACGTTGAGATAAGCGTCAATGAAAGCAGCGATGGCAGCTACACCATCGCCATGAACTCAGGGCAGCCGCTGGTGAGTGGCTCCACCGCCGGTACGCTGGAAATGAAACAGGACGCCACCGGAAAAATGGGCCTGAGCATGCGCTTTTCCAGCGCGACCTTTCAGGTGGATATGGCCTGCGGCGGCACGCTTGGCGGCCTGAATGACTACGCCACGCAGACGCTGGACAGCATGGAAAGTTCGGTGAACGGCATGGCGAAGTCGCTGGCAGAGGCGTTTAACGCCCAGCTCGCTCAGGGCTTTGATATCAACGGCAATCCCGGCAAACCGCTGTTTGTTTTTGATCCGACCAACGCAGACGGCATGATCCAGTTAACCGACATCAGCTGGGATGAACTGGCGTTTTCCAGCGATCCGGCATCAACCGGCAACAACAATAACCTGAAAAAGCTGATTGAGATCGGCAATCTGGCGATGGATATTCCCGGCCTGGGCAATACCACGCTCTCCAGCGCCAGCGCCACGCTGGTCAGCACCGTCGGTATTAAAAGCAAGGACAACCAGTCCGCGCTGGAGTCGGCCGCCGCGCTGCTGACGCAGTCGCAGAACGATCGTGATAACTACAGCGGCGTCTCTGAAGACGAAGAGGCGATTAACATTATCATTTACACCAAAGCCTACCAGTCAAATATGAAAATCATTGCAACCGGCGAGCAGATTTTTAGCGATCTGCTGGCGCTGTTTTAATCGGAGAACGGCATAATGCGTATCAGCACTATGAGCTTTAATAACAACATGTTGGCGAATTTTAACCGCAACAACAGTAAACTTTTCGACGTGCAGAACAAAATCGCCAATCAAACCCGCATTCTCAAGCCTTCGGACGATCCTATCGCCAGCACGCAGATGGCGCAGATCCGCCGTGAACAGGCCGCTATCAATCAGTATCAGAGCAATATCACCCGTTTAAGCGGCAATCTTTCGGTACAGGAAACCACCGTGAAGGGCACCGAACAGCAGCTTCTGGCGATGAAAGACAAACTGGAAGAGGCGATGGGCGGCACGCTGTCGGCAGAAGAGATGAGCGGTTACGGAAAAGAGCTTTCCTCAATGCTGGAAGCCACCATCGCGCTTATGAATACCCGGGATGAGGATGGCCGCTACCTGTTTTCCGGTACGAAAACCGATCAGCAGCCGGTGGTGTATGACGAACAAACCGGCGCCTGGCGCTATGCAGGCAACAACGACAGCGCGTCCACCAACGTCGCCAACGGCGTATCGGTACAAATCACCACGCATCTCGCGGAAACCTTCGGCGACGATCTGGAGACCCTGAATGCCCTGAAGGCCATCGCCGATAAAATGCAGGACGGCACGCTCTCTCCGTCGGACTATGGCGATGAAATGCGCGATGTTTTCAACGTGCTGGAGACCACCCACAGCAAAGTGGCGGCGATCTACACCGATCTGGGCGGACGGCACAATAACCTGGATCTGCTGAAAGATGCGCATGATGATAACACCGTGGTGAACGACACCGTGATGCGCAGCCTGACGCAACTGGATATGGGGCAGGCGAGTATCGATCTGACCGCGTACTACAACGCCAGCCTGGGTGCGCAGAAAAGCTATACTAAAATCCAACAGCTTTCGCTGTTTTCAATGATTTAAGCTGAATTCATGATGCAGGTAAACCACTCAGGCGCGGCGTCTGGCAGCGTCGGGGCTTCTCTGACGCCCGGCCTCTCCGCCCGTCCGCTCGATGGCGTTGCGCGTTCCGACGCATCGCTGAAAATCACGCGTAAAGAGCAGAGCTGGCCCGATCGCCCGCTTATCTCTTCTCAACCGCTGCGTTATAACGTTCAGCTCAATCGACAGCTCACCGCCGTTCAGCAGGCGAACAGTTTTCTTCAGGCGACGGAAAAGCAGGTATTGCAGCTCAGCCACGCCATCGCCCGCCGGGCGGGAACGGAAGAGCTTCAGCAGCAGGCGGAAAAGCTACAGCGGCTGCTGGCGAACCGCGAGACGCTGTCGGGCGGCACGGTCGATCGTCAACTACGCCTGTCGCTGCAAAACCGGGCGCAGGTGAGTTTCACCCTGCACGACGGCACCGCGCTGCTGAACCCTGCCGATCCTGAAATTCTCACCTTTTCGCTGGCCGGACGCCAGCGCGATATCAGCGCCGCGGTGCTGAAAGGCGATACGCCGCAGCAAAACCTGTTGCAGCTCAATCAGGCACTGGGAAAATGGGGAATACACGGCAGCCTTGATAGCTGGCAGCAACTGCGCTTTCAGGTTGATGAGCAGCGCTGGCCGCAGGTCAGTCAGCATCTCAGCGTGCAGGGCGGCGGCAATCGTTATCCTGAAAGCCAGTTCTTCCCCATCCGACCGCAGCCGGAAAACAGCCTTGAACAGGGGCTTCAGCAACTGCTTCGCCTGCCGGAAAACGCCGCCGCGTTTATGGATACGCTGGAGGACACGCTGGAGGGCCTGACGCAACAGCGGCGCCTCCTCCAGACCACGCGCGACAGCGCCCAACGGCGCATCGACAGTATGGCGACGTGGCAGGGCGAAACCTCGCCGCTTGACGCCTCGCGTCAGTTGGGTGAACAGTTGCAAAATGGCGGCTACGCCACCCTGGCGCAGGCGCTGGGCGGGCAGGCTAACGTGCAGGCCGGCAGGGTGCGGAATGTTCTTGCTTAGCGATAACGAATAATCAGGCCGTAAGGGGTGACTAAAACTGGTTCGCCCCGAAATTCAAACCTGTCGAAGGCCACGCCATTGCGCGCCATAAAACCAAGGTTATTGGTTAACATCCTGTCCTGCGTGGGTTCTGAGTTATAAATCAGTCTGTAGTTAAAATTCACGCCTTCCTGATTGCGCTGCTGTTCCAGCCTTGCCCGCACAATAAACCGATGATCGTTTGGACTGGTCAGGGTCATCATCACTGCCCTGTCCTGCGCGTCGAAATGGGCGTCATAAAGCTCCCGATTTTTCGAGATCATATCGAAATAGCCAAGCTGAAGCGCCTCACGATTGTAGTCAGGCTGAAGCCTCGACGCGCGTTGGAAAAAGGTAAAGTGGTCAATCAGCGCGGTAATCAGCACCAGCAGCATTAACGCTGCCAGACTCATTGATACAGGTTGCCATTTCATTCAGCTTTCTCTCCGTTTCCCGATAAATCAGGTCGTTAAGCTCAGACAGGTCGGTATGCCACTGGCTGATATTCAGCGCCAGCTGGCGGCGCTCACAGCGATTTTTCAGAGCGAGGGTGTAATTCAGCGTGCTGCCGGAAGTAAAGAAAAAGACGTCCATGTCCACCTTCTGGCTGGCCATCATCTGATTAAGCGCAAACAGCGTCGAACTGAGCAGATTATTGATATCTTCCCGGGTGGCGAGGCGATCGTAACTGCGGGTCAGTTCAAACAGGCGGATATTGCTGTAGACGCCTTCGTCCTGCATCGTCATGTCATTACGCGGGCCGGCCTGTCTGATGACAAGCAGCAGCGCCACCAGCGCCACCAGCGCCAGCGCCTGCACCAGACTCACCCGACGCCAGATGCGGTTGCGCTTTGCCTGGCGGATCGCGGTCAGGCGTTCATTTTCCTGTTGCGTGGCGGCATTCCACTCCGCCTGCGCAACCTGAAATTCGGAAAGCGCAGCGTCTGGCGCCTCCCTGATTTCTTCCTCTGCCAGCGGTTCGGCGAGGTTCTCTTCAACCGAGACCTCATCCTCTTCTGTCTCCGCAGGCTCACGGCGGAACTGGCAGAAATCCGCTTCGAGAATGTAGCCTTTTTTGGGGATGGTTTTGATAATGCGCTGCTGTTTTCCATCATCTTCCAGCGCGACGCGCAGCGCATGAATCGCATTAGGCAGGCTGTTATTACCGATAACCCGGCGTTCCCAAACCAGCGTATTTAACTCGTCACGGGTGAGAATTTTGCCAGCGTGCTGCACCAGTACGATCAGCAGCTTAAGCTGATATTCACCCAGCCTGCGCTGTTCGCCCGTCTGCTGATGAATCAACGAGCCGGAACTGATGTCAAGAAGCCAGTGATGAATGAAACATTCAGAAGTCATAGGTTGTGATTAACCAGCGTGAGCATGAAAGCGCATATAAACCCTGCGTTAAATGCGGGTTTCTTTTAAAAGATATTTTAAATGTAACTATTAAACGTTACGCCGGGTTATACCAGAATTTTCTTATAGCACAACATTTCGCGGCGATTTCGCCGCGTAAAACTTTATTTAAGCCAATACATAATTAAGGCAGATAGGTAAATGTATGAAAAATGTAGAGCTGTGTAAAACAACACGGTTACATGTTTATTATTTTGCAGGATTGCACCAGTAAAAACGCGATGTACTAACAATTATATTCTTAATAAGCCGTTTTGAGCATGAACGTTATCTGAATAACAGAAGTAAAAGATAATTGTTTGTATAAGCTAATGAATTTTATTAATAAAATATTTTTTATTTTAGTTTTTTAATTTTGCCTTTTTGCTGCCGTTTTTCTCAGGTACTAGCAACGGAATCACGGTGATTCCTGGGGAGATTAAGCAAATGGCATTATCAATTTTCACTAACTCAGCGTCCATGACTTCAACTAACGCAATGAATAAAGCCACCGGCAGCTTAAACATTGCTATGCAGCGTCTGGGTACGGGCAAACGCATCAACTCTGCGGCTGACGACGCGGCTGGCCTCCAGATCGCTTCTCGTTTGCAGGCGCAGTCAAACGGCATGGGTGTGGCCAAGCAGAATATCTCTAAAGCGACCGCCATGTTGCAGACCGCTGAAGGCGCATTTGATGAAGTGAATAACATCCTCTATCGCATGAAAGACCTTGCGACGCAGGCAGCGGATGATACCAACAATGCTGATGACCGTGATGCGATCGCCGCTGAGTTTGGCGAGCTGAATGCAGAGCTGGAAAACATCATGAGCAACACCTCTTACGGTACTGAAAAACTGCTGGGCTCGATCGGTGCGGCAAGCGCCAGCGGTGCAAGCGGCACCGGCGAAGTCGGTAAACTGGGCAAAGAGATGCAGTTCCAGATTGGCGCGGGCAGCAGCGAAGTGCTGAAACTGGATCTGAGCGGCGGTCTGAAAGAGGTGACCGGCGGTCTGGCGGCCCTGCTCAATGCGGATCTCTCTTCTGCAAGCGGCGCGAATATCGCTATTGATACGATCAGTACAGCAATGCAGGCCGTGGGCGGTATCCGCTCTTCTCTGGGGGCGAACATCAACCGTTTGGGCCACACCGCTGCTAACCTCGCCAACATGCAGGACAACACCAACCTCAACCTTGGTGTGATTCGCGACGCCGATTTCGCTGCTGAGGCAACCACGATGACCCGTAACCAGATGCTGACGCAGTCAAGCCAGGCGATGCTGAAGCAGGCCAATGGCATGAGCCAGATGGTTCTGGGCATGTTGGGCTAAGCCAGAAGATGCTCTGATAAAAAAAACACCGCTCACGTAGCGGTGTTTTTTTTCCTGCGGCGGAACATCGCGGCTGCTACAGGCGGAAGAAAACCTTCCTTTTAGTTTTTATCTTTTTGAAAGATAATAAAATTTATAATTGGCACGCTGTTTGCATTTAACTGATACAGAAACGTCTCTGCGCGGGCGGCGGCAAATAAAGAGGAAAGTCAAAAATGAGCTGGTTAGATGATTTTGATCCCCAGACGGTTGCCCAGCAGCTCGCACAGTCCAGCATTTATGCGCAGTCTTCACAGCTAAAAAATCAGCAAAGCACCCTCGGCGCGCAGCAGAAAGCGCTGACCGCCTTGAAAACGGCGTTAACCGATTTTCAGACGGCGCTGAAGGGTTTCGCCGCCAGCGGTTCCAGCGGCGGCATGGTGAAGAACAGCGCCACGGCCAGTCTTGAAGGCTACGTCACGCTGAAAGCCAGCTCATCAGCGAAAAAAGGCCTGTACAACGTGCAGGTGAAGCAGACGGCCGCCGCCGATCAGAAAGCTTTTGAGACGCTGACCGACGATGACATCCGCGCCGCCAGCGGCAATATGCAGATCACCATTGCCGGTAAAGAGGTGGATATTGATATGTCCACCGTCAGCAACCTTGCCGGGCTGCGCGACAGGATCAATGCGGAAAGCGGCGATTCGGGCGCCACGGCGTCGCTGGTTAAGCAGAACGGACAGAACGTGCTGATGGTCAGCAGCGATAAAACCGGCGCGGACTTCGCCGTCACCATTACTGCCGACGATGAAAACCTCAATGCGCATCTGCAAAACGCCACGCAAATCTCCACCGCTCGCGATGCAGAAATCGTCATGGGCGATGGCGAGACGGGCATGACGTTTACCAGCAGCACCAACACCTTTAAAGACACCATTCCGGGCGTTGAACTCACCGTGGTGCGTAAAACCCCGGCAGACGAGCCGCTGGTGATCAACGTTGATAACGATCTGAGCGGAACGAAAGAACAGGGCCAGGCGTTTGTCGAGGCCTGGAACAAGCTGCGCTCATCGCTGGACGATCTGACCAAAAGCGGCAATGCAGACGGATCGATTACTCGCGGCGCGCTGGCCGGTGACTCAGGCGTCACCCTGCTTGAAACCACGCTTAACAGCCTGCTACGCACCAGTTTCAACGGCAGCAAGCTGAGCGATTTCGGTATCACGGCCAATAAAGACGGCCAGCTCACGCTCGACAGCAGCAAGTTCGAGGATGCGCTGGCGGAAAAACCGGATGCGTTTAATAGCCTGTTCGAAGGCAGCAGCGGCCTGTTGAAGCGGCTGGAAAAAGAGGGGCTGGACAGTTTTCTGAGCGGTACCAACGGCACCATCAAGCAGCGCCAGGATACCCTGGATCGCAAAAGCGCGCAGTTGACCTCTAAAGAAGAACAGATTCAGACGCGCTATGACACTACGTTCAACCGCTATCTGAAAGAGTTCAGCAATATGAAAACCATTATCAATCAGATGAACCAGACGATGGGACAATTTTTCTGAGGACAGTTATGTACGGAAATTCCAGCGACTTTACGCAGTATCAGGAGGCGGATCTGGCGATCCGCACCGCAGCGGCCACGCCGCATCAGCTGGTGCTGATGCTGTTCACTGGCCTGATGGACGAGCTGACCTGCGCCAAAGGCCACATTCAGGCGAAGCGTTTTGAACGTAAGGCGACCAGCATCAGCAAGTGCATCGATATTCTTAACGCGCTGACCAGCGCGCTTGATTACGAACGCGGCGGTGAGCTGTCGCTGCGTCTGGCGAGCCTGTATGACTACTGCGTCTATCGCCTTTATGACGCCAGCCATCATCTCGCCGTCGAGCAAATTGATGAAGTTGAAACCATTCTCCGCAATATCCAGCAGGGCTGGGAAGGAATGAGTGCCTGATGGATAAGCGCATTCTTCAGCTTGGCAGTGCACTGGAACGAGCCGCTCAGGAAGAGAACTGGAGTGAGATCCGCCGTATCGACAGCCGCATAAGCCAGCTGTTAACGACGATCCGCAAACAGGGTTTGCAAGAAGTACTGCGCGACGATCTGGAGACACTGCGTAAAAGCCATTTAAAAGCAGCCACGATTTGCCAGGAGCAGCATGATGTGCTGCATCTCAAAATTCAGCAGCATCAGCACAGCCGCGAAGGGCTTCAGGCCTATGCGCTGTTCGTTAACGATCGGGAGGAGGGCCAATGACGCCGGTAACACTGACTCCTCAGCCGCAGGGCAACGTTGCCAGTATGGATATGGTGATACCGGCAGCCGCGGCACCGCTTTCGGACATGCTAATGCCCGCGCTGCAACCTTTACAAATTCTACAGGCCACGCCTGAGACGCTGCCGCCGCAGGAACAACCGCCTGCCGATGACGACCACGACAGCGATCCGCAGGTGCTGCTGGATTTACTGCTGGACGTTGCGGCACAGCCCGTTCAGCCAGAGATAGCTGTGAATACGGTGGTGCCGCAGCCCGTCGAACAAGGGACGGATATGCTGCCCTCTGCGCAAACCGTTGTGGCCGCGCAGTCGGCGCCCGCGCCCGCTGCCGAGCAGGTCGGCGCCGCGGCTGAGCAGCAGCGCGCCGTACCCGTCAAAGCGCCGCTTAAGCTGACCTCGACGCGCGATGCGGTTCTGGCCAGCAAGGCCGTTCAGCAGGCGCTGCAAACATCGCGGGAAGAGGGCGTCCACTCGCTTCAGGCACCGGCTTCGCCGCTGGTCACTGCGATAGTGAATAAAGAGGATCTTGCGGCGGCGAGAACGCCAACGATCGCGCTGCCGACGCAGCCGGAGGCGCAGGCCGAAGCGCTGAAAAAAGCGCTGGGCGAACGGCTGGAAATGCAGATCGATCAGCGGAGCCAGAAAGCCACCATCCGGCTCGACCCGCCTCAGTTGGGCAAGCTGGATATCTCGATTCACTACGAATCCGGGAAGCTTCAGGTTCAGATCCAGGCCGCGCAGCCGGAGATCACTCGCCTGCTGCAACAGATCAGCAGTGAAATGCGCGCCAGCCTGAGTGAACAGCATCATGTTCAGGTAAACGTTCAGGTGTCGACACAGAGCGGTGACAGCCGCCAGCCGCAACAGCAGCAGCGACATCAGTATCGGCAAGACGCGCCGATCGCCAACAATAACGAAGAGGTGACGCTGCCCCGGCAACGCACTGACGGCACACTACTGACAATGGTTTAAACAATGAAAATTTTAATAAATGTACTGATTGCATTGGTGACCAGCGTCTTTACTGCCGTTTTGGTTGTTGTGGCTAATCACTACCTCACGCAGCAGACCGCACAGGATAAAACGACGCTGTTCTCCTTTTTTTCCAGCAACGCGCCGGAAGAGATCACGCTGCACTTTGTTGAAATTAAGGATCAGGTCATCACCCTGAAAAGCAACTCGCATAAAGAGCGCTATCTGTTGCTGGATATGGCGCTCACCGCGCGCGATGAACCGATGGTGCTAAAAACCGAGAACATGTTGCCCAAAATCAAAGGCATCACCGTCGACGTTCTCAGCACCATGGAGTATCAGCAGGTGCGGAATATGTCGGTCTCAGATCTGCGGGATCTGCTGATGGCTGAGTATAAAAAATGCTTTAAAAACATGGGCGTCGCGATGCCATTCGACGACGTTACCCTGTCTAAAATGGTCTTTCAGTAGCGGTGGGTTATGAGCACATTTACCGAACTTAGCGACGTTACCGCGCTGACGCCGGCCGAAGAGAGCCGCTACATGATGCAGTGGCTGCCGCTGGTCAAAAAGGTGGTGCGCCAGCTGGCGTCTCAGGCCGACAGCGTGATGGACAGGAGCGACATCGAGCAGGTGGCGCTGATGGGGCTGCTTGAATCGCTGCGACGCTATGGCCAGCCGGATGAATTTTTCGCCAGCTATGCCATGCAGCGCGTTCGCGGTGCGGTGCTGGATCAGTTTCGCCAGCACGACTGGCGACCACGCAGCCTGCGTCAGAAAACGCACAAGACCAACGATGCGATACGCGAGATGACACGCAAACTGGGACGTGAACCAACGGATCAGGAGATCTGTGAGCAGTTGAATTTGAGCTGCGAAGCGTTTCAGGAGTACCTGTTGCTTGAGTCCGCCAGTGCGACGGAGAGCCTGGACAACCTGCTTTCCGGCGAGATCCATCACGGCGTTTTTGCCGGGCGCGAGCTGGAGGAGGAGGTCAACATTCAGCGCACGCTGGCGGTGGCGCTGGCATCGCTCGACGAGCGGGAAAAAACCATCCTCAGCCTCTACTACCAGCAGGACATGAGTCTGAAAGAAATCGCCCTTGTGCTCAACCTTACTGAAGCGCGGGTTTGTCAATTAAACAAAAAAATCAGCGAGAAGATTAAAACTTTTTTCTGAGCGGAAGAATCATGCAGAAATTTATTGGGCTGATCGTGGTGCTGGCCAGCGTGATCGGCGGCTATATGATGTCGGGCGGCAAGCTGTCGTCGTTCTGGCAGCCGGGCGAATTGGTTATCATCCTTGGCGCCGGCGCCGGGGCGCTGATTATTGCCAATCCAAAACACGTGCTGAAAGCCATGCTGGGACAAATCAAGGCAGCGGTACGTAAAGACGAACAGAATGATGAATTCCAACATCAACTGCTGATGTTGATGTATGAACTGCTGGAACTGGTGCAGGACGGCGGCCTGAAGGCGCTTGATGAACACATCGACGTGCCGGACAGCAGCGCGCTGTTTACCCGCTATCCGTTGATCCTGAAGGATAAAGGCTTCATCACCTTTATTTCAGATAACTTTCGCCTGATGGCGATGGGGAAGATCAACGAGCACGAACTGGAAAGCATTCTTGAAGCCGAAATCGAAGCGGTGGAAGAGGAGCTGCTGGTGCCATCGCGTTCGCTTCAGCGTACCGCAGAGGCGATGCCGGGCTACGGCATCTGTGCGGCGGTGTTGGGGATCATTATCACCATGCAGTCCATTGATGGCTCCATCGCGCTGATTGGCCTGAAAGTGGCCGCCGCGCTGGTCGGCACCTTCCTCGGCGTCTTTTTCTGTTACTGCCTGATGGATCCGCTGGCGAACGCGATGGAGCAGTGCATGAAAAAGCGCATGACCGTTTTTGAGTGTATCCGCACCGTACTGGTAAACCATGCCGCTGGCAAACCGACGCTGTTGGCGGTGGACGCCGGACGTAAAATGCTGCCGGTGGAAAATAAACCGACCTTCGCCACGCTGGATGGTTGGGTTAACCAGATGACCGAGCGTACGCCATGAGAAAAGGCGGGCACTCCACCACCATTATCAAACGCGGCAGCCGCAAGGCCCACCACGGCGTGCATACTGGCGCATGGAAAGTGGCCTTTGCCGACTTCACTCTGGCGATGATGGCGCTGTTTATGGTGCTGTGGATTGTCAGTTCAGTGACGCAGGATGAGCGCAAAGAGATTGTGGCGCACCTTAACGGCGAATCCATTTTCAGTGAATCACGGTTTGCGCCCATTACTAACGCGGGTGGAAAAGGTGCGGCGATGATCGGCGATGCGGCGAAGCCGGAACCCGAGAAGTTGGAAGAGGTGATTTCCCGATCCGATCGCGAACTGGAGACGCTGAGCAATACCATTAATGACATCACCGCGGCCAACCACGCGCAGGGCAACCTGTCGCTGGAAAAAGTGCCGCAGGGTCTGCGCATTCTGCTTAAGGACGACAGCAACCGCATGATGTTTACGCGCGGCAGCGTCACCATGACGCCTTTCTTTCAGCGCCTGCTCTCGGAACTGGCGCCGGTGTTTAACCGGCTCGATAACCAGATCATGATCACCGGTCATACCGATGCCGCGCACTACCGCGATGCTAAAAACTACAACAACTGGAATCTTTCCGGTGACCGCGCGCTGGCGGCAAGGCGCGTACTGGAGAAAGGGGGAATTCAGCAGGATCGCATCATGCAGGTTAATGCGATGGCCGATCGCATGCTGCTGGACCCCAACGATCCTTACGCTGCCAGCAACCGGCGCATCGAAATCATGGTGCTCACCAAAGCTGCCGCCGATACGCTTTATCAATTTTATGGTCCGCATGGCGTCAACGTCGTTAAGCCGATAGCCGACCGTTTACAGTAACCTGTCAGTGCCATTGAGTGTTTTATTGCTCGACCGGTGGCGTTTTGCCACCGGTTTTTTCTTTTCCTGCCCGCACGCCGTTTTGGTGTTACCTCTCTGTTACGCTTCCCATGCAATGGTTTTCAGTGACGCAAGATGATTTGAGTTAAGTATTTAAAATTAATAACTTAACTGCTTGCGCGCGCACATATTTAGTTTTATGTCATGCTAAAATGACACAAGAAATTAACCTACGCCTGTCAACAGGAGATGTCGTATGTTGCTGCCATCAGGAAGTCTGCTTGCCATGATGTCTTTTGCTGCCGGGACGTTTTCCGCTGGCGCATCGGGCAACCCACAGTTTATGACGCTTCAGCGCACCGCTGGCGTGCCGAATAACCCGCTGCCGCTGATTATCTATCCGCAGGTGGTGCCGGACGATGTGGAGGATATCGCCAGCTGGTTTGAAGATCTCTTCGCCCGCCATCTGTGGCTGCCGCGCTGGCGCTATCCGGTCTATCCCTATACGCACTACCATCCCAACACCCATGAGCTGCTGGGTATCAGCGCGGGCTCGGCACAGATTCTCTTTGGCGGTGAAACCGGGCGGGCGGTGACGGTGCACACGGGCGATGCGGTGCTGATCCCGGCGGGCGTTGGTCATCAGCAACTGGCGGCCAGCGATGACTTCTTTGCAGTAGGAGCCTACCCGCGTGGGATGCAGCCTGAAACATGCCGCGACGAGCCGTCGCTGATGATGCAGTCACTTGAGGCCATCGACCGCGTGCCGATGCCGCAGCATGATCCGATCACAGGCGGAGAGGGCGCGGTGACGGAAATCTGGCATCCGCTGCTGCATCGTTAGCGGGTGGCAGGCGGCGTCGCGCTTTCACAGCGATGCTCTGACGCGGCCGCCATCCTCAGCAGCATCCGGTGACCGACAGCGTTATCCCAGTTGAAGCTGTTTTGCAGCACCACAATCGCTGTTTTGTGCTTCACATCCATGCCGATATAGCTGGCATAGCCGCCGATAAACCCGGACTGATAAACGATTTTCTGCCCGTTAACCTCATTGACTAACCACGCCAGCCCGGCGGAGTCGCGTTCAGGCGCACGAAAGCGTGGAGCGATTGCCTCGGCAAAGGCGCGGTCAAGATCGCTACGTCCGCTGCCGTTCAGGTGTGCATCCAGATAGCGCAACAGATCGCTGGCGCTTGACCATAGCGAAGCAGCGCCCACCATATAACCCGAAAACTGCCAGTCCGGCACCGTTTCGCCCCGACGGACGAACGTGGGCTGATCGCCCGCATGGCCTCTGGCCCGCAGCATATAGCCCGGCAGGGCCGAAGGCTGATAGCCGGTGTGGTGCATGCCAAGGGGCGCAATGATTCGCTGCGTGGCGATCTGCTGCGGTGAGGCCTGCGCGCCTGTGGTAATGACGTAATCAAGGATTGAGTAGCCGAGATTGGAATAAACTACGCGGCGTGGCGCGGGGCGTTGGAAGTCACGGAGGTAGTCACGAAAGTCGCCACGATCCAGCTCGTCGTAAAAAGGCGCGCCGGTAAACAGATAAGTCATCAGGCCGCGCAGCATATGCAGGCTGGGTATCTGGCGCGGCAGGCCCGCGGTGTGGGTCGCCAGCTGCTCCAGCGTTATCTGTCTGGCATCGGCGCTCAGCGCCTGTGGATTATCGGCCAGCTCGCCGAGCGTGGTGTTCCAGCGTAGTTTCCCCTCATCCACCAGCAGCGCCGCGCTCTCGGCGGTAAACCCTTTGGTAATGGAACCGACAGCAAAGAGCGTATCGCCGGTAACGGGAATACGCCGATCGCTGTCCGTAAAGCCATAGCTGAAAATTTGCCGCTGGCCGCCGGCCTGGAGCAGCGCGACCACCATGCCCGGCGTGCGGCCACGGGCGACCAGCGGTTGCGCCAGCGCGTCGATCTGTTGTCCGATCGGGATATGGCAGCTCGCCAGCAGGCTCGCCTGCGGCGTGATATCAACGCTGTTGCGGGAGAGCGACGCGCAGCCGCCTGCCAGCAGGCAAAAGGGAAGCAGCAGTGAAGTCAGTTTGGTCATACAAAAGGCTGTGTTGATGAGTTGGACTGCCGCATTCTTTTAACGTCATCAACAGGCTACCGGCGTGATGTTATGCCGCGGGTTTCGCTTAATGCCAACAATTAAAATAGGCGATAAAAGTTATTAAAAATAACAGGTTATGTTACTAAGGTAGTGTAGCCTGGACGCGCTTTAACCGCAAGGCGTCAGGGAAGCACCACGCGCCATGCCTCGCGCGGCAAAACGGAAAAATCCTTAATCAACAGCGCTGCCAGCAGCGTTTTATTCTGCGGCGCGCTGACCACGTCTCGTAAGCCGCTACGCAGCGCCGCCAGGGTCGTGGGCGGCGTATCGGCCGAGGTGATCAGCGGCAGACCCGGCACGCTGGCGGTCTGGCCGATGATCTTCAGCCCGCGCGTCTCCTGTGGAAAATGCATGCCGATCAGCGCCCAACTTACGCAGTCGATGGCGGCAACGTCCGCCCGGTTCTCGCGCAGCAGCGCCAGCGAACGGCGGTGGCTGCCGGACATTTCTGTGGCGGCGAAAAAAACCGGCCCGTCGGTCAGCTTCATCAGCGCACGGTAACCGGACTGCGAGTCCTCACTGTTACAGGCGAGTCGACGCTGGCGAAAAGCCGCCAGCGAATCGCCGCTTTCCGTCTCGCGCGCCACAATCCAGCTACGATAGTGCGCGCCGTCGCAGCCCGGCGCGCCGTAATGAAAAGCGCCCACCACCTGCACCGACGGCAGCGCGGTCATCAGCGGATAGCCGCAGGTCTGGCTGAGCAGCAGATCGCGCTGCCGCCAGTGCGGCAGCAGGGGATCGGGCCAGCTCAGGCTGGCAGGCAGCATGTGCCCGGGCATGGCGGTCTTCAACGCCTGCCACAGCGATTCCACCTGCTGCGGCTTGAAGGGATACATCGGCAGTGAAGCAATCATTGGCGCGCCTGTCGGAAGAGGAAAAAGGGTGAACGTTAACGGCAACCGGCGACAACAGATGCGCCTCAAACCAGGCGCTGTAACCGTTCACCACAAAGTTTTCGCTGCGCTGGCGGTAAGCCTCCCTGTCCGCCAGCCAGACGCGGCGTAGTTCATACCACGGCAGACCGGGCAGATCGTGATGCACCAAATGATAGTTCAGATTGAGAAAAAGCAGGCGCCACAGCGGCCCCGCCTCGTTCAGCACTGAGCGCGCAGCGGGATTGTCTTCCGCGCGATGTTCGTAAAAGGAGCGGATTTTGGTCAAGCCCAGCGCCGGGTAGCTCACCGCAGCAAGATACCAGAACGCGGCAATGCCGTGCAGATCCAGCCACCAGAACACGCCCGCCAGCATTAACAGATGCCCGATCCACATGCGCAGTTCGGCCCCGTCGCCCGCTGCTATTTTATGCAGCCCGTTTTTCAGCGTGCCGACGATATCGATGAGCGGCCCCAACGCCACGCGTCCGGCCAGCGTATTCCTTACGGCGGCAAGCAGGGGAAAAAGGCGCGGCCAGCGCCGCCACTGTTCCTGACTGTAGTAGTAGGTTTCGGGATCGAAGCCGGGCAGGGTGAGCTCTTCATCGCGATGGTGTTGAAGATGCGAATCACGATAAAGCCGCCAGGGAAACCATACCGCCAGCGGCAGCAGGCCAAAAAGCTGATTAAACCCATCCCGGCGCGTGGGATGACCGTGGATCAGCTCATGCTGAAGCGACATATACCAGGTGGTGAGGAGGATCAGCAGCGGCGTCGCCAGCAGCGGGCCCAGCGTTTGCCAGCAGGCCGTGACGCTAAACCAGCCGCCGTAAACGCAGAAAATAATGCCCCAGGTGGGCAACTCGCTGCGTCCCAGCCAGCCTGCTGCGCGCTGTTTAATTGCCATCCGCTGCTGTTGATGAAGGTAATAGGCCATTGCGACACTCCTGTAACCGGAGCATGCAGTATGCCGCGCTGTTCAAAGCGCCTGAAATAGCAAAAACAAATGAGGTCATGCGTTTTATGGCAATAGCCGCAGCCGCTTTTTGTGAGCCATTTAAAGTAAGTGCCCGTTTAAACAACTGTTATAAGACAGTTATTACTATTCATTACTTTCAGGCTAATGATTACACGACGGGCTTAATTGATGAATCGATTCGACAGGCACACACTCTAAGCCAGTTACTAATCCCGTGTAAGATCTACTGGAGGTGATATGTTGCCTGGACAAACGTCCGCTCGCGCCTGGGATACACGCCGTACCGAAAAAAAACGGCGTATTGAGGCACTTGGCGTCAGCGGCAAAGTGCTGCCAACCGATGATCTGGTTGGCATGCTGCAAAAACTGATCGCGCCCGGCGATCGCGTGGTACTTGAAGGAAACAACCAAAAACAGGCTGATTTCCTTTCTCGCTCACTGGCTGAGGTGAACCCTGCCATTGTCCACGATCTGCATATGATTATGCCGAGCGTGGGACGCAGTGAACACCTTGATATATTCGAAAAGGGCATTGCCCGCAAACTCGACTTCTCATTTTCCGGCCCGCAAAGCCTGCGCATCTCTCAGCTTCTTGAAGATGGACAGCTCGAAATCGGTGCCATTCATACCTATATCGAACTCTACTCTCGCCTCTACGTTGACCTTGCGCCAAACGTGGCGCTGATCGCCGGTTATAAGGCCGATCGCAAAGGCAATCTCTACACCGGACCCAGTACCGAAGACACGCCCGCGCTGGTTGAAGCCGCTGCTTTTCATGACGGCATCGTGATTGCGCAGGTGAATGAACTGGTGGATGACGAGTGCGATCTGCCGCGCGTTGATATCCCCGGCTCATGGATCGACTTCGTGGTGGTGGCGGACAAACCGTTCTTTATTGAACCGCTGTTTACCCGCGATCCGCGTCTGATCAAGCAGGAACACATCCTGATGGCGATGCTGGCGATCAAGGGCATCTATGCAGAACATCAGGTGCAGTCACTCAATCACGGCATCGGCTTTAACACCGCCGCTATTGAGCTGCTGCTGCCGACTTACGGTGAAAGCCTTGGCCTGAAGGGCAAAATCTGTAAGCACTGGACGCTGAACCCGCATCCGACGCTGATCCCGGCCATTGAAAGCGGCTGGGTTGACAGCGTGCACTGCTTCGGCGGCGAAATGGGCATGGAGAACTACGTGGCGGCGCGTCCGGACGTCTTCTTCACCGGCGCCGACGGCTCGATGCGTTCCAACCGCGCCTTCTGCCAGATGGCCGGACAGTACGCGGTGGATATGTTTATCGGCTCCACCCTTCAGGTTGACGGCCTGGCCAACTCCTCAACGGTAACCCGCAGCCGCCTTTCCGGCTTCGGCGGCGCGCCGAATATGGGTCACGATCCGCACGGTCGACGCCATGCAACGCCGGCGTGGCTGGCGATGATCAACGAGCCGGACCCGCTGGCGCGCGGCCGCAAGCTGGTGGTGCAGATGGTGGAAACCTTCCAGGCGGGCGGCAAGCCGACCTTTGTTGAAAGCCTTGAGGCGGTGGATGTGGCGAAAGCCGCGAAAATGCCGCTGGCGCCGGTAATGATTTACGGCGATGACGTCACCCACGTGCTGACCGAAGAGGGGATTGCCTACCTCTATCGTGCAAAAACGCTGGAGGAGCGTCGCGCGATGGTGGCGGCGGTAGCCGGGATCACCGATATCGGCCTCGGCGTGGACGCCAAACGCGTTGCCGATCTTCGCCGCGAAGGCAAAGTGGCCTTCCCGGAAGATCTGGGGATCAAACGTACGGAAGCCAGCCGCTCTCTGCTGGCGGCGGGCAGCGTGGCCGAACTGGTTGAATGGTCAGGCGGTCTCTATAACCCACCGGCTAAATTCCGGAGCTGGTAATGAAACAGCCCTTACTGCAACAGATTGAACTGCCCGCAACGCAGATGGCGGAACTGGCAACCCGCTGCCTGATCGACGAAGCGCGCCTCAGCCCGAAACCGGGCCTGGTGGACAGCCGCGGCAGCGGCGCACATCAGGATCTGACGCTGGCGTTGATGGAGCGTTCGGCACACAGCCTGATGCCAACCTTCCGTGCGCTGGCGCTGCACAGCTGGCATCGTCCGGCCGATGTGGCGCTGCGTCAGGAAGTAGGGCGTCTGGGCCGCGAAGGCGAACGGCAGATGATGCAGGCGACGGGCGGCGTCAACACCCATCGCGGAGCCATCTGGGCGCTAGGGCTGCTGGTCAGCGCCTGCGCCATGCGGCAGGGCGAAACCCGCCCTGAAGCGCTGGCGGAAACCGCCGCCGCGCTGGCCGCCATCCGCGATGACGCCGCGCCGAAGCTGTTCAGTAAAGGGCTGCGCGCCACGCAACGTTACCGGGTGCCGGGCGCGCGCGAAGAGGCGCAGCAGGGTTTTCCGCACATTATTACGCTGGCGCTGCCGCAGCTTGCGCGCAGCCGCCTTGCCGGGGCTTCCGAAGCACAGGCGCAGCTCGACGCGCTGATGGCGATTATGTCGTCGCTAAGCGATACCTGCGTGCTTTCCCGCGCCGGTTCAGCCGGACTGGCGTCAATGCAGCAGGGCGCGCGGGCGGTGCTGGAGGCCGGTGGCGTCATGCAGCCGCAGGGCCGACAGAAGCTCGCCGCGCTTGATGCGCAGATGCTCGCGCTTAATGCCTCGCCGGGTGGCGCCGCCGATCTGCTGGCCGCCACGCTGTTTTTAGATCGCCTGGTCGATCTCCCTTTTTAAGAGGACGTTATGGAACAGATCACTTTTTCCCTTCCGGCCACGCGCCAGCTCAGCGGTAAAGCGCTGTCAGGCGTGGTGGGTTCCGGCGATATGGAAGTGCTGTTTGTGGCCGACAACGGCCAACAGCTTACCGTCAACCTGACCACCTCGGTGGACAACAGCAACAAGCGCTGGCAGGCGCTGTTCGACCGCCTCAGCGCGTTTGGCATCCTGCCGTCGGGTCAGATGACAATTCATGATTTTGGCGCCACGCCGGGCGTGGCGCGTATCCGCATTGAGCAGGTTTTTGAGGAGGTGAGCGATGCGCAATGAACGCAGCTTTATCGAGCTGAAGGCACGCCAGCGTGCACATCTTCTGCTGGATGAGGGCAGCTACCGCGAGCTGCTGGATCCGTTCGAGGGCATCATGTCGCCCTGGCTTGGGCCGCAGGGCATTGTCACCCAGGCCGACGACGGCATGGTGGTCGCAAAAGGCACTATCAACGGCCAGTCCGCCGTGGTGGTGGCCATTGAAGGCGCCTTCCAGGGCGGCAGCATGGGCGAAGTGTCCGGCGCAAAAATGGCGGCCGCGCTGGAGCTGGCGGCAGAAGACAATCGCAACGGCATCCCAACCCAGGCGGTACTCTGTCTGGAAACCGGCGGCGTGCGGCTTCAGGAAGCCAACCTGGGCCTGGCGGCGATTGCCGATATTCACGCGGCAATTGTGGATCTGCGTCGCTACACGCCGGTCATCGGCATTATCGCCGGCACGGTAGGCTGCTTCGGCGGTATGTCGATTGCCGCCGCGCTCTGTAGTTATCTGATCGTCACCCGCGAAGCGCGTCTGGGGCTGAACGGCCCACAGGTTATCGAGCAGGAAGCAGGCATTGATGAATACGATTCGCGCGATCGTCCGTTTATCTGGAGCATGACCGGCGGCGAAACCCGTTTCCGCAGCGGCCTGGTGGACGCGCTGGTGGAAGACGGCGAAGAGACGGTGAAAAAAGCCATGCTCGACGCCATCGCCAAAGGCGTGCCCGCGCAACATCGCTCCGATAACTATGACTATTTCCTGCCGCGTCTGAGCCGCTTCGATACCGCGAAACAGGCCGACGCTGAGCAAATTAACCAGCTGTTTGCCAAGGGAGAAGAATAATGAGTAACGCTATCAGCCGTGGCGAGACGTGGCTTGCCCGTCTTACCGATAACGCGCCGCGCATGAGCGGGCTTTGCCCCTCCGTACAGGTGGCCGACGCCACGCTCGGCAATGAACCGGCGCGCTTTGTAGCGGTGATCCCGGATGCCAACAACCACTACCCGCGTGCGGTCAAAGGGGAAGTGGGGCTGCTTGAAGGCTGGACGCTGGCGAAGGTGGTCAGCGAGGTTATCGCCGCCGATGCGAACAACGAAACCAAACGTCCCATTGTCGCGGTGATTGACGTTGCCAGCCAGGCCTATGGTCGCCGTGAAGAAGCATTCGGCATCCACCAGGCGCTGGCGGGGGCGGCGGGCGCTTACGCCAACGCGCGGCTGGCCGGTCATCCGGTGATTGGTCTGATTGTCGGCAAAGCCATGTCCGGCGCGTTTCTGGCGCATGGCTACCAGGCAAACCGACTTATCGCCTTTAACGACAAAGGCGTGATGATCCACGCGATGGGGAAAGACGCCGCCGCGCGTATCACGCTGCGCAGCGTCGAGTCGCTGGAGAAGCTGGCGGAAACTATTCCGCCGATGGCCTACGACATCGACAACTATCGCTCGCTCGGCCTGCTTGAGGATCTGCTGGACATTGGCGACGCCGATGCGCCTTCAGACGAAGACGTCGCGACCGTACGACACACCGTTGAACAGGCCGTAGTGACGGCCCGTCGCGACCCCGGCCTCAGCAGCCGCTTACAGGCCGAAAACCGACGCAGTTCTGCGCTGGTACGCGAAAAAATGCGCGCCGCCTGGTAACACCCATAAAAAGACAAACCTGCCAGGCGATCTTCTGAGCACGCTTTGCGTGCTCATGGTTCTACCCTGTAAAAAAATACTCATCGCGCCTGTGCTTATCGATTTCTAACGTTTAACAGGTGATTTTTATGACTTACGTGATTATTCATGCCCTTGCTCCGATTTTTGTCATCATGCTGCTCGGTTTTTACGCCGGAAAAGCGAAGATGGTCGATAACCGCAATGTGGCGCTTCTCAATATCTTTGTAATGGATTTTGCCCTGCCAGCCGCGCTGTTTTCCGCGACCGTGCAGACGCCGTGGGCGGGCATTTTGCAGCAGTCGCCGCTGATTATCGTGTTAGTGCTGGCGATGTGGATTACCTACGCGGCAATCTACTTTATCTGCACAAAAGTGTTCCATAAGTCTCCGCAGGATGCGGCGGTGCTGACGCTGACCGTGGCGCTGCCTAACTACGCGGCGCTGGGACTGCCGATTCTCGGTAGCGTACTGGGTGAAAATCCGGGCACCTCGCTGTCGGTGGCAGTGTCCATCGCCTGCGGATCGGTACTGATGACGCCGTTCTGTCTGCTGATCCTTGAGCGCGAAAAAGCGCGTGCTGCGGGCGGCGTACAGAAATCAAGCCTGGCCATGCTGCCGGTGTTGATGTGGCGTTCGGTGACCAAACCGATCGTGTGGGGGCCGTTGCTGGGCGTGGTGCTCTCCGCCATTGGCATTCGCATGCCGGAAATGGTGCTGGCAACCATCAAACCGTTGGGCCTGGCCGCCACGGCGGCGGCACTGTTCCTGACTGGTTTGATCCTCTCTGCGCGTCAGCTGAAGATCAACCAGGCGGTGATCGTCGCCAGCCTGACCAAGCTGGTTATTCAGCCGCTGATCGCGTGGGGTATTGTGATGGCGCTGGGGCTGCACGGGCAGATTGCCATCACCGCGATCCTGATGATTGCGCTGTCGGCCGGTTTCTTTGGCGTGGTATTCGGTAACCGCTTTGGCGTGGAGTCGCCCGATGCCGAAGCCGTGCTGCTGATCACCTCGGTGCTGTGTATCATTACCTTACCGATCTTCATCTCGTTAACTTCTGGAATGTAGTATGCAACAGGCGTTTCACCCGCACGATCTGGTCTGGCTTACTCACGAAAGTGACCTCACCGGGGCGTTGCCCGACTGGGTGGCCGCGCAGTGGCGGCAGACGCTGCCGCTGGTGATCCGGCGCGATCGCGATGCGGCGGGACGCCTGCCGGTAGGGATTCGCGGCCTGAAGCGCGAGCAGCGCGCCGCCGCCTGGGTAGCGATCTCCGCCGTCCGGCGGCAGGTGACGCCAGAATCACTGAGCGAGACAGGGTTTCTGCTTCGCTCGCCGTTTGTCTCGCTGCCGCCGGTACAGGCGGCGATCCAACTGGCGCAGCAGCGCTGGCCGTGGGTATGGGGCATTACCGGTAGCGTCGGCTACGCGCTGGCGACCGACATGCCGGTCATTCACGGCGACAGCGATCTCGATCTGCTGATCCGCTGCCCCGAACCGGTAAGTCACGAGGCGCTCATGCGCTGGCAGCAGTTCAGCCAGCAGCTGCCGTGCCGCGTTGACACCCAAATTGAAACGTCGCACGGCGCCTTTGCGCTGACGGAGTGGCTGCGCGACGGGCGAGTCATGCTGAAAACAAACGACGGGCCGCGCCTGACCGCAACGCCCTGGCAGGAGATAGCATGAAAATTTTACTGACCTTTCCGGGGCAGGGGCCGCAGCGCCCCGGGATGTTGCAGGGGCTGCCTGATGGCGACGCGATCCTTTCGCAGGCCAGCGAGGTGCTGGGCGAACCGGCCGCGCAGTTAGACAGCGCCGATGCGCTGCGGCATACCCGCGCGGTGCAGCTCTGTCTGCTGATAGCCGGCACGGCGAACGCCCGCGATCTGCTGGCGCGCGGCCTGACGCCGGACATGGTTTGCGGACTGTCGATTGGCGCGTTTCCGGCGGCGGTGGCGGCCGGAGCGCTGACGTTTGACGATGCGCTGAGGCTGGTGGCGCTGCGGGGCGAACTGATGGAGCAGGCGTATCCTGAAGGCTATGGCCTGACGGCGGTAGTCGGCCTTTCACTCAACCAGTTGGAGCCACTGCTGGGCGAGGAAACCTGGATTGCCAATATCAATGCTGAACGTCAACTGGTGATTGCGGGCAGCGAAGCGGCAATGCAGGCGGTGGCGCAAAAGGCGCTGGACGCCGGCGCGGAGAAAGCCCATCGGCTCAGGGTGAGCGTGCCGTCGCACTGCATGCTGCTGGCCGAACCGGCAAAAAAACTGGCCGCCGCTTTTGCCGACGTCACGCTGGAACGCCCGCGCTTCGCCTATATGAGCGGCAGCAGCGCGCGGGTGCTTTGGCAGCCGGCGCAGATTGCCGAAGATCTGGCGTTTAATATGTCGCGTACCGTTCGCTGGCACGAGGCGATGGTCGCCGCCAACGAGCGCGAGGTGCAGCTGGCGATTGAGATGCCGCCGGGCGCGGTACTGACTGGCCTGACGCGCCAGGCATTTACCGCCGGCGAGGTGCTGTCGCTTGAGCAGGGCGGCACCACGCTTGCCCTGACGCTGGCTAAACGACTGCGTCACGCCCGTTGAGGCGCTGAAGACTGTACATGCGCCCCTCGGCGGCCAGCGCCAGCAGGTTAGGATCGTGCTCGCGGTTACGTTCAAAAATAATCGCCAGCGTCTGCCGCATCTGATACAGCGCCTCCAGTTCCAGCAGCTGTACGCTGTTTTCATACACGCGCTTCATGCGCCCTGGGATCAGCGTCATGCCGACGCCCGCCTGCACCAGACTCAGCATGGAGAAGATATCGTTGACCCGCATGACGATATCTGGCTCGAAGCCCGCCAGATGAAACGCTTCCTGAAAACCGTGATAGGTGGCGAACCCCTCCGCCAGCGACACGAATTTGTGGTGACGGAAATCGCGCAGATCGGCTTTATGGCGCGTGTCCAACACTTCGCTGGTCGGCGCCGCGAGAAAAATATCGTCCTCAAATAGCGGCAGTACCTCAAAGCGATGGCGATCGATAACGCTGTCGTTTAGTGAGATAAGAATGGCGTCCAGGACGCCGGACTTCAGTTTGCCGAGCAGCGCCTCGTTGGAATCCATCGTTAAATCGAACTCAACGCTGGGGCGTCGCACTTTCATACCCATAATCAGCTGCGGCACCGTATCCAGCGTCAGCGAATAGAGCGTGCCCAGCCGCACGCGCCCCAGCCCGATGCCTGCGGTTTTCAGCGTCTCTTCCACGCCGTGCGACATGATATCCATCACCTGCTGGCTGTACTGAAAAAGCGTGTGCGCCGCAGGCAGCGGCACCAGGTTGCGACCCTGAAGAATAAACAGCGGACAGCGAATTCCCTCTTCCAGCGTATGCAGCGCGCGGTGCACGCTCACGCTGCTGATCCCCAGCGCCTCGGCGGTGCGCGCTATATTTCCCCGGTGCATAAAAGCCATAAAAATATCAAGCTTGCGGAAAGTAATATCTAAATCAATTTTCATTATTGTGTCCGACAACAGATGCTCGTGGATGAATTCTAGCCTAAGGTGGCGCGCGCTGTCATAAGCATGCTGCCGGGCCAGACTTCGCGATTGCCACGCCATGAAAGAAAAATATGCCCGCGTTCATCTGTTTGACACATCGGTCTTTTAGCCTGCCAGGCGATTATTCTCTCTTTTAAGGAACGGCAATGCGCATCCGCAAATCACTGTTGATTATGTCCCTGATCTGTAGCCCGATGAGCCAGGCTGAAAACCAGGCGATGACGCCTCAACGTCTTCACACAATGATCGACAACACCACGCCTGCCAGTGACAATGCCGACCTTGTCGCAATGGAAGAAACCGTGCGGCAATCATTGGTGAATGCGCTGAAAGGCGAGGCGCCGACGCTCACGCGCGCGCAGTTAAAAGAGGTTAAACAAAACGCTACGCTGGCCGACAGCGCCTGGCTGAAAGCAAGCGGCTATGACTTTGCCAAACGCGCGAACCAACAGGCGGGTATTACGCTGCTGAGCGGTTTTTCTGCGCTGCCGCAGGCCACGCTTGACGCCAGTCTGAAAACGGTTGAAGCGGTTAACCTGAACGCGTCTGAAGGCCAACGTCGTCAGGCGATCGTGGACGCGGAAGGTCAGGATCATCTCTTCTTTCTGGCCGATGCATTAGGGCCAAAACTGGGACGCGCTTTCATTGCTGCGTATCAACGCGGAGAAATAAATAAAGCGGCGGCGCTGATCAAGGCCAGCGAAGTGAGCACCAGCGCGGCAAAAAAACAGTTTAACTATCCGCGACCGTTTTTAGTGCCAGGCAATACGCTTCATTTTGTGCCTGACGCATCGATAGTGAAAGACAATCAGCCCTATCGCGCCACCGAAGGCGCCTTTCCCAGCGGCCATACGAATACCGGTTACACCGATGCGCTGCTACTGGGCGAAATGCTGCCGGAGCGTTTTGTGCCGCTGATGGATCGCGCCGCCCGCTACGGCTATTCGCGTATGGTGCTGGGCGTGCACTATCCGCTCGATCTGATCGGTTCGCGAATGGTGGCGCAGCGTAACGTGGCACACTATCTGAATGATGTGAAATATCACGCGCTTTTCGACGAGGCGAAACAGCAGTTGCGCAGCGCACTGGAAAAAGCCTGCGGAACGTCGCTCGCCGCCTGCGCAGGCCCGGCAGGCGATGCCGACCCCTACGCTTCACCGCAGATGGATCGATTTTATCGTTATACGATGACATACCACCTGCCGCACGCCGCTGTGAACGCCTCACCGGTTATCGTTCCTGAGGGGGCGGAAGCGCTGCTGGAAGGCCCGCTGCCGCAACTCTCTGCGGCGAAGCGTCGCCAGTTGATGGTCGCTACCGCGCTGGAAGGCGGCTATCCGCTGTCGGGAACAACGTCTGAACAAAACTTCTGGCAACGGGTAAATTTGCCGGCGGCGGTGAACGCTGCGCGCCGGTAGCGCGATTGCGCGACAGGGCTCTAAATGTGAATGCGAAGTAAAAAAAGCGCGGTTACCATGCTAAGGTCTTTTATTCCCAAAAAAAGGAGCCTCCCCGTGTCTCATACCGCTTATGCCAGCCGTATTATCGCCGCCACACCTGCGCAGATTTGGCCGTTTCTTTCTGATTTCAACGGATTACCACGCATTCACCCTGGTATCTCACACAGTGAGCTGGAGCAGGGCGTTACCGAAACGGCCGTGGGCGCAGTCCGTAAACTGACGCTGCCTGACGGGTTCGTGCGCGAGCGTTTGCTCAAACTGGATGTTTCCGGCTGGGAGCTGCACTATGCGATCATCGAGGGTGTGATGCCGGTGACCGACTATGTTGCAGTGGTAAAACTCAGCCCGAAAGACGATGGCACCACGCTGGCCGAATGGTGGGCCGATTTTGACGTGCCGGACGGCGTGGACAAAGCCGACGTGGCGCAGGAGGTCAGTGAAGGCGTATTTGCGACCTGTTTGCAAAATGTCGCGTTGCTTGTTGGCGGGGCCTGAATCAGGAGAGCATATGTCTGGTCATAACGTTACCCTCCAGCGCTATCAGCCTGCTTACCAGCAAGGCGTTATCGCGCTGATCCTGCCGATCCAGAACCAGGAGTTCGGCATTGCTATCACCGCAGAGCAGCAGCCCGATCTGAGCGACATTGCAGGTTTTTACCAGCAGGGACAGGGTGGTTTCTGGCTGGCGATGGTGGACGATCGGGTGGTGGGCTGCATCGGCCTGAAGGACATTGGCAACCAGCAGGCGGCGCTGCGCAAAATGTTTGTGGCACAGGCCTGGCGCGGCAGGCAGTACGGCGTGGCCAGCGCGCTGCTGACCACGCTGCTTGCCCATGCCCGTCAGCAGCAGGTAAAGGAGATCTTCCTCGGCACAACCGATAAATTTCTTGCCGCGCACCGCTTTTACGAAAAAAACGCCTTCAGCGAAGTCACTCGCGAGGCGCTTCCTGCCGCCTTCCCGTTGATGTCCGTCGACAGCAAATTTTATCGCTTATCCCTTTTTTCCTGAGTCCTTTTTTGAGCAACTGGTTAACGCCAGCTGCTCAAGGTCACCGTGTTTTTCGCTAAAATCAGCGAAGAAGAGATGCAGTGCCACGCCGGATTTGGGCTGACGCCTTTACCGCGCCCTGCACGCCCGATACCCATGGTTGTTAACTATAAAAAAAGGGCCGATGGCCCTTTTTAAACATGGTTTTCAATCAGTTACGACTACTGCGGCGCGTGATCACCCATCGTTTTCAGATCTTTATCCACCAGGAACAGGCTCTCGCCGCTGGTGCCCGCCAGCGCCAGTTTATCAAGGACAGACTTGAACAGCCTCTCTTCTTCATGCTGCTCGGCCACGTACCATTGCAGGAAGTTAAAGGTAGAATAGTCCTGCGTGGTCATTGCCACATGCGCCAGCTCGTTAATTTTGCCGGTGATCAGCTTCTCATGCTCATAGGCCTGCTCCAGCACTTCATTTAGCGAGTTGAAGGTCACCGGCGGCGCAGCGATGCTGCCGAGCACCGGCATGGCGCCGGTATCGCTCAGGTAGTTGAACAGGCGCTGCATATGCTGCATCTCTTCGGTGGAGTGGCCGCGCAGAAAAACGGCGGCGCCCTCATAACCTTTATCAGCGCACCAGGCGCTCATCTGTAAATAGAGGTTGGCGGAAAAGAATTCCAGGTTCAACTGATCGTTCAGTTTTGAGGTCATATCAGCAGTTAACATAACGCGGCTCCATAAATGATATTTATTTTATAATAAGTAATTGAGCGCATTATGCACGGCGGATGTCGAAATAAAAACCGTTTGTTTTTATTTTTAGGATATTTGAGCAGAAATGTAACATCATGAAAGTTAACTGATAATTATTCACGCGGCGCTGTTAATTATTCCGTTTCAGGAATCATTTTGAGAACGATTATTATTAATGCGCGGTTAAAAAAAAAGGCCGCTGAGTGAATCAGGCGGCCGTGAAGACAGATCGGTTTAAAATCAGAACGTTTCCCAGTGGCCTGCATCGGTGGCTGCGACCGGACGCGCCGCCGCCAGACGCAGCGGCTGCGGCTTCACCACGGAGGCAGTGAGTGCGGCTGCGTGTTGGTCAATGCGAAACACCGCCACCGCCTGAGAAAGGCGGCTGGCCTGCTCCTCCAGCGAGGCAGAGGCAGCGGCGGACTCCTGCACCAGCGAAGCATTCTGCTGAGTGACGCGATCCATCTCGGTGACCGCCTGGCCAATCTGGTCGATGCCGCGACTCTGCTCGTCGGAGGCCGACGCGATCTCGCCCATAATGTCGGTAACGCGTACCACGGCGTTGACGATGTCGTGCATGGTTTCACCTGCGGTCGCCACCTGCTGCGAACCGGCATTCACCCGACTGACCGATGCCTCAATCAGCGCTTTGATCTCTTTTGCCGCCTGGGCGCTGCGCTGCGCAAGGTTACGTACCTCGCCAGCCACCACCGCAAAGCCGCGGCCCTGCTCACCCGCGCGCGCCGCTTCCACCGCCGCGTTCAGCGCCAGAATATTGGTCTGGAAAGCAATACCGTCGATCACGCTGGTAATATCAGCAATTTTCTTCGAACTGGTGGCGATTTCGCCCATGGTTTGCACCACGCCATCCACCACCTGACCGCCTTTTCCGGCAGTATCCGAGGCGCTTTTCGCCAGCTGCGACGCCTGACGGGCGTTCTCGGCATTCTGCTTAACGGTGGCGGTAAGCTGTTCCATGCTGGCGGCCGTCTGCTCCAGCGAGGCGGCCTGCTGCTCGGTGCGCGCCGACAGATCGTTGTTGCCGGTTGATATCTCACTGGCACCGTTGTAGATGGCGTTGGCACTGTCGCGCACGTTGCCGACGGTGCTGATCAACGACTGCTGCATTGCCGTCAGGTTGCTGGCGAGCTGACCCATTTCGCTGCGGCTCTCCAGCACCAGCGTCTCAGAGAGATCGCCACCGGCGATGCGCTGAATGTGCGCAAGCAGCAGCTTCAGCGGCGTCAGCAGAACCTGGCGGATCGCCACCCATACCGCCGCCACCAGCAGCGCCAGCGCCAGCAGCACCACACCAAGCGTCCACGCCATATGGCTGTAACCTTCCAGGTTATCGTTCATACCTGCCTGCAAAAGCTGGCTGTTCTGCTTGCGCCAGAGGTTGTAGCTGTTTTCCAGATCGTCCTGCGCCTTCTGCGCATCGAGATTGCCGTAGGCGTCGTAGTTACTGGCAGAGAGATACTGGATCGACATTTTCAGCGTGTCATAAAACTGCTGATAGTTATTCGCCACGGCTGCGGTGATGTCGGCGCTCTGTCCGGCCTGTACCGGCGAATTTTTATATTGATCGAAATGCGATGCCGCCTGATCGAGCGTCTGCCCGGCGGTGTTTAACAGCTTATCAATGGCCGCCAGCGACGCCGGATCGGTTTGCTTCTTCAGAAAACGGATCGCGACGCGGTTGATGGTGACGCGGGTTTTCACCAGCGTCTGCCAGCTATCGCTAAGCTCGCCCTGCTGATGATTCAGGACGCTGGCGCGGGTAAAGTTCGCTTTGTCCCGGCTGATGGCGTTAAAGGACAGCGCGCTGGAAACCAGCAAAAGCGCACTGAAAACAAGCATCGTCACGGCGATGCAGGTCACGACTTTTATATTTTTTAGCATAGTGCGCACTCAGATTAAGGGATTGCCCGGTAACAGATTATCGGTCTGGCGCGGCATAAACTTTAAGCGGGTTTTGAAAGTAAAGTAAAAGAGATGTTAACCCGATGATTTGGGTGAGTTAAAAAGATGCCGCCGTTACGGTCGGCTGGCCAGTTGCCAGCGGGGCGATGCGCTGAGCTGTCGGTAACTCGCTTGCAGCGTTTCCGGCGTGAGCGCGTTAATGCGATCCGCCGTCAGCGGGTAACGCGTCTGCCAGTGTTCGAGGATCCCGGCCTCGTGACGCGGTGCTGCCGCCGGTTTAAGGCAGCGCAGCGCGAGCGCGCGTAGGCTGTCGGCAGTCTGCGCGTCAATAATCGCGCCCGCCTCGCTGATAAAATGCGTAATCAGATCGAAAAGTTCAGCGGCCGACAGCGTCGGCGACTGGAGCGCAAACAGCAGCCCGGCCGTGCCTGCTACCTGATGAAAGCGACAGCTCACCACGTAGCCGATATTTCGCTCCACCCGCAGTTGCTGAAAAAAGCGTGGGCCGAACAGCGCCGCCATCACCGGGTACGCGACATAATTTTGCGGCGTGTGGTCGGCCAGCGGGCAGTAAACCAGCACGGCGGTATCGCTGCCCGCCATCGGCCAGACAGCCTTTACCGCCGCCGGGCGCGTCGGCGCGTCGGCGGGAGCAAACGGGGCGGGGAAGTGCGACAGCAGACGGCTCAGCGTATCGGCAAGCGCGCCGCCGCCGCCGCCGTACAGCGCGGCGCGCCACGGTATGTTATCGCGACTGCGCTGAAGCAGATCGGGCAGCCGCGCCAGCAGCGCGCGCACCGCAATGTCTTCAGACGCCGCCTCCTGCATTCGTCGGGCCAGCCGCTGGCCCCGGGCGCAATCGACCGCATCCATTGAGCGCAGCGTTTGCACCACGCGGTACAGCATCGGCGGCAGCCTTTCGCCGCTGCCGCTGAGCTTAAGGAGCCAGACGCCCTGCTCGCGGGTGAAGCTCACCTCGCCGCCAGCATGCTGGCACTCGCCGCCCGGCGCCTCAAGCGACGCCGCGATCTGCGCCGCGCGGGCGGCGGGAAGCAGCAGGTCAGGGTGTGGACTCAGCAGCAGCAGGGTCGTGTCCGCAACGGGCACATGCGTTAGCGC
>NZ_JNVB01000030.1 GCF_000770305.1 Erwinia oleae
AATCAGGCACGCAGATTGATGTTAATCGTTTCATGCACGCGGCCAACCGGCACGCGATTCTTCTCAACGCTGTTCTGACGATCCGCCACGTCGAGGATCTCCTGGTTGTTAACCAGTTCGGCCAGAGAAATGTTGTTTAAAAAGTCGCTGATGCGTTCGCTCAGATCGCGCCAGAGGACGTGAGTGAGGCAACGCTCGCCGCCCTGACAGCCCTCTTTGCCCAGACATTTGGTCGCGTCCACCGATTCGTCAACCGCCGTAATCACTGCGCCAACGGCAATAGCGCTCGCATCTTTGCCCAGCAGGTAACCGCCGCCAGGACCGCGTACGCTCGACACCAAACCATTTTTACGCAGACGGGAGAACAGCTGCTCCAGATAAGAGAGGGAGATGCCCTGGCGTTCAGAAATATCAGCCAGCGGCACCGGGCCTTCGTGGGAGTGCAGTGCAACGTCCAGCATAGCGGTAACGGCATAACGGCCTTTGGATGTCAGTCTCATGGCGTAACGACCTCGGTTGTACCCGATAAGGGTTTTAACAAAAAGATGGCGCCAGTCTGACATTCCTGAGTGTTTTGGTCAACTATTTAACCAGGTAAAACACTCAAGTATTTAACTTACTGTTTATTCTCAGAACCTTCCGTTTTACCGGCGGACTTTGCCTGCTGTTTATCCGTTTTTGGCTTCTCCAGCGAGGAGAGCATCCCGCGTAAAATGTTTAATTCGTCGCGTTCAGGACGCGCGCGCGTGTACAAACGACGCAGCTTGCTCATCACCTGGCCGGGGCTGCCTTCGCGAATAAAACCGCTGGACAGCATCATCTGCTCCATGTGCTGATAGAAGCGTTCCAGATCGTCCACCAGCGGATAAGGCGAGGCCTCGTACTGCGGTTCAGGCATTGCCTGAGACTGCAAAAACGCCATGCGTACTTCGTAAGCAATGATCTGCACCGCCATCGCCAAATTCAGCGAGCTGTAGTCAGGATTGGCAGCGATCGCCACATGATAGTGGCACTTTTGCAGTTCGTCGTTAGTCAGGCCGACGCGCTCGCGGCCAAAGACCAGCGCAACCGGTGCCTGCTGGCCCTCTTCAACGCTTTTAATGCCGCACTCGCGCGGGTCAAGCATCGGCCAGGGCAGCGAACGTGAACGCGCGCTGGTGCCAACTACCAGACTACATCCGGCAAGCGCCTCGTCGAGCGTGTCAACAATATGGGCGTCGCCAATGACGTCGCTGGCGCCGGCGGCCAACGCAATTGCCTGCGAGTCGGGTTTAACCAGCGGATTGACCAGATAAAGGTTAGTCAGCCCCATGGTTTTCATCGCGCGCGCGACGGAACCCATGTTGCCGGTGTGGGAGGTTTCCACCAGTACGATTCGGATATTTTGCAGCATAGAAAGTCTGACTCAGGAGATAATTTGCGAATGCTATCATATTTTCAGGACATTTTACGAACCCCCTGCTATAATCCGCGCCGTTTTCCCGTTCTTTAACATCCAGTGAGAGAGACCGATGCATCCGATGCTCAACATCGCCGTGCGCGCTGCGCGCAAGGCCGGTAATGTAATTGCCAAAAACTATGAAACCCCTGACGCCGTTGAAGCCAGCCAGAAAGGCAGCAACGATTTCGTTACCAATGTTGATCGCGAGGCGGAGCGCCAGATTATTGAGGTGATCCGTAAATCTTATCCGAAGCACACCATTATCACTGAAGAGAGTGGTGAACTGCCCGGCGAAGATCAGGATGTGCAATGGGTTATCGATCCGCTGGATGGCACCACCAACTTCATCAAACGTCTTCCTCACTTCGCTGTATCCATCGCCGTGCGTCTGAAGGGCCGCACCGAAGTCGCCGTGGTTTACGATCCTATGCGTAACGAACTGTTCAGCGCAGTGCGCGGCCAGGGCGCACAGCTTAATGGCTATCGCCTGCGCGGCAGCACCGCCCGCGATCTGGACGGCACCATTCTGGCGACCGGTTTCCCGTTCAAAATGAAACAGCACGCCACGCCTTACATCAATATTGTTGGCAAGCTGTTTACCCAGTGCGCTGATTTCCGCCGTACCGGCTCTGCCGCGCTGGATCTGGCTTATGCGGCTGCCGGTCGCGTGGATGGCTATTTTGAGATTGGCCTGAAGCCGTGGGATTTCGCTGCCGGTGAGCTGCTGGTGCGCGAAGCGGGCGGTCTGGTCACCGATTTTACCGGCGGTCACGGCTATCTGACCTCCGGCAATATCGTGGCCGGCAATCCGCGCGTGGTGAAAGCGATGCTGGGCAGCATGCGCGATGAGCTGAGTGAAGCGCTGAAACGCTGACGTTCTGGCCGCACCGTCGCCGGTGCGGCTGATTCAGGGTCAAAACAGTGGGCGGATGCCGCCGGACATCATCGGCGTGGCGCTCAGCCACAGCATAACGCCCGCAACAATCAGCAGCAGGCCGCCGCAAAGCGACAGATACAACACGCCCCTCTTCTGCCTGCCCGGCGCAGAATCTGTCCGGCTCAGCTTCAGCGCCAGCGCACGCGACATCTGCACCAACAGCGCCATCAGCGAAACGGTCAGCGCCGTTCCCAACGCCATCACCAGCGCGGAAAGCACGCCCCATCCGTAAACGCCAATCACTTTGGAAAAAAGCAGCATCATTATGGCGCCTGAACAGGGCCGCAGCCCCATCGACAGAACCACCATAACCTGCGTTTTCAGGCTGACTGCCTGCGCGAGCGCTGCGTCGTCCGGCACGTGCTGATGACCGCAGCCACATCCCGTATGATGCTGATGTTCCACAGGCAACATACGTTTATACACCGGTGGTCGCAGCGTCTGCCGGAGGTTTTTTACCGCGCGCCAGCACACCGACAGCCCAAGCGCTACCACCAGCAGATAGCTGCCTTTTTCCAGCCAGAAGCTGCTGAGATGGAGCTGACGTGACGACAGGCCCAGCGCGCCCAGTAACACCGTCACCAGGCCAATCGCCACCAGGCCCTGAACAACGGCGGCGGCAAGCGTCAGCCGCAGGCTGGTTTTGACGCGTGTGGGATGCGTAGCCAGAAACGTGGCGATCACTACCTTGCCGTGCCCCGGCCCCGCCGCATGCAGCACGCCGTAGATCAGGCTGAACGCCATCAGCGCCAGACCTGCCTGATGCGGTGCGGCGGCAACCTGTTGCAGCAACAGGGTCATCTGCTGGTGCAGCGTTTTTTGCCAGAGCGTGCTTTGCAGCAGCAGGCCCGGCCAGCTCAGCCAGAGCAGCAGCCCGCCGCCGGAAATGATCACGGCCAGCGCCAACAGCGGCCAGACGCGTCGCGTGATGGCAACGGTTGAATTTACCGACACGTCAGCGTGACCGTTTGTGCAAACTGCCGACCAAGATCCATCTCCTCGGGCGGCGCGTCGGCTTTATCGAGCGACAGCGCATACGCCTTCATTGAGGCGTCCGGCGCGGGCGTGTTCAGTGAGAGTTGACACTTACCCGCTAATGACGGCGGCAGATGCAGTGATTTTTCAGAATCGTAGGTCATATCCACAAAATAAGTTGGATCGAAGGTTGAAAATACGTAGCGCTGGCTCGCCAGCGGCTGCGGTTTATCCAGCGGCAGCACGAACGTCAGCGCCGCCTTTGCGCCCTGTCGGGAAAGATGATACTCCGGCGGCAGATTGCCAAATTTCACCGGTTTTCCCTCGTGTCTGAACTCGCTGAAATAGTGTTGACCGAGCACGTTCGCCATCACTTCCGCCGCCAGCTTTTTCCAGATTTCGCTGTCGGGTTTGGCCTTGCCCGCATCATAAAGCAGATCGGCAGAGGTGATTTCATCCATCACCCAGACCATTTTCAGTCCGGTAAGCTGGCTGTCTTTCTCCACCGGCGTCACCTGCATCGCAATAAAGCTGTGAGGATGTGACCAGGCCACCGGGCAGGCCGCAAGGGCGACGGCGAAAAAAGTGATCTTAGCAAAAACGTTATAACGTAACAAATTCAATTCTTTTCCCTTTGTGAATAATTATTCTGTGATCCACCTAAAAACCTGTAAAAAAAAGTGGCACGTTTGCGCTGTCGCAGAATTTTGCAGGCTACGCTTAGCGGTAACTCTTTTTACGGAATGGCAGACGATGAGCTCACCCTCACCCACTTCTTCTGCATTTTCCAGCCCGCAGCGTCACTGCCACCTGATGTTGATGTTTTATCTCCCGGAAACGGTTGTCACCCTGGATTCACTCAGCCAGCTCAACGGTGTCGATCGGTCTGTTACCCGGCAAGATATAGCGAAGGTTGACGCGGAAATCCAGCGCTATCACCGGCTCGGTCTTGTTGAGGATGCCGATGGCAGCTACCGGATGGCCGGTGCGGAGTTGGATCAACGACTGTGCCTGTTTCACTGGCTGAGACGGGCGTTGCGGCTTGCGCCTGATTTCGTACAGGAGCGCTTCACCCCTGCGCTCAGGCGACAGCTTAAAGCACGGCGTGTTAATACCGCGCTTTATGATGAACGCAACCTCAGCGCATTGATCCAGCACTGCGCGCAGGGGCTTTCCCGGGAATTCACCCCGCGTAATCGCCTGTTTCTCCAGCTTTTTATGCAGCATTCTCTTTGCCGGGATGTCTGCGCGACGTTCAGCTCGCCGCAGCGTAGCTGGCTGGTCGGACGGCAGGAGTACCCTGTCGCGGAGAGAGTTATTCGCCACTGGCAAAAACGCTGCGATCCGGCGCCCGACCTCAGCCAGGCCTGGCTTTTTGCGCTGCTGTTCAGCCAGCTCCATGTCCCGTCAATGGCGGCGGCGAAACATGAACACGAGCAGCAGGTGCTGGAGCAGGTCAGGGAAACCATCGCGCGTTTCGAATCGCTTTCAGAGATGCAGTTCAGCGACCGCGAGGGGCTGTGCAGCCAGCTTTATACCCATCTGGCGCAGGCGATGGAGCGCTCGCTGTTCGGTATCGGCATTGATAACAGCCTGACGGAAGAGGTCGCCCGCCTCTACCCGCGCCTGTTGCGAACCACGCAAACGGCGGTGGAAGCGTGCGAACAGCGTTACGGCCTGCGTTTTTCGCAGGAGGAGCTGGCGCTGATTGCCATTATTTTTGGTGCCTGGCTGATGCAGGACAACGTGCTCCAGGAGAAGCAGGTGCTGCTGCTGACCGCGCATGACAAGGCGCTGGAGCAGCAGGTTGAGCAGCAGCTCAGAGAGCTGACGCTGCTACCCCTGACCATTAAATACCTCAGCGTTGGCGATTTTCAGCGTGACAGCGCGCCAAAAGGCACCGCGCTGGTCATCACGCCTTACGCCACGCCGCTGCCGCTCTATTCGCCGCCGCTCATCCATGCCGAGCTTCCTCTCCAGGCGCATCAGCAACAGCGCATCCGGCTGCTGCTGGAGTCCTGATGTGCAAAAAAAAGCCGGGGCGCTGTGGCCCCGGCGAGAGTCGTTGAAGCAAAAAATCAGGCGTAAACCGGGAAGCGAGCGCAAACTTCCAGCACCTGCTTCTTCACGCGCTCAATGGTGCCTTCGTCGTTGATATTGTCGAGAATATCGCTGATCCAGCCGGCAAGTTCACGAACTTCCGCTTCTTTAAAGCCACGACGGGTAACCGCAGGCGAACCAATACGCACTCCGGAGGTGACGAACGGACTTTTTGGATCGTTCGGCACGCTGTTTTTATTAACGGTGATATTGGCACGTCCCAGCGCCGCATCGGCTTCTTTGCCCGTCAGGTTTTTCTCAACCAGATCCAGCAGGAACAGGTGATTGTGCGTACCGCCGGAAACCACGTTATAACCGCGCTCCAGGAATACGTCGACCATCGCCTTGGCATTTTTCGCAACCTGCTGCTGGTAGACTTTAAATTCAGGCTCCATTGCTTCTTTCAGCGCAACGGCTTTACCGGCGATGACGTGCATCAGCGGGCCGCCCTGTCCGCCCGGGAACACCGCAGAGTTGAGTTTCTTGTACAGCTCCTCGTCGCCGCCTTTTGCCAGGATCAGACCGCCGCGCGGACCAGCCAGCGTCTTGTGCGTGGTGGTGGTGACGATGTGCGCGTGCGGCACCGGGTTTGGATAAACGTCTGCGGCAATCAGGCCGGCAACGTGCGCCATATCAACAAACAGCCATGCACCAATGCTGTCGGCGATTTCACGCATTTTTGCCCAGTCGCAGATGCCGGAGTAGGCAGAGAAACCACCGATGATCATTTTTGGCTGGTGCTTCTGCGCCTGCGCGGCCAGATCGTCGTAGTCGATTTTGCCGGTTTCGTCGATGCCATAAGGCACCACGTTGTAGAGCTTACCGGAAAGGTTGACCGGCGAGCCGTGCGTCAGGTGGCCGCCGTGCGCCAGGTTCATACCTAAAATGGTGTCGCCGGGCTTGAGCAGCGCGGTATAGACGGCGAAGTTGGCCTGTGATCCAGAATGTGGCTGTACGTTGGCGTAATCCGCACCGAACAGTGCTTTGGCGCGATCGATAGCAAGCTGTTCCACAATATCGACATATTCGCACCCGCCGTAATAGCGTTTGCCCGGATAGCCTTCCGCGTACTTGTTGGTCAACTGAGAACCCTGAGCCTGCATCACGCGCGGACTGGTATAGTTTTCTGAAGCAATCAGTTCAATGTGCTCTTCCTGACGCACTTTTTCCTGCTCCATTGCCTGCCATAATTCGGCATCATAATCGGCAATATTCATCTCACGCTTTAACATCCGCATCTCCTGAATCAGCTAACTTTAATCGGCGATAAACCGCCCGTCCGGGCAGGGGCACCAGTGTAAACTTTTTTGCCTGTTGAGGGATAGCCTAAAACGCGCTTTTAACGCAAACGATTGCACGCGCCGCTGTAAGGCGTTTTTGTTCATTTCTGGCAGGTAAAAGCATCCGGAAATTTCTTCATTCCCCGGATGAATTTTTCGCGCATTAAAAGGTGACATCGACAAAAAAGCCGTCCTGACAGGACGGCTTTTTCAAATTCAACCAGAGGAGATCAGATCGCTTCTTCGTCTTCTTCACCGGTACGGATACGCACCACGCGGGCAACGTCGTAGACAAAAATTTTACCGTCACCGATTTTGCCGGTTTGCGCCGTGCGCATAATGGTATCCACGCAGGTGTCGACGATATCATCGGCAATGACGATCTCAATTTTTACCTTCGGCAAAAAATCAACCATATACTCCGCGCCGCGATACAGTTCGGTGTGGCCTTTCTGGCGACCGAATCCCTTCACTTCAGTGACGGTCATACCGGTGATACCCACCTCGGCAAGCGCTTCGCGCACGTCATCGAGCTTGAATGGTTTGATTATTGCGTCAATTTTTTTCATGGCAGGCCCTTCCTCCGTCGGAGGCTAAATCCGATCGTCAATTGAGCAGCGGTCATCCCGATCCGCTGCGCTCAGGTGGATAAATTAGCATATCCCGTCAGATAAACCGCACGGAAAATTATGCTTTAAAATCTGATGCATCCAGTTCGTGCCGCGACAGCAGCTTATAAAACTCGGTGCGGTTGCGTCCGGCCAGACGCGCCGCGTGCGTCACGTTGCCTTTGGTCATCTGGAGCAGCTTGCGTAAATAGTTTAACTCAAACTGATTCCTCGCCTCGGCAAAGGTGGGCAAAACGGTATTCTCTCCCGCCAGCGCCTGCTCGATCAGCGCTTCGCCAATCACCGGCGAAGAGGTCAGCGCCACGCACTGTTCAATCACGTTGACCAGTTGACGCACGTTGCCCGGCCAGCTGGCGGTCATCAGCCGTTTCATGGCGTCGGTAGAGAAGCTGCGTACGAAAGGTTTGTGCCGTTCGGCCGAGAGCCTGAGCAGATAGTTTGCCAGCAGCGGAATATCTTCTGAACGCTCGTGCAGGGCGGGAAGCTTCAGGTTCACCACGTTCAGGCGGTAGTAGAGATCTTCACGGAACTCGTTTTTCTCCATCGCTTTCGGCAGGTCGCGGTGCGTGGCGGAAATGATCCGCACGTCAATCTCCAGATCGTGATTGCTGCCCAGCGGACGCACTTTTCGCTCCTGCAAAACGCGCAACAGCTTAACCTGTAGCGCCTGCGGCATATCACCGATCTCATCCAGAAACAGCGTGCCGCCTTCGGCGGTTTGCAGCAGGCCTTCCCGGCTGCTGACCGCGCCGGTAAAAGCGCCTTTCGCATGGCCGAACAGTTCCGACTCCAACAGCTGCTCCGGTAGCGCGCCGCAGTTGATCGCCACAAACGGCTGACCCGCACGCGGGCTGGCGGCATGAATCGCCTTCGCCAACACCTCTTTACCGGTGCCGCTCTGCCCGTTAATCAGCACGCTGACGTCGGACTGGGCAACCATTCGCGCCTGTTCAAGCAGACGGAGCATCAGCGGGCTGCGGGTAACAATATTTTCCCGCCAGCTCTCATCGCTGGCCGGCGCGCGATGCGCCAGCGCCTGGTCGATGGCGCTGTAAAGCGCATCGCGGTCAACCGGCTTGGTCAGAAAGCTGAAAACGCCCTGCTGCGTGGCGGAAACCGCCTCCGGGATTGAACCGTGCGCGGTGAGGATGATAACCGGCATACCCGGCTGCTGCCGCTGGATTTCTCCAAACAGCGCCAGCCCATCCATCTCATCCATACGCAGATCGCTGATCACCAGATCGATCTTGTCGCGCGTCAGCGTTTTCAACGCTTCCGGGCCGCTATGCGCCGTCTGCACGTTAAAACCTTCACTGGCCAGGCGCATGCCGAGCAGCTTCAGCAGGCTGGGATCGTCATCAACCAGCAGTAAATTGGCGGATTTTTTCATCATGGCTGCGTGGCGTCCTGTGTCGCATTTTCCGGTGTGTTGCCGTTCCCTTCCGCTGGAGCGGCGTTATTGTCGCCGTGACCGCTGTCGCTGGCATCCGGCGAGCGGCGCGATGACAGCTGTCGCTCAATATCGGTCAGCGTTTCAAGCTTGCGCCGCGTGAGATCCAGTTCGCGGGTCTGGGCGCGCTGCTGCTGTCGCAGCGCATCCAGTTGCGCATCGCTGCTTTGCTGGAGATGATGATAACGCGTGCGCTCCTCGGAGAGTTGCAGCAGATTAACCTGATTATCGCGCCAGAGCTGGATCAGCGGCCTGATCGATGCCGGATAGTCGCTGATAAACGTATCCAGCCTGAGCAGATATTGTCGGCGCTCTGCCGGCGTGACGTTGCCGTTTGCCAGCAGCACGCCCTGTTTGAGCGCGCCATACCAATGGGTCGCGGGCCAGCGGCGCGCTTCAGCTCTCGCCTCGGCGGGCGACAGCCGCACGGCGCAGTCTATTGCCCGCTGCCAGTACAGACCGCTCTGCATCTCTTTTTCATCGTTGATTTGCCAGATCTGCGGGCATTCGGTTTGCGTGTAGTTCACCATATTGATTTCAGGTTCAACCGCTTTGTGGCTGCCGTGCGCGCCAGGGCCGGGTTTTGTTGTCGTACAGGCCACCAGCATCGTCGACAGGATACCTATCGCCGCCGTGCGCATCGCGGAAAAAATCATTTCTGTGCTCATTATTATTCAGCCCCAGCGATGTCATTAAGTTCAATACGAAAGCAGACGGCGGCCTCGTCGTCGGTCACCAGCCGGAGTTCGCCCTGCAAACGGTGGATACAGTCTTTGGCGATACTCAACCCAAGGCCGCTTCCCTTTACCGCGCCTTTGCGCTGCTGGCTTCCCTGAAAGAAAGGTTCGAAGATCATCGCCTGCTCGGCCGCAGGTACGGGCGTGCCGCTGTTCGCCACGTCGATAATAATCTTACTGTCCATGCGACGGCTGCGGATCCAGACGGTGCCGGACTCACCGCCGTAATGTATTGCATTAGAGTAAAGGTTATCGATAGCCCGCGCCAGTAGCTCAGGTTCGGCGTGACAGACGGTTTCTGCCAGCGAAATCTCTGTTTGCATTGATTTGGCGCGCGCCGTCAGGCTGTGCGTGGCAACAATCGACTCCACCAGTGGCGGCAACCTTACCGGCTCCCGCGCGACCGCGCTGTCGGAGAGCTTGCGGTTGTAGTCCAGAAGTTGCTCAATCAGCCGTTGCAGATGGCGGCTGCTGTCATCAAGGATGTTAACCACCTCAAGCTGATCGGCGGTAAGCGGCCCGACCACTTCGTCCGCCAGCAGCGCGGTGCCTTCACGCATACTGGCCAGCGGCGTTTTCAGTTCGTGCGAAATGTGTCGCAGAAATTCATGGCGCTGCGACTCCAGCCAGGCCAGCCGCTCGCTCAGCCACAGGATGCGCTGTCCGAGCGAACGCAGCTCGCGCGGGCCTCTGGCGGCAAGGTTGTGGCCGGACGGCCTGCCTTCGCCCAGGCGATTGATCATCCGTTCAATGGCGTTCACCGGCCCGATGATCATGCGGGTGAACAGCAGCACCAGCCCAAGGCTGAGCAGAAAGAGGATCAGCGCCTGCCAGCCGAAATACTGGCCGCGGGCGGCGATTTCACGCTGTAGCTGTAAACCGCGCGCAAACGCCACTTCACGCGTCAACTGAACCAGGCGGCCGTTGGCGGAAGAAAAGACGTCCAGCTCACTGCCGGCGGCGGCAACGGGACTGCTGTTTTCGCAGGCGATTTTTGTCAACTGCGACAGCGACTGGCGCAGCGAGGCCTCGACGGCGGCATCGGGCAGTACGCCGTCATGCGCATCCAGCATCTGCGCATATTTCACGCGCTGCGTTTGGTAGAGCCTGGCGAGCATCGGATCGTCCAGCACGCAATACTGCCGGTAGCTACGCTCCAGTTCCAGCGCCGTGCGCGCCATCGCTTCGCTGCGGCGAACGTCGGTCAGCGTGGTGCGATTGGTCTCCGCCGCCCGGTCGCTCAACGCGGAAAGGCTCTCCCAGGCCTGCCAGGCCAGCACCAACAGCGGCAGCAGCACCAGCAAAAAGGCCATCAGCACCAGCTGGCGCAGGGAACGGGGAAACAGACGCCATTTTTTCACGGTTCGCTCTCATCTTTTCTGTTGCAGCAGATGCTAGCCGAGTGAGGAGAGAGAAGGAAGCCCTGTGCTGAAACGAAAAATGGCAGATTCAGAGAATCTGCCATTCGCCCGTGCATCACGGAAAATTAGGTGGTGCCTTACTCAACGTTGCGTCCGATGCTTGATAAAGCCACAGCGTGGACTGTTATCGGTGGGGTGGACGGCAGGCACCGTATTGTGCGTCATTCAAAGTGTTATGAAGCGCTTGTCCGCTTGCGCAGGGCTGTCATAGCGAGGCGAATGAGCCACTGAATATAAGATAGCAATAACTATGCCACATGCACGAAATAATTTTAATTTATTGATATTGTTGATTTTATATTTATATGACGCATTCCATATTAACGGAATATGCCGCCGCAGCGTTAAAGCTGTCGCCTGATGGCAACAGTCAGGCGCGGATTAATTTTTTTGCTGATAAATCAATGTGTTATATGTCTCCGAACAGAGACAGCGGAAAACGCTGCTGTTGCCAGTATGCAACACTGCCTTAAAAAAAGAGCAACCGCGCCGGGTTGCTCTTTCGTTTAACGGCTCATTCAGCCCAGCTGCCGACGCGCATTGCGGAAAATGCGCATCCACGGGCTGTCTTCGCCCCACTCCGCCGGATGCCAGGAATTGCTGACGGTCCGGAACACGCGCTCAGGATGCGGCATCATAATGGTGACCCGGCCGCTCTCGTTAGTAACGGCGGTGATGCCGTTTGGCGAACCGTTCGGGTTCGCGGGATAGTGCTGCGTCACCTTACCGAGGTTATCCACATAGCGCAGCGCCACCAGTCCTTTGTGCTCAAGCGTTGCCAGATGCGTCTCATCGCGCACCTCAACAAAGCCTTCGCCGTGTGAAACGGCAATCGGCATGCGGGAGCCGGTCATGCCAGCCATCAGCAGCGACGGACTGGCCGACACCTCCACCAGACTGAAGCGTGCTTCAAACCGCTCGGACTGATTGCGCACAAAACGCGGCCAGGCCTCGCTACCGGGGATCAGCTCGCGCAGATTCGACATCATCTGGCAGCCGTTACACACGCCAAGCGCCAGCGTCTGCGGGCGATGGAAGAAGGTTTCAAACTCGTCGCGTACGCGACTGTTGAACAGTATCGATTTCGCCCAGCCTTCACCGGCGCCCAGTACGTCACCGTAGGAGAAGCCGCCGCAGGCAACCAGCGTGTGGAAATCCGTCAGATCGCGACGGCCCGCAAGCAGATCGCTCATGTGTACGTCGATAGCGTCAAACCCGGCGCGGTGGAAGGCCGCCGCCATTTCAACATGCGAGTTCACGCCCTGCTCGCGCAGTACGGCAACTTTTGGCCGTGCGCCGGTAGCGATGAACGGTGCCGCCACATCCTCCTCCGGACGGAAGGTCAGCGATACGTTCAGACCCGGATCGGCATCGTTTTTCTTCGCCTCGTGCTCCTGATCGGCGCAAGCCGGGTTGTCGCGCAGGCGCTGCATCTGCCAGGTGGTTTCCGCCCACCAGGTGCGCAGCGTGGTACGGCTTTCGCTGTAAACCGGCGAGTCGCCGGCGGTGATGACAAAGCGATCGCCTGACTGCGCATGGCCCAATACGTGCAGGCAGTCGGCAAGGCCGTTATCGGCAAAGATCTGTTTTACGCGATCGCGATCGGCTTCGGCAATCTGGATAACCGCGCCCAACTCTTCATTGAACAGCGCCGCCAGCGCATCGCTGCCCAGCGCGGCGATATCCACCTCAATGCCGCAGTGGCCTGCGAAGGCCATTTCCGCCAGCGTCACCAGCAGGCCGCCGTCTGAACGGTCGTGGTAAGCCAACAGCTTCTCTTCTGCCACCAGCGTCTGGATTGCCGTGAAGAAGCCCGCAAGCTGCTGCGCATCGTGCACGTCAGCGGTTTTATCGCCCAGTTGACGATAAACCTGCGCCAGCGCCGTGGCGCCCAGCGCGTTCGCCCCGCCGCCCAGATCAACCAGCAACAGCGCATTATCGCCGCCGGTTTTCAGTTCCGGCGTGACGGTGCGGCGCACGTCCTCCACACGGGCAAAGGCAGTGATCACCAGCGACAGCGGCGAGGTCATTTCGCGCTGTTCAATGCCCTGCTGCCAGCGGGTTTTCATCGACATGGAATCCTTGCCCACCGGGATGGTAATGCCCAGCGCCGGACACAGTTCTTCGCCCACGGCTTTCACCGCTTCATACAAACCGGCGTCTTCACCCGGATGCCCGGCTGCCGCCATCCAGTTTGCAGAGAGTTTAATGCGTTTCAGCGAGCCAATCTGCGTGGCGGCGATATTGGTGATCGCCTCGCCTACCGCCAGACGCGCGGAGGCAGCGAAATCAAGCAGCGCCACCGGCGCACGTTCGCCCAGCGCCATCGCCTCGCCGTAGTAGCTGTCGAGGCTGGCGGTGGTCACCGCGCAGTCGGCTACCGGCACCTGCCACGGCCCGACCATCTGATCGCGCGCCACCATGCCGGTTACTGAGCGATCGCCGATGGTGATAAGAAACGTTTTTTCCGCCACCGTCGGCAAATGGAGCACGCGCTTCACCGCGTCCGCCAGGGTAATCTCATCGCGCACCAGCGGTTCGCCCTGCGCCTGTAGCGTGCTGACGTCGCGGGTCATTTTTGGCGTTTTACCCAGCAGCACATCCAGCGGCATATCGATCGGTTTATTGTCGAAATGACTGTCGGCGAGCGAAAGGTGCAGCTCTTCTGTCGCTTCGCCAATCACCGCATAGGGCGCGCGTTCGCGCTGGCAAAGGGCATCAAACTGCGCCAGTTTTGACGGCGCAACGGCCAGTACGTAGCGTTCCTGCGATTCATTACACCAGACTTCCAGCGGGCTCATGCCTGGCTCATCGCTGAGAATATCGCGCAGGTTGAAGCGGCCGCCGCGCTCGCCATCGCTGACCAGCTCCGGCATCGCGTTGGATAAACCGCCCGCGCCCACGTCGTGAATAAACAGGATCGGATTCTCTTCGCCCAGTTGCCAGCAGCGATCGATCACTTCCTGGCAGCGGCGCTCCATTTCAGGGTTGTCGCGCTGTACCGACGCGAAGTCCAGATCGGCATCCGACTGTCCCGATGCCATCGATGAGGCCGCGCCGCCGCCCAGGCCGATATTCATCGCCGGGCCGCCGAGCACGATCAGTTTCGCGCCGATGCTGATTTCACCTTTCTGCACGAGATCGGCGCGAATGTTGCCGATACCGCCTGCCAGCATCACCGGTTTGTGATAGCCGCGCAGTTCAACGCCGTTATGGCTGTTGACCTGTTCTTCATAGGTGCGGAAGTAGCCGGTGAGCGCCGGACGGCCAAATTCGTTGTTAAAGGCGGCGCCGCCAAGCGGCCCGTCGGTCATGATGTCCAGCGCGCTGACGATGCGTGCCGGTTTGCCAAAATCCTCTTCCCACGGCTGTTCAAAGCCGGGAATGCGCAGGTTGGAGACGGAAAAACCCACCAGCCCGGCTTTTGGTTTGGCACCGCGACCGGTTGCGCCTTCATCGCGGATCTCGCCGCCGGAGCCGGTTGCGGCGCCCGGCCACGGTGAAATCGCCGTCGGGTGGTTGTGCGTTTCCACCTTCATCAGAATATGCGCCTGCTCCTGATGGAAATCGTACTGCGCCTTGTCGTCGGCATAAAAGCGCCCAACCTGCGAGCCCTCCATCACCGCCGCGTTGTCTTTGTACGCTGACAACACGTGATCCGGCGTTTTTTCAAAGGTGTTTTTGATCATTTTGAACAGCGACTTCGGCTGCTGTTCACCGTCGATAATCCAGTCGGCGTTAAAAATTTTGTGACGACAGTGCTCCGAGTTCGCCTGGGCAAACATGTAGAGTTCAATGTCATTCGGATTGCGTCCGAGCTTTTGAAACGCGGCCAGCAGATAGTCGATTTCATCGTCGGCCAGCGCCAGCCCGAGCCGCCGGTTGGCCTGCTCCAGCGCGCTGCGGCCTTCGCCCAGCATATCGACGCTTTGCAGCGGCGCGGGTGGGTGATGAGCAAAAAGCTGCGAGGCCTGCTGAAGATCGGTCAGCACGGTTTCCATCATCCGATCGTGCAGCAGCGCCGCGAGCTGCGTCCACTGCGCGTCCGTCAACTGTGGCGCCGTCACGTAAAAGGCCAGGCCGCGCTCAAGGCGCTTCACCTGCGGCAGATCGCAGTTATGCGCAATATCGGTCGCTTTAGATGACCAGGGCGAAATGGTGCCAGGGCGCGGCGTTACCAGCAGCAGACGCCCTTCAGGCGCGTGTCCGGCAAGAGAGGGGCCATATTGGAGCAGCCGCTCAAGGCGCGCTTTTTCATCGGCGCTGAGCGGCGTGCTGACATCGGCGAAATGGACATACTCGGCGTATATATCGCTCACGGAAAGGTGAGCGTCCTGAAAGCGGGCCAGCAGTTTGGTTACACGAAATGCTGACAGAGCGGGCGAACCACGCAGAATTTCCATTATCAGAGATCTCTCTTTTGCGAAGCGCCGGACGACGCTTCTGGGCGCAACGGGGAAAACGGGCGCTATTATAGAGAATCCACACCGGTTACGAAACCGTTTGCGCAGAATTTATCGGGCCTGGAAACTGGCTGAAAAACACGCAATTCCGGATGATTTAAGTTGCAGAGGCGTGTTGAGTTGCGCAAAATGCCCCACGCTCAGGATCAATTAAAGACAATAAATACTGCCGTTACAGACAGAGACCTGCGCGAAATCGAGAGATAACTATTTGAAACGCCTTAAATTTAATTATCTTTTTATCGGGCTTGTCACCGTGCTGCTCGCGCTGGCGCTGTGGCCGTCGATCCCCTGGTATGGCGGATCGCAGGACCAGATAGAACAGATAAAATCGCGGGGAGTTCTGCGCGTGAGTACGCTGACCTCCCCGCTGACTTACTACACCGTCAACAAAGCACCGGCTGGTATGGATTACGAGCTGGCGAAGCGTTTCGCCGATTATTTAGGCGTAAAGCTGGAAATCACCCTGCGTCATAATCTTAACGAGCTGTTTGACGATCTGGAAGACGATAAAGCCGACGTGCTGGCCGCCGGATTGATTTACAACACCGATCGGCTGAGGCGCTTTCGTGCCGGGCCTACTTACTACTCCGTTTCGCAGCAACTGGTCTACAGAATGGGTAAGGCGAGGCCGAAAAACCTGGGCGATTTACGCGGTCGCTTAACGGTTGCCTCCGGCTCCGCTTATCTCTCCACGCTGCGTACGGTGAAACAGAATCAGTATCCCGATCTGGACTGGGCTATCGCCACCGACCAAAGCCCTAACGCGCTGCTTGAAGCCGTTGCCGATGGCAAGCTCGACTACACGGTAGGCGATTCCATCTCCATCGCGCTGCTCCAGCGTATTCATCCGCAGCTGGCGGTGGCGTTCGATATTACCGATGAAGAGCCGGTCACCTGGTACATGCAGCGCGATGAAGATGACAGCCTTTACGCCGCGCTGCTGGATTATTTCAACCAGATGGGCGAACAGGGCGCTATGGCGCGGCTGGATGAAAAGTATCTCGGGCATGTGGGCACCTTCGACTACGTGGACACGCGCACCTTTCTGCGCTCAATTGACAGCATTTTGCCTGGCGTTCAACCGCTGTTCGAGCGCTACGCCACCGCCATCGACTGGCGACTGCTGGCCGCCATCGCTTATCAGGAATCCCACTGGAACCCGCAGGCCACATCGCCTACCGGCGTGCGCGGCATAATGATGCTGACGCGTAATACCGCCGAGAGCCTCAGCGTGCGCGATCGTACCGATCCTGAACAGAGCATTCGCGGCGGCAGCGAATATCTTCGCCGTCTGATGGATAAGGTGCCGCAGACCATACCTGAAGACGAGCGCATCTGGTTTGCGCTGGCCGCCTATAACATGGGGTTTGCGCACATGCTGGACGCGCGCAAATTAACGGAAAAACAGAAGGGAAACCCGGACAGCTGGGCCGACGTCAAACAGCGGCTGCCGATGCTGAGCCAGAGACGTTATTACAGCCAGACCGCCTACGGCTACGCGCGCGGGCAGGAAGCCTATAACTATGTGGAAAACATCCGTATTTATCATCTGAGCCTGGTGGGTTATTTGCAGGATCAGGAGCGCAAGCTGGCGCAAAAAGCGGCGGCGGAAGCCGCTCTGGGCGCGGGTTATCCCACGGTGGAACCGCAGGTAGCGCTGAACTGATGCGCTACATCCCGCGCTGTTGCTGCCGCAGCGCCTTTTTCTCGGCGCGGCGGTGGCGAAAAAAATCGCTCAGCATCGCGGCACACTCTTCCGCCAGCACGCCTTCCGTAAACGCCACCTGGTGATTCATGCCCGGATGCCCTAAAACATCCAGCAGCGATCCCACCGCCCCCGTTTTTTCATCCCGCGCGCCAAACACCAGCCGTCCGATACGACTGTGTACCATCGCACCGGCGCACATCACGCAGGGCTCAAGCGTGACGTAAAGCGTGGTATCCAGCAGACGATAGTTTTCCAGCACCGTGCCCCCCTGGCGCAGCGCCATGATTTCCGCATGGGCGGTAGGATCGTGATGACCTATCGGCCGGTTCCAGCCTTCGCCAATCGCGCGTTCGCCCTGCACCAGCACGGCGCCGACGGGCACTTCGCCCTCTTCCCAGGCACGGCGGGCCAGCATCAGCGCGTGGCGCATCCAGACTTCATCGGTCGCTGTGGTGTTCACCTGAGTCTCCAGCAAAAAAAACGCCGGGCATTATAGCCACGGCGCAGGTAAAGACGAAACAACTGATGCTACTCCAACTGCTGTAGCTGACCGCGCGGCGTCACCCGCCAGCGATGCTGGCAGAAAAACAGCAGCGGGTTGTCCTGTTTGCTGTCGCTGTAGCCGCTGTAAAGCTGGAGCGGCGTGCCAATCTTCTCCTCAAGCTGCGCAACCTTTTCGTGCCCCAGACAGCGCATCGCCAGCAGGCGTCCGCCATAGCCGCGCCGCATCTGGCTGGCGATCAGCTTCACACGCGGCAAAAAGGCGGAGTCGAAATAGACCTGTTCCACCAGCGGCTGCGGCGATCCGGTAATCAGCCAGACATCGGCATCGGCGCTGTTGAGATAGTCAATCATACGTTGCTGAACCACGGGAAAAGCGGTTACGCGCTGGCGAAACCACACGGCAAATGCCGCCTCGCGCTTTCTGAGCGCCGTTTCGCTGTGCCCGAAGGTTATCGCCCACAGCAGCAGGCTCATCGGCCAGCGAGCGGCTCGCCCCTTAATCAGCAGGCCCGCGCCGATAACCGGCAGCAACGGCGCCACCAGTAGCAGGTTCAACGGCTGACGCCATAACAGATAGCGCATAAAGGTGCCAAACATGTCCTGCTGGTGCAGCGTGCCGTCCAGATCGAAAAACACCACGCGTCGCGCCTGACCGGTTGTCAAATATTACTCCTCAGGGTCATTAAATCCCATAAACCACGTAAATATGAAGCCGCCGATCACGGCGGCCAGACAGCCTGCCAGATAGAGCATCACTTTCCCGGAAACAATGGTCAGCGCCAGCGGCAGGCCGGAAAGTCCGAAGGTGATCACGGCAGCGACCTTGCCCGAGCTTATCAACGCGCCGCCAACGGCGCCCCCCAGGCAGGCCGCGATGAACGGTTTGCCCAGCGGCAGCGTCACGCCAAAGATCAGCGGCTCGCCGATACCTAAAATACCGACCGGTAGCGCGCCTTTAATCAATTTTTTCAGCCTGTCGCTGCGCGTTTTCATCAGCACCGCAATGGAAGCACCGACCTGCCCCATGCCCGCCATGGCCAGAATCGGCAGCAGCGCGTTAAAACCGTGCGCCTGCACCAACTCCACATGAATGGGCACCAGGCCCTGATGCAGACCGGTCAGCACCAGCGGCAGAAAGGCGCCTGCCAGGACCGCGCCAACCAGCATGCCGCCGCGATCGATCGCCAGCGTGGCGCCGTGCGCTATCGCATCAGAGATCACTCCGCCCAGCGGCTGAAGCACAACTATAGCTATCGTTGCAGTAATAAGTGTAGTCAGAAGCGGATTAAGGATCAGCTCAACGGATTCCGGCAGCCATTCACGCAGCCGTTTTTCAATCCAGCACATCATCACCACCACCAGTAAAACGGCGATCACACCGCCTCTTCCCGGCTGTAGCGCTTCGCCAAACAGCGTAATTTGCGCAAGCTGCGGGCTGGACAAAATCCCTGCCATCACGCCGCCCATCGCGGTAGAGCCGCCGAAAACGCGCGCGGCGTTGACCCCCACAAGGATGTTCATGATCGCAAAAATGGCGGTGCCGAAAATGCCCGCCAGGCCAAGCAGGTTGGGATACTGACTGGCGAAATCGCCGACAACATCCGGACGTTTCAAAATGTTAATGATGCCCACAATCAGCCCGGAGGCAATAAAAGCCGGAATTAGCGGAATAAACACGTTCGCTAACTGGCGTAAGGCGTCGCTCATCGGCGCTTTGTATTTTTTCTTCGCCTCCGCCCTGGCGCTGACAGGGTTTGATGTCGCGTCCGGCATCTGCCCGGTCATCAGGCCGCGCATCGCCTCCACCACTTTGGCCGACGCGCCCGGCCCGACGATAAACTGATGCTGTTGCCCCTGGCGGACATAGCCTTTAACGCCGTCCAGATTGCGTAACGTCGGCAGGTCAACCTGCGCGTCATCGTTAACCTCAACGCGCACGCGCGTCATGCAGTTTTCCAGTTTATTAATATTTCCTGCGCCGCCCATTCCCTGTAATAGTTCGCCTGCAAGACGTTTAGCCTTTTCCATGACCTGATTCCTTTTCTTCCAGCGCCGCGCGCAAAAATCCGTTATGTTTTGCCAGCAGCTCGCCGGCCTGCTCAGCAGTAACGCCGCTCAGCAGCATCAGTATGGCATTCTTCACGTGGTAGTGGCTCTGACGCAACGCCGTTTCCGCGTCTTTAACGGCGCAGCCTGTCGCTTCGCACACCATACGGCAGGCGCGATCCACCAGTTTGACGTTAGTCGCCTGCATATCCACCATCAGGTTTTGATAAACCTTACCGATTTTGACCATCGCCCCGGTTGAGATCATATTCAGCACCAGTTTTTGTGCGGTGCCGGACTTCAGCCGGGTTGAGCCGGTTAACGCTTCCGGGCCGACCACGGGCGAGACGGCAATGTCAGCCTCCTGCGCAATCGGCGAGGCCGGGTTGCAGGAGATGGCGGCGGTACGGCAGCCGAAGGCGCGGGCATAGCGCAGCGCGCCAATCACATACGGCGTACGGCCGGAAGCAGCAAGGCCGATCACCATATCGTTTTTGGTCAGGTCAAGCTGGCGGAGATCCTGCTCGCCCAGTTGCGCATTGTCTTCGGCCCCCTCCACCGCTTTCAGCAACGCGCCGGGGCCGCCCGCAATCAGTCCTACAATCAGGCCGTGCGGCACGCCGAAGGTCGGCGGGCATTCCGCCGCGTCCAGCACGCCCAGACGACCACTGGTGCCCGCGCCCATGTAAATCACTCTGCCGCCAGCCGTCAGTGAAGCCGCAGCGGCATCGACCGCTTTCGCCACCTCAGGCAGCGTCTGGCAAACCGCTTCAGCGACCGTGGCATCCTGTTGATTAAATTTTGTGACCATCGCAAGCGTAGTCAGACCGTCCAGGTTCATCGTATCGGCGTTGCGCGTTTCAGAAATAAGCGAACCAAGATTCATGTAACGTCTCCAGTGAATATAAAATTCAATATAAATAAATAAATAAGGAATATTATATTCCTTCCCGGCGGCATTTTATCTTACTTTGCCCGTGAAATGTGACTCAGCTATCGATAAACTTAGCGCGATGTCGTGGGCAGGCTATGATCACACGTGTCCGTTGGCATCGCTATCAGGAGATATGAATCAATGAGTTCACTGCTGCGTATTCGTCAGCTCTACCCTACCCTGGCGTTAAATGAGCGTCGCCTGGCTGACTTTCTGCTGTCGCAGCCGGATCGCGCGCGGCACCTCAGTTCACAAAAGCTGGCGGAAGAAACGGGCGTCAGCCAGTCAAGCGTGGTGAAATTTGCGCAAAAACTGGGCTATAAGGGTTTTCCGGCGCTCAAGCTCGCCCTGAGTGAATCGCTGGCGGACAGAGATGCCATTACCGTTCACAATCTCATTCTGAGTGACGATCCGCTAAAAATTGTGGGTGAGAAGCTGCTGACGGAAAAGCTGTCGGCTATTCGCGCCACGCTGGATATTAACAGCGAAGAGATGCTGATGGAGACGCTGCGGCTGCTGCGGCAGGCCCGTCGCATTGTGCTGGTCGGCATTGGCGCGTCCGGTCTGGTGGCGAAGGATTTTTCGTGGAAGCTGATGAAAATCGGCATGAGCGCCGTTGCCGAACAGGATATGCATGCGCTGCTGGCCAGCGTTCAGGCGCTGGACGTGGGCGATCTGCTGCTGGCCATCTCCTATACTGGCGAGCGCCGCGAAATCAATCTTGCCGCGCAGGAAGCGCAGCGCGCAGGTGCCAACGTGCTGGCCTTTACTGGTTTTACGCCGAATACGCTGCAACAGTGCGCCACCCACTGTCTGTATACGGTCGCAGAAGAGCAGACCACGCGCAGCGCGGCGATCTCTTCGACCAGCGCCCAGCTGGCGCTTACCGATCTGCTGTTTATGGCGCTGGTGCAGCGCGATCCTGAACGCGCCTCAAGCCATATTCGTCACAGCGAAGCGTTGGTAAAAAAGTTGGTTTAAGGGTTCTGGATAACATTAAGCGCCGATGGCAGCTTGCTGCCTTTAAACTCCCGGGCCGTCGGCGGCTTTTACTACGTCACTGCATTATGATTTGACTATTGACGTTGATAATATTGATCCACACGGCTTGCTGCGGTTGAAAATCATCAGAATGTGCGCGCCGAAACAGATCCCGGGCATTAATTCGTTTTCATAAACTTACGACACCTCGTTAAACAGCGTTCCGCTGAATCAACACTTTTCCGCAAGGCATATTGCGACAGGTAATGTATCAGGCTGCCGTATTGATCGCCTGGAATACGTTGTTTTAATAAAAGAGAAGACGCACAAAGAAGTTTGCCAGTTTATTTACGCACCTCAGGGAATATCTCTTATAAGGAGGTCAGCAAGACATTGGGAGCAGCGAGGGTCTGTGCTAAAATCCGCGCAACGTGCCGATCTTAATTGTTCTGATGATAATTGATTAAAATGGCTTTATTAATTACAAAACGCTGTATTAACTGCGATATGTGCGAGCCGGAGTGCCCGAACGAGGCGATCTTTATGGGCGACGATATTTATCAAATCGATGCCGATCGTTGCACGGAGTGCGTCGGTCATTACGATTCGCCGACCTGCCAGCAGGTCTGCCCGATCGATCACACCATCATCACCGATCCTTCACGTCCGGAGAGCCGTGATGAGCTGTGGGAAAAGTTTGTGGTGCTTGCCGCGTCGTAGCCTCAGCTTTCGATGATCACCGTCGCGCAGGCATAGTTGCGTTCGTCGGCCAGCGTAACGTGCACGTGCGCCACACCCAGTTTTTTTGCCACCTCCGCTGCATGGTCGAAGAAGCGCAGGCCCGGCTTTCCCAGCTCATCGTTGTACACTTCAAACTGATTAAACGCTAAACCACCACGAATGCCGGTGCCAAATGCCTTGGCCGCCGCCTCCTTTACCGCAAATCGTTTGGCAAGGAAGCGCCCCGGCTGCCGATGCGCCTGGTACTGTCGCCATTCGTTTTCACTCAGTACGCGCTGTGCCAGACGCTGGCCTGAGCGGGCGATCACCCCTTCGATACGGGCGATCTCCACAATATCCGTTCCCAGTCCCAGAATCGCCATCAGCGGCGCGCTTCCCGCATCAGATCTTTCATTTCTTTTACCGCCTCTGCCAGCCCGCTCATCACCGCGCGCCCGATAATGGCGTGGCCGATATTGAGTTCGTGCATTTGCGGCAGCGCAGCGATGGGCTGCACGTTGTGGTAGGTCAGGCCGTGCCCGGCGTTAACCTTCAGCCCTTTGCTGTGCGCCCAGGCGGCCGCATCTTTGATCCGCCTGAACTCAGCGTCACGCGCCCGGCCCTCTTCCGCGTCGGCGTAGGCGCCGGTATGTATTTCTATGTAAGGCGCGCCGGTCGCCAGCGCCGCGTCGATCTGCTGATGATCGGCATCGATAAACAGTGAAACAGTAATACCGGCTTCTTTCAGGCGTGAAACCGCCAGGCTGATTTTTTCGACCTGACCGGCCACGTCCAGCCCGCCTTCCGTGGTCACCTCTTCGCGTTTTTCCGGCACCAGACAGCAGAAATGCGGTTTGAGCTCGCAGGCGATATCCACCATTTCATCCGTTACCGCCATTTCCAGGTTCATACGCGTCTGAATGGTCTGCCGCAGAATGCGCACGTCACGATCGGTAATATGGCGGCGATCTTCGCGTAAATGAACGGTAATGCCGTCCGCGCCAGCCTGCTCGGCAACAAAAGCCGCCTGAACCGGATCGGGATAATGCGTGCCGCGCGCATTGCGTACGGTGGCGATGTGATCGATGTTGACACCTAAAAGAAGTTCAGCCATGACGTTCCCCGGAAAATGCGTGATTGCGTATTATATCCTGTGCCGGACATCTGCCAAGGCACCCGTTTTGCTATTGCGTATCGGGCGGCGCGATGTCGCGTTTTTTTGGTGTGAACTGACGAAACAGCTCCTGACTTTTAAGCGGCTTGCCGCCCAGATAGGGCCGCAGCGCCATCCGCGTGAAACGTTTGGCGGCGCGCAGCGTGTCCCGATCGGGAAAGCTACGTTCACTGAGCGCCCGCAGTTCGCGGCCGGTAAAGGTTTTGTTGCCCATCACCAGGCTGGCGGTAAATCCTCTCTCTTCGCGGTACGTATAGGTCATCGCGTCCGTCACTTCTTCTCCGCTGCCCGCGCAGTGCAGGAAGTCAATGCCGTAACCAAGATGGCCGAGCATCGCCAGCTCAAAGCGGCGCAGGGCAGGCTCCGGCGAGCCGCTGGCAGAGGCCAGCGCCTGAAGACAGTGAAGGTAATCGTAGAAGAGTTCGGTAAAGGCGGTTTCCTGCTCCAGCACCCGTGACAGCAGTTCATTCACGTACAGACCGCAGTAGAGAGTCATACCAGAGAGAGGCAGCGCCAGCGAGATAGGCTCCGCGCCGCGCAGCGTTTTGACTTCACCACGGCCGCCCCAGCGCACCAGCAGCGGCGTAAAGGGTTGAAGCGCGCCTTTCAGGCTGGAGCGTTTGGCCCGCGCGCCTTTGGCAACCACGCGAATACGACCGTAGTTCTCCGAAAAAAGATCGAGCATAAGGCTGGTTTCGCTCCACGGACGTCCATGCAGGACAAATGCGCGCTGCCAGCCTTCCATCGGATCAGAGGTCGTCTATGTAGCCCAGACTGCGCAACGCCCGTTCGTCGTCCGCCCAGCCAGACTTCACTTTCACCCAAAGCTCCAGGTGAACCTTCGCCTCAAACATCTCTTCCATGTCCTTACGCGCTTCGATACCGATGGTTTTGATTTTGGCGCCTTTATTGCCAATGACCATCTTTTTCTGACCTTCGCGTTCCACGAGGATCAGGCCATGAATATCGTAACCGCCGCGTTCGTTGGTAACGAACTGCTCAATTTCAACGGTCACCGAGTAAGGCAGCTCCGCGCCAAGGAAACGCATCAGCTTTTCACGAATGATCTCTGACGCCATAAAGCGCTGGGAGCGATCGGTAATGTAGTCTTCCGGAAAATGGTGTTCGGCTTCCGGCAGGCATTTACGCGCAATGCTGGCAATGGTATCGACGTTTTTCCCGCTTTCGGCGGAGATCGGCACTATGTCCATAAAATTCATCTGCTGACTGAGGAATTGCAGATGCGGCAGCAGAATACTCTTGTCAGTGATGTTATCGACTTTATTGATTGCCAGCAGCACCGGCACTTTGCCGTCTTTCAGCTTATTCAGCACCATTTCGTCGTCGGCCGTCCAGCGGGTGCCTTCCACAACGAAAACAACCAGCTCAACATCGCCGATTGAGCTGCTCGCCGCACGGTTCATCAGGCGATTGATCGCCCTTTTCTCTTCGATGTGCAGGCCTGGCGTGTCCACGTAGATAGCCTGATACGCACCTTCGGTATGAATACCCATGATGCGGTGGCGCGTGGTTTGCGGCTTGCGCGAGGTAATAGAAACTTTCTGCCCCAGAAGCTGGTTCAGTAAGGTGGATTTTCCGACGTTCGGACGGCCTACAATCGCAATAAAGCCGCATCGGGTAGTTTGTTCGCTCATTCGAGTCCTAACTTGATCAGCGCCTGTTCGGCCGCTGCCTGCTCAGCTTTGCGACGACTGGAGCCGGTTCCTACAACCGGTTCAGTCATGCCGCTCACCTGGCAGTGAATGGTAAATTCCTGATCGTGCGCTTCGCCCCGCACCTGCACTACCAGATAAGATGGCAGCGGCAGATGGCGACCCTGCAAATACTCCTGCAAGCGCGTTTTTGGATCTTTCTGCTTATCGCCCGGACTGATCTGATCCAGACGACTGGTATACCAGTAGAGGATCAGCTTTTCGACCGTCTGAATGTCACTGTCGAGAAATACGCCGCCAATCAACGCCTCAACGGTATCGGCCAGGATCGACTCACGACGATAGCCGCCGCTTTTCAGCTCGCCCGGCCCCAGGCGAAGACATTCGCCGAGGTCAAACTCACGCGCCATCTCCGCCAGCGTATTGCCGCGTACCAGCGTGGCGCGCATGCGGCTCATATCGCCTTCATCAACGCGCGGAAAGCGGTGATAGAGCGCGTTGGCAATCACATAGCTGAGAATCGAATCACCAAGGAACTCAAGCCGCTCATTGTGCTTGCTGCTCGCGCTGCGGTGAGTAAGCGCTTGCTGTAACAGTTCCTGATGAGTAAAAGTGTAGCCCAGCTTGCGCTGAAGCCTGTTAATTACGATGGGATTCATGTGTTACCAGTGTCTGAATGCGTCAAAAATCTGCACACGGAACAGGGCTGGACGAACCAACACGAAACTGTTTCGTGTGCAGTGGCTTCCGGTCAGAAGCCACCCCCTTTATCACGCCGCCCGCAGGACGACGTTAATGAATACCGCCAATACGGCTCAGACGGACGCCGGTAGGCCACTCGCCTTCCTGCTTCTCAAAGCTCATCCAGATAGCAGTGGCTTTACCGACCAGATTCCGTTCAGGTACAAAACCCCAGTAACGGCTGTCCGCGCTGTTATCGCGGTTGTCGCCCATCATGAAGTACATGCCTTCCGGCACTACCCATGACGACTGCGGCTGACCCGGCTGCTGATAGTAAGAACTGGCCTGGCTCTGCGCCTGGGTCACCAGCAGAATATTATGCGTCACCTTGTCCAGCGTTTCGCTACGCGCCGCCAGCCGCAGCCCGCCACGCATCGATTGCTCTTTCGGGACCTGATAAAAACCGTTGCCCACTTCATTGCCGTCAAAGCCGCTGAAGGTTTGAATGAAGTCGCTCGGCTGCACGTCAGAATAGGCGATCGGCAGCGCTTTTTCACAGTGCTGGCTCTCCGCGCAGGCAGGGTTGATCGTCACCGTTTTGCTGTTGGGATCGTAGCTGACGCGGTCGCCCGGCAGACCGATTACGCGCTTAATGTAATCCATGCTTGGATCTTTCGGGTATTTAAATACCGCGATGTCGCCGCGCTTTGGATGCCCGGTCGGGATCAGCGTCGTTTGGGTAATCGGATCTTTGATGCCGTAGGCAAACTTCTCAACCAGAATGAAATCGCCAATCAGCAGGGTTGGCATCATCGAACCGGACGGGATTTGAAACGGTTCGTAAATAAAAGAACGCACCACGAATACCAGCAGCAGCACCGGAAACACCGACGCGGCGGTTTCGATCCAGCCCGGCTGTTTCGCCACAACCTTCTGCCCGTTTGCTCCCGCATCCGCCTCGGCTGCCGCAGCGGCGGCACGGCGGGCCGGCGCCCATTTGTAGCGGTCAATACACCAGATGATTCCGGTTACCAACGTTGCAATCGCCAAAATCAGGGCGAACATATTAGCCATTCCAGTTCCCTCGAAGCCCGCGGCCCTTATTTACTGTCTTTACCGACGTGGAGAATGGCAAGGAACGCCTCCTGAGGCAGCTCGACGTTACCGACCTGTTTCATGCGTTTCTTACCCTCTTTCTGTTTCTGTAACAGCTTTTTCTTACGGCTGACGTCGCCGCCGTAGCACTTCGCCAGCACGTTTTTACGCAGCTGTTTCACGGTTGAACGGGCAATGATGTGGTTGCCGATAGCGGCCTGAATCGCGATATCAAACTGCTGACGAGGAATAAGTTCCTTCATCTTTTCAACCAGATCGCGACCGCGGTAAGGCGCGTTATCGCGATGGGTGATCAGCGCAAGTGCATCAACGCGTTCGCCGTTAATCAGCACGTCCACGCGCACCATATCGGACGCCTGGAAACGCTTGAAGTTGTAATCCAGCGAGGCATATCCGCGCGACGTTGATTTCAGGCGGTCAAAGAAGTCCAGCACCACTTCTGCCATCGGGATTTCATAAGTCAGCGCAACCTGGTTGCCGTGATAAACCATGTTGGTCTGCACGCCGCGCTTTTCGATGCAGAGCGTGATGACGTTGCCGAGGTACTCCTGCGGCAGCAGCATATGACACTCAGCGACAGGTTCGCGCAGTTCTTCAATATTGTTCAGTGCTGGCAGCTTGGACGGGCTGTCGACATAGACCGTTTCACCTGCGGTAGTCAGCACTTCGTAAACAACGGTGGGCGCCGTGGTGATCAGATCGAGATCGTACTCACGCTCCAGACGCTCCTGAATGATCTCCATATGCAGCAGGCCAAGGAAGCCGCAGCGGAAACCGAAGCCCAGCGCCGTCGAGCTTTCCGGCTCGTAAAACAGCGAGGCGTCGTTGAGGCTCAGTTTGCCCAGCGCGTCGCGAAAGCCTTCATAGTCATCAGAGCTGATCGGGAAGAGGCCGGCGTAAACCTGCGGCTTCACTTTTTTAAAGCCTGGCAGCGATTTTTCGGCAGGATTGCGCGAAAGCGTTAGCGTATCGCCAACCGGCGCGCCAAGAATGTCTTTGATCGCACAAACCAGCCAGCCTACTTCGCCGCACTTCAGCACGTCGCGATCGACGCGTTTCGGGGTGAAAATACCCAAACGGTCAGCGTTATACACCTGGCCGGTGCTCATCACCTTCACTTTTTCGCCTTTGCGCAGGCTGCCGTTTTTAATACGGATCAGCGAAACCACGCCAAGGTAGTTATCAAACCATGAGTCAATGATCAGCGCCTGTAAGGGGCCGTCAGGATCGCCTTCCGGCGCAGGGATATCGCGCACCAGGCGCTCCAGCACCTCCGGCACGCCCACGCCGGTTTTCGCGGAACAGCGCACGGCGTCGGTGGCGTCAATACCCACAATGTCTTCAATTTCCTGCGAAACGCGATCGGGATCGGCGGCAGGCAAATCGATTTTGTTCAGAACCGGTACAACTTCCAGATCCATTTCCATGGCGGTGTAGCAGTTGGCCAGCGTTTGCGCCTCAACGCCCTGCCCGGCGTCAACCACCAGCAGCGCGCCTTCACAGGCCGCAAGTGAACGGGAGACCTCATAGGAGAAGTCGACGTGGCCGGGCGTGTCGATAAAATTGAGCTGGTAAGTTTCACCGTCTTGCGCGTGGTAATCGAGCGTAACGCTTTGCGCTTTAATGGTAATGCCGCGCTCACGTTCAAGATCCATGGAGTCCAGAACCTGCGCAGCCATCTCACGCTCAGTCAGCCCGCCGCAAATCTGAATCAGGCGGTCGGAAAGCGTTGATTTGCCGTGGTCGATGTGAGCGATGATAGAAAAGTTTCTTATGTGCTTCATTATAGAGGTTTTTCTGCCTTACAAATGCTGGAACCATACCGGCTGGCGCCGACGGAGCGTGATATTACAGGCAGCGCTTTGCCCGAAAAAGTGCATTCTACACTACATATCAGGGTGGTGGAATCATCGCAGGCGGGCAATAACCCGCGGAAAAAAACTGTACGAGGGGATCGGGCTGGTTTTGCGGTAAAAATAGCGCATTTTGCAGGGAAACGTGCGCCGTCGCGGCGCGTTTCAGGCATCGCTCTCGACGCGCAACGCGTCAGGTGGAAGTGCAACGCTTAAAATTACCGGCTGATACGCGGCGCTTTTACCCAGATAGCTGGAAAGCCCCTTCGCGACGATGAAGCCGCCGACGCCGCCGAGCAGTGCGCCCGCCGCCGCCGCCAGATCGCTGTGAAACAGCATCTGAAACAGGCCGGCAAGAAGAAACAATCCCAGCAGCGGCGTCATATAGACTAACAGCGCGGAACTGAGCAGGCTTTTTTCTGCGATACCCAGCTCGATACGCTGACCGACCTTGAGCGGTTCAGCGCTCGCCACCTTCATCACGTGCGCGTTCTTCGGGCCCAGCTTATTCAGCATGTGGCTGCCGCATCCCTTGCGGGCCGAACAGCTGCTGCATGACGTTTTCATTTCTGAATGCAGCGTGGCGACGCCGTCCTGCCACGCAACGACCGTGGCCCATTCTCTCATCATCGCGCGGCTCCTGTATTAACGCTTTCAGCGATACGTTTGGCGGTTGACGGCGGCAGCTCACCCACCACCGTAATCTCTCTGTTATTGCGCACTTCCGTCTGTACGGTACGGCGTCCTGTGCGCAGGAGCTGCGCGGCGCTGTTTTTATCCGCTGCGCTGACGTTAACGGAGAAGCTGAACAGACCATCTGAATAGAGGCGTGACTCTACCGGTTTGTTCAGCGACGGTATCTGTCTGCGGCTTTGCGTGATCTCTTTCATACCTGCCGGGAGCCAGCCTGGCCGCCAGTCAAAGGTCGCGTTTTCACTCACCGGCACGGAGAGCGACGGCGGCAGCTCCGCTTTTTCCAGCCCCTGCATCATGTTGCGGACGCCTTCATCGACGGCAAAACTCACCACGCGAAACTGTTCCAGCGTGTCGCCGTCGCGGTCGAGCAGGTCAATGCGCAGCGGCAGGCGGGTATCGCTGTCCAGCCAGACAATGTAGCTGTAGCGGGTACCGTCTCGCGCCACAATGCGTATAACTTCACACATTTGATCGGCAATGCGCGCGCGCCCAACCGGCACAAAATCATAGTCCGCGGAAATCTGCTGAAAGTCAGCGTACACCAGCGAAGGCAGCGCATCGACGATGTGGTCGCCCGCGAGGGTGAACGGCTCAAGGCCCGGTTCGAAATAGCTCACCTCTTTGCCACGCTGAATAATTTCACGGCGCGGCCCGTCCATTTGCAGCAGCTGCGCATAGACTTTCTCGTTCAGCACCGCATGGCGGTAACGCAGAGACTCAATGCCAAGCCTGGAAACGTTGATATAGGCGAGTTCATAGTTGAGGGACTGGCTGGCCTGCTCCATCTGTTGCAAGAGCGCCCCGGAGGTGGTTTCCGCCGGGGCGACGCTGGAGTATATCAGGCTGCCAGCCATAAGGCTGACGGCGTACCAGATTTGCTTCATTACTGCTGCTGAATTCCTAACGACTGATTACCCGGAACCTGAACGGCCGCCTGCTGCGCAGGATTTTGCTCTAACTGGAGCCTGTCCGCGTGCAGACGACGTTGCAACTCATAGTCCTGCAACATGGCATTGACGCGGCGACGCTGATCCTGCACCTGCTGCGTCGCGTTATTATTAGTCGCGCTTTCAGACGGCACGCCGAGACTTACCGGCGAGGCCTGGCCCATCATCGGCAGCGTGTTGAACACCGGCGAATCCGATTCGACCTGACCGCCTTCCGGCTGGTTATAGTGCTGCACGCCGACAATAACAGCCAGAGATACGCAGGCTGCCACGCCGACCTGGACGATCTGCGCCGCCCAGGGACGCGCTTTATGCCAGAAAGGCATATGCCGATACTGCTCAGGTTCAGGCTGCGCTTCCAGTATCAGCGGAGCGATATTTCTTACCGGCTCATTTGCGATTGCAGAGGCGACGCGCGCAGCGATATCAAAATGAACGTGCTGCTCCACATCTCCACGCAGCGTATCGCGAATGAGATGATAGCTCTCCCACTCCCTCTGGAGCGATGCATCTTCAGACAGTGCGGTTAAAACTTCAGCGTTCGAAGTTTCTCCATCCATTAAAGCGGAAAGTTGTTCTTTCTGCATGCCTCAGTACCCTTCGTGTATCCGCCGTAACTAGCGTTGGATCAGCGGTTGGATTTTACTGTCGATAGCCTCACGCGCCCGAAATATTCGGGAGCGGACTGTACCGACGGGACACTCCATAATGGCGGCTATTTCTTCATAGCTTAGACCATCCAGCTCCCGCAACGTGATAGCCATTCTTAAATCGTCGGGAAGCGTTTCGATGGTACGAAAAACGGTTTGTCGCAACTCTTCTGACAACATTAAGTTCTCAGGGTTCGAAATTTCTTTCAGCGCGCCTGCGCTTTCAAAGTTTTCCGCGTCAATGGCATCAACGTCGCTGGAAGGCGGACGGCGCCCCTGAGCCACCAGATAATTTTTCGCCGTGTTCACGGCTATCCGGTAAAGCCAGGTATAAAAGGCGCTGTCGCCGCGAAACGATTCCAGCGCGCGATACGCTTTAATAAAGGTTTCCTGCGCCACGTCAGGCACGTCTCCTGAAGGCACATAGCGGGAAACCAGACTCGCCACTTTATGCTGGTAGCGAATTACCAGTAAATTGAATGCTTTCTGATCTCCCTTCTGCACTCGTTCAACGAGAACCTGATCCGTTATCTGCTCGCTCATCCGAGGTAATGTCTCCCCAAACTCTGTGCCATGCGTTCCTGAACGACTCGCAAAAATTCATACTTTTCGAACAAGCTTTCGCTTTGATTAATCGCCATGAGTAAAGTTCCGTTACGCCGTTATATTTATGATGGGTGGCGGGTAATGTGCGACCAGCGATTGTTTTTTTACTTTCTGTCTGGTCGAACAGCCACTGCAATTTCTTCGTTACTTTTTCTGTAACATGCCCCGCCACGCCGCAGAGTACCCCATGAAGCATGCTTTTTCATCTTTAAATCATGGCATTTCGTGACAGTTCGCCATAGTAAACGCTTTCTGTTTTACTGTGTTTTTTTGCCGCTCGCCTTATGACGACGAACCGCGTGCAGATCCGCGAGTCAGCAGCAACAGAATGAAAAAAAGCATGTTGCATTAGCTACAGGAGTGCTAAGCTCGGCAGACCCTTTGTTTAGTACATTAAACATCATGACCTCTACTCCTGATTATTCATGCGATGTCCTTATCATTGGCAGCGGCGCGGCGGGCCTTTCCCTTGCGCTGAGGCTGGCCGATGCAAGCCAGGTCACCGTATTGAGCAAAGGCCCGCTCAGTGAAGGCTCAACCTTTTATGCGCAGGGCGGCATCGCCGCCGTTTTTGATGAAACCGACAGTATTGAGTCGCACGTTGACGATACGCTGATTGCCGGCGGCGGTCTTTGCGATCGCGAAGCGGTCGCTTTTATCGCCAGCAACGCGCGGCACTGCGTTCAGTGGCTGATCGATAAAGGCATGATGTTTGACAAAGACAAGCCGGATGAACGCTACCATTTAACGCGCGAAGGTGGCCACAGTCACCGCCGTATCCTGCACAGCGCTGACGCTACCGGGCGGGCGGTGGAAAACACGCTGGTAAGCCAGGCGCTGGCCCATCCGAATATTCGGCTCATTGAGCGCAGCAACGCTGTCGATCTGATCGTTTCTGACAGGATAAATCTGCCCGGCGAACGTCGCGTGGTCGGTGCATATATCTGGAATCGCAACTCAGAGCGCGTTGAAACCTGCCGCGCGCGCGCCGTGGTACTGGCGACCGGCGGCGCGGCCAGAGTGTATCAGTACAGCACCAATCCTGACGTGGCGTCCGGCGACGGCATCGCGATGGCGTGGCGCGCTGGCTGCCGCGTTGCCAACATGGAGTTCAATCAGTTCCATCCCACCTGTCTGTTTCACCCTGAAGCGAAAAACTTCCTGCTGACCGAAGCGCTGCGCGGCGAAGGCGCGGTGCTCAGGCGGCCTGACGGCACGCGCTTTATGCCTGATTTCGACCCGCGCGCAGAACTGGCGCCACGCGATATTGTGGCGCGCGCGATCGATCATGAAATGAAGCGCCTTGGCGCGGCGTGCATGTATCTGGATATCAGCCATCAGCCCGCTGAGTTTATTCGTGCTCACTTCCCCATGATCGACGAAAAGCTGCAAACGCTGGGCTTCGACCTGACGAAAGAGCCCATTCCCATTGTGCCCGCCGCGCACTATACCTGCGGTGGCGTGATGGTCGATCACCACGGGCGAACCGACCTTAACGGCCTTTATGCCATTGGCGAAGTCAGCTATACGGGCCTGCACGGCGCGAATCGTCTGGCATCTAACTCGCTGCTGGAGTGTCTGGTGTATGGCTGGTCGGCGGCGGAAGATATCAGGGAGCATTTGCACGCCGCCGATCTGGTTGCAACCTTGCCGCAATGGGATGAGAGCCGGGTGGATGACTCGGACGAACGGGTGGTTATTCAGCATAACTGGCACGAACTGCGCCTGTTTATGTGGGATTACGTCGGCATCGTGCGTACCACGCGACGCCTTGAGCGCGCGCTGCGCCGTATCCGGATGCTGCAACAGGAAATCGATGAGTACTACGCGCAGTTTCGTATCTCCAATAACCTGCTCGAGCTGCGCAATCTGGTACAGGTGGCCGAACTGATTGTTCGCTGCGCAATGGCACGTAAAGAGAGTCGTGGGCTGCACTTCACGCTGGACTACCCCGAGCCGCTCGACGTCGCCGCGCCGACCATTCTGTCGCCCTGATCAGCGGAACAGATAAAAATCCCGCGTCAGGCTGCAATGTGCATCAGAATAGCGCTGGTCGGGGCCGCGAATGGTCATCCTGTCGAGAAACTGCTCGCCCGGCGCCGGAGAGAGCGCCAGCAGCACGCGGTTCGGCGGGCGCGTCTCGTTGTCTGAAATATCAGTACGCGAACGCAAATGCCAGCCGCGCGACTGCGCCAGCGCCGCCAGCGCATTGCCCGCCTCTGCCGGCAGAATAACGCAGAAAAAGCCGTCTTCCGTGATCAGCGTTTCCGCGCAGGTCAGCAGCATATCGTGCGTCAAATCCGTGGTGTAGCGCGCCGAGGCGCGGGCAGCACTGGCGCATTCTGAGCCGGGCGGGAAATAAGGCGGATTGCTGACGATAAGACTGTAACGCTGCTCGCAGCGCTGCGACCATCGCAGGATATCGTCCTGCCAGATATGGATTCGGTTCGCCCACGGCGAGGCCTGAACATTTTCCTGTGCCTGCGCAGCAGCTTCAGCGTCAAGCTCAACGGCGTCAATCGTGACGTCCTGAGCGGTTCGCTGCGCCAGCATCAGCGCGATCAAACCGCTGCCGCTACCAATATCCAGCGCGCGCCGGGCGCCGACGACCGGCGCCCAGGCACCGAGCAGCACGCCATCCGTCCCCACTTTCATCGCACAGCGATCGTGCGCGACAAAAAACTGCTTGAAGGTAAAGCCGTTGGCACGTAAAACCGCTTTCTGTTGAGACATTTGATCGATCCGAAAAAGAAACGCCGCCAGCATAGGACAAAGTCAGCGCAAGGAAAAGTCATAAAGGCCACACAAACAGATGAAGATCGTGTTCAATCTGTCTATAATCAGCGCCCCAAACTGAGGTAGACCATGACTGTAACCACTTTTTCCGAACTCGAACTTGATGAAAGCCTGCTGGAAGCCCTGAGCGAGAAGGGGTTCAAGCGCCCGACCGCTATCCAGTCTGCTGCGATTCCGCCTGCGCTGGAGGGTCGTGACGTTCTGGGTTCGGCACCAACCGGTACAGGCAAAACGGCGGCCTATCTGCTGCCCGCTCTTCAGCATCTTCTTGATTTTCCCAGAAAGAAATCAGGCCCGCCGCGTATTCTCATTCTGACGCCCACGCGCGAGCTGGCGATGCAGGTGGCGGATCACGCGCGTGAACTGGCAAAGCACACGCATCTGGACATTGCGACCATCACCGGCGGCGTGGCGTATATGAACCATGCTGAAGTGTTCAGTGAAAACCAGGACATCGTGGTGGCTACCACCGGTCGTCTGCTGCAATACATCAAAGAAGAGAACTTCGACTGCCGCGCGGTTGAGACGCTGATCCTTGATGAAGCCGACCGCATGCTGGATATGGGTTTCGCGCAGGATATTGAAACCATTTCCGGTGAAACCCGCTGGCGTAAGCAAACCCTGCTGTTTTCCGCCACGCTGGAAGGCGAAGCGATTAAAGATTTCTCCGAGCGTCTGCTTAATGAACCGGTGGAGATTGAATCCGATCCGGCGCGCAGCGAGCGCAAGAAAATTCAGCAGTGGTACTACCGCGCTGATGATATTAAGCATAAAACCGCCATGCTGATTCATCTGCTCAGGCAGCCTGAAGTGACCCGCTCTGTGGTGTTTGTGCGTAAGCGCGAACGCGTTCATGAACTGTGCGGCTGGCTGCGTGACGCAGGCATCAATACCAGCTATCTGGAAGGCGAACTTGAGCAGTTTAAGCGGAACGAAGCGATCAAACGCGTTGTCGACGGCCGCGTCAACGTGCTGGTGGCCACGGACATCGCGGCTCGCGGCATTGATATTGACGACGTCAGCCACGTTTTCAACTTCGATCTGCCCCGCACCACGGATATCTATCTGCACCGTATTGGCCGCACCGCAAGGGCCGGTAAAAAAGGCACGGCGATTTCGCTGGTAGAAGCGCACGATCATCTGTTGCTGGGCAAAATCAGCCGCTACATTCAGGAGCCGTTGAAGGCGCGCACCATTGATGAAATGAAGCCGGTCACCCGTCCGCCTAATGAAAAGCTGAACGGTAAGCCGTCCAAAAAAGTGCTGGCGAAGCGTAAAGAGAAAAAAGAGAGCGAAGCAACCAGGCCACGCGTTAAACAACGCCATCGCGATACGAAAAATATCGGCAAACGCCGTAAACCCAGCGCGGCGCTGAAAACCGACGGCGATGAATAAATATGCGCCGCAATAAAAAACCGCTCGATTTGAGCGGTTTTTTTATGGCAGTGACGCAAACAAATGCGGTTTTCAATGCAGAAAGCGGTGCAATCGCCTTAAAGTGACGCTTACAGGCTTTCAGTGAAGGTGCGTGCAATTACGTCGCGCTGTTGCTCAGGCGTCAGCGAGTTGAAACGTACGGCATAACCTGAAACGCGAATGGTGAGCTGCGGATATTTTTCAGGGTTTTTAACCGCATCTTCCAGCGTTTCACGACGCAACACGTTTACGTTGAGATGTTGACCGCCCTCAACGCGCACCTCAGGTTTAACCTCCAGCGGCACTTCGCGGTATTCGATGTCGCCCAGATCGGTGACGGCAACAATCTGATCTTCGCTATACTCTGCTTTGGCGCAAACGCAACGCGCTTCGTTTTTTTCGTCGTCCAGCAGCCAGAATGAATTTAACAGCGCGTTGTTGCTTGCTTTAGTGATCTGAATTCCGGTAATCATAAATTGCCTCCCAGGCAGTGCAGGCTGAGCATATCAGCACGGGTTAACGGGTAATTTTTTTCCGCAATGTGTGTTGTATATCAGCCCACGCCCCTGCGCACCTTGATTCACATCAAAAAATGCCGCTGACCAAAACGGCCATTGCGCTCAACTTTATGATTTACATCAAATTTAACCCACTCTTTTTTTCATATTTTTTTGTAAATATTCAAATAATTTTTAATTTTGCCTTTATTGCCGTGCACGTTAAGCTACTCCCAATACTTAAAGGAGGCAAAAATGGCCAATGCGCTGACCTGGCACGACGTGCTGGCAGAGGAAAAAAATAAACCTTATTTCACCGAAACCCTGACTGTCGTCGCTAACGAGCGCGCGGCAGGCAAAGTGGTTTATCCACCGCAGAAGGATGTGTTTAACGCTTTTCGCTTTACCGAACTCAGCGATGTTAACGTTGTGATCCTCGGGCAGGATCCTTATCACGGCCCCAATCAGGCACATGGCCTCTCTTTTTCCGTACGTCCCGGCGTTGCTATACCGCCCTCGTTAATGAATATGTATAAAGAGCTGGAAGCAGAGATCCCCGGTTTCGTCCGGCCAAATCACGGTTATCTGGAAAGCTGGGCGCGTCAGGGCGTATTGCTGCTCAATACTGTACTGACGGTGGAGGCGGGTCAGGCGCATTCTCACGCGCGCTTAGGCTGGGAAGCATTTACCGACCGGGTCATCGCATTAATTAATGAACATCGGGAAGGCGTCGTCTTTTTGCTGTGGGGTTCACACGCGCAGAAAAAGGGCAGTATCATTGACAGGCAACGTCATCACGTACTTCAGGCGCCGCATCCGTCACCGCTTTCAGCACACCGCGGCTTTTTTGGCTGCGGGCATTTCGTCAAGGCGAATGCGTGGCTGGAAGAGCACGGCAAAAAGCCCATCGACTGGACGCCGCGGCTCCCTGAGTAAGCAAAAAAAGCACCGGTGACGGTGCTTTTTTCCAGTCAGGATTTTGCTTTGGCCACCGCGACCATCGCCGGACGAAGCAGACGCCCGTTCAGCGTATAGCCACGCTGCATCACCATCATTACATGGTTTGGCGCAACGTCTTCGGACTCCATCATCGACATAGCCTGATGGATCTCAGGGTTGAACGGGACATTCACGTCACCCACCACTTCCACGCCAAACTTGCGCACCGCGCCCAACAGAGACTTCAGCGTCAGGTCGATACCTTCAACCATTGCCGTCAGTTCCGGATTGTCTTTATCGGTCATCTCCAGCGCGCGCTCAAGACTGTCGATAACGGGCAGCAGCTCATTAGCAAATTTTTCCAGCGCAAACTTGTGCGCCTTTTCAACATCCTGTTCCGCACGACGGCGAATATTTTCGATTTCCGCCTGCGCACGCAGCTGGGCTTCGCGAACGCCGCCCTGTGATTCGGTCAACTGCGCCTCCAGTTCGGCAATGCGTTCATCACGCGGATCCACGCCTGCTGCCGTCTCTGCGTCCTGAGTGTGTGCCTGCTCCATCCCGATATCATCTGAGACTTGCTCGTTTGGTGTGTTCTGTTCTTTACTACTCATGAATTTCTCCGCGTTTATGCACATTCGTCTCGCTGGTTCGCTTATTATGGGGATCAGAATAACGGTTTCAAGGGAACCCGTCACATTGTCTGAAGGAGCAGGCCTCATGAGGAACGTCAGCAACATGAACAAGCACTTTAACTGCATTGGAATTGTAGGCCACCCGCGCCACCCAACCGCGCTGACCACGCACGAAACGCTTTGTCGCTGGCTGACGGCAAAAGGCTATGACGTCATTATCGAGCAACAAATTGCCCATGAGCTGAAGCTGGACGGTGTGGCGACGGGTACGCTCGCTGAAATTGGCAAACGGGCCGATCTTGCCGTGGTGGTGGGCGGCGATGGCAACATGCTGGGCGCGGCGCGGGGACTGGCTCGCTACGATATTAAGGTTATTGGCATCAACCGCGGCAACCTCGGATTCCTGACCGATCTGGACCCGGACAACGCTCAGCAGCAGCTGGACGACGTGCTGGAGGGAAAATATATTACCGAGAGCCGCTTTCTGTTGGAGGCGCAGGTATGTCGTCAGGGCTGCGAACCGCGCATCGGCACCGCCATTAATGAAGTGGTGCTGCATCCGGGGAAGGTGGCGCACATGATCGAATTCGAAGTGTATATTGATGAAACCTTTGCTTTTTCACAGCGCTCCGACGGGTTAATCATCTCGACGCCCACGGGTTCAACCGCTTATTCGCTCTCTGCTGGCGGCCCGATCCTGACGCCGTCTCTCGACGCCATCGCTATTGTGCCGATGTTCCCGCATACGCTTTCTGCCAGACCGCTGGTTATTAACAGCAGCAGCACCATTCGCCTGCGCTTTTCCAACATGCGCAGCGACCTTGAAGTAAGCTGCGACAGCCAGATTGCCCTGCCCATCCAGGAGGGCGAAGATGTGTTAATCCGTCGGAACGAGGATCATCTGAACCTGATCCATCCACAAAATTACAATTACTTCAATACGCTAAGCTCCAAGCTCGGCTGGTCAAAAAAATTGTTCTAAAATGCATCATGCCTCTTTACTGGTTATAAAACCAGTATATACTGTATGAAAAACCATATCTGTGTTTTCATACAGGAATGATAACTATGCTGGCACAACTGACCATCAGTAATTTTGCGATTGTTCGTGAACTGGAAATCGATTTTCAACGTGGCATGACCGCTATAACCGGCGAAACCGGTGCGGGTAAATCTATTGCTATTGATGCGCTGAGCCTGTGCCTGGGCGGCCGTGCCGAAGCAGATATGGTGCGCCAGGGCGCGACGCGTGCTGATATCTGCGCCCGTTTCTCACTGAAAGATACGCCTTCAGCCCTTGCCTGGCTGACGGAGAATCAGCTTGATGAAGGGCATGAGTGCCTGCTGCGCCGCGTTATCAGCAGCGACGGTCGCTCACGTGGCTTTATCAACGGCACTGCCGTTCCCCTTTCTCAACTACGTGATTTAGGTCAGTTATTGATTCAAATTCATGGTCAGCATGCTCATCAACTGTTGCTGAAGCCTGAACATCAGAAAACCCTGCTGGACGCCTATGCGGGTGAAAACGCGCTGATGCAGCAAATGGCGAACAGCTACCGCCAGTGGAACCAAAGTTGCCGCTCGCTGGCTAAACATCAGCAGCAGTCACAGGAGCGTGAGGCGCGCCGCGAACTGCTGCAATACCAGCTAAAAGAGCTGAATGAGTTTGCGCCTGTTGCAGGCGAATATGAAAACATTGATGAAGAGTACAAACGGCTGGCGAACAGCGGGCAGCTTCTTTCGACAAGCCAGCGGGCATTAATGCTGCTGGCAGACGGCGAAGAGGCCACGCTGCAAAATCAACTCTATTCGGCGCAGCAACTGATTAATGAGCTGCTGACGATGGATGACCGACTCAATGGCGTCAGTATGCTTCTCGATGAAGCCGCGATCCAACTCAGCGAGGCCAGCGATGAGTTGCGCCACTATTGTGAAAAGCTGGAACTCGATCCTAACCGTCTGCATGACCTCGAACAGCGCCTTTCCCGACAGATTGCGCTGGCGCGTAAGCATCATATTTCACCGGAAGATCTCCCCGTTTTTCATCAGCAGCTGCTGGAAGAGCAGTCGCAGTTGGACAAACAGGAGAGCGATCAGGACGAACTGGCGCAGGCCGTGGCCACGCACCATCGTCTGGCGATGACCTGTGCGGAACAGCTTCACCAGCGACGCGCTCATTTTGCTCAGGAGCTGAGCGAGCTGATCACTGAAAGCATGCATACGCTCTCTATGCCACATGGCAAGCTGAGTATCGAGGTGCAGTTCAATGCCGATCATCTCACTGCCGAAGGCGCAGACCGCATTGATTTCCGCGTCAGCACCAACCCCGGTCAGTCTTTGCAGCCGCTCTCTAAAGTGGCTTCCGGCGGCGAACTGTCGCGTATTGCGTTGGCCATTCAGGTCATTACTGCACGTAAAATGGATACGCCAGCGCTGATTTTCGATGAGGTCGATGTGGGCATCAGCGGGCCGACAGCGGCAGTGGTGGGCAAAATGCTGCGTCAGTTGGGTGAATCGACGCAGGTTATGTGCGTAACCCATCTTCCGCAGGTCGCGGGCTGCGGTAACCATCATTTCTATGTCAGCAAAGAAACCGATGGCGCAATGACTGAAACGCATATGCAGCCGCTCGACAAGCGCGCTCGCTTACAGGAACTGGCCCGTCTGCTGGGCGGTAGTGAAGTGACGCGCAATACGCTGGCGAACGCAAAAGATCTTCTGGCGGCCTGATCGCCGCACTTTTTGAGGCAGTCGTGGTCATAACCGTGGTTCGTAGAGGTTTCAAACTGCGAAAAGGTTTATTATCATCACCTTCCTGGCGCCGTAACGGGCGTAATAACCAGAAGCAGATGATTGATGCTCAGGGCATCTGGCGCTATTGTTACAGCCACGCTGAACCTGAAGATTGCCTCACAGGGAAAATGACTCTTCCCTGCGTCAGACAATTAAGCTCAGGTTTAACCGGCAAATAAAACAGCCAGATGCCGAAGGTGTTGGCCCGAAAAGGAATAAAGAGACTTATGCGCTGTAAAACGCTGACTGCTGCGGCAGTGGTTGTTCTGATGATGGCAACCGCTGGATGTTCCACCCTCGGGCGCGTGGTTTATCGTCCGGATATTAATCAGGGCAACTACCTCGTTGCTACCGATGTTTCAAAAATTCACACAGGCATGACCCAGCAACAGGTTGCCTACACGCTTGGCACGCCGATGATGCGCGATCCGTTTGGCAGCAACGTCTGGTATTACGTATTCCGTCAGGAACCCGGCCATGAGCCTGTCACGCAGCAAACGTTGACATTAACCTTTGATGGCAATGGCGTTCTGACCCATATCGATAATAAACCTGCGCTGACAGACAAAAGGAAGTAACAGGAAGCATTGAGGCAGGAAGCCTGATGGTCGACATATACCCCGGCGTCCTGCCGGGGAAAGTGCACAACTTAAGCGCTATTTTTTAGCGGCGCGCTCTGCACGTTGACGACGTAATTCTTTCGGATCGGCTAACAGCGGGCGATAGATTTCAATGCGGTCTCCGGCTTTAACCTCATCCGGTAGTTTGACCGGACGACTGAAAATACCGACCTTGTTCTGAGTCAGATCGATATCGCCACGTATTTCAAGAATACCTGAGGCTTTGATCGCCTGCTCGACGGTACTCCCCTCTTCTACGTTCACCGTATAAAGGTACTGCTTATCAGGCAGCGCATAGACGACTTCTACCGCTATATCAGGCACCGTAAACCTCTTTCGCCCGACGCGTAAAGGCCTGAACCATACTGCCTGCCAGCTCTTTAAAGATGCGACCAAAAGCCAGCTCAACCAGCATATTTGAGAATTCAAAATCAAGATTCAGCTCGACCTTGCAGGCATCCTCACTGAGCGGTGTGAACTGCCAGCCGCCGGAAAGCTTGCGGAACGGGCCATCAACCAGTTGCATGTTAATACGTTGATTTTCCGTTAGTGTGTTACGGGTTACAAAGGTCTTACTTATCCCCGCTTTGGAAACGTCAACCGATGCAGTCATCTGCTGCTCGCTGGAATCAATAATTCGACTACCAGTGCACCCTGGAAGAAATTCCGGATAGGCATCAACATTGTTGACCAACCGGAACATTTTCTCTGCACTGTAGGGCACCAGCGCAGAACGACTGATTTGGGACATAGCGTTTCCTGTTAATTTTCAACCTGTAAATCATACCATCGCTGGCGGGCAAACAAAAATTCTCAGCCGCCTGGCTTCTGCTAGAATAGTTCGTCTCCCCCGCTTCGATGTGACAGGGGATGCCATTAATCCTTGCTTCATGTAAACTAAGTAGCACTATGACAAAGAAAAAACACAAACCCGGCTCTGCTACCATTGCCATGAATAAGCGGGCTCGCCACGAATACTTTATTGAAGAAGAGTTCGAAGCGGGTCTTTCGCTACAGGGATGGGAAGTTAAGGCTCTCCGTGCCGGCAAGGCAAATATCAGCGACAGCTACATTCTGCTGCGTGATGGCGAAGCCTTTCTTTTCGGCTCGACTTTTCAGGCGCTCAGCGTAGCCTCATCGCACGTTGTTTGCGATCCAACACGAAGCCGCAAGCTTTTACTTAAGCAACGCGAGCTTGATACGCTCTACGGCAGAGCAAATCGTGATGGTTATACTATCGTTGCGCTCTCGATGTACTGGAAAAACGCCTGGGCCAAACTTAAAATCGGCGTAGCAAAAGGTAAGAAAGAGCACGATAAGCGCGATGACATCAAAGACCGTGAATGGAAACTCGATAAAGCGCGCATCATGAAGCACGCAAATCGTTAAGTATCTGGCGCTATAGCAGGTTTTTCTGTTATACTGCTCGACAGTACTTGGGGCTGATTCTGGATTCGACAGGATTTGCGAAGCCCAAGGAGCATGCCGAGGGGCGGTTGGCCTCGTTAAAAGCCGCAAAAAAATAGTCGCAAACGACGAAAACTACGCCCTAGCAGCTTAATAACCTGCTCAGAGCCCTCTCTCCCTAGCCTCCGCTCTTAGGACGGGGATCAAGAGAGGTCAAACCTAAAAGAGATCGCGTGGATGCCTTGCCTGGGGTTGAAGCGTTAAATCCAATCAGGCTAGTTTGTTAGTAGCGTGTCCGTTCGCAGCTAACAGGCGAATGTAAAGACTGGACTAAGCATGTAGTGCCGACGGTGTAGTAATTCTGGACGCGGGTTCAACTCCCGCCAGCTCCACCAAAATTCTTCAAAGATGGTTCCAGTGCCATCCGCAGAAGTCCTAAGAGCCCGCATGGCGAAAGCCCTGCGGGCTTTTTTGTGCCTGCGATTTGTCCCGCGAAGTCCGAACTAAACTAATTAAATCCCAACCTTTTAGGCACCTTGTTAGGCACCTCATAAAGCTTTATTGTTTTTGAGGTGCCTAAAACTATGGAAACCCGGCAATGGCAAGACAAACCAAACCTCTCTCCGTTAAGGAAATCGAATCTGCCAAATCCAAGGAAGCGGACTATGTCCTCTATGATGGTGATGGCCTTGAGCTATTGATCAAATCCAGCGGGAGTAAAATCTGGCAATTTCGCTACATTCGCCCTGTCACCAAGAAGAGAGCGAAAAAGAGCATTGGCTCCTACCCGTCAGTTACGCTTGCCGATGCTCGAAGCTATCGGGCAGAGTCTCGCTCACTCCTGGCGAAACAAATCGATCCCCAGGAACATCAGCAAGAACAACTGCGCAGTTCGCTTGAAGCCAAAACTAATACTTTCCAACTCGTGGCTGAACGTTGGTGGAATGTGAAGAAAGCCAGTGTGACCGAGGACTATGCAGAGGACATTTGGCGATCTTTGGAAAGAGATGTCTTTCCTGCAATTGGTGACATCAGCGTTACAGATATTAAAGCTCATACTTTAGTTCAGGCCGTGCAACCGGTTCAGGCCAGAGGAGCGCTGGAGACCGTTCGTCGCCTGTGCCAGCGCATAAATGAGGTTATGATCTATGCCCAAAATACGGGGCTGATTGATGCGGTTCCTAGTGTCAATATTGGCAAGGCATTCGAGAAGCCGCAGAAGAAAAACATGCCCAGCATTCGTCCCGATCAGTTGCCTCAGTTAATGCAGACGATGCGAACGGCCAGCATTAGTCTTTCAACACGATGCCTATTTATGTGGCAGCTTCTTACCATCACCCGCCCAGCCGAAGCAGCTGAAGCCCGTTGGGAAGAAATAGACATGGAAGCACGAGAATGGAAGATCCCTGCATCACGCATGAAGATGAACCGTGACCATACTGTGCCATTGTCAGATGAAGCCATCGCTGTTCTGGAAATGATGAAGCAGTTAAGTGGCAACAGGGAGTTTATCTTTCCTAGCCGCATCAAGCCAAAGCAACCAATGAATAGTCAAACGGTTAATGCATCACTCAAGCGCGCCGGTTTTGGCGGAGTGCTGGTTTCGCATGGCCTGCGATCTATCGCCAGTACCGCCCTAAATGAGGAAGGCTTTCCACCAGATGTGATTGAAGCAGCACTTGCTCATGTGGACAAAAATGAGGTGCGTCGTGCTTACAACCGTAGCGATTACCTTGAGCAGAGACGCCCAATGATGCAGTGGTGGGCTGATTTCGTCATGACTGCGGAACGCGGTTATAAAAGTGGCGATGGAGTTAACGGAATAAGGCTTGTAGGGTGAGCTAAACGCCCTCTATGGGCGTTTACACTTCAATGGTAAGTGCTTGATAGGCATTTTAACGTAGGCTTTCATTTCCGAGATTTCGTTATTTTAGTGTTGAATGCATTCTTTACATCCTCAACATTTTTTGACCACTGCAGATAAACTCTGTCATGTAATGCTTCTTTGTCTTTCACATGAGAACTATCAATTTTTTTCGCTTCAACAAACTCCCACAAAGAATCAATGACACCGTTTACAGCGGAGATCTTATTCTTCCATCCATTTGCGGGAGCCTTAGCGTAGATTAACCTAATTAATTCATTATGAATGACCCTGTAAACCTCCGATTTTACAGTGCCACCTTTCTTTCCTGCATCGCCCCTTAATTTTGATAATTTATTTTTTTCTTCAAGGTCTGATTTAAACCAAAGCATTCCAAAACACTTGTCAAAATACTCAGAAGCGTGCATAAAAGCATCAAGGGCTACTTGTTCATCTTCACGAATAACAGACAAACCGAATTCAAATGACATACAAGCGTAAATAAAATGCTCAATGAATATATCTTCAATTGTTTCAGAACGAACATGATAAGTATTTTGATAGAAAAGTTATCTCTGAAATCCCTCCAGCATTCTTTAATAGGATCGTATATATCGATGTATTCTTTTTTCCTTGTAAGTATACCATCTACCTCATGATATCTTGACTGCCCTTTTGGTGGTTCATTATAAGATAATACTTCACTACCTTTCTTCTCAGGATCAGCAAACGCCATCTTCATACGTTCAATTTTTGACTTTAACTCTGTATGATTTTCATTCATTTCATGGGCATGAGTTCCCCATTCAGTAGCAATCATTTCCTTCAAAAGCGTTTCACGTTTATACAAAACCTTCTCATGAAAATCATTCAACAACATAAATTCCCCTTTTAAATCAAACCACAACAGCACGTAAAAAACTTTTTTTTGCTAGCTGCATTTTTCGCACATCAGATTGGCCTTAATCTTTCAGCAACCAAACTGAACCAATGAGAGGCAAACAGGCATGACTAATCTCCCCGCAGTCAGGATACTCCGCTTACCTGCTGTTATCCATAAAACGGGTTTAGCACGAGCTACCATCTATGACTGGTTAAATCCCAAATCACAACGCTACGACCCAACCTTTCCAAAAAAGAGGAAGCTCGGAAAGCAATCCGTGGGCTGGTTAGAATCTGAAATAGACGAATGGCTTTTACAACGGAATAGTTGTAGCTAAAGAATTTTCTTCTTATAGAAAGTTAAATTAATCACAAGATTAAATTTCACCATTTACAACCTTGTATATAGATTTACCTCATGAAATTTAAGGTTGATTTAGGAGATAAAAACGCGTTTAAATTTTTTCAGCCATTTTTAAATTGCTATTTTCGCTATTAATAGCAGAGTAGCCTAAACATTGGACCCCTCAAGAGTTAAACCTAACAAGAGGTAATTATGCTTTGTATGCGCCCTTTTCCTGTGCATGTATTTCCAGCGATCATTAGAAACGCGATTCATGAAGTTGAACAACATACGCAGGCACCACTTTCATTGATTGCTGCATCAGTGTTGGGAACTATTTCACTTGCCAGTCAAAATAGTATTGATGTATGCCGACTTAATAACTTGCGCAGTCCAGCATCACTCTTTTTAATGACGCTTGCAGAATCAGGCGAACGAAAAAGCACGGTTGATAAGCTGCTCATGAAACCATTATATCGATTGGAAGAAGGGTTGTTTGAAACATACAACCATGAACTTACCAACTGGCAGAATGAGAAAATAGCTTTTAATACTGAAAAGAAAGCTTTGATGTCAAAAATAAAATCAGACATTCGTCTTAACAAGGATCATTCTATAACGAATGAACGACTAAAAGCTCTGTTGTCGACATCCCCTGAAGCTCCAATCAGGTACAAACAGATATTCAACGATGCCACTCCTGCGGCTTTGAAAGAGTATCTCTGCGGAAGCTGGCGGTCTATTGGTATTATGTCTGATGAGGCTGGTACCATCTTTAACGGTTACACGCTGAACGAACTACCTTTTATCAACAAAATGTGGGATGGCGCAACATTTTCCGTAGAAAGGAAAAGTGAGCCAGAAAAACTAATCAAGGATGCCAGAATTACATTGGCACTAATGGTACAACCTGAATCGCCACGGATAATCTAGACACTTCTGAGCCGTCGATAATATTGATTTTCATATTCCGTCGGTGGCATCTGATCACTCGAACCATGCCGACGCTTACTGTTATAAAACATTTCGATGTAATCAAAAATATCGCTGCGGGCTTCTTCCCGCGTTCCATAGATCTTTTTCTTTATCCGTTCACGCTTCAGCAACTGGAAAAAGCTTTCTGCAACCGCATTATCG
>NZ_JNVB01000031.1 GCF_000770305.1 Erwinia oleae
GGGTAACCTGTTCGGCATCAGCGGTATGGCGATTGCGCTGCTGGCGACCATTTTTGGCCCTGAAACCGGTCACGTTGCCTGGATTCTGCTGGCGATGGTCATTGGCGGCGCGATTGGCATGCACCTGGCGAAAAAAGTTGAAATGACCGAAATGCCGGAGCTGGTGGCAATCCTGCACAGCTTTGTCGGCCTGGCAGCGGTGTTGGTCGGTTTTAACAGCTACCTCGATCAAGGTCCGGGTCTGGATGCGGTACTGGAAAATATCCACCTGAGCGAAGTGTTCATTGGTATCTTTATTGGCGCGGTGACCTTCACCGGTTCGCTGGTGGCGTTTGGTAAACTGCGCGGGAAAATCTCCTCGCGTCCGCTGATGCTGCCGCATCGCCACAAGCTGAATCTGCTGGCGCTGGTGGTTTCCTTCTGTCTGCTGATCATTTTTGTGCGTACCGACAGCGCAGGGCTTCAGGGCTTCGCATTGTTTGTGATGACGCTGATTGCGCTGGCGTTCGGCTGGCATCTGGTTGCCTCCATCGGCGGCGCGGATATGCCGGTGGTGGTGTCAATGCTTAACTCTTACTCAGGTTGGGCGGCAGCGGCAGCGGGCTTTATGCTCAGTAACGATCTGCTGATCGTTACTGGTGCGCTGGTCGGTTCCTCCGGCGCCATCCTCTCTTACATCATGTGTAAAGCGATGAACCGCTCGTTTATCAGCGTGATTGCTGGCGGATTCGGCACCGACAGCGCGGTCTCCAGCGAGGGTGAAGAGGTTGGCGAACATCGTGAAATCGACGCCCAGGGCACCGCAGAGCTGTTGAAAAATTCCAGTTCGGTGATCATCACGCCAGGCTATGGCATGGCGGTTGCTCAGGCACAGTATCCGGTTGCCGAAATCACCGAGAAACTGCGTGCGATGGGCATCAAGGTGCGTTTCGGCATTCATCCCGTGGCCGGACGTCTGCCGGGGCATATGAACGTTCTGCTGGCTGAAGCGCGCGTGCCGTACGATATTGTGCTGGAAATGGACGAAATCAACGACGACTTCAGCGATACCGATACGGTGCTGGTCATTGGCGCGAACGATACGGTGAATCCGGCCGCACAGGACGATCCGCACAGCCCAATTGCAGGGATGCCGGTGCTGGAAGTGTGGAAAGCGCAGAATGTCGTGGTGTTTAAGCGTTCAATGAATACCGGTTACGCTGGCGTGCAAAACCCGCTTTTCTTTAAAGAGAACACTCAGATGCTGTTCGGCGATGCGAAAGCGACCGTCGACGCCATTCTGAAAGCGTTATAACAAAAAGCCGGGGAAACCCGGCTTTTTTATCCATTATGTTCTCCGCCGACTAGTCGTCTTCGTCATTGTCCAGCGCAATCGGTGAGACAAAGCCATCCGGCTTAATTGCCAGCAGGTCGCAGCGCAGATGATCGATAACCTGCTCAGCAGTATTCCCTAAAAACGCAGCTGACAGGCCGGTCCGGCCAATAGTGCCCAGCACCACCACGCCTGCATCCAGGTGCTCGGCAAGACCCGGGATGACTTCTTCCGGCAAACCTTTATCAACGTGCGTATATTTCTCATCAATGCTGAACTTCTGGCGCAGCGCTTTCATCGCCAACAGATGCTGCCCGCGAATAGCGTCGTTATACACGCTGGGATCGAAGTCCGGCAGTTCTATCGCAATATTGATCGGCGTGACAGGGTACGCGCCCACAAGATGCACTTCCGTGTTATTAACCATCTCAGCCAGTTCAATAGTTTCTTTCACCAGCTTTGTGTTAAGCGGATCGTGATGCGGCTCTTCGCTCGCCAGGTTGACCGCCACCACCGCTCTACCGCCTTCCGGCCAGGGCTGGTCTTTAACCATCCACACCGGGCAGGGGCACTTACGCAGCAGATGCCAGTCGGTCGGCGTAAAGACCACCGCCTGAAGTTTGTCCTGCTGATGCGCCATTTTCAGCACCAGATCGTAACCGCCGTGCAAAACTTCCTGGATGATGGCTTCGAAAGGTCGATTGTGCCAGACCACTTTAATATCAATGCTCACACCCGCATTCAGATAGGCCTGCGCCTGCTCGCGGATCCATTCGGTTCGCTGGCTGACCACGCCTTTACGCATGGTGGTGCGTTCATCCGGTGAAAGCAGCGTGGTCATTTCGTATGAGAAGTCGTAGATCGGCAGAAACGCGGTGATCCGGCCGCCCAGACGCTGATTGAGATAAACAGCACGACGTAGCGCGGGTTGATCGTCCTGCTGTGGGTCGATGGCCACCAGAACGTTTTGATACTTAGCCATAAGTAAAGTCTCCATGCACTGAGCGTATTGCATAAAGATAGCCCAATCATGGCCGGGTAAGAAGTAAAAAAGACGTAGCGGGATCAATATTATAACAATATTGTCGAAGGGTGATTGCCTGGCGAAAAAAAGGAGAAGCCGGGCTGTTTATCAGCCCGGAACCAATCATCAGGCCACGGCGTGGCTCTGACCGGCGAGCTGCGAAAGCAGCTCGTGATTTTCAATGGTGATGTATTTACCTTTAACGGCCAGCATACCGCTTTTCTGGAAGCGGCCCAGCAGGCGACTGATCGTTTCCACCGTCAGCCCCAGGTAATTACCAATGTCGCCACGCGTCATGGTGAGACGAAACTCGCGTTGGGAAAAACCGCGCTGGCCGAAACGACGTGAAAGGCCATAGATAAAGGCTGCCAGCCGCTCTTCGGCGTTCTTTTTTGACAGCAGCAGGATCATCTCCTGGTCGCCTTTGATTTCGCCGCTCATCAAACGCATCATCTGCTGACGCAGACTGGGCATTTTACCGGAAAGGTCATCAAGCGTTTCAAAAGGGATTTCGCAGACCATTGCCGTTTCCAGCGCCTGAGAAAAACTCGGATGCTCCCCGGCGCTGATAGCGTCAAAACCCACCAGATCGCCCGCCAGGTGAAAGCCGGTGATCTGCTCGTCGCCCTGTTCGGTGATGGTATAACTTTTGATAGTACCGGAACGGATTGCGTACAGAGACTTCAGCTCATCACCTGCTTTGAACAGCGTCTGGCCTTTCTGAATCGGCTTTTTGCGCTCGATAATATTATCGAGTTGATCGAGCTCATGTTCATTCAGGGTGAATGGAATACAGAGCTGGCTGATGCTGCAATCCTGACAGTGGATTGCACAACCGCCAGACTGAATGCGTCTACTGATAATACGCTTTTCCGGGATCATAAATTATGCTCGACTGTATTATTGACCAGGGTCAATTTTAACATTTATTGGCCACTAAAGGGAACGGGTCGGAGGTTGTTTATCCGCATAAAAAAAGGGATACCGTTTTTAAAACAGCATCCCTTAATAAAAATCAAGTGGTTAGGGAAAATTAGGATTTATGCTCAGTGGCGACTCTGTTGCGGTAGCGGTTGGTTTCCTGCGAAGCAGAGACGCGTGCAGGCTGATCGACTTTGATGATCATGGTCAGAATACCGGCAAAAAGGTAAAGACCGGTATACGTCCACACCACACCGACAATATCAAAGAAGGGAAGCACCAGTGATGCAATCGCCGGGGCGAGAAAGTTGCTGAGCCCTGCCGACAGGTTATAAATCGAAATCGCCGCCCCTTTATGTTTTGGCTCCAGTACCGGGAAAACAGCGGTCATTGGCACGAAAGCGGCCACGGTAATGCCCAGCATCACCGCCGGGATCATCGCCACCCAGTAGTTATGACCGAAGGTAACGGGCAAATAGTAAAACGCCAGGCTCGACAGCGCGCAGCCCAGGCAGCCAAACCAGCGCACCTGCCGGATCCAGCCGATATATTCACCCAGCACGCCCCACATCACGTTGGTGAAAATGGTGACGAAGAAGAACACCGCCCATATTTGCAGCCATTCCGACATGCTGAAGCCCAGCCGTCCGACGAACAGCATCGGCATGACCACCGCAAAGCCAAACAGTGAGAGGGTATTGATAATGCGGATCAGACAGGCCAGAAAAATATTGCGGTTAGTGAAGAGAATGGTCACCGCCCGCGACAGCTCGGTGATTTTCTCACGCGTTGAAAGATGGGCTTTTTCGCTTTCGCCCCCTACCTTACGCAGCATAAACATCGCCATCAGACCGCCCGCGGTCACCCAGGCAATCGCAAACCACAGCGTACCGGTTTCACCGATCCACGGAATGGTAAAACTTGGCAGGTAGCTGCCCACGCAGCCGATGCCGATTGAATACATCGCCCAGAACCAGCCCATGGCGGAAGAGAGCTGATGTTTAGGTACATTCTGCACTACCAGCATCACGAAAGAGTAGATAAACAGCGGATAAGCCAGGCCACGAATACCGTAAAACAGCAGCATCAGCGGATAGTTACGCAGGCCCAGTCCCAGCGTCATAAACAGAATATGCATGATCACCCATAGCACAAAGCCGATGCGCATCGCGCGCTGCGGGGTGATGATTTCCGCCACCACGCCAGAGCTCCACGCCGCCAGCGCGGCGGCGGCGCCATACAGCGTAAAGACCAGCGCGGACTGCGCCGGGGTGAAGCCCAGATCGGTAATGTGTTTGGAAAGAAACGCCATCTCAAACCCATCGCCGCTCATAAAAATAGCGATGGCGATATAGCCCCAGATCAGCGAGAGCGGGAGTCCGAACCAGTTTTTTGCTGATGTCATGTTAGTACCTCAGGTGCGTGCAGGGCCCGGACGGACATGGCGTCCGGGTCAGGATTAGAAACCGAGTGCGCGAGCCTCGCGCTGCTGCTGATAAAGCAGCCGGAAATAGTCGAGCCGCTTCTCTAAAACCGCATGCCGTCCGGCATCCGGCAGGTAACGTTTCAGTTCGGCGGGCTTGCGGCAGACCTGCGCCTCATCACCGCCATCCGCCAGCCAGCCAAGCCGCGCCGCGCCCAGTGCGCCGCCCGCTTCGCCGCCTTTGTGCGTCACCACCGGCAGATTGAGCACGTCGGCCATCAGCTGCGCCCACCACGGGCTGCGTGCGCCGCCGCCAATCAGCGAACAGGCGGTCAGCGCGGTGCCCGCTTCGTTTAACACCTTCAGTCCGTCAGCGATACCGAACGTCACGCCCTCCAGCACCGCATAGGCCAGCGCAGCGCGCTGCGTGCCATGCGTCAGCCCGTGGAAAGATCCCGTTGCCTGCGGATCGTTATGCGGCGTGCGTTCGCCGGACAGATAAGGAAGGAACAGCGGGGCGCTCTGCTGCTCGGCGCTGCTCAGCGTCGCCACTTCCGAGAGGAGCGTGGTTTCTGACGCGCCGAGCAGGTCACACAGCCAGCGCAGACCGCTGGCGGCGGTGAGCATTACGCTCATCTGATGCCAGCGGTCGGGAAGGGCGTGACAAAATGCATGAACCGCCGAGGCCGGGTTCGGGCGGAAGCGATCGTTCACCGCAAACAGCACCCCGGAGGTGCCGAGAGAGATAAAAGCATCGCCCGGATTCACCGCGCCAATGCCTACCGCGCTGGCGGCATTATCGCCACCGCCGCCCGCCACGATCACCTCTTCGCTCAGTCCCCACTGGCGCGCCAGCTCAACCTTCAACATTCCGCCCGGCGCAGAGCCTTCAACCAGCCGCGGCATATGATCGCGGCTCAATCCGCAGGCTGCGAGCAGGCTGTCTGACCAGTCGCGCTTTGCCACATCCAGCCAGAGCGTCCCGGCCGCATCAGACATATCGCTGATTTTCTCACCGGTCATTTTCCAGCGCAGATAGTCTTTCGGCAGCAGCACGCTGGCGGTCTGTTCAAATATTTCAGGTTCATGGCGTGCCACCCACATCAGCTTGGGTGCCGTAAATCCCGGCATCGCCAGATTGCCCGCGACGCTGTGGAGCATTGGCGCCAGCGTGGTCAGTTCGGCGCACTCTGCCGCGCTGCGGGTATCGTTCCACAGAATACACGGGCGCAGAACGCGGTTATCTTTATCCAGCAGCACCGCGCCGTGCATCTGGCCCGACAGGCCAATGGCGCGGATTTCTCCCCAGCGGTTGCCGACCTTCGTCCGCAGTTCGCTGATGGCCTGCTGCGTTGCCTGCCACCACTGCGCCGGATCCTGTTCCGACCAGTGCGGATGCGGGCGCTGCACGCTGAGTTTTGCCCCGGCGCTGGCCACCATCTCGCCTTCGCCGTCAATCACCAGCACTTTAATTTCCGAGGTGCCTGCATCAATTCCGAGATACATAGTGTGCTCCTTATTCGCCGACGGGCTGCGGCTGTTTTACCCACTCAGCCAGCCCGGCAACGGTCTCTTTCAACAGCGCGGCGAACTCAGCCCGCTGCGCCAGCGGGCCGAACAACGTTTCGTCGGCGGCAAAGCGCTCAAGCGCGTCGTCACGGTCCAATAATGCATGCAGCGCAGGCGCATCCAGCGCGCCATCCTGATATTCATACGGCAGTTCGCCGCGGTGCCAACGCTGTAAAAACAGGAAGAAGAGGGCGGGCAGCACGGCGGTCGCGCGCGGCGTTTCGCCACGGGCATAGCACTCAATCAGCGTTGGGGTAATAAAACCGGGGATCTTGGAGAGGCCATCGGCCGCCACCCGCTGGTTGGTGTCCTGAATCCAGGGATTGGCAAAGCGTTCCAGCACCACATCGCGATACGCCTGCAAGTCGAGCGGGCTTGGCGTCAGCGACGGGATCACGTCCTGCGTGACATATTCCCAGGCCATCTCTTTGATCGCCTGCGTCTGCGTACTTTCGTGAATATAAGACTGGCCCGTCAACGTGCCCGCCCAGGCAATGCAGCTGTGGCTGGCATTAAGAATGCGAATTTTTGCTTCTTCCCAGGGCAGCACGGAGTCAACCATTTCCACGCCAACCTTTTCCAGCGCAGGGCGCCCGGCGGCAAAGTCATCCTCAATCACCCACTGAATAAAGGCTTCGCCCATGATCGGCGCTTTATCATCAAAACCGGTTGCCTGTGCCACGCGCGGCGCAATATCGGCCGTTGGGCGCGGCGTGATACGATCGACCATGGTGTCAGGCGACGTGGTGTTCGCGGTCACCCACGCCAGCAGCGCTTCTTCTTTACGCAGGGTCAGGAACGTGAGAAAGCCCTGACGAAAGCGCTCGCCGTTATGGCGCAGGTTGTCACAGTTGAGAAGCGTCACGGGATTGCCGTGTGCAGCCATTCGCGCCAGCAAAATGCGAGTCAGCGCGCCGTAAATGGTGCGCGCCTCGCCCTGAAGATCGGCACGGATATCGGCATGACGCGGATCAAGCTGGTGATCGTTGTCGAGATAGTAGCCGCTTTCGGTCACGGTGAAAGCGATGACGCGGGTGGTTTCGTCGGCGCCCTGTTTGATCATGCCGTTCAGTTCGCGATCCCACGGCACCAGCGTTTTAATGGAGGTAATACGCTCATAAGCACGTTCGCCTTCAGGCGTAACGGTTTCCAGCGTATATTCACCGTTTTGTGCGCTGAGCGTGTCGAGCAGCGCGCAGGCGTCATCGCGAATATTGCTCAACGCAATCTGCCAGTCGGACTCACCCTGTTTGATCAGACGGTGCAGATACCAGGCCTGATGCGCGCGATGAAATGAACCTGCGCCAATATGCATCCAGACGGAAGGGACAGAAGCGGCCATAATACTCTCCTTATTTAAATGGGCATTTGCTCTTAACAAGAGCTTTTGCTTAATGCGCTATAGACTGGTGAACAAACGTCTGGCTGTCTGCGGGAGAGATCACAAATTTTGCTTTTGCCCGTTTGACGGGCAAATATTCGGAGTAAGCTGAAAAAAAATGTCAGAGCACTATGATGAGTAAACACGATAAGAAGCTTGATCAGGCGGCACGCGCGGCCTGGATGTATTACATTGCCGGAGAAACGCAGCACGATATCGCCGATAAGCTCGGTGTTTCACGTCAGGTAGCGCAGCGTCTGGTGGCGCTGGCCGCCGAGCAGGGGCTGGTCAGCGTGACCATTGCGCATCCGGTCGCCGACTGCATGACGCTGGCGCGACAGCTGCGAGAGCGGTTTGAACTGAGAGAGTGTCAGGTGGTGCCCTCATCGGGCGTGGAGTCCTCCGGTCTTCAGCAGATGATCGCCGTTGCCGGTGCGGAGATCATGGCGCAAACGCTGAAGCTGGATACGCCGCAAATTGTCGCGGTGGGATCGGGGCGTACGCTGCGCGCCACCATTGAGGAACTGCCTGCTTTCGATCGTCCGCAGCACAGCTGCGTGTCGCTGATTGGCGCCATCGCCAGCGACGGTTCCTGTACCCGCTACGACGTGCCGCTGTGGATGGCGGAAAAAACCCAGGGGCGCTATTTTATTCTGCCTGCGCCGCTCTACGCCGACAGTGCCGCAGACCGCGATCTCTGGTGTAACCATCGCATTTATCGCACTGTTACAGAGAAAGCGGCGCAGGCGGACGTGATGTTTGTCGGCATCGGCCAGGTGGCGCCAGGCTGCCCGCTGAATGCGGACGGGTTTATCAGCGATGCGCAGGTGAGTCGACTGGAATCGCAGCGCGTGGCGGCGGAAATGCTCGGTCATTTTATTGGCGAAGACGGGCAGCGGGTTGCCAGCGAGCTGGATGAGCGGCTGACCAGCGTGCGCCTGACCGCGCATACCACGCGCCGCGTAATTGGCTTCGCTGGCGGGCGCGACAAACATCGTGCCATCGTGGCTGCGCTGAAAGGACGCTGGGTTTCCGGCCTGATCACTGATGAAGAGAGCGCGCGCTTCGCGCTGGCCAGCGCGTAAGCGCATCCGGGAGCAAATTTGCTAAACTAACCCGGCGCGGTCATCGATCGCGCTGAGTGAACCGGAGGGCCAGATGACAAATTCAGAAGACAAAGATCTCTTTCAGGCGGCAATGGAAGACGTGACGCCGCTCAGCACCCGCGCCGATACGCAGTGGTTGAAATCACCTTCCGTCAGAACGCGCCAGGCACCTTACGATGAAACACAACTGGATAATCCGCTGCTCAGCGGTAACCTCACTCTCGTTCCGCTTGCCACGCCGCTGGAATACAAAGCAGAAGGCATTCAGCAGGGCGTGCTGGATAAATTGAGGCTGGGGAAATACAAGCAGGATGCCAGCCTGAATCTGCTGCGTCAGCCGGTGGAAGCCTGCCGCCGTACGCTGTACACCTTTATGCTTCAGGCGGAGCAAAATAACTTCCGCAACCTGCTGATTATCCACGGAAAGGGCAGGGAAGATCGCTCACACGCGAATGTCGTACGCAGTTATCTCGATCGCTGGCTCCAGCAGTTTGAGCACGTGCAGGCCTTTTGCAGCGCGCAGCCGCAGCATGGCGGCAGCGGCGCCTGCTATGTTGCGTTGCGCAAAAGCGAACAGGCGCGGCTGGACAATCGCGAGCGTCATGCCAAGCGTAGCCGCTAGCCAGCGTGAGAACGGCGAATGGTGGTCATTAACACTTCTGCGCTGAGGCTGAGCGGCACGCCTGAGCGTGTCATGATCCCCACCGGCTCGCCCGGTTCGTGCGAGGCAATGGGCAGCGCAGCCAGCGAGGCGTGCAGCAAATCCTCTTTTATCGCGCCGGAAGGCACAAACCAGACATAGTTGTAACGCAACGCCAGTTGACGGGCGAGGGAAGTGGAGGACGTTTCCACCAGCGTGGCGGGCAAATGGCACCCCTGTTTCTCCAGCATGGCTTCAGCGATGCGGCGTGGCGCAGTGCCTTCAGGAGAGATAACCACCGGAAAAGCAAGCGCGTGGGAAATCGTGACATTGTCACTTAATAGCGGATGATCGGGCTTCACGACCAGACGTAGCGACTCCAGAAACAGCAGTTCATAATTAAGCCCGTTCATCATTTCTGCTTCGGCCATCCGGCCAATACAAACGTCAAATTCGCCCGCTTTCAGGCCTGCAATCAGTACGTTGTTATGCAGCGTGGCGACCTGGACTATCGCCTGTGGCTGCTGTCGGTGGAAGCGGTCGAGTATGGAAGGCAGCATGCCTAACGCCACCGTGGTCAGTACGCCGAGTCGCAGCACGGCGGGGTCGCCCTGTTCAGAAGCGCGCAGTGACTGTCCCGCGTGATTCAGCGCATCAAGGATTTTCACCGCATGGATCAGAAACTGCTCGCCCATGGTGGTCAGTTGTGCGCCAAGGCGCCCGCGTTCAAAAAGGCGTGCGCCGGTTAACGCTTCAAGCTCATTAAGCGTTTTAGAGAGAGCAGGCTGGCTGAGCGACAGCGTTTCCGCCGCGCGTCCCAGCGTTCCCTGTTGAGCGACGGCCACAAAAGTATGCAGATGGCGCAGGCGAATGCGCTGATTAAAAAGGTAATTTTTTTCCATGAGATAGCGTACGCAGGGCATAAACGACCCGGCAAGCGATCGCCTCCAATTTTGTTAACCTTATTGCAAATAATAATTAACATTTGGCGCTTTTACCGTGTTATCCATCACTTTTTTGCGCCATTTACTTCCTCAGCAATTTCTGTTGCTTATGAAAACCGGTGCGGCGCGGCCGCGATCACACTTTATCGGTTTTTTTACTCGCGTCGATGGCCTTTCCGTTACGCTAAAAACAATACCGAATCAGGAGAGCTACCAATGAAAAAAACCTGGATAGCCGCCGATGACCTGCGTGCGTCCTTCGCCAGCGCGATGTCAGCGATGTATCAGCAGGAGGTACCCCAATACGGAACGCTGTTGACGCTGGTTGAGCAGGTAAATAATGAGGTGCTGGAGCGTGAACCCGCGTTAAAACAGCAGCTCGACGCCACCGATGAGCTACGTCGTCTGCGCGTTGAACGTCATGGCGCGATCCGCGTGGGTACTGCGGCGGAGCTGGCGATGCTGCGGCAAATTTTTGCCATCATGGGCATGCAGCCGGTTGGCTATTACGACCTTTCGCAGGCGGGCGTGCCGGTTCACTCTACGGCTTTTCGTCCGGTCGGGGATCGCGCGCTGAAAAACAATCCGTTCCGCCTTTTTACCTCGCTGCTTCGGCTGGAGCTGATTGACGACGCCACGCTGCGCGCCCAGGCTGAGGCGATCCTTGCCGCCCGCGATATCTTTACGCCGCGCTGCCGTGAACTGGTGAACCTGCATCAGCAGCAGGGCGGCTTCAATGCAGAGCAGGCGCAGGCCTTCATTGCTGAAGCTCTGGAGACGTTTCGCTGGCATACAGAGACGCGGGTTGACAGCAAAACCTATAACGCGCTCAGCCAGCAGCACCGACTGATTGCTGATGTCGTTTGCTTTGCCGGCTGCCATATCAATCACCTCACGCCGCGCACGCTGGATATTGACCGCGTACAGGCGCTGATGCCGCAGGCCGGCATCACGCCAAAAGCTATTATCGAAGGGCCGCCGCACCGTCGGGTGCCGCTGCTGTTGCGTCAGACCAGCTTTAAGGCGCTGGACGAACCGGTGCGTTTTACTGACAGGCTGGAAGGCACCCACACCGCGCGTTTCGGCGAAATCGAACAGCGTGGCGCGGCTCTGACCATCAAAGGGCGTCGGCTTTATGACGAACTGTTAACCAAAGCGGGCCTGAAGAGTGACAACGTCACTCATCAGCAGCAGCTTGCTGAGGTGTTCAGCGCCTTTCCGGACGACGCGCGCACGCTGCGCACACACAAACTGGCCTGGTTTAGCTGGCAGGTAACGGAAAAAGGCCAGGCGCATCCTGACGCTTTTCATCCCGCCGCCGACCGGGAGAAGCTGATTGACGAAGGCTGCCTGATCGCCACGCCGATAGTGTATGAGGATTTCCTGCCGGTCAGCGCGGCGGGCATTTTTCAGTCAAATCTGGGCGGCGCAGAGCAGGCGCGCGCGCACGGTAATGCCAGCCAGCAGGCGTTTGAGGCAGCGCTGGGCAGCGCGGTAGTCAGTGAATTCAGCCTTTATCAGCAGAAGGAGCAGGAGAGTCTGCGCCGTTGCGGTCTGGCGCGCTGATTAAGTATTGTCTGCAAATCCGCTCTATGGGTAGACATTCCCGCCTCGCCTGGAATAATAGTTAGCAGGCTATTTATGGGCGAAAAAATGCAAAACGAACGTTTATTGCGGGTTGAGACGGCAGAGGGCGCCCTGGAAGGCGACTATGAGGAAGGTGTTTTCGTTTTCAGAGGCATCCCCTACGCGGCACCGCCCGTCGGGCCGCTGCGCTGGCAGCCGCCCAAACCGACAGAACCCTGGCACAGCGCGCGCGCCGCCACACGATGGGGCTGCGCCAGCTGGCAAAATCGCGAATTCTGCGAAGAAGCCGGGGGTGGCGATCCCGGCACGTTCAGCGAAGATTGCCTCTATCTGAATGTCTGGACGCCCGATCCCGAAACGTCGCGCCCGCTGCCGGTGATGGTCTGGCTGCATGGCGGCGGCTTTACGCTGGGGTCGGGCGGGCTGCCGCTCTATTCAGGCCATGCGCTGGCGGCGCGCGGCGCGGTGGTCGTGACGATCAATTATCGCCTCGGTCACCTCGGTTTTTTTGCGCATCCGGCGCTGGACGAGGAGTATACAGAGGGCGGCGTGGTCAATAATTTTGCGCTGCTCGATCAGATTGCCGCGCTGCAATGGGTGCAGCGCAATATTGCTGCGTTTGGCGGCAACAGATCGAACGTCACGCTGTTTGGCGAATCTGCTGGCGCGCGCAGCGTGCTGTCGTTGTTCTGTTCACCGCTCGCCAGCGGGCTTTTCCACAAAGGCATTGCGCAAAGCGCCTACGCGCTGCCGGATGTTACGCGTGAGGACGCCTTAAAAAAAGGCGTGGCGGTGGCCAGACGCCTCGGCCTCGAAAACGCAAGCGCAGCGCAGCTTCGCGCACTGCCTGCGGATGCTTTCTGGCCGCTTGAACCCGCGCTCTCGGTTGGACCGGCGGCCATCGCGGGCGACAGCGTTCTGCCGGAACCGATCCTCAGCGTTCTTCGCGGCGGACGGCAGCAGCCGCTGCCGCTGATGATCGGCAGCAACAGCGATGAGGCCAGCGTCCTGACCTATTTTGGGGGTGACCCCGCACGCGTTATCACCCAGGTACGCAAGACACAACGCTTTGGCCTGCGGCTTAAGTTAATTCGTCTGCTGTATGACGGCATCTACGATGACAGCGAACTTGGCCGCCAGGTCGCCAGAGACATGACGTTTACCACAATGGGTTACGTCGCCGCGCGGGCGCAGCACCGCTGCGGCATGCCGGTCTGGCGCTACTGGTTTGATTATGTGGCAGAAAACGCCCGCGACCTGCAACCCGATGGCGCCTGGCACGGCAGCGAAATTGCTTACGTCTTCAACACGCTGGATAAGCTTCCCGCGCCAATGGCTGGCGGGCCTGTTACCGAAAGCGATCGCGATTTCGCCCGACAGATGAGCGAATACTGGCTTAACTTCGCCCGTGATGTTTCCCCTTTCTCTCATCAGTTAAACGGGGAGATTGTCTGGCCCGCCTGGCGTCCGTACGAGGACAGGGTAATGCGGTTTGGCGAAGGCAGCCAGCCGGTGCTGAAACTGGAAGATCGGTTTATGCGCCGCCGGACGCAGTTATTTCGCCTGCTGATGGGGAGAATGGTGCGCCTGTAGGGCTGTTCAATGACAAAATAATTTCATCGTTAAATTATTATTTTTACTTAGCATGATGACAGATTTGAAAATTATATAAGTAGCAAGCACTTAACAGAAACGCGACGGCTGGTAAGGTTTTGAATGTAAAAGCATAACGATTCAGGCTTTGTGACAGATTGCCGATAAGAACGATAAGCGTCCGGTGTGCAGGACGAATCAGACCGGTAATTACAATGGAGTCGTTATGAATATTTTTAAAAATTTTACTATACGCAGCGTGATGCTGTGGACGCTGGGGCTGTTTAGTCTGTTATGGACGGCCGTGGGCGTTTACAGCGTTCATTCTCTGAATTCACTGAGCGCAGGCAATGAGGTTGATCGCCAGTTGGTCAGCCAGATGACCACCCTCAGCAAAGGCAACGATCAATATTCCCGCTTTATCACCCGCCTCTCGCGCGCGGTGGATTCACGTCAGGCGGGCAGCGCCACCGCGCAGGCGGATATGGCCTCCGCGCAGAAGGCGCTGGACAGCATGGCAAAACAGCTTGATGACTTTAAAGCACAGGCGCCTGGCCCGATTGATCCTGCCTATGCCAATGAGGTGATCGCCAGCTGGCAGAAACTCCTTGATGACGGTGTTGCGCCGCAAATGCGCCTGGCACAGCAGCCCACACTGGATGATTTCCGGCATCATGCCGCAACCGTTACTCCAGCCCTCAGCCGAAGCTTTGGCGCCACGCTGGAAAAATTTAACGTGGCCGCCGGTGAAAAGCTGGATGCCACGCGGGTTACCGTTGATGCACTGACGGCGGTAACCAAAACGGTGATTGTGGTGGCGGTGATTGCCGGACTGTTGATTCTGCTGTTCGCCGATCGCTACCTGGTCACTATGCTGGTACGCCCCCTTGAGGGCATGCGGCGGCATTTCCGACTGATTGCCGAAGGCGACCTCAGCCAGCCGCTGGCGGATATTGGCCGCAACTGCGTGGGCAAGCTGGTGCCGCTGCTGCGTGAAATGCAGGAAAGCCTGCGCGACGCGGTCAGCGCCATTCGCAACGGGACGGACAATATCTATCGCGGCGCGGCGGAAATTTCATCGGGCAATAACGATCTCTCATCGCGTACCGAACAGCAGGCGGCTGCGCTTGAACAGACGGCGGCCAGCATGGAACAACTGACGGCGACGGTGAAGTTCAATGCCGATAATGCCCGTCATGCCAGCGAGCTGGCGCAGAGCGCCTCTGAAACCGCCAGCAAGGGCGGCAAGCTGGTCGGCAATGTGGTGACCACCATGCAGGGCATTGCGGGAAGCTCGCAGAAAATTGCCGAGATCACGAACGTCATCAACAGCATCGCTTTTCAGACCAACATCCTTGCGCTGAACGCCGCGGTGGAAGCGGCACGAGCAGGAGAACAGGGACGTGGTTTTGCCGTGGTCGCCAGCGAAGTGCGTAATCTCGCCCAGCGTAGCGCCGGTGCGGCAAAAGAGATCGAAACGCTGATTGCGGATTCGGTGAGTCGCGTGGACGACGGTTCGCGTCTGGTGAACGAAGCGGGCAGCACCATGGGCGACATCCTGAAATCCGTCGGGGAAGTGACGGAGATCATGAAGCAAATCGCCTCCGCCTCTGAAGAGCAGAGCAAAGGTATTTCTCAGGTAGGCACGGCGATCACCGAAATGGACAGCGTGACCCAGCAAAACGCCTCGCTGGTGGAAGAGGTTTCCACCGCCGCCAGCTCGCTGGAACGACAGACGGAAGAGCTGACGCTGTCAGTTGCCAAATTCCGCCTCTCCGCCGACACGCCGCGCGCGGCGGTAGTGAAGCCTGTCGCCGCCGCGCCGGGCAGACCGCTGCTGGCTAAACCGGCCTCTGCCTCCGCCGACGAATGGGTTTCTTTCTAAGCGGTCAGCAGCCACGCCGCAACGTCCGCAAGCTGTGGCGTGGCTGATGACGGGCGCTGGAGGAAACTGTAAACCGCGCCCGTTTTTACCGTCGCGTTGAAGGGCGCGACGAGCCGTTTCATCGCCAGATCCTCCTCAACGAGCGTGACATCCGCTACCGTTACGCCAAATCCCTGCACCGCCGCGCCGATCGCCAAATCCATCGTGTCGAAATGCTGATTACGCACCATCGCCACGCTGGCATGCTGTGCGTGGAGCCACAGCATCCAGTCACGTCCGTCGGCGGTAGGGTGCAGAAAGGTGAAGCGGGCGAGATCGTCCAGCGCGAGCGCGGGCGTGTCGATCAGGCCGGGCGCCATCACCGGCGTCAGAATTTCATCAAACAGCCGATGCGCACCGGGGGGTAGCGTACCGTAGAGGATTGCCGCGTCGAAATTTTCCAGCTGGGTGTTGTGATCGACGGTGGTGGTCAGCGATACGTGAAGCGCCGGGCGCGCTTTCTCCAGCGCCACCAGCTTCGGCACCAGCCAGCGCATCGCGCAGGTGGGCGCCTTCAGACGAACGGTAACGGGCGATCTTATCGCCTGTTCCGCGGCTTCCAGCATCTGTTCCACGCTGTTTTTAAATACCGGGAGCAGGCTGGCGCCCTGCGCGGTGAGGTGCAGGCCGCGCGCATGCCGGACGAAAAGCGTAAAACCGAGCCAGTTCTCCAGCGAGGCGATCTTCCGACTCACCGCGCCCTGCGTGATGCAAAGTTCACGCGCGGCATGCGTCAGATTGAGGTGTCTGGCGGTAACAATAAAAGCATGTACCGCATTGAGCGGCAGCGAGCGTGGCGGCATAGCACCCTCAGGCATGAAGAAAAGTCATGGCTATTATGACAACAATTCGCTTGTTCACTCAAGCACACTCACGTTGAATGACAGTTTCCCCGCCTGATGGAGCCCGTATGACAATCCTCTCATCCGTACCGCAGCGTTCTAAACTACCGGACGTCGGCACCACCATCTTTGCGGTTATCGGCGAGCTTTCCGCCCGTCACCATGCCATTAACCTGTCGCAGGGCGCACCTAACTTTCCCTGCGATCCGGCGCTGATCGACGGCGTCACCGCCGCGATGTCGCGCGGCATGAATCAGTACGCGCCCATGACAGGTTACCCTCCGCTGAAAGAGGCGCTGGCCACGAAAGTGCAGGCGCTTTATGGCCAGCGCTACGATGCACACAGCGAAGTGTTGATCACCGCCAGCGCCAGTCAGGGGCTTTATGCAGCCATTGGCGGGCTGGTGCATAGCGGCGACGAGGTGATCTTCTTTGAGCCGGCCTTTGACAGCTATGCGCCAATGGTACGCTTACAGGGCGCGACCCCGATAGGACTGAAGCTGCAAGCCCCCGATTTTACCATTGACTGGAACGCGGTGCGTGCGGCGGTGACAAGCCGGACGCGTATGATCATCATCAATACCCCGCACAATCCCAGCGCTCAGGTGCTGAGCGGCGAGGATCTCGATGAGCTGGCGCAGATCACCCGCAACAGCGACATCGTGGTGCTGTCAGATGAAGTCTATGAGCACATACTTTTTGACGGCCGCCAGCATCATGGGATGGCCACACATCCGGAACTGGCGCAGCGCAGCGTTATCGTCTCTTCTTTCGGGAAAACGTTTCACGTGACCGGCTGGCGGGTGGGCTACTGCCTCGCGCCTGCCGAACTGATGGATGAACTGGTTAAAGTGCATCAGTTCATGATGTATGCCGCCGACACGCCGATGCAGGTAGCGTTTGCCGACTACCTGCTTAACGCGGAGAACTATCTCAGCCTTGGCGATTTTTATCAGCAAAAGCGCGATCTGCTGGTTTCGCTACTGGAGGCGTCGCCGTTTCGCCTGCTGCCGTCGGCCGGTTCATTTTTTATGTTAGCCAGCTTTGCCGATTTCAGTGACGAAGCAGACAGCGAAATGGTAAAACGGTTAATCGTCGATTATGGCGTCGCCACCATTCCGCTGTCGGCGTTTTACACGGACGGCACGGACAATAAACTGATCCGACTCTCTTTTGCCAAAGATGAAGCCACGCTGCGGGCAGGCGCACAGGCGCTGTGCCGGGTAACGCCTCGTTAAACCAGACCTGAGGGAAAATAATGAAAAAACTGAATGCACTGTTTGTCGCGCTGGGGCTGCTCTCATCGGTGTCGGTCATGGCGCAGGAAACGCTGCGCTACGGCGTTGAATCACAATATCCGCCGTTCGAAAGCCGTAACGCGGCGGGCGAGCTTGAGGGGTTTGATATCGAACTGGGCAAGGCCATTTGCCAGGCGGGAAACTTTACGTGCAGCTGGGTGGAGAGCAGCTTTGACGCGCTGATCCCCGGTCTGATGGCGAAAAAATTCGACGCGATCAATTCGGCGATGAATATCACTGAAGCTCGTCTGAAAAGCATTGCTTTTACCCGTCCGATCTATCGCATTCCCAGCCAGTTAATCGGTAAAGAGGGCGCGGGTCTGAAACCGGACGCAGAGGCGCTGAAGGGTAAAAACATCGGCGTGTTACAGGGTTCAATCCAGGAGACGTTCGCTAAAAAGCACTGGGAACCGCAAGGCGTGACCGTCACCAGTTATCAGGATCAGAACCAGGTCTATAACGATATGCTGGCAGGACGGCTCGACGGCACGCTGGTGATGTCAGCGGCCGGGCAGTCGGGTTTTCTGGCTAAACCGCAGGGCAAAGGCTTCAGTTTCGCCGGCGGCCCGGTAGAGGATGAGGGCGTGCTGGGCGTGGGCATCGGTTTTGGTCTGCGCAAGGACGATCTTAAAATGAAGCAGGCGCTGGATGCAGCAATTGGTAAAGTGCAGGCCGATGGTACCGTCAATCGGCTGGCGGCGAAATTCTTTCCCGGCATTGACGTCGCGGTAAAGTAAACGGCGCAACGCAGCATGACAAAGGCCGTAGCAGATCGTGCGCGGCCTTTTTGTTGCCGTTTACCATTCGCCGTAAGGGTAGGTTTTTCCTTTAATGAAGGCGGGCGTATCGCCGTAATATTTATATCCATTTGGATGTTTCGTTATGTCACGGCAGATATCCAGTTGGTCGCCGGAGACGGTTTTCATCTTCAAGCCAGGTATCAGATAATTGGGATGTTCCCCCACGTCCTGCAACCAGACTCTGACCTTTCCTTCCGGCGCGAGCCCGAACAGCATGGTGCTGTACCACACCGTGGCGCCGGAACGGGCTTTATAGCTGGCAGGCGTTCTCATTTTCTCCCAGACCGACTGCGGGAAAAAGATGCTGGTTTCGTAAACTTTCCTATCGATAATCGAATCCCAGCAGAAAACCATATACTGCGGGGGAAAGCTGGCGTGGTTAAACCGGAGAGAAGCGCTCCGGGTTGTCCTGCTCCAGGCCTCTCTCGTCGTATAGTCATCACGGGTAGGGTCGAGGTCAAAAAAGTGATAGAGATAACCGGCAGTATCAATAAGCCGCACGTGCGTAACCAGCGCAGGCAGAGCGTAGGGCGTAAAGAAGGCAAACTTCCAGTCGCCATAGGGAAGCGTCCAGTCGCCGCGCGACAGCGGGGAGGTTTTGATGGTTTTCTGACAGGCGGTCAGGCTCATGATAACGATGAGCAAAGCGATATGCATTTTCACTGTTTTTTTCCGTCCATGTTATAGACCGTGCGTTGCCAGCGCAGATCGGGCCGGTGAGGGAAACTGAGCGTCTCTGATGGAGACGCGCCACCGATAATCAGGCCGCGGTCGTTGAGCTTAATAGCATTCCAGTGCGTTGAGCAGTGGATATAAGGCGCAATCAACGCAATTTCCTCGGCGGTGAACGCGTCATAAAACTGCTTTTTACACGCTGCTCTGGCCTGCGCCAGCGCTTTGTCGCAAAGTGGCTGGAGCTCAGCAGGCAGTGCCAGAGCGGGGTTTTCTGAATCAAGTGGATCAAACACCACGCCCGCCCCGGTGGCGGCTTCAATCATTACCCGTAAAGCCACCTTCGACCAGTCATTTTTAACCCGCCGGTTACGCACCGCCAGCGCGGCAAAGCTGCGTTTCTGCATATTACCGTAGCGATCCAGCGGCATCCGATCGTCTGACCAGGTTTCAATCACCACCTCCTGGTTGCGCAGCAACGGCGCCATAGCGGGGGCGTAGTGAAGATCCACCCGTTCGCTGCGCACTGTGCGCCACACCCGCGTGTGTTCATCAGGCCGCTGAAGCGGCACCGTTTCTCCGTACGGGCGGGAGAGAAAGAGATCTTCGCGTACCAGCGGCAGGTAACCACCGCCAATATCGGCATGGACACCGGGCAGCGACATCTCAGGCCAGGCAGGGCTGACGCTGTTAAGGGCAAAGTTGAAACGGCATTCGTGCCGTGCCGTAAGGTGGAACACTTTTTCCGCCACGCCGGGACGCAGGCGAAGCCTGACGCTTCCCGTATCTGCGCTGTGCGGATTCAGGCCGTTTGTGGCGGTGCCGATGGCGGCGACGGTGTCAAAGATGCCGATAAAACGGGTTACGCCGCAGGGCGCACCGCTGTAATCGACGTCCGCCATTCCCTCACGAATAGCGCTGGCCAGCGCGGTGTCCTGCGCCTGTACGCGATTGGCAAAATGACGTGCGGCTGCCGCACCGCGACTGAAGCCAAAGATATCGAATTTGAGCGCTATGATTTTAAAAGGGGAGTTCAGGTTGTCGCGGACGGTATTAATTGCGCCAGCCAGTTCAGCAATCGCCCGATCGGTTTTCGCCAGCACCCCGGTGTCGGAGATTCCCATTCCTATACCCAAAACTCGATCGGGCTCTCCATTAACCGTGCCTGTTCCCTCAACATATACAGTTCGTTGTATGCAGCCATTTACCGGCGAGATCATTTGCCTGTACAACGTACTCAACCAGTGTACGTTTGTGTAATAGCTGGTGTAGCTGAAAGCGCCTGTGCCGGAAACGCCCATTTTTTCATGCGCCGTTTCGGCCAGAATGGATTCAACATCTTCATTATCGATCCGGAAATGCTCACCGCTACATGCGGCAAGCATGTTTCTGACGTTCACCGCGTTATTGCCGGTGCCGTCGAAGAAAATTCCCACCACCAGCGTGACCTCCTGCGGCAACAATTCGCGGACAGCGCGCCGATAAGGTTCGGATGACACTGCCGGTTCGTCGGCAACGGAAGACCACCATTCGGGTCGGAAGGTTGCACGCGGTTTTCCGCCGCAATGGCTGTAATCCCGGCGTTGCACCGCCGCATCAAATGCGCTGACTATTTTGTCGATACGGCCAAACGTGAATGCTGAAGGGTCATGGCAAATCAGCTTTCCAAAGGCGTCAATGTAGAATAACCTTTCCGGCTGGCCGAACGGGTTGATTTTTACCACTTCTCCGCTGAAAAGCATGCATTTAAACTTTTCCTCCTCCCTGGTGTGACAAGGCTGGGGAGCCGCGCCATTAGGATTATAATCACGCAGGTACATATGCACGACTTTCTCGCTGTAGATGGCATCGTCAGAGAAGAGATACATGCGTTGGATGTCATGCCAGACTTTCCAGGGCGGAATAATACATTCAAAACTTTCCGGGGCGAGGTCTTGTCTGGGCAGGTAGTAAAGATCGTTTCCGGGCAGGTAAAGGCTCATATCCAGCTCCTTCTGGATAATAAACAAGGTGATAGTTTACCTTTGAAATAAAATTGAATCAGAGTTTTTCAGCAGGTTAGCTATAAAGATCACAAAAATTCTTATTTAAAAGGGATCTGAATATCATTGCATAACCTGCTGGTCAGCATGTTTTATCGAACGCGCTGACGCTTTTTAATCAAGCGAAGCGGCCAGCGCGACCGCGTCGCTGCCCGCAGGCGTGCGCATCGGCGTGGCGGGGTCGTTGACCGCCTGCCAGACCGCTTCCGCAACCTGCTGCGACTGCGTCACTTCTTCCGTTGAGCTGGCCCATTCGCTAAAAATCCCCTCAGCCAGCGCGCTGTAAGCGTCGGGAATAGCGCCTGCCATACGCGCCTGCGCATTCTGGCCGAAGCGGGTGGTTGGTGCGCGGCCCGGCAGCACCAGCCGCACGCGAACGTTGAACTGCGCCAGCTCAAGCGCCAGCGATTCGGTAAAGGCATTCACCGCCGCCTTGCTGGCCGTATAAACAGAGAGCAGAGGCAGCGGCCTCAGCGTAACCGTTGAGGTAACGTTGACGATGACGCCGTCCTTACGCGTTCTGAACTGCGGCAGTACCGCCTGGGTCATGGCGATAGTGCCCAGCGTGTTCGTCGCAAATACCTCACGTATCGCCTCCATAGAAAATCCCTCAAGCGCGCCCAGCAGGCCGATACCGGCGTTATTCACCAGCGCATCAATCTCTCCGGCTGCTTCAATGGCTTGTTGAATGCTCTCCGCACTGGACACGTCCAGCGCGATCAGGCGCAGATTTTCGCTCTGCGGAAAGAGATCCTGATTTGGCGTACGCATGGTGGCGATCACCTTCCAGCCGCGATCGAGGAACCAGCGCGCCGTTTCATGACCAAAGCCGGAAGAACAACCGGTAATCAGTATCGTTTTCATCATCAACTCCTTCAGGTTTCAGAAAGAAAAGCCTAAGCGTTGAGCGCCGGACTGGCTATAATTATCCGTCCGCATATTCTTTGCAGGAGTCCAGAGATGATCGATCCATTAGCGGAAGTGGTGACGCTGTTACAACCCACCGCCCGTTACACAAAAGTGGTTAACGGTGCAGGTCGTTGGGGCGTAAGACGAACGGACGTCGCACAGCCTTTTTATTGTGCGGTGATGGAGGGTTGCTGCCGCTTAACGATTGACGGATTTGCGCCCCTGCTGCTCAGACAGGGCGATTTTGTCCTGCTGCCCGCCGCCAGTGATTTCACCATGACCAGTGCGGAACTGCCTTCCCCTGCACACTTTGCCATTGCGCCGGTTACCCAGCCGGACGGCGAAATCAGATCGGGCGAGCAACATGGCCCAGCCGATGTCCGGCTGCTTATCGGCCATTGTGTCTTCGCGTCGCCCGACGCGGGACTGCTGGTTTCTCTTCTGCCGCAACAGATACATGTGCGCGGCGAAAGCCGTCTTGCCACGCTGGTGCAGCTGGTTGGCGATGAGTGGCGCGCCAGGCGCCCGGCGCGCGAGGTGATCCTGGCGCGTCTGCTTGAGGTGTTGCTGATCGAAGCACTGCGATCGTCCGACGGAACCGCCGCCACGCCGGGACTGATCGCAGGTCTGGCAGACGAACGGCTGGCGGTTGCGCTGCGTCAGATGCACGGCGATATCACCCGCAGCTGGACGATGGCAGAGCTGGCAAAAGCCGCCGCCATGTCGCGGTCGGCTTTCTTTGAACGATTCAGTCGCGCGATGGGCGTCGCGCCGATGGCCTATTTGCTTGCCTGGCGTATGGCCCGGGCAAAGCGTTTATTGTTGGGGGAAGAGAGTGTGGCCAGCGTTGCCGAACAAACGGGCTACCGTTCGGCAAGCGCCTTCAGCGTGGCCTTCAGCCGCTACGTGGGCATCGCGCCAACGCGTTTCGCCTCGCTCAGTCAGCCGCAGCCAGAAGACACAGTTTTTCCGCAACCTGATACGATTTAACAAACGAGGCAATCGGCAAAAATTCAAATTTAGAGTGAAAGTTATGCGCGCCGGTAAAGAAATTGGGCGTCAGCAGGCCTTTTGCGGACAGGGCCGCGCCGTCGGTGCCGCCGCGCATCGGCGTGACTTTCGGTTCGATATCCAGCTGCCTCATTGCCTCAAAAATCAGATCGATTGCCCGGCGATCTTCGCCAACGGCATTGCTGATGTTGCTGTAGGTGTCGCTGAGAGTGAAGGTGACCTTGCCGGCGGGATAGTTCGCCGCAATTTTCTCCGCGACGTCGGCAATTTGCTGTTTCCGCTGCCGGAAAGAGGCCAGGTCAAAATCGCGAATTGACGCCTTCAGTCGCGCCTCACTGGCATTGGCGTTCATATCGTTAAACCAGATGTAGCCTTCGCGCCCTTCAGTGTGTTCCGGCGTCTGCTGACGATCAAAATGGCTGATAAAATCCCAGGCCATCAGCAGCGGATTAACCAGCACGTCTTTTGCTGACATAGGATGCGCGGTCACACCGGTAAAATGGATCTCGGCGGCGGCGGCATTAAAGTTCTCAAATACCACTTCACCCAGTTCACAGCAGTCAATGGTCCAGGCAAAATCGACGTTAAAGCGCGTTTCCAGATCCAGCGCCTTTGCGCCGCGCAGGCCGATCTCTTCATCAGGTACGAAGGCCACCACGATGTCGCCGTGCGGCGTGGCATCGGTGAGGTTTTCCATCAACGTCATCACCACGGTGACCGCCGCTTTGTTGTCCGCGCCCAGCACGCTGGTGCCATCGCTGAAAATAATCTCCTGTCCTGCATAAGCGGCGATTTCGGGGTGGTCAGCGGCGCGTAGCCAGATATCCTGTTCGGCATTCAGGCAGAGATCGTCGCCCTCAAAACGCAGCGTTTGCGGGTGAATATGCGGCGAAAGCCCGACATCAACGGTGTCAATATGGGTGATGAAGCCAATACGCGGCGCAGAAGGGCGATTGCCTGGCTTGACGGCGGTTACCGTGGCGAATTCATCGACAACCACCTCCTGAAGCCCCATTTCGCGCAGCTCTTCCGCCAGCATGGCGGCCATATCATGCTGACCGGGCGTGCTCGGCAGCACGTCCGATGCCGCGTTGCTCTGGCTGGTGACGGATAAATAACGATAAAAGCGGGAGGTAAGCTGTTCGGCCAGTGTGGTCATGCTGTTTTCCTGTAAGCAGTAAGCGACAGGCCCTATTTACGGTCAGCTTCCAGGCGATTGCAAGCCTTCATCCGGCAAAGTGCTGAGACATAACTATACTGAATACCTGTGTAAATCAAACGGGAGACAGATATGACCATTCATAAGAAAGGGCAGGCACACTGGGAAGGTAATATTAAACAGGGTAAAGGCACGGTCTCTACCGAGAGCGGCGCGCTGAAAGAGCAGCCTTATGGTTTTAATACCCGTTTTGAGGGCAAGCCGGGCACCAACCCGGAAGAGCTGATTGGTGCGGCGCACTCCGCCTGCTTTTCAATGGCGCTTTCGCTGATGCTGGGCAATGAAGGCTATACGCCGGAGAGCATCGATACCGTGGCGGATGTTTCACTGGATAAAGTAGGCGAAGGCTTCAAAATCACCAAAGTTGCGCTGCAAAGCCGGGTGACACTACCAGGTATTGATGACGCGGCCTTCGAGAAAATCATTAATCAGGCCAAAGAGGGATGTCCGGTTTCTCAGTTAATGAATACGGAAATCACGCTCGATTACCAGCTGAACTGATCCCCAGCTTTCCCGTCCGCTACGGGCGGGAAAGTCCCTGCTTATTTATCCTGCCTTGCCAACATCCTGAAATATAACTAAAACCAATAGCGCAAAACCGGTATTTTTGCTGGCTCCGTATCGCCGTAGCGATTAGATTGTTAAAGGCTCTGGACAGATAGAAAACAATCACAACGAGAGAAGATAACAATGAAACGATCGCTATTACGGACGACCGTGGCCGCTTTGACGCTGGCGGTAGCCTCTGGCGCGGCGGCGAAGACGCTGGTTTTTTGCTCTGAAGGTTCACCAGAAAACTTCAATCCTCAGCTGTACACTTCCGGTACCAGCGTTGATGCCAGCGCGGTGCCCCTTTATAACCGGTTAGTTGATTTCAAACCCGGCACGACGGAACTGGTGCCGAGTCTGGCGGAAAGCTGGGAAGTCAGCCCGGATGGCAAGGTGTACACCTTCCATCTGCGCAAGGGCGTGAAATTCCACAGCAGCAAAACCTATAAACCAACGCGCGACTTCAACGCCGACGATGTCATTTTCTCGTTTATGCGGCAGAAAGATCCCAACAATCCCTATCACAAGGTTTCTAACGGCACCTATGCCAACTTCGAGAGCCTGGAGTTCGGTTCGCTGATCCAGAATATTGAGAAAGTGGATGACCATACGGTTCGCTTTACCCTGGCGCATGCCGAAGCGCCGTTTCTTGCCGATCTCGGCTGGTATTTCGCCTCCATTCTTTCCGCCGAATATGCCGACGCCATGCTCAAAGCGGGCACGCCGGAAAAAGTGGATCGTGATCCTGTCGGCACCGGCCCGTTTGAACTGGTGAGTTATCAGAAAGACGCCCGACTGTTGTTCCGCGCCTTTCCGGAATACTGGCAGGGTAAAGCGAAGCTGGATCGGCTGGTGTTCAGCATCACGCCGGACGCCTCGGTGCGTTTTGCCAAACTGGAGAAGAACGAGTGCCAGGTGATGCCGTTCCCGAATCCGGCCGACCTTAAGCGGATGAAGGAGAACAAAGACGTTACGCTGATGCAAAAAGCGGGGCTGAATACCGGTTTCCTCGCGTTTAATACACAAAAAGCGCCGCTGGATAACGTCAGGGTGCGACAGGCGCTCACCATGGCCATCAACAAGCCGGCCATTATTCAGGCGGTATTTCAGGGAACCGGCACCGTGGCGAAAAACCTGCTGCCGCCGGGCGTCTGGAGCGCAGATCAGGATCTGAAAGATTATGACTATGCGCCTGATAAGGCGAAAGCGCTGCTGAAAGAGGCGGGGATCAAAGAGGGTACCACCATCGATCTATGGGCGATGCCGGTTCAGCGGCCTTACAACCCTAACGCGCGGCGCATGGCGGAGATGATTCAGGCCGACTGGGCAAAAGTCGGCATTAAAGCCAATATTGTCAGCTTTGAGTGGGGCGAGTACCTGAAAAGAGTGAAGAATGGCGAGCATCAGGCGGCGCTGATGGGCTGGACGACGGCGACCGGCGATCCTGATAACTTCTTTGGTCCGTTGTTCAGTTGCACCTCGGCCAACGGCGGTTCCAATTCGTCGAAGTGGTGCTACAAGCCTTTTGAAACGGTCATCACCAGCGCGCGCGCCGAGCAGGATCATAACAAACGCATTCAGCTATACCGTCAGGCGCAGCAAATCATGCACGATCAGGCGCCTGCGGTAATGATTGCTCACTCGACCATTTTCGAACCTGTTCGCAAAGAAGTGACCGGCTATGAAGTGGATCCTTTTGGCAAACATATTTTCTATCAGGTTGATCTCAAATAGGCCGCAGCGGCCTGCGCCTTAAACGCAGGCCGCTCATCCCGCGTGGCGGTTTTGCCGCCAGAGGTCAAGTATCCGGTCTACTTTTGAGCGATATTCCGCATTCGCCGGTGTGTAAATAACCAGTCCCAAATCAGGCTGACCATCCAGCGTAAACGACGAATATTCAAACGCCAGATCGCCCACCAGTGGATGACGCGCGTGCTTAACGCCTTCGCCCTGATGCTGCACGTCATAGCTTTGCCAGAAGCGGCTGAACTCTGTACTGCTTTCGCTCAGCTCTTCGACCAGTTCCTTAACCTGTTCCAGCGCGCCCGCGCGAATAACCTCAGCACGAAATGCCGCCACGGCGGAAGCCGCATCGGCCTGCCAGTTAATCATCTTTTCGCGTACATGCGGATCGGTGAAAAGGATGCGCATAATATTGCGTTGTGGCACCGCCATCAGCGTGTAGTCTTTCAGTACTGCTCTGGCCGCGTCGTTCCAGGCAACAATGTCCCAGGTGGCGGTTCTGATCAGCGCGGGGCTGCGCTCCAGCGAATCCAGTACGCGCTGAAGCTGTTTCGAAACCTGTTCATCCTGCCGGTAGCGCGCCTGCGGTGGCCGTTGCTGCGCCAGCAAAAAGAGGTGTTCACGCTCTACGGCGCTGAGCCGCAGCGCCTGAGCCAGCCTGTCCAGCACCTCTGCGGACGGGGAGCCGCCGCGCCCCTGCTCAAGCCAGGTATACCAGGTGGCGCTGACGTTGGCGCGCTGTGCCACCTCTTCGCGGCGCAGGCCCGGCGTACGACGGCGGCGTGGTGAAATACCAAAGCTCTCAGGATCGAGCTTTCCGCGACGATCTTTCAGGTAGTGTCCCAGCAGTTTGCAGTCCGGTATCAACGTGTTTTCTCCTCAATAGCTTTGTAAAGCCTGGCTGGTTTTGGCGGCGGGTCAATGTATATTCTCACCGCGGGTTCGCCGCCAGGTTAATGCCTCCGGCATCATACCTATCCATGATGATTAACTTCCTTTATTAAATCGATAAATGCTCTCAGCGCCGGGGGCATCTGACGGTTTCCCGGATAATATAAATAAAGCCCCGGAAAAGGCGGGCTCCAGTTGTCAAGAAGACGCCGGAGGCGGCCCGATTCCAGTTCCGCCATCACTGCGCTTTCCGGGACACAGGCAATCCCCAGCCCATCAACGGCGGCAGCGATCATCAGCGGGATAGTATTTAATGTAAGACGGCCGGGAACATCAATGGTGATCTCCTGTCCCTGCCGTGAAAATTCCCACTGGTAACGTTTGCCACTGGGCAACTGATGTCGAATGCATTCATGCCGGCGCAGGTCGTCCGGAACGGCGGGGGCCTGCCGCCCGGAAAGATAGCGTTCTGATGCCACAGTGATAAATCGCACCGGGCCGCCAAACCTTACGGCATTCATTCCCTGAGCGAGGCTTTCTCCCAGGCGAACCCCTGCATCGAACCCCTCTGCGACAATATCTATCAGGCGGCCTTCAGCAACAATATCAAGCGACACGTCCGGGTATCTTGCCAGGAAGTCCGGCACCACCTTGTGCAACAGGATTGCTGCCGCCGTTTCGGGGGCGTTGATACGTAACGTGCCAGCGGGTGATGCCCGAAACAGGGCGATGTTTTCCAGCGCGAGATTGACCTCTTTCAGCGCGGGAACCAGCGTTGCGCGCAGGCTGTGGCCCGCTTCCGTTAACGCTACGCTTCGGGTGGTGCGATTAAAAAGGCGAACGCCAAGCGTCTCTTCCAACTGCCGGATGGTATGGCTGAGCGAAGAGGGCGCAATATTCAAAACCTGCGCGGCTTGTCGAAAACTGGTGTAGTCGGCAACGGTAATGAACGCATTCAGATCGTTGAAAGAAGGTTGTGGCATTGTTCGGTTTTAACCAACAGTTAATTGGATATTGTTGATATAGTATACAGCAGTAAGATCTGACAATAATAAAATCTCATTAATCTGGAGTGGAGATTTTATTATGCAGACCTGGATGATTAGCGGTATCTCTTCCGGACTGGGCCGGATCCTTACGGAAAAACTTCTTACCCGTGGTGATAATGTTGTGGGTCTGACTCGCGATCTGCGCAAGACGCATGAACTTAAAGAACGCTATCCCGAACAGTTTTATTTAATTGAGGTTGACCTGCGTGACACCCTGGCCGTAAGCAATGCAGTCGATGAGGCGTTCAGGTTTTCCGGACGTATCGATCGTATTGTAAGTAACGCGGGTTACGGCGTTTTCGGGGCGGCGGAGGAAACTGACGATCGGCATCTCCGCGACATTATCGATACCAACCTGATCGGATCGATCGTACTGATACGTTCTTCCCTTCCTCACCTGCGGCGTCAGGGGGGCGGCCGTGTAATACAGATTTCAAGCGAAGGTGGCCAGATAGCCTATCCGGGATTCAGTCTTTATCATGCATCAAAGTGGGGAATTGAAGGTTTTATCGAATCGGTTGCGCAGGAAGTCAGCCCGTTCGGTATCGATTTTGTCATTGTTGAACCCGGTCCGGCCCGAACGGATTTTGGCCATGCGCTTGTGCGGCCTGAACCTTTACCCGATTACGAAGGTACAGCTTCCGCACAGATCAGGAAATCGCTCGACAGCGGTGGTTGGGTAATTAAAGGCGATCCGGTACGCATGGTCGATGCAATGCTGAACGTAGCCGATCAGCAGTCTCCGCCTCTGCGGCTGATTCTGGGTGCCGATGCGCACGCCAGCGTGCGGCATGCGCTGAAATCGCGCCTTGCTTTACTGGATGAGCAGCAACGCGTTGCGGCGGGGGCCGATTTCAGTCAGGAGGAGCTGGATGCCTTTGCGGATTGATGCCGACATTTGCAGGGTGTAAATCGTCGAGCGGGCAATATTAAGCTTCAGCCGAAGGTGGTAAAAACTCGCCGCAGCACCAGCGGCGAGTTTTTTTTCAGGCGTTAGAACCACCATCTACCGTCAGCGCGGTGCCGGTGATGTAGTTTGCTGCCGGGCTGGCCAGAAAGGCCACCGCGTCGGCAATATCGTCAGGTTTACCGTAGTGGCCCAGCGACGTCTGTTTACGGTTTCCCTCAGCAAAATCGCCGTTGGCCGCCGGGTTCATATCGGTGTCGATCGGTCCCGGCTGTACGAGGTTGACCGTTATGGCCTGCGGGCCAAGATCGCGTGCCAGGCCTCGTGTGAAGGCGAGCAGCGCCGACTTGGTCAATGAGTAAACCGTCACGCCCGCCATCGGTACGCGCTCCGCCAGGCACGAGCCGGTACTGATGATCCGCCCACCCTGTTTAAGGTGCGGAATAGCGGCCTGTGAGGCGAGGATCACCGCACGAATATTAATATTAAGTAGCGCATCAATCTCCTCCAGGCGCATCTCCGGCAGCGAACCCGAACGGGCGATCCCCGCATTGTTTACCAGAATATCAAGACCGCCAAGGCTGCTGACCGCCTCATTGACGGAGCGCGTCACCGCAGCCGCATCTGCGCTGTCGGCCTGAATGGCAAAGCCGCGCCGCCCCTTGTTCTCAATAGCTTTAACCACGCCGGTGGCTTTGTCCGCCGCGTGCTCGTAGGTGAGAGCGACATCTGCGCCTTTTTCCGCCAGCGCCAGTGCAATAGCGGCACCGATACCACGCGACCCGCCGGTGACCAGCGCGCGCTTACCTGTCAGTTCATTCATTGCCTGTTCCTCTATGATTATATTTATGTAGTGATCGACACATAAATTAGGATTGTTGCACAAATCCGTCAATCGGTTTATATAACGATCCATGCATAAATCAGAGAAAACGGCACAGTCCGCTAAAAATACGCCTTCACGCGCGCGTGGACGCCCGCGCGCGTTCGATCCGGACGCCGCACTGGCAAAAGCAACGCGTCTGTTCTGGCAAAAGGGGTATGAAGCCACTTCCATTTCGGATCTCACAGCAGCGATGGGAATTGGTTCGCCCAGCCTTTACGCGGCCTTCGGATCGAAAGAAGCGCTTTATCTGGAGGCATTGCGTCACTATCGCACATGCTATGAATCGCTGATCTGGGAGCGGTTTCTGTCAGCCGCTACGGCTCGCGAGGCGGTGACAGCGCTGCTGATGGATTCCGCTCGCGCCTTGACGGAGGGCATCAGCGAGATCCCGAACGGCTGCATGGTGACGCTTTCGATGGTGGGCAGCGAGGGACACAGCGAACTGGGCGAGGTCGTCCGGTCAATGCGCGCGGTTACTTTTCAACGCCTCGAGGCGCGGCTGCGTCAGGCTGTGGAAACGGGCGAGATCCCGGAGCAGGTCGATATACCGGCGCTCGCGCGCGTGGTGCAAACCCTGCAAAACGGCATGTCCATTCTGGCGCGGGATGGTGTAAAACGGGCTGAACTGGAAGGAATGGTCACGATGATGATGGCGGGATGGGACGCCAGAACCACGTTAAACAACGCGAAGTAATGGCGCCCTGACCGGCAGGCGTCAGCCGTGGCTTCTGAGCTGTGGAAAGCGACGAATGCTCCACAGGCACCACGCCAGCGAAAACAGTCCAATAGTGCCGCCCGCGTAGCCGATGCTGCCCATATTGAGATGCAGACTCACCTGATTGCCCAGCAGCGCGCCGCCGCCGATGCCGATATTGTAGATCCCGGAGAGCAGAGCCATCGCCACGTCAGTCGCATCCGGCGCCAGATTCAGCACCCGTACCTGCACCGCCAGGCCGATAATCATCATCGCCATTCCCCAAATGATACACAGCCAGGCGATAGCAATGGCGTGCGTGGCGGCCAGAAACAGCGTCAGCATGCAGGCGGAAACCAGCGCAATAGCCGTCACCAGGAAGCTGGCCGGATACCGGTTGCCGAAGGTGCTGAACAGTATGCTGCCGACGATGCCCGCTGCGCCAAATATCAGCAGCAGCAACGTGGTGAAGTTATCGCTCATTTGCGCCACGTTCTGGATAAACGGCTCAATGTAGCTGTAGGCGGTGTAATGTGCGGTCACAATGGCTGCGATCAACACATACAGCGCCACCAGCGCCGGACGACGAAACAGCATTGGCACGCTTTTCAGCGAACCGCTGTGCTCGCTGGGCAGCGGCGGCAACAGCTTCGCCAGGCAGATCAGGGTGACCAGCGCCACGCCGCCAATAACGCCAAAGGTGATACGCCAGCCAAGGTACTGTCCGATCAGACGACCCAGCGGCAGGCCCAGTACCATCGCCAGCGCGGTACCGGTAGCCAGCATGCCCAGCGCCTGCGTCTTCTTTCCGGCGGGCGCCACGCGGATCGCCAGCGACGCGGTGATCGACCAGAATATAGCGTGCGACAGCGCAATACCGATGCGTGACGCTACCAGCGTGCTGAAGCTCCACGCCACGGTGGAAAAGGCATGGCTGGCAATAAACAGGATAAAGATAGCGATGAGCAGAAAGCGGCGCTCAACCTGGCTGGTCAGCAGCATCAGCGGCAGCGAAAGCAGCGCCACCACCCAGGCATAAATAGTCAGCATCAGGCCGACCTGCGCGGTCTGCATCGAGAAGCTGTCGGCGATGTCAGAAAGCAGACCGACGGGCACAAACTCGGTGGTGTTAAAAATAAAGGCGGCGACGGCGAGCAGGATGACGCGCAGCCACGCCGTTTTGCGTGAAACAGTAGTTGATTGCATCAGGTTAACAGCTTATTGATAAGTGATTAATTTCGCTGAGACGAAGTCGAAAAAGTATCGCTATATTGTGATGCAAATCACATTAATAAGACATCAAAAATTCGCCTTTTTTGTAAATCAGCCATTTCATATTTACAGCATGTCGGGGCGAAACAGCGAACGGCGACTGACGTGTTTGCCGGAAAGCATAAATTCGCCGTCGCCGCAGTAGTGGATCGTTTCCGGTTTTTCAGGAGATGCGGCAACATGGGCTTTAATTACTTCAAAAATAAAAAAGCTGAAGCCGTCCACCAGTTGATCATTATGAAGTGTGCACTCAAAACTGGCATGACACTCTGCAATCAGCGGCGCGCTGACGCGTTCGCCTTTTTCCGCCGTCAGGGCAAAATCATGAAATTTGTCGCATCGCGTGCCGCTACAGTTGCCGATTTTCACCACCGTCTCCAGCAGCGAGGAGGTGGGCAGGTTGATGACGCATTCACCGCTCTGACGAATCAGTTGGTGACTGTGGTTTCCGGCGGAGATCATACAGCCGATTAGCGAGGGGGAAAATTCAAGAACGGTATGCCAGCCCAGCGTCATAATATCCGTTTCGCCATGATGCTGCGATGAAACCAACACCACCGGGCCTGGCTCCAGAAAATGGCGCACGTTGCTGACCGGAAAATCAATTTTTTTCATCTGGTGAGTCATCATTATTTCTCCCGTTAACGGGATAACTATAGATGACCCTGGCCGATGCTGGCAGACATTCACACCCCGTTACGAATTCCCGCACGGCGTTTCCATTCGATAAAGAAGAAATTATTGTGCGGGTGCGCTACCCTGGAGACAGTGTGTGGCTGCGGTCGCGCTTAGCTAAAGGAGAACGTTTATGAGTCAGCATCCCGCGGTGGCGGTATTAGGATTAGGTGCGATGGGCCATGCCTTCGCAGCGAATTTACTGAAAAACGGCTTTTCGACCTCAGGCTGGAACAGGACTAAATCGCGTGGCGACGATCTTAAAGCGGCCGGTCTGACCCTGGCTAACTCGCCCCAGCAGGCCGTTGAGCAGGCCGGCGTGGTTATCACCATGCTGGCCGATGCGGCGACAACGGAGAGCGTTCTTGAGCAGGCGTCTTCAGCGCTGAAAAACGGTGCCATCGTGGTACAAATGGGCACAATTGGCGTTGAGGCCACGGAAAAACTGATTGGCTTTTTTGCCGAACGTCGTCCCGACGTCGTGTTTATCGATGCGCCGGTTTCCGGCACCAAAACGCCGGCGGAAAATGCGCAAATCGTGGTGCTGGCCAGCGGCGACCGCCAGCGCGCCGCCGCCGTTGAACCGGTATTCGCCGCCATTTCAAAAGCGACAAAGTGGCTGGGCGCGGCCGGTTCGGCTTCGAAAATGAAGCTGGTGGTCAACGCCTGGCTGATTTCGATGGTGCAGGGGCTGTCCGAAAGCATGCAGATGGCGAAAGAGTTTGGCTTTACTTCTGACGATCTCTGGTCAGTGCTGGAGGGCGGGCCGCTGGCCGTGCCGTACGCCAGTGCCAAATTGGAAATGATGAAAGAAGGGCGCTACGATCCTCAGATGCAGCTGACCTGGGCACTGAAAGATGCCAGGCTGGCGCTGTCGGCGGCTAAAGACAGCGAACTGCCGGGACTGCGGCTGATCGCCGATGTCTGGCAGGAAGCGGTAAACGCCGGCTATGGCGAAAATGATTTATCAGTGGTTTATCACTATCTGAGTGAGAAGACGCTGTAAGCACGCCCTGTAGAACCGCACGGAGGTCTTTATGCAGAAACTGTACGGCGCGCCTGGCTGGGGTTCGGCTATTAGCGAAATCATGTTTACGCTGGCGGACGAAGCCTATCAACTGGTGGACGTGACAGGTTTTGATAAGCCCGGCCCGGCGCGGGAGCGTTTGCTGGCGGTTAATCCGCTGGCGCAGGTGCCGACGCTGGTGCGCGCTGACGGTTCTGTTATGACCGAAACCGCCGCCATTGCCCTGATGCTGTTGAATGAGAACCCGCATCTCGCACCGTCGGCGGGCACTCCGCAGCGTCAGCAGTTTTATCGCCTGTTGATCTGGCTGGTGGCCAACGTTTATCCCACGCTGACCTACGGCGACTATCCCGCACGCTGGGTCAACACGGCGCCAGAAGAGCTGGAAAGCTCGACCGATCGCTACCGCGAGTCGCTCTATCTCTGGCTGGAGAGCCAGGCAGGGGAAGGGCCATACTGGTTTGGCGAGCAGGTCAGTCTGCTTGACGCTTATTTTCCGGTAATAATGTGCTGGCGGCCGCGAAAAGCCTGGTTTGAGCAACATACGCCAAAACTCGTCCAGATTGCAGAAAATGTACGGAGTTTGCCGGTGCTGGAAAGAGTGGTGGGCGCTAATCAGTTAAAGACATAATTTTATGTTATTCAATGCAATAGCGTAAATAGCAGTAATCGCTAACGTCGTTTCTTCTAAAATGCAACAATATTTGTTATATTAACGACGTGGTTTTTTATAGTTAACTGATTTTTAATGCTTTTTTATAAAGGCGCCAACCGGCGTTTAAAAGCAAGGATCTGAACATGCTTGATATTCGTTTTCCTACGGCCTTACAAATGGTGCTCTGTGTGGCCCATGCGGAGCGGGAAGGTAAACGCAGCACCAGCAAAATTCTGGCGATGGGCCTGAATGCAAACCCGAGTTTTGTGCGCAAAATGATGGTGCCGCTGACCCGGGACGGGATCATCGTCTCCACGCTCGGCCGCTCGGGCACCATCCGTCTGGGTCGTCCGGCGCAGGAGATTACCCTGTGTGATATTTATCTTTCGGTGCTGGAAGATAAGCCGCTGATGGCAGGGCGACCGGAAGTCCCGCCGCGCTGTCTGGTGAGCGCCAACGCCTGTTGGTATTTTAAAGAGCTGGCCCGCGAAGCCGAGCAGGCCTCGCTGGACGTACTGGCGAAGCGCACGGTGGCAGACGCCTTAAAAGATATTCACGATCGCGATCGTCGTTATCCCGAAGGAAGCTGCGAATTGCAGACCGCCGAGGAAAAAGCGGACATTTAGACGTTGCCAGAGAAAAAGCCGGACGCAGTGTGCGTCCGGCTTTTTTTATGCCCGCGTGCCGCCCTCGCAAGGATGGCGGCGACGGCTCAGCTTTCCAGCGCGGGTGTTTCTGCGGCGTGCTCGCGGCGTGTAACCAGCTTGCGCAGCGCAACGTAGAACACCGGCGTCAGAAACAGGCCAAACAAGGTTACGCCAAGCATGCCGGCGAACACCGTGATGCCGGTAACGGTACGCACTTCGGCACCGGCACCGTGGCCCAGCATTAACGGAATTGTCCCGGCGATGAAGGCGATAGAGGTCATTACAATGGGACGCAGGCGCAGGCGACACGCCTCCAGCGCCGCTTCCATGATGGTGCGTCCCTGCATCTCCAGTTCGCGGGCGAACTCAACGATCAGAATGGCGTTTTTACAGGCCAGCCCCATCAACACCACCAGCCCGACCTGCACAAAGACGTTGTTATCGCCCCCGGTCAGCCAGACGCCAAACAGCGCCGACAGCATGGTGACCGGCACGATCAGGATCACCGCTAACGGCAGCGTCCAGCTTTCATAGAGCGCGGCCAGCACCAAAAAGGCCAGCAGAACGGCGACCGGGAAGACGATCACCGCCGCATTTCCCTGCGTCGCCTGCTGATAGCTCAGATCGGTCCATTCCACATTCATGCCGGGAGGCAGGATCTGTTCGGCGAGCGCCTGCACTTTTTGCATCGCCTCGGCGGAGGAGAGCATGCGCGGATCGGCATCGCCAATTAAATCTGCCGCCGGGAAACCGTTATAGCGAATCACCGGATCCGGGCCGTACGTGGTGGCGATATTGACCATGCTGCCAATCGGCACCATTTCGCCGCGCGCGTTGCGGGTGCGTAAATCAGCAATATCACTGACGCTGTCGCGGAACTGACCGTCTGCCTGCGCATAAACGCGCCATGTGCGGCCAAAGCGGTTGAAGTCGTTGATGTAAGACGAGCCGAGATAGGTTTGCAGCGTGCCGAACAGATCGTTCAGCGCCACGCCCTGCGCCTTCGCCTTGTCGCGATCGACCTGCGCATCCAGCTGCGGCACGTTGGCCTGATAAGTTGAGATCGGGAAGTGCATGCCCGGCGTTTGCATGATGGTGCCCGCCATGGCGCTCGCCGCATCCTGAAGCGCGCCGTAGCCGAGGCCCGCCCGATCCTGAATATAGAGGGAGTAGCCGGAACCCTGGCCCAGCCCGAGGATTGGCGGCGGCAGGATCGAGAAAGTAAAGCCTTCCTGAATTTGCGCCAGCTTGCCGTTAATGTCAGCATTGATCTCCGCCGCGCTGCGCGACCGCTGGTTCAGCGGCTTGAGCGTGAAAAAGACCGTGCCGGTGTTCGGCGTATTGGTGAACTGCAACGCGTTCAGACCCGGAAAGGCAATGGCATCCGCCACGCCGTCGGTATGCAGGGCAATGTCACTCATTTTGCGGATCACGGCGTCCGTGCGCTCCAGCGATGCGCCTTCCGGCATCTTGACGCCGCCGATCAGGTAGAGCTTGTCCTGCGTAGGAATAAAGCCGCCGGGAACCAGCCTGAACATCACGCCCGCGCCAATCAGCAGCAGAATATAGACGCCGAACACGGCACCGCGCCGACGCAGGATGCGTGATACACCGCCCTGGTAGCGCGCTGAGTTGCGATTGAAAAAGCGGTTAAACGGGCGGAACAGCCAGCCGAAAAGGGCATTGATCACCCGCGTAGGGCGATCCGCCGGTGCGCCATGCGGCTTGAGCAGCAGCGCCGCGAGCGCGGGAGAGAGCGTCAGGGAGTTAATGGCAGAGATGACCGTTGAAATCGCAATGGTCACCGCAAACTGCTTATAGAACTGCCCGGTGACGCCGGACAGAAACGCCATTGGCACAAATACCGCGCACAGTACCAACGCGATAGCGATGATCGGCCCGGAAACCTCGCGCATCGCCTGATGCGCCGCCGCGCGGGGCGCCAGGCCCTCTTCAATATTACGCTCGACGTTTTCAACCACCACGATAGCGTCATCCACCACAATACCTATCGCCAGCACCAGCCCGAACAGGCTCAGCGTATTCAGCGTGAAGCCAAGCAGGTAGAGCACGGTAAACGTCCCGACCACCGAAACCGGCACCGCCAGCAGCGGAATAATCGAGGCGCGCCAGGTTTGCAGGAACAGGATCACCACCAGCACCACCAGCAGCACGGCTTCCAGCAGGGTATGCACCACCGAACTGATCGAGTCGCGGACAAAAATGGTGGGATCGTAAGGCGCCTTCCAGGTGACGCCCGCCGGGAAGCGCGTCTCCAGCTCAGCCATTTTGGCGCGCACTTCATTCGACAGATCGATGGCGTTAGCGCCAGGCGCTTGGAACACGCCGATGCCTACCGCGTCTTTGTTGTTTAACTGCGCACGCAGCGCATAGCTCCCGGAGCCCATCTCAATGCGCGCGACGTCGCGCAGGCGAACAATCTGCCCGTCATCGCCGCTTTTCAGGATGATATTGCCAAACTCTTCTTCACTTTGCAGACGCCCGCGGGCGTTGATGGAAAGCAAAAAGTCGCTTTTGGTTGGCATCGGCTCCGCGCCAAGCTGCCCGGCAGAAACCTGCACGTTCTGCTCCTGCACGGCAGCAACCACGTCGTTGGCGGTCATCCCGCGCGCCGCCACTTTTGTCGGATCGAGCCAGATGCGCATGGCGTATTCGCCCGCGCCAAAAATCTGTACCTGTCCGACGCCGGGCAACCGCGCCAGCTCATCTTTTACCTTCAGCTGAGCGTAGTTGCGCAGATAGAGCGAGTCGTAACGTCCGTCCGGCGAATCAAGGTGCACCACCAAGGTCATGGTCGGCGACTGTTTCTGCGTGGTAACGCCCTGGCGACGTACGTCTTCCGGCAGTCTCGCTTCCGCCTGCGCCACGCGGTTTTGCACCTGCACCTGCGCCCGATCGGGATCGGTGCCCGGACGGAAGGTCACCGTGGTCACCAGCACGCCATCGGAACCGGCAATTGATTTCATGTACATCATGTTCTCAACGCCGTTGATCGCTTCTTCCAGCGGCGTGGCGACGGTTTCGGCAATCACTTTCGGGTTGGCGCCCGGGTATTCTGCGCGAACCTGGACGCTGGGCGGCACCACGTCGGGATACTCGCTAACGGGCAGCAACGGGATGGCAATCAGTCCGGAGACAAAAATCAGAATCGACAGCACGGCGGCGAAAATCGGCCGGTCGATAAAAAATCTGGAAAAATCCATAGCGGTTCCTGCGGGTCAGTTTAAAGGGCGGCTGGCGTCATCGGCACCGTTTTTGCGTTAACCGGCATGCCCGGCATGAAGACTTTCTGAACGCCATCAACGATCACCCGATCGCCTGGCTTAAGACCGCGCTGCACAATACGCAGCCCGTTAGCCAACTGGCCGGGTTGAATATCGCGACGCTGCGCTTTGTTCTGCCCATCCACGACATAAACGTATTTGCGATCCTGATCGGTCAGCACCGCTTTATCGGATACCAACAGGGCAGGGAAGTCTGCGCGGCCCGGAAGCTGAACCCGTGCGAACAGACCCGGCGTATAGCGGCGCTGACGATTATCCAGCAGCGCGCGCATGCGGATGGTGCCGGTGCTGGCAATCAACTGATTGTCGGTAAAGTCCACCCGCCCTTCATGGGGGTAGCCGTCTTCGCCCACCAGGCCAATTTTGACCGGCAGCGGTTCACCTGCATGACCAGCGCCTTCACCGCTGCGCTGGCTTTGTTGATAGCGCAGAAAGGTTGCCTCATCAACGTCAAAGTAAACATAAACGGTATCCAGCGAGACCAGCGTGGTCAGCACGCTGCTGCTGTCTCCGGCGGTCACCAGGTTGCCGCTGGTGATCATCGCGCGGCTGGCGCGACCGTCGATGGGGGCAGTGACGCGGGTGAAATCCAGATTGAGCCGCGCCATATCCACCGCGGCCTGGGCCGACAGCACGTTAGCCTGCGCCTGGCTGGCCGCCGAGCGACGTTGTTCCGCCGCCTCCCGCGAGATGGCCTGGGAGCCAATCAGCTTTTCCGTTCGCCCCGACTCGCTACGCGCCTGCTGCGCCTGCGAACGGGCGCTCGCCAGTTCGGCTTCGGCACGCGCCAGTTCGGCGCGGTAGGTACGCGCGTCAATGGTAAACAGCACATCGCCTTTTTTTACTTCCTGGCCTTCAACGTAGTTAACGCGATCGATATAGCCGGTAACGCGCGGGCGAAGCTGGACACTTTGTACCGCTTCAATACGTCCGTTGAAATTATCCCACTGGCTGACGGTCTGTTGTTCAACGGCGGCGGCGCTGACCTGCGGTGCGGGCGGTGCGCTTTGTTCGGCGCTTTTTGAATCGCATCCCGCCAGCACAAGAGCGGTAAGCAGAAGTAGCGCGACGGGCCGCAGGCGCGGCGAGGCGATAGATTTCATAATGTGAGTCCCTGTAGCAGTTGCATGACGACGTAAGAAGCAGAGTACGGAAAAGCGCACAAAGTGTATCTTTTACAGATGCACTAAACAGGTGGATTGTAAAAAGGAGGAAAAGATAGTGCAAGTTTTATTGTTGCATTTAGCACTTTTCTGTCAAGAGGGTGTTAATAAATTGGAGAGAGGAAGAGTGTCAGAAGATCGCATTTAATGCAACAATTAAACTTGCATTAAATTAGTGCTTCTACTATTGTGCATAAGTGCATTCATTAAAGATACCTTTTACCCCGGTATGGGGAGAAGGTCAACCTCGTTGGCGAGGTTCTGAAGGGGAAAGACTATGAGCCATGATGATTTCATTAACGATCTGGTTGAGTGGATCGATAGCCATATTGAAGGGAAAATGGATTTAGATACCGTGGCGGAGCGGGCGGGCTACTCCAAGTGGCACCTGCAACGGATGTTTAAACAACACACCGGCTATGCCCTGGGTGAATACATCCGCGCGCGTCGCCTGAAAAAATCGGCTGAGCGACTGGCCGGCGGCGCTGAACCAATTCTGGAAGTGGCGATCTCCTTTGGTTTTGATTCACAGCAGTCGTTTAACCGTAGCTTTAAGCGTCAGTTCGGTCAGTCGCCGGGCGCATGGCGTCGTCAGGTTCAGGTCAGCGCCTGAACCCGTAGCAAAGCGGGCATGGCGCCCGTTTTTTTTACCTGTCACTGGCGCTCGTGCCGCTCAGGAGAGCGTATACTGTCTGAATTGTAGCGAGTTTTTAATTTCAGACAGGAATCGTCAACCCGATGTTGTCACTCAACAAACGCAATACCTCTGAAGCGGCCAGCTATCTGCTGGTGCTCTTTGCGCTTTTAATGATTTTCCCGCTGAGACTGCTGCCGTGTTTTCTGGCGGGCTTTATCGTTTATGAAACGGTACTGGCGTTGACGCCCTGGGTCGAGCGTCTGGTCAAAGGGCCGCTGGCGCGCTGGATCATTATCTTTTTCCTCACCCTGATCGTGGTGATGGCGCTGGTGCTGGGCATCACAAAACTGATTGGTTTCCTGCTGCATGATTTCCACAATCTTGCCGCCTTCCACGCGGCAGCCAGCAAGCTGCTGGAAGACGCGCAGCGCACGCTGTCGCCGGTGGTTACGCGTTACCTGCCTGCTGATATTGATGAGCTGCAACACCAGCTTATTACCTGGCTGCGGGAGCATCTGGTGGTGGTGCAGACGTTTGGCCGCACGGCGGCGCATACCTTTGCCACCATGTTGATCGGCATGCTGCTGGGCGCCATCATTTCGCTCCGCGTCAGTCATGACGGTATAAAAAATGCCCCGCTCAAGCAGGCGCTGTTGCAGCGCCTGACCCTGCTGGCTGCCTCATTTCACAACGTGGTTTTCGCACAACTTAAAGTGTCGCTGGTGAATACGCTGTTGACCTGCGGGTTCCTGTTTGGCGTGCTGCCGCTGTTCGGCCTGCATTTTCCCTTTGCCAAAACGGTAGTGGTGCTGACCTTTATTGCCGGGCTGCTGCCCATTATCGGCAACCTGATCTCTAATACCGTCATTACGCTGATCGGTCTCTCAATTTCTCTGAAAGCAGCGGTGATCGCCATTATTTTCCTGATACTGGTGCATAAGCTTGAGTACTTTATCAATGCACGGATTTTTGGTTCGCGTATCAATGCGAAAACCTGGGAGATCCTGCTGGCGATGCTGGTTTTCGAGTCTGCATTCGGTCTGGCGGGCGTGGTGGCCGCACCGGTGTATTACGCCTATCTGAAGAGTGAGCTTTCTCACGCCCGTTTGATTTAACAGTCAGTCGCACAGTAAAGTTCCCACCTTTTACGTCGATAACCTGGTCAGAAGATCCCGAAAAGGTTCGGGATCTGCCATCACCGGGGCGACCTATGAAATTATCAGATTTTAAAATCAGCCTGCGGCTCGGGGTACTGGCTGCCATTTTACTCACCGCCACCCTGTTTATCGGGTTGACCGGCCTGATTACCAATGAAAATTCGCTGCGGCAAAACAGCCAGATCATGCGTCAGGAAATGCAGATTGAGCAGATTATTGATACTGCACGCAATGCGCAGGTGCAGTTTAAAATTCAGGTGCAGGAGTGGAAGAACCTGCTGCTGCGCGGGCAGGATCCAAAAAATTTCGATAAATTCAAAGCGTCGTTTACCGAACAGAGTCAGGTGACGCAAACGCTGTTGGATAAGCTTATCGCCGCCATGCCTGCGGTGGGCATGTCCACCGCCGAGGTGGTAAAAACCAGAGCGCTTCATGCGGAGCTTGAGCAGCACTATCTTACCGCGCTTCAGGCCTGGCAGCCGGGTGATATCACCAGCGCGCAGCGCGTTGACCATCTTGTCACCGGTATTGACCGCCTGCCAACACAGATGATCGATCAGACGGTCGCTCAGGTGCTTGAACATACCGTTAAAATGCATCAACGGATTGAAGCGGATAATCAGCTCGCCTGGCAGCGCACCCGTCTGCTGTTGCTGGTTTCTATGCTGGCGGCGCTGCTGGCGGGCAGTATCATTACCTGGTGGCTGGTGCGCAGTATCACGCGGCCGCTGGCGCAGGCGGTGAAAATCGCGCAAACGGTCGCCGCAGGCGATCTCCAGATGCAGATTGAGGTGAAAGGGCGTGATGAAACCGCTTCCCTGATGGCGGCGCTGAAAGAGATGAACGGCAACCTGACCCGCATCGTCTCCGATGTGCGTGAAGGCACAGAAACCATCGCCACCGCCTCGGCGCAGATCGCGCTGGGTAGTCAGGATCTCTCCTCGCGCAATGAAGCGCAGGCCAGCGCGCTGGAAGAGACGGCAGCCTCGATGGAAGAGCTGACCTCGGTAGTGAAAAAGAATGCCGACAATGCCCGCCATGCGAGTCATATTGCTTTAACCGCCACCTCTGCGGCGCAGCAGGGTGGGAACGTGGTTGAAGAAGTGGTGCAGACGATGGGCGACATCCACAACTTTTCTCATCAGATTAGCAACATTATCAGCGTAATCGACGGCATTGCCTTCCAGACCAACATTCTGGCGCTGAACGCGGCGGTTGAGGCCGCCAGAGCGGGTACGGAAGGGCGCGGCTTTGCGGTCGTCGCGTCAGAAGTTCGCGCGCTTTCCCAGCGCTCAGCGACGGCGGCCAAAGACATCAAAACGCTGATTGACAGCTCGGTGTCGCGCATCAACGCCGGTAATGCACTGGTGGCGCGCGCGGGCGAATCGATGGCGGATATTGTGGATCACGTGCAGCGTGTCAGTTCGCTGGTGGCGGAGATTTCGCTGGCAAGCGGTGAGCAGAGCGTCGGAATCGATCAGGTGAACCTTGCGGTTACCCAGATGGATTCCGCTACCCAACAAAACGCCTCGCTGTCGCAGGAGTCAACCGTGGCGGCGCAGTCGCTGCAAACGCAGGCCGAGCACCTGTTGCGCAGCGTCAGCGTATTTAAGCTGGCGCCGCACAAGCGCTGATCCGCTGGCCGCCGCGAGGCCGTAGATCTCCGGCCTCGCGGCGGCTACAATTCCGCCATGAATAAAAAACTTATTATTGCGGCGATTTTCGCTCTGGTAGCGACCATCGCCGGTCTTCGCCACCCCTCTTCAGATACCACGCCTGGCCATGACAACGGCGATATCAGCACGCTTACTCAGCAGCAGCGCGTGGCTGACTACCTGCGCCAGCATCAGCGTCTGCCGTCTTACTATCTCACAAAAGATGAGGCACGCCGTCAGGGATGGCAGCCGGCCAGCGGTAATCTCTGTGACATTCTGCCGGGCAGGGCGATTGGCGGCGACCGCTTCTCGAATCGCGAGGGGCGGCTACCGCAGCAGCAGGATCGCCGCTGGTTTGAAGCGGATGTGAACTATCGCTGCGGACGACGCGGCAGCGATCGGCTGATCTGGTCAAGCGATGGCATGATCTATCTCACCCGCGACCATTATCGCCATTTCGAGCAGGTGAAATAAGATGAATAAAGTCAGCTTCGATTTTGACCATATCCAGGACGTTGAGGGTTTTTATCGCCATTTTGCTCAGTGTTTCACGCTGGACGATAATTTTGGTCACAACCTTGATGCGCTGTGGGATGCGCTGACTGGCCTGATTGATTTACCGGTACGTATCACGCTGCGCCATCTTTCACGCCACCCGGATCCCGCACAGTTTGATGATATTTGTGCGGTATTACATGAAGCCGAAGCCGTACTGGCGGGCGGACTGGTATTGAGGCTTCATTAGCGCCTCTCTTCAGCGCATCTCTTCGCCGAGATGGCGGCGCACCCATTTCACCTCTTCCGACGCCGTACGGCCAAAATGCCGCTTAAAGTCACGACTGAACTGCGCGGTACTTGCATAGCCAACCTGCGCGGCGACATCGGCGATGGTGCGGTGCTGACCGGCAATCATCAGTCGTGCTTCATGCAGCCGCATTGCTTTCAGATATTGTATCGGACTGCTACCGGTTACCTCCCTGAAATGGATATGGTAGGAAGACACGCTCATGCCCGACGCTTTTGCCAGATCGGCGAGGGCGATTTTCGTACTGTAGTTTTCCCGAAGCCAGGTCAGGCTGCGAACGACCCGTCCTGCAACCCCTTTTTGCTGCAATGCGGCAACGAGAGCGCCGCCCTGCGGGCCGATCAGCACCCGATAATGCAGCTCGCGCAGCAGCGCGCTGCCAAGCACGGCAGCCTCAGCCGGTTTGCCAAGGGCCGTCAGCAGGCGCAGTAGCAGCGACTGCACGTCCGGCGCGGTTTTGCTTGATACCAGGCCACGCGGCCTGTGCGACGGCAGCTGCGCGTGTCGCTCAATCTGCATCACGATATCAGCGGCGGTCTGCCTATCAAACTCCACATAGATCGCCAGTAGCGGTCGCGACGGGCTGGCCTCGGACTGCATTCGAAAAGGAACGGGCAGCGCAACGGCCAGATAATGCTCCTCGTCGTAAAGGTAGAGCTCGTTTTCCAGCATGCCTGTTTTACTGCCTTGCAGGACAAACACCGCCCCGGGTTTGTAAAGCACGGGCACGTCATTAAGCACCGTTTCGGTTCGTAAAATTCTTACTGCATCAAGCAGGGTGGCGTTGTAACCTGGCGCGGGCGCCAGCGCGTCTGCCAGCGTGACAAGCTGCTCTCTGAGCGCGCGCGAGGACGACGGAAAAACAGGATTGAGCAACATATTACGATGATCCGCAATCGAAGGGCGTGGTAGTAAAGCGTATTTTGCAAACTCCACTTTAATCAAGGAGAGTTTACTCATTATGTCAGCGAAAACCTTTTTTATTACCGGCGCGAATTCAGGCTTCGGTCTGGCGATTGCTTCTGCCGCCGTTCGTGCGGGGCATCAGGTTATCGGCACCGTGCGCTCCGCCTCATCGCGCGACGCGCTTCGGACAGCACTCCCGTCCGCGCATGCTGTACTGTGCGATGTCACGGAATTTGAGCGCATTGACGACGTGGTGCGTGAGGCTGAAGAAAAGTACGGGCCGGTTGACGTACTGATTAATAATGCCGGATACGGTCACGAAGGCGTGCTGGAGGAGTCGTCTGTCGAAGAGATGCGTCGCCAGTTCGAGGTAAACGTATTTGGCGCCGTCGCGGTGGCGAAGGCTTTTCTGTCCGGTTTTCGCCAGCGTCGCCGTGGATTTATCGTTAATGTCACCTCAATGGGTGGCCTGATCACAATGCCGGGCATCGCGTACTACTGCGGAAGCAAGTTCGCGCTCCAGGGAATTTCACAGGTAATGCGCGCCGAGATGGCGCCGTTTGGCGTGCACGTTACCGCGCTCTGCCCTGGCTCTTTCCGCACCGACTGGGCGGGGCGCTCAATGGTACGTACGGCGCGATCCATCAGCGATTATGACGCGTTATTCGATCCCATTCGCGCCTCAAGGCAGAGCAAAAGCGGCAGCCAGATCGGTAACCCGGACAAGCTGGCCGACGCCGTGCTGGCGCTGGTGGCATCTGATAATCCACCGCCTCAGCTTCTGCTCGGTAGCGATGCGCTGACGCTGGTATCGGACAGGATTGCCTCTCTTCAGCAGGAAATTGACGCCTGGCAATCGCTTACGATCTCTACCGACGGCTGAGGTAAAATTTAAAACGAGCTTAATACTATCTTAAGCAAGCTGTGAAAAACTCTCTTCAACCTTTGAGGAGAGTAAAATGAAATTCATACTGACAGCAACGTTAAGCGAATATGTTTCCGTACTCATGAGCATCAGCGCCGCCATCCTGTATTTAAGCATCTGGTTTACCGCCTGAAGAGGGCGGAAACACAACGCTGGCACGGCAGCCCGTCGGCGCGGCGTTTTCAAGAAAGAATTGCCCGTCATGCAACTGCACGATGCGCGTCACGATACTCAATCCCAGGCCAACGCCGCCATAGCGGCGATCCATGCGGACAAATGCCTTACTCAGCTCACCCGTTTTACTTTCATCGATACCGGGCCCATGATCCTCAACGCACAGCATCGGCTGGGAAGCATTGTCCAGCCGTAGCGTGATGGTTGTCTGTCGTGGGCTGTAACGATGAGCATTTTCAACCAGATTGCGCAGCAACACTTTCAACAATGTGGCATCGCCGCGAACCTGCGCGTCCTGGTGACAGACAAGCTCCAGACGTTGCTCCCGCTGCGACAGCATGCTTTCCAGCTCGTTACGGAGGGCGAAAACAACGTCCTGACGTAAAGAAACGCTCTGGTAATTACCCGAGGTGAACGATTGCCCCGTGCGCGCAAGCTGGAGAAGCTGCGACACGCTGGTTGTCATTGAATCGATGCGCTGGATCAGCGGCTGTACGTTCACACCGTTTTTTTTCTCGATCAGTTCCAGGT
>NZ_JNVB01000032.1 GCF_000770305.1 Erwinia oleae
AATGCCGTCAGCATGGCGATAACGATTGGGGTCAGGATCAGCGCGGCGCCGTCATTGGCAAACAGCGCCGATACCGCCGCGCCAAGCAGGATCATCCAGCTGAAAAGCAGGCGTCCACGCCCGTTTCCCCACCGCGATACATGCAGCGCCGCCCACTCGAAAAAACCTGACTCATCAAGCAATAAGCTGATGATGATGATTGCGACAAAGGTGACGGTTGCGTTCCAGACGATATGCCAGACGGCTGGAATATCATTGAGATGCACCACGCCCGTCGCCAGCGCCACACCCGCGCCGAGCATGGCGCTCCAGCCGATCCCCAGCCCTTTCGGCTGCCAGATAACCAGTACAATAGTCAGAACAAAAATGGCTCCTGCCAACAGCATGAATATTCTCCGGGGATGATCGCGGCAGCGCGGATGCTTAATTTAAGCAGAGAAGCGCCAACCCGGACAGTAAACTCTGCCAGCGCTTGCCGATAACATTATGCAGGTTGTAAAGTTGTGCGCCTTTTCCCTGTGCTTGTCCTGATACTAACAATAAGCAAACCGGCATCCGCGCTGAGAAGCGATGCCTTTACCGCAAGGAATGATTTTTATGCCTGATTTTGACTGGCACCGTTTTTTTCTCAACGATCAATCAATGACTTTTCTCGCCGAAGTCGCCGTACGCGTGCTGTTTGCCTACATCATTGTTTTTATCTTTTTGAAAGTCTCCGGCAGGCGCGGCATCCGGCAGCTCTCGCTGTTTGAACTGGTGATTGTGCTGACGCTGGGTTCAGCCTCCGGCGACGTCACCTTTTATCACGACGTGCCGATATTGCCGGTCGCCATGGTTTTTATCGTCCTGCTGGTGCTCTACCGCCTGACGACTTTTTTTACATCGTTCAGCCCGCGTTTCTCGAAATGGATTGAAGGCGATGTGGTGACGCTGATTAAAGAGGGATTGTATGAGCTGAAGAGCCTGGACAATCTGAATATATCCGAAGACGAATTTTTTATGGAGCTGCGTCAGCAAGGCGTAGAACATCTGGGCCAGGTGCGGCTGGCGCTGCTTGAGGTGGATGGCGGGATCAGTACTTACTTTTACGATGCCGATGACGTCCGTCCCGGTATGTCGGTGCTGCCGCCGGAGCATCGTCAGGAGTATACGCGCGTGCCGAAGACGGGTTTATACGCCTGCAATCACTGCGGCCTGACGCAGCAGCTCAACGCGCAGCAGACGCTGGCCTGCCCGCGTTGTAAAAGCGAGCTGTGGTCGGTAACGCTAAGCACCAAACGACCGCAGTGAGCAACAGTTTTTCGTCATGCCGATCAACCTGCCGATATATTCTGCCCGGCATCGGCGGGTTGAGCCGCTTGTCATATCCTGCCGCACGGCCCGTAAACTTTCTGCACGAAAACGTTTATTACCCACGGCGTTGTGTCACTAATGAATCAAAAACGGGCCGTTTTAATTGTCTTTCAACCATCAGTTAACAACGTCGGGAGCACGTCGACGAGAGGTTTAGCAGGGATGAACCAGAAAAGAGCAACGTTAATCGGCCTGATCGCCGTTCTGTTGTGGAGCGCTGTCGTCGGCCTGATCCGCAGCGTCAGCGAAGGCTTTGGCGCCGTGGGCGGCGCGGCCATGATCTACACGCTCAGCGCAGTACTGCTGCTGTTTACCGTAGGTTTTCCTGATCTCAGACGCTTTCCTCGTGCGTATCTGATCCTCGGCAGCCTGCTGTTTGTTAGTTATGAGCTCTGTTTATCCCTGTCGCTGGGCTTTGCCAACACCGGCACGCAGGCCATTGAAGTTGGCATGGTGAATTACCTCTGGCCCGGCCTGACCATCGTACTTTCGGTGCTGGTTAACCGCCAGAAAACCAGCCTGATGATCGTCCCCGGCCTGCTGATCGCCATTGCCGGCATTGGTTGCGTGCTGGGCGGCGAGCGGGGCTTTGCCGCCGCACACATTGTCGGGAACATTAACAGCAACGTCTTAAGCTATGGGCTGGCGTTTACCGGGGCAATGATCTGGGCAATTTACTGCGTGGTAACGAAGAAAATTGCTCAGGGTAATAACGGTATTACGCTGTTTTTTATACTGACGGCGATATCGCTGTGGGTGAAATACCTCTTAAGTCCACAGCCGGAATTTACCCTGACGATAGCGACCACCATCAATGTAGTCCTGGCCGCCTGCGCAATGGGATTTGGCTATGCCGCCTGGAACATCGGTATTTTGCACGGCAACGTTACCGTATTAGCCACGGCATCCTATTTTGTCCCGGTGATATCCGCCCTGCTCGCCACGTTTATTCTCGGTTCAGCGCTGACGGTAACTTTTTGGCAAGGCGCCGCCATGGTGAGCTTTGGCTCATTACTCTGCTGGTGGGCTACCCGAGCGGCTGAAACCGGCACGTAAAATGTAAAGTCATGAAACCTCGCCGCGTGCTGTTTTTTACGGAGTACAAAAACAGCCATGGCGTGCCAGGCAGTTCTCCATCCGCGGCCAGCTGTCGGCATCTCACCCTCATATTAATTACATAATAATGATAATTATCCTCATTATCATTTAGTCTTTCTGTGCTAGCATATTGCCGCGCGACAAAAGCGCAGTGGCAAAGACCTTACTAAAAACAGTGGGTTACTAATAAAAACAACATCACAGAAAGGAAGTAGCATGCCTTTTCACATCAGAGGAACCCGTTCGCGCGCGGCAGGTTCTCGTCCCGTATTTGCCGTTTCCCTGTTGGCACTGGCCGTCCCGGCATTAATTAACCTTCAGGCGCAGGCGGCAGATGCCGCCACCTCTTCGCAGGATCTGGTGGTTAACGCCACCACCGACAGCGGAGAAGCCGTGAATGAAAATCAGGACTACAGCGCGAAGACCACCCGCGCCGGAACAAAAATGCTGCTGACGCCGCGTGATGTGCCGCAGTCGGTGAGTATCATCACCAAACAGCGCATGCAGGATCAAAACCTTCAGACCGTGGGCGACGTGCTGGCGAATACGACCGGCGTGTCCGCCAACGTCGTGGACAGCGAGCGAAACGGCTCCTACTCACGCGGTTTCTATATCGATAACTACACCTTTGACGACATTCCCACTACCGTTTCGGAAGCCTGGAACTTCGGCGATGCCGGTGGCGATACCGCCATCTATGACCGCATCGAAGTGGTGCGCGGCGCGACGGGCCTGATGACCGGCGCGGGCAACCCGTCGGCGTCCGTGAATATGGTGCGCAAGCACGCCGACAGCCGCGCATTCACCGGTAACCTCAGCGCCTCTTACGGCAGCTGGGACAAGCAGCGCTATGTGGCGGATCTCTCCGCGCCGTTGAATGATGCGGGCACCGTGCGCGGCCGCGTGGTGGCAGGCTATCAGGATCAGGATAGCTGGCTGGATCGCTACCATAAGAGCAAAAAATTCCTTTACGGCGTGCTGGATGCGGACGTCACGGAAAACACCACGGTATCGCTGGGCTACGACTACCAGCGCAGCGCCACGGGCAATCCGACCTGGGGCGGCTTACCGACCTGGTACAGCAACGGTTCGCGCACCAGCTTCGATCGCAGCACTAACCCCTCGGCGGACTGGACGCACTACAACATTAACTCGCGCAAGGTTTTTGCCAACGCCACGCACAACTTTGATAACGGCTGGACGGCGCGCCTGAACGGCACCCATGCGGAAACCGATTTCGATACCAAGCTGATGTACTCCTTTAATTTCCCTGACGCGGCCACCGGCGAGGGTCTGCAAGGCTACGGCGGCTGGTTTAAAGGCTCGCGCCGTCTCGACTCAGTGGATACCTTCGCCAGCGGCCCGGTGGAATTATTCGGTCGTCAGCATGAGCTGCTGGCGGGCGTCAGCTACAGCCGTCAGCGCAATCTGTATTACAGCGCCTCGAACTCGATTGACGTTACCGATATGGGTGATATCAATCACTGGGACGGCGATATTATCGAACCGGCCTGGAGCGATTTCGAGAAATCGTCTGACGACATGATCAGGCAAAAATCGGCCTACAGCGCCGCGCGCTTCTCGCTGGCCGATCCGCTCTCGTTGATTGTTGGCACGCGCTACACCCAGTGGAGCACCGTCGGCAGCAGCGGCAAAATGAGTAAAAACAACCTGACGCCGTATGGCGGACTGGTTTATGACATTGACGACACCTGGTCCGCCTACGCCAGCTATACCTCAATCTTCAAGCCGCAGGATAAGCGCGATCGCAGCGGCAGCTATCTGAAACCCGTTACCGGCAAGAATTATGAGACCGGCCTGAAATCGGACTGGCTGAACGGCCGTCTGACGGCAAACGTCGCCGTGTTCCGTATTGAACAGGAGAATGTCGGACAGGAAGATGGCAGCAGCTTCGTCGGCGGCACCAGCGAACAGGCCTATAAAGCCGCGAAGGGCGTGGTCAGTAAAGGCGCGGAGTTTGAGCTGAACGGCGCACTCACGGACAATCTCCAGATGACCTTCGGCGCAACGCGTTACGTGGCAAAAGACGCCAACAACGATCGCTTTAACAGCCAGCTTCCGCAAACGCAGTTTAAGCTGTTTACCCGTTACCGGCTGCCAACGCTGCCGGAACTGACGCTGGGTGGCGGCCTCAACTGGCAGAATCGGACTTATCAGGACGTGACCGGGCCGGAAGGCGCCACGCGCATCTACCAGAGCAGCTATCCACTGGTTAATCTGTTTGGCCGCTACCAGGTCACCAAACAACTGGCGGTGCAGGCGAACCTTAACAACCTGTTCGACCGGACTTACTATTCCACCCTCAGCGACTATGAAGTTTATGGCGAGCCGCGTAACTACTCCGTGAGCCTCTCCTATAATTTCTGAGGGCTGCCTCTCCGGCTATCTGACGTTCACTCATTCACCTCGCCGCTGACTTTTCAGCGGCTTTTCCCCTTCGCCACACATTTTTTTGGCAATATTTCCGTTGCTGATTCGTCTACCTCATTACACAGACTAAAACACACAACGAGGAGCGTTAAAGATGAGAGATTTTGAACTGCATGAGCACGGGCGCGGTCGCCATTTTGGCGGACGTTCAGTGGCAAAACCGCTGCTGATTGGCGTGGTGCTGTTTGTGGCGCTGGGCCTGCTGGTGATGTCGCTGTGGAATGCGCTGCTGCCCGCGCTGCTGGGCGTAAAGAGCATCGGCTTCTGGCAGGCGCTGGGCATGCTGATCCTGTGCCGTATCCTGTTTGGCGGGCTGGGTTTGCGTCCCGGTATGTTTGGCGCGCGTCGCCGGATGCATGAACGCTGGATGCAGATGACGCCGGAACAGCGTGAACAGTTTTCCCGGCATCGTCATGATGGTTTCAGGCATCGCGGTCATCACCGTCGCCGCGACTGGCCGCACGCCCATGAAGAACAGGCCCGGCCCGAACGTCCGGCGGAAGAGCACGCCCCTAAAGCGCCGGACGCTGAGTGACGTTAATGGTGGAAGACTCTCTGGTGATGTCGGCGCTCAGCGCCTGCCGTTCACGGCTTCAGGCTTTTATTCGCGGCCGGACGGCCACGCGGGCCGATGCCGATGACATCTTACAGGACATCACCGTTCAGTTGATGAAGGTGGAGCAGCCGGTGGAGAACGTCGCCGCCTGGCTGTTTCGCGCCGCGCGCAACGAAATGATCGATCGCGGACGTAAAAAACGCGAGCTGCCGTTTTCCGACTTCTTCGCCAGCGACGATAGCCTGCCGGAAGAGGAGCTGTCGGAGATCCTTTTCGGCGAGGCGGAAACCCCGGAAGAGGCGTATCTGAGCGAGTTGTTCTGGGAGGAGCTGAGCGACGCGCTGGCAGCGTTACCGCCCGCGCAATACGAGGCGTTCGTTAAAACCGAGCTTTACGACTACAGCGTTAACGCGCTGGCGCAGGAAACGGGCGTCAGCGTGCAGGCGCTGTTGTCGCGTAAGCACAAGGCCGTGCGCTATTTGCGGCTCCGCCTGCGCGCGCTCTATGAAGAGATCGTTGCGGACTGAATACGTTCCGCCAGCCAGCATTAATAGCTGACGATGGTCACCCAGTTGGCGTCGCGTCCCGACGGGGCTTCTCCGGCGTGAACGAGTTCACCGCTCTGCGTATTAATGGCATAGCTACTCACCACGCGGCTTTTCTCGCCACTGACCACCAGCCAGCGTCCATCCGCCGTTACGGCCATGCCGCGAGGCTGCTTCTCAACCGGCCAGGTGCCAGTCAGCGTCAGCCTGCCGTCGTCCTGTGCAATTCGGTATCCGCTTACCGTACTGCTGGTGCGTTCTGATACGTACAGAAAGCGATTATCCGGCGTGATGTTAATATCGGCGGCCCAGATACGCGGCGTGGTATCGCTGAAACCAGCAGGACGCTCAACGCCATGCTGCAACTGATATTTTTCCGCCACCGCGCTGGGATAGTCCGCAACTTTCTTTAAAGCGCCATCACTCAGACGCTGGAACTGAGTTATAACGCCACCCATTTCACCAATGTTATAAAGAAAGCGGTTATCAGGCGATAACACCGAGTGGCGCGGGCCATTTTTTTCTGCTGTTTTTACAAAGCCAGCGGCGATTGGCGTTAATTTTCCGTCCGACTGCAAATTAAGCTGCAATACGCGATCGGTACCCAGCGAGCCAATATAAACGGAGCGGTTGGTCGCGTCGGTAATAATTGAGTGTGCGGCATGGCCGGTTTGATATTCCGCGATACATGGCGATGCCACGCTGCCGCTTTTATTGATGCGGTAAACATGCGCGACGCCGCCATCATAGGAGGCGGCCAGTAAAAAGCGCCCTTTTTTATCGATGCTGATATAGGGATAGCTCGCGGCCGCAGGGGTTTCTGTCGCTGGCGTCAGCGCGCCCGATTTTGAATCAATACGCCAGCCAGCAATGCGCAACGGCTGGCTGCGTATCGCAGCATAGAGGTGCCGTTTATCCGGCGAGACGACCATTGGCATGACTTTGCCGTTGGCATTTGTTCGCCCCGAAAGTTGCAGAGCGCCGTTTTCCTCGTCCAGCGTATAGCGGGCGATAGTCCCGTCGTCTGCTTCCGAGACGTAAACAAACGTCCGGGCCAGTGAAGGTGTGCTGAATAATAATCCCCAACAGACAATTGAACCGCAAAGAGTAAAATTATTTTTCATTTATTACCCCTGGAATTAATGTTTCCTGATTAATGAGATTTTTAAAACATTTTTAATCAACTCAACGGCAGGAACGCCCTGATATTTGAATAACTTTTTGAAAAAGTAACCGACTCCTGCGAATGCCCCGTCAGAAATAATGCGCACAGCCTTAAATTAATGGTGAGAGTTCAGTGGAATGCCAGTTTATGGTGTAAAACTTTGAGCCATGTGGCAGTTTTTTTGGCTTTTACGTTGTCGCGTTAATAAATACGTTAACCGGCATCTTATAAACGGTAAAAAAAGAGCGTCATAAAGCAATATTCAGATGAAAGCAGCACGCGAGGCGTGTTTTTTTGCCGCACCTCTCGCAAAAAGTTTATAAACCGTTTGACCTTGCTGAATGGCGGGTTATTGTGAACACACAGTAATACTGGACTGTATTTAAAAGGATTTTTACTCATGAAGGGACGCAATCACCCTCCCCTGAAGCTGCATTTGGGCCATCTGTCCGCTTCGGTCGATACCTGCGGCCAGGCCACTGGCGAGCCCATGCGCTGGTATCAACGACTTCTGAATATGTCGCCATCAGAGCGGGCGACACCGTTCGATACTTTTTATGGAGTGCCGCGAAATGCGCGGTCATCCCACTGGCGACCTCATAATATGCCGGCCTGCTGCATAAATTTTTGAAACCCGCAGGCGAACAACAGCCAACAATACTGGCCCCTTTAACGGTAAAGAAGATGCCAGCCAGATCGCCGGCAAAATCTACTTTACGCGATTCCCTGAGGCACAAAATACGGAAAGCAGTCCCGACAGACAGGGTGCCTTGCCGTTGCCACAGAGACGAGCGATGAGGCATCGGGCTGTCAGCCGTATAGCGATCAGTGTGAAATAAATCTTAACAGGCGACATGCGCAAGAGATCGGTCTTATGGGGGCTTCCGCCTGATGATCAACATGGAGAGCGGGCAAGCGCGCACTAAAACAATTAACACCATAAAAACAATCATATATGTTGTTATTTCGTCATTCTTAATGACATATATATTCACTACGATGCCTCAGGAAACTGATTAAGGCATTTCTCATAATGTGAACAGATGTATCTGAAACAGGCGGTTTTGCTTGATTACTTTACCCAAACATTTAGGATAATTTATGCATGCCGGAGGTAACAGATCTGGATGCCTTATATACGCTTAGCCTCTTTCGCAAAAGAAGCAGTCCGTTACGGAAGAAATTGCTCCAGATATAGGTGATGAATCAGGAAGGAATTTTATGGTTAACCGCATAACCATTCTGTCGTCTGTTGAAAGCGCCTCGCTTTTATTCTGGAAATTCAGCGGGAAAGAAGACCTTTCCCGGCCTTTCCGCTTTAAAGTCGATTTGCTGAGTGAAGACTTTACTCTCGACCGGCAGGCCATGCTGGGGCAGAACATGGTGGTGATTGCCCCTGGGTTGTGGGGTCATGAACGCTGTTTCTCCGGCAAAGTCACCGCCGTTTCCCTGCGTTCAGAAGAACTGGACGGCGCCCGCTACGCTGTTTATCAGGTCATTCTTGAGCCCGACTTCTGGCCCATGATGCGCGACCGCAACTTCCGTATTTTCCAGCAGCAGCGCGTTCCGGATATCGTCAGAACGCTTTTCTCTGAATATAACGTCAAGATCGAAGACAGGCTCACCCGTAGCTATCGGCTGTGGGACTACTGCGTACAGTACGCGGAAAGCAGCTTTCACTTTATTAGCCGGCTGCTGGAGCTGGAAGGCATCAGCTATATGTTCCGTCATGATAAAGACGGGCACACCCTGGTGTTAATGGATGATTATTCTCATGCGGAGGCGTTTGTCGGCTATGAGACGATCCCCTGGCATACGCAGGCCAGCGGCGGTGCGGTGAACGAAGAAGGCATCAGTCAGATGATGCCGCGCCACGTAGTGACGCCCGGCCTCTACAGCACCGACGATTACGATTTCCGTAAACCCAATGCCTGGATGCTACAGGCGTTACAGAATCCGGTCTCGCCCACGCCGGGGAAAATTGACGTTTACGACTGGCCGGGGCGCTTTGTAGAACATGGCGAAGGGGAATCCTACGCACGCATTCGCCAGCAGGCCTGGCAGGCAGAACAACAGCAAACGCAGGGAACGGCCACGGCGACCGGCGTTGCACCGGGGCATCGTTTTACCCTGACAAATTCGCCCAACCCCGCCGACAACGCAGCCTGGCTCGTCACAGGCGCGCGTTATGCTTTCGAAGAAAATCAGTATGCCTCCGGCGATGCCGGCACCGCGCAGCACCGCATCCACTTTACCGTGATCCCTGCCGCAACGCCGTTTCGGCCGAAAACGGTCACTGACTGGCCGCGTACTTATGGACCGCAAACAGCCCGCGTGGTGGGGCCGGCAGGGGAATCGATTTGGACGGACAAATATGGCCGCGTGAAGGTGAAATTTCACTGGGACCGTGAAAGCCGTGGAGATGAAAACAGCTCATGCTGGGTACGAGTTTCCAGCGCATGGGCAGGCCAGGGCTACGGCGGCGTGCAGATCCCGCGCGTCGGAGACGAAGTGGTGGTGGACTTTATTAACGGCGAGCCGGACAGGCCGATCATTATCGGGCGTGTCTATAACGAAGCCAGTATGCCGCCCTGGGCGCTTCCGGCAGCGGCGACGCAAATGGGCTTTATGAGCCGCTCGAAAGATGGCTCGCCGAATAATGCCAACGCGCTACGTTTCGAGGACAAGGCCGGTGAAGAACAGCTCTGGCTTCACGCCGAACGCAACATGGACACCGAGGTTGAAAATGACGAAACCCATGACGTCGGCAGCAATCGCACCAAAATCGTTGGTAAGGATGAAACCAGCCATATCAAGCAAAACCGTACACGCACGGTCGATGGCAACGAAACCGTCACCGTGGGTCAGGATCGTAGTAAAACCATTAACGGCAACGAAACCACCACGGTACAGCAAAATCGTACTGAAAGCGTAAAGGGCAATGAAACCCTTACCGTGGAGCAGAACCGTGATGAAACCATTACCGGCAACCATACGACAACGGTAAAAAGCAACAATAACGGCCGCGTCGAGGGTAACCAGACATTGGCGGTGGTGCAGGATCGTACCCGCACCGTGCAGGGCAATGAAAAGGTCAGCGTGCAGCAAAACCGCACCGTGCTGGTTACCGGCAACCAGAAACTGGGCGTGACCGGTAACCGCGATGTCACCGTCAGCAGTAGCGAAGCGCATACGGTGGCGCAAAAACAGGAAGTCAACATTGGCGCCGGGCGTACGCTGAGCATCACCGGCGGCGATACCCGTTTCACGCAGGGCAGCGTGGCGGACAGCGCAACCGACACCTTCCATATTAACGTCGGGGAAAGCGGTATTATGATCGGCAACGGCAGCGTTGAAATCACCGCAGGCGGATCGACCATCACCATTAACGCAGCAGGCGTAATGGTAAACGGTAAGAAAATCGAGCTTAACGCCTGACAGGGAGAGTGAATGAACGCCGCGAAAAACCCTACCGAAAAAGTGATGAGCGAGCTGGAGCTGAGCTGGCTGGATGCCAGCGAAGAGGCGGCAGATAGTCGGCTGTTTATCTGGCGCGTTCCGGCAGGAGGCGAATCTCTGCTGGATGGTTTTCTCGCGCTGCAACAGCATCCGGAAGGTCGCACGCTGCCGGATCTCTTTCTGGGGCTGACGACACCGTTCGAAACAGGCTACGGCTACAGCGAAGCGCTTGGACGTGAATTTGTCGAGCACTATGAAGCCACGCCAGATGTCGCTGGCTGGCCTGCCGAAAGCTACCTGCCCTGTTATTCTCCCGGACAGCTGAGCAGATTATTACAGTGCTTCGCGGAACAATTTACCGACGATCTGCGCTATCTGGTGCTGGTTCTCAAGCCTTCTGCCGTAAGCGATGAACATGCGCTGATGCGCTGGCTGAATGGCTGGCTGACGCAGGGCGAACCTGCACCGCGATTGCTGCTGATCGACACGCTCGAACAACCGGTGTGGCAGCCTCTGTATGAGGCACACACCCGCCAGGTGCGGCTGATTGTGGATGACATTGACGGGATGAAGGTGATGCATCAAACCGCGCAGCAGCAGACCGATCCCAACCCTGACCGTTTGCTGTTCCGCCGTTACCTGGCAGACGCCATGCTACTGTTGGAGAAAGGCAGCGCCGGACAGGTTGCCGCACGCGGCGGCCTGGCGCTGGCCATCGCCCGACAGCGCGGCTGGCCCGATCAGCAGGCGATGATGCACAATCTGATCGCCGGTGGCTGGCTGAAAGGTAATGACCACGCGCAAGCGGTAGAGCACTACCGGCAGGCACAAAATATCTCTGGCGACATCACCGAGCCGGCCGTTAAAGGCCAGCTGCGCACACAAAGTACATTTGGCGAGGCGGGAGCGTGGTTCGCGAAGAAAGATTATATACAGGCTGCGAAAGCCTATCGCCAGGCGGCGCGTGAAGCGCAAACTATCCCGCATGCGGTGTTTGAAATCGAAGGCTGGCGGATGTCCGGCTTTTCGCTCTGGCTGGCAGGACACAGACCGAAGGCAATGGAAGAGTATGCGCGCGCTATTCAGGCGGCAGAAAGCGTGCCGCCGTCGGAGCGCGGACAGACGACGCTGCCGCTGGTGTTTCAGGATCTGTTACGCGCTTATGACAAACGCCGCACCGAGGCGCTTGAAGCCTGCGCCGCGCGCTGGCAAAAGGACAGGCAGCGGCTGATCGCAGAGGCAGAAGCCCGTTTGCCGGTACGGCCTGACAGCGCTCAGGTGCAGCAGACAGAACATCACCTGCAACTGTCTCTCGAAGCGGCCTTTATTGCCATCCGTGAAGAACGCGAGAAGCTTATTCAACACGGCGATGAGAGTTTCCATCGCACTATTCAACTGGCACGCAAAACCTTGCACCCGCACTGGAACGGCCTGCCGGATATCGCCCATCCCTTTGATGCGCCCCCGGGTGAATGGCAAAGCCTGCCCGCGTGGGGAACGACTGACGCATCGTTATTCGATAATGCAGGAAGCAATACGCTATGAAGAGTCGCATTATTATTATTATCGTTGTCACGCTGCTCGCGCTGCTGTTCCTGAGTTTCTCCGATGGCGAACTTGCCACCGAAGTGCGGACATTCCTGCGCGCGCTGCTGCGTGCGATGTTCTGAGGCGGCAGCGATGCACTCCGGCGCTCACTTCGATCCACAGCTCGGGCTGGATATTCACACGTATCCATGGCCGTTGCCCACGCCCCATATCGGCATTGTCTTCGACGTGTTCGATTATTTGCCGCTGATTGGCACCACGGTGCACGTCAATGGCATCAGGCGCGCCAGCGCCGGCACGGGCGGAATGGCGGTGCATATTCCGGTAGGCGGGATGTGGATCCCGCCGCTGCGAGCGCCGGGCGGCCCGCAAATCGAAGACGAACTGTTTATGGGCAGCAAAACCGTCTCCGTCGACGGCGAACCCTTTTCGCGCATCGGGATGCCGGTGCTGAGCTGCAATATTCTCGGCATGATCCCGCCGTTTCGATTGAAACGCGTTGCCAAACCGAAGCCGCTCTCGCTGACCCTGCCGCTGACCTTTAACCTGGCTATCCCGAACAATGTGATCGTGGGCGGCCCGCCAACCATTAACCTGATGGCGCTGCTAATGCGCGCCGGGTTAAGCGGTCTTGGCAAGGGGCTGAAAAAGCTAAAAAAAACGCCGCAGTGGCGCCTGTTCATGCGCCGATTTCGGCAGATTCGCAAAAAACTGTTCCGCAATATGGACCCCGGATTCCTGAAGTGTCGGGTGCTGCGCGCCGAGCCGGTGGATATTCGCGACGGCAGCGTCAGCCTTGAACATCAGGATTTCCTGCTGCCCGGCCGCCTGCCGCTGGCATGGAACCGCACCTACTCCTCCGCCGACCTTGATGTTGAAGGGCTGTGCGGTTACGGCTGGTCGACGCCCGCTGACATCCGCCTTGAGGTGATGGCCGATGAGCAGATCGCCCTCCTCACCCAGCCGGAAGGCATGACGCTGTTCGCCACGCTGCCGCAGTTGGACGGGCGGGAGCACGCCATTTCAGGGCTGCCGGACGGTAGCCGACTGTGGCGTGAGACCCGTGATGGCAATACGGCCTGGCGCGTGGAACAGGAGAGTGGCTCGCAGATCTGTTTCAGCGGCAAACAGGGTGGGCTGAAGGTGCAGGCGCTTGTCGATCGTAACGGCAACGGCTGGCGATTCGACTGGAACGGCAGCGAACTGGCGTGCCTGCGCGAGTTTACGCATGAAGGCGTGACCGGACGCGAGATCCTCGTTACGCAGCAGGGGAACCGCCTGCATGCCCTGCGTCTGCATAATACGACAGACGGCGAGATCACGCCGCTGACCCGCTATGAATATGATGCTGACGGACAGCTCAGTGCGGAAACAGATGCGCTGTCGCATCCGCGACGTTTTTATTATCAGCAGCGCCATATGGTCAGCCATATCGATCGCAACGGGCAGGGCTTTCACTATCAGTACAACGAGGCCTGGCAGGTGGTGCATGCCTGGGGCGACGGCGGCGTGTGGGACTACCACTTTGCCTTGCACGACCTGCTCGGTGAAGTGGAAATCACCGACTCGCTGGGTCATATCTCGCGCATTACCTTTGATGAAAATGGCCTGCCGGTATCGGAAATCGATCCGATGGGCGGCAACACGGTATTCCGTTACGATGACTTTGGCCGCACGGTTGAAGTGACCGCGCCGGACGGCAGTACGCACCGCTGGGACTACGATGAACAGGGGCGCATGATCGCCGAATATCAGCCCGACGGCAGCGTCATTCGCGGCACCTGGGACGACGCGGGCGAACTGGTGTCAGTGACCGATCAGAAAGGCGCGAACTGGCGCTCGGAATATGATGCGCGCGGCAATCTGCTGGCAGGTATCGACCCGACCGGCGTGGCCGCCCGCTACGGCTACGACCGCTTCGGCCAGCTCAGCGACGCAGAGGTGCCCGGTTCACCGCAGGCGCAGTATGCGTACGATCGCTTTGGCTTTCTCGCGGCCGCCATCCATGCTGGCGCGGGCACAACACGCTTCCAACATTCGGCACGCGGCACGCTACTGGCGCGGCTGGACCCCGGCGGCGGCGTCACCCGCTACTACCGGGACGTCAAAGATCGCCTGGTAGCGACCGTCGACCCCGCGGGCAGCGAAATGCGCATCGCCTGGGATCGGGAAGACCAGCCGCTGAACGTTACCGACGAGCAGGGCCGCGTCACCCGCTTCCGCTATTCCGGCACCGGCATGCTTACCGCCTGTGAGACGCCCGACGGCGCGACGCTGGGTTATGAGTACGACCCGGAAGATCGCCTGCTGGCGGTGATCAACCAGAACGGCCAGCGCTGGCAACTGACCCGCGATGCGCTGGGCCGGGTGACGACAGAGCGCGACTATTATGGTCAGGCAACACATTACGGGTGGGACAGGGGCAGCCGCCTGATCCGCCGCGAAGACCCGCTGGGACGCGAAGTGCGCTACGGCTATGACAAAGCCGGACGACTGCGCGAGCGGCGCAGTGGCGATACGTTGCAGGCCACGTATCACTACGATCCCTGCGGACGGATGGTGCTGTGCGAGAACCCGTGGCGTCGGCTGACCTGGCGCTACGACGAGGCGGGTCGCGTACTCACGGAGGAGCAGGACGGCTTCCAGCTTCGCTATGGCTACGATGCGCGCGGGCTGACAGTCGGCCGTGACAGCGACAGTGGTCACCGGGTGCGCTACGGTTACGATGAGCATGACCGACGGGACAGCGTGCAGCTTAACGACGATGTGCCGATACGTTTTACTTACGACGACGCCGGACGCCGTACCGGCGAGCAGCTTTCCGACGCGGTGACGCGCAGCTTCAGCTACGATCGGCTGGGACGACTGACCGGCCAGCAGGTGCTGGAGAATGATTTACCGCTGTTCAGCAGCGGCTTCGTTTATGACCGCGCCGGCAACCTGACGTTGCGCGAGGACAGCCTGTGGGGCGACGATCGCTATGCTTACGATCCGATCGGTCGTCTGACCGCCCATACCGCGCCCGATGGCGTGGTGCGCCGTTTCGTGCAGGACGCGACGGGCAGCCATCTGCAAACGGAAACCCGCGGGATGAACGACAGCGCGGACGGCTGGTTCCGAGAGGGTATTCATCACGGCGTGCGCTACGTGTTTGACCGCGCCGGGGAGCTGCGCCAGCGCCGTGACGTACAGAACGGCGGCGAAAAAGAGGATTTTGTCTGGGACGACAACCGCCAGCTGGTGGCCGTGCGCAAAGGCGACTGCCTGGTGCGCTATGGCTACGACGGACTGGGGCGACGCGTATTCAAACAGACCGCCACGGAAACGCGCTGGTTTTACTGGCAGGACGACGCGCTGGCGGGCGAAACGGTCACCGCCACCGGCGCGCCGCTGGCAGCGCTGAGCCTGTTCGACACCGGCGGCAGGCTGGCGCGGCAGAAAGCCCAGGCGGCGCTGTTCGGCGGCATGCGCGAATATATCTGTTACCCCGGCGGCTTCCGGCCGCTGGCGCTGCTGACGCAGGACGCGGGCGAAAAGCAGAGCTGGCACTATCACTGCGACCCGAGCGGCGCACCGGTGCGGCTGACCTCGCCGGCGGGTGAAATCGTCTGGTCAGAGAAAACCGGCGTCTGGGGCGAAAAAGGCGCGGCTCACGCCAGCCGCATCGACAATCCGCTGCGCTTCCAGGGGCAGTATTTTGACGCCGAAACCGGCCTGCACTATAACCGGTACCGGTACTATGATCCGGCCATAGCGGGCTATATCAGTCAGGATCCGATTGGGCTGGCGGGTGGGTTGAATGTTTATGCTTATGGGCCGAATCCGTTGGGTTGGGTTGATCCGCTGGGGTTGAGTGAGGAAGTAATAGGCAGTGAGAATAATCCATTCCACTCCTCGCGGGCTGCTCGCAGGGAGGCTATGAGACAAGCTGGAATACCAACCAGTCAGCAACCAGTGAGCCAGTCAGTAAATAGTTCGGGACGGGAATATTTATATGAAATGTCAGCACCGGGAGGTGGCACTGGTTTTTCTTCTGTGCAAGAACAAACGATGGATGTTAGTCATCCAGATAAGCCACACTGGGAAGCTGGCCGTGTAAAAATTGATGACGCAGGGAACATTCGTATAAACAAATATGGACGTCCTCAATTACGCAACGGTAAAGGTAAAGCGTACTATCGGAAAACCGGAGGTAAATGTTAATGACAATTTCCACATATAAAAAATCACTTCTATTCAGAAAAGCTCAAGGAAAGGTTCATCATGATAATTACAAAAATAAAATAAATTATTTTCTTGGTGAATATATAGATGATAATTATTTTTTGGGTCTGGAGGAGACGGACAAAATTATCGATCACTTACGTGCTCTTGACCAAGGTGAAAAAAAAATTATTGTAATAGATACCATCTCTGAGTTGGTGGATATTCTTAAAGAGAAAACTGGCAATCTCCCCTTCTATTTACTAATTGATGAAGAATGGAAATTCTGCGGCGCGTATAAAGTAATCAGCAATGTAAAATACAATTATAGTTTTGATTTTGACAAATATGCCAGTGATGAAATAAGAATTATTTCATTAGACTTCACTTTTCAGATCAAAATTGATTATGATTCTGCTGACATAAATTTTATATATATTGAATATGAATTTAAATAGCTGTGGTAGATACCGATGGATTTTTGCCAAATCATAGCGCGCTGCAATCTGCTGACATGTATCGACTCAACCAGTATCGCCGCCCGCTACGGCTACAACGGGCCGTTTTACTGGCAGCGCAGGCTGGCGCGGCAGAAAGCCCGGGCGGCGCTGTTCAGCGGCATGCGCGAATATATCTGTTACCCCGGCGGCTTCCGGCCGCTGGCGCTGCTGACGCAGGACGCGGGCGAAAAGCAGAGCTGGCACTATCACTGCGACCCGAACGGCGCACCGGTGCGGCTGACCTCGCCGACGGGTGAAATCGTCTGGTCAGAGAAAACCGGCGTCTGGGGCGAGAAAGGCGCGATTCACGCCAGCCGCATCGACAACCCGCTGCGCTTCCAGGGGCAATATTTTGACGCCGAAACCGGCCTGCACTATAACCGGTACCGGTACTATGATCCGGCCATAGCGGGCTATATCAGTCAGGATCCGATTGGGCTGGCGGGTGGGTTGAATGTTTACCAGTATGCGCCGGATCCGGTTAACTGGGTTGATCCGTTGGGGCTTTCTGGTTGTAATACCTCTAAAAGTTTTTCTAGAAAAGATAAAATCACACAACGGTGGGTTGATAAATTATCAGGTAAAAAACCTAAGGATGTTGATGCGTTCTTGACTAGCCACGGTTGGACTAAACATTACCCTCAGGCAGGAAGACCCGATGCGATTCAACATACTCAATATGTACGCACTACTAAATCTGGGGCAACATATAAGCTAGATTATCACCCGGGAGGAAATGCAGGTCAGCCTAATATCCATGGCAATGATTACTGGAAGGTATATAGGGTTAAGAATGGTGAAGATATTGTCTTTGGAAGGATAGGTCATGGTGAATTTAAAAATTACGATCTAATAAAAGATTCTCCAGTTTACATTGATGGTGCATTAAGAAATGGTGGGTTTTAATATGATAGACTTTAATGCTGAAATAATATCTGGTTTTTCCCTAGGAAATGTCAGGCTGAATGAAAACATATCTTCATATACGAATGAGATATATTCTTGCTTTGATGTTGAGGTTAGGAGCTACTCTATCCCTGATGGGAGTAAAAATAATGCATACATACTAAATAAAACTTTAACGATAGCGACCAATCATGATGGTTTTGTGTTTTCAATAGGTTGCAATCAAGAATATAAAGGAAGGTATAAAAATATATTACATACAGGGCAATCTATGAAAGAGATTATTGCTTTAACTGAAAGACTACGCATATTTAATGGATCCGTAATCATTGATGATGATTTTGGTTTCTCGCTTATATTGCCATCACCTTATGATGAAATAGCAGATAGTATCGAGAATATACCTAATGATATAATATTTAATCAAATATATGTTTCAGATTTTTCTATGTGGCGTTCAGGTCACTAATGAGGTTGGGTTTTACTCTATTAACAGTAGCAAGCTATTTCAGAAAAAACACCAGAGATGATGATTATGATCCTGTTACTTATAAAGACATAATGCAGCTTATTAAGCTGAGAGCACATCAAAAGATCATTTACTCTGGTATTATTAGTTAATATAGCGCACAACCTACGGCTACGACGCCTTCGGCCGCCGCAGCTGGAAGCGTGACCGCTTCGGGGTGACGCATTTTGTCTGGGACGGCAACCGGCTGCTGAGCGAGGTGCGCGGGTCGCGCAGTTACACGTGGGTGGATGTATGAAGATGAGAGCTTTGTGCCGCTGGCGCAAATCAGCGCGACGGCGGGTGAGCCAGCTGAAACGGCGGATATATGCTGTTATCACACAGACGCGTCGGAGTTGCCGCTGGAGCTGACCCGGGTCAGCGGTGAAGTTGGTAGATATTCCTAAAGAGAAAACTGGCAATCTTCCCTTCTATTTACTAATTGATGAAGAATGGAAATTTTGCGGCGCGTATAAAGTGATTGATAATATAAAATACAATTATATTTTTTATTTTTAAAAAATACATCAGTGATGAGATAAGAATTATTCCATTAGACTTCAATTTTCAGATAAAAATTGATTATGATTCTGGTGACATAAATTTTATATATATTGAATATGAATTTAAATAGCTGTGGTAGATACCGTTGGATTTTTTCCAAATCATAGCGCGCGGCAATCTGCTGACATGTATCGACCAACCAGTTTCGCCGCCCGCTACAGCTACAACGGGCCGTTTTACTGGCAGCCCAGGCTGGCGCGGCAGAAGGCCCGGGCGGCGCTGTTCGGCGGCATGCGCGAATATATCTGTTACCCCGGCGGCTTCCGGCCGCTGGCGCTGCTGACTCAGGACGCGGACGAAAAGCAGAGCTGGCACTATCACTGCGACCCGAACGGCGCACCGGTGCGGCTGACCTCGCCGGCGGGTGAAATCGTCTGGTCAGAGAAAACCGGCGTCAGGGCGAAAAAGGCGCGGCTCACGCCAGCCGCATCGACAATCCGCTGCGCTTCCAGGGGCAATATTTTGACGCCGAAACCGGCCTGCACTATAACCGGTACCGGTACTATGATCCGGCCATAGCGGGCTATATCAGTCAGGATCCGATTGGGCTGGCGGGTGGGTTGAATGTTTACCAGTATGCGCCTAATGCTCAGATGTGGTGTGATCCATTAGGTTTAATTAATGAGTTTGGAATTGCGGGCTACGGAAGCGCTTTACATGTAAAAGACGGACTGACAGCACATGAGTTACTACAAAATGCCTGGTTAAGAAATAATGGTGCAATTTCTGGTAGGATGTCCGGAATTGCGACATCTAACCCGGCAATAGCTTTGCAAGAAAATATGATGCATAAAACGATATCAAAACTGCAAGCGAAGTATGGCCTACATAATCCAAACTTTTTGAAGAGCCAGACTGCGCTACAGAATATCAACATGAATACTGCGATAACTCGTAGAGGCATTTACGAAGATCTCGTAAGTAGTAGGGGATGGGAATCTAAAAATGCTAAATTTTTTGCCACTAAGGTAGCAATGGCTCTTAGAGATGAAGCTATAAACTTCGCCAATGAAAATGGGTTAATAAAATGCAAAAAATGAAACTGTTAGCTACTATTGATAACTTGGATGATGGGAATATCATTGGAAGGATTGGAGGTAACATTCCTGATATATTTCAGGATAAATTAGAGCAGATAAAACTTATGAAGTTCTATTTGACATTCCAGTCTCCTGATAACCCATTAATCTTTGTAACTGTTTTTGTTCCTGAAGACTATGAAGATATGATTAATAACAATATTTATCCAAATTGCTCGGTGAAAGTTTTTTTACATGAACCGTCGAGAGAAAGTAACAATGCGGACTATACTATCGAGCATATTAATAAAAGTAATATTGTAGGTTATAATGAGGCAGGAGATGATGAGTTTGATTTTATTACTAAAGCTAGCGCGCCTTCCTTAGTACAAGATGAAAGCTATTATTACGAGAATCTCGAGAAAGATGGTTTTAATTTCTGGATTCAAATTGATGAAGATTTTTATCCAAATGGTTTAATCGATGGAAACTATATATTCGGATACGGTGCATTGTATTTGTATAGAAAAAACATGGATGAAAAAATTGTGGCAGGTTTTTGGCAATATTCGTAAATATAATAACATTAATAAAATTTAACGATATTAATTTTTAAACATATTTCATTATGTATGCCAATGACGATGTATTAATAATATCTCTCTAAAGTGACGCCGGATGACGTACCGGCAAGCAGCTTTCCGACGCGATGACGCGCAGCTTCAGCTACGATCGGCTGGGGCGACTGACCGGCCAGCAGGTGCTGGAGAATGATTTACCGCTGTTCAGCAGCGGCTTCGTTTATGACCGCGCCGGCAACCTGACGTTGCGCGAGGACAGCCTGTGGGGCGACGATCGCTAGGCTTACGATCCGGTCGGTCGTCTGACCGCCCATACCGCGCCCGATGGCGTGGTGCGCCGTTTCGTGCAGGACGCGACGGGCAGCCATCTGCAAACGGAAACCCGCGGGATGAACGACAGCGCGGACGGCTGCTTCCGTGAAGGCATTCATCACGGCGTGCGCTACGTGTTTGACCGCGCCGGGGAGCTGCGCCAGCGCCGTGACGTACAGAACGGCGGCGGAAAAAAGGATTTTGCTGGAATATGCAAAGACAAAGAGTGGCGGAAGATCACAGGAGTCGAACCTGCCCGGGACCGCTGGCGGCCCCAACTGGATTTGAAGTCCAGCCGCCTCACCGGAGACGACGATCTTCCTTTGGGAAGCGGCGCTGATTATAGCATCGTCGTCGCGCTGAAATCAGCTTTTCTGTCCGATCGCACGCTGCACGGCGGATTGTCCTGCCCGTGTACTATCGTGTCCGTTTTTGGCCTTCTTACCTGCACCCTTCCCTGCGATGCTTGAGTTATCTTAAATCAGGCAGGAGTCCAGAAATGTCCCGTACCGTACTTTTAGTGATTGACGCGCAGCAGTCCTTCTATCATCGTGGCTATCGGGAAACGCCCGAAGCGCCCGCCTTTGAACGCAGCCTCGCGGCGCTGATTGCGGGCTGCCAGACGCGCAACGTGCCGGTGGTCGATGTTTTTCACGTAAACGACAGCGGCCCATTTTCGCTGGCCTCCGGGCTGGTGCAGCGCCTGCCTTTTCTCGACCATCAGCCCGTGAAGAGCGTGCAAAAGCATGTGCACAACGCGTTAACCGAATCGGGTCTTGAACCATGGCTACGGGAGCAGCAAATCGACCATCTGATCATCAGCGGCATCTGTACCGAACAGTGCTGCGAAACCACCGCTCGCGTGGCGTCCGATTCAGGGTTTACGGTGACGTTTGTTACCGAAGCGACGCTGACGTTTCCGATAACGCACAACGGTATTACGCTGAGCGTGGCGGATCTACGTCACCGTACCGAAAGCGTATTAATCAACCGTTTCGCCAGCATTCGCAGCGTGGCGGATTGCCTTAAGGAACTGAGCTGATATGACCTTTCCGGTCTGGTTTTTAACGCTGCCCGGCGTTATGACGCTGGATATCACTGGCCCGGCAGAAACGCTGATGCAGGCAGGCGACGCGTTCAGTTTGCGCTATATTGGCCCGGACGAAAACGTGCTTACCTCCACCAATATGGTTATTGGCCGGGTTGAACCTTTACCGGAGAGCCTGCCCGCCGGCAGCCTGCTGGTGGTGCCGGGCGCGGCAAACTCCGCTATCGCCTTAGCCACGCCGCAGGCCGCCATTGCACGGAACTGGCTGATGCGCCAGCAGCCCGCGATTCACGCGGGAGATGTCACGCTGATCTGCATCTGCTCCGGCACGCTGTTGGCGGCAGAGAGCGGCCTGCTGCATGGCGTGCAGTGCACCACGCACCATAACATTATCGACAGGCTGAAAAAGGCCGAACCGGCAGCGATCGTCAGGGAAAATCGGATATTTATTGAAGATCGCGGTATCTGGTCGAGCGCGGGGATTACCGTCGGCATCGATCTGTCGCTGCACCTTATTCATCGTCTGTGCGGCGCGCAGGCCTCGCTGAGCGTCGCGCGCGAGATGGTGGTGTGGTTCCGCCGCTCCGGCGACGATCCTCAGCTTTCGCCATGGCTGCGCTATCGCAATCATATCAATCCGGCTATCCATCGCACGCAGGATCTGCTGCTGGCGCAGCCGGAGCGGGACTGGCCGTTGGAAGAGGTCGCCCACCGCGTTCACGTCAGCGCGCGACACCTGACGCGGCTTTTTCGCCAGCATCTGGGCATCAGCGTGCGGGAGTACCACGAGCAGCTCAGGCTGGCCATTGCCCGCCAGCGTCTTGAACAGGGAGAAGGCGCAGAGCGGGCCGCGCTGTCGGCGGGATTTTCATCATCACGTCAGCTCAGGCGGGCGCTGGAGCGATGGCACGCCTGAGCTGACAAGGCGCCGCCGTTCATTTCCTTGTTACAGGCGGTGGTTTTTTCGCGTCTTCAGCTCACCAGCCGCCGCGTATCCATTTTCTGTAACGCGACCGATAACAGCAGGCTGCCTGCCAGCGTAATGGCGAAGACCAGCGGGATATCGATCAGCGGGCGGCTGGTATGATCGAGGCCATGCGTGCGCATAAAATGGATAAACAGCGCATGAAAGCCGTAAATCGGCAGGGAATGGCGGGAAATGGTCGCTAAAAACGGTAAAGGCCGCTGATTAATGCAGTTTTTAAACAGGATAAGCAGGCTGACAGCCGCAACAAACACCGCCGGGCCGCAGTAGAGATACCAGGTATCGGCGAAGGCGCCGTTTATCGCCATCTGTTTTTTCGTTCCCAGCGCGATGGCGGCCACACAGGCGATAAACACGACGACAGCCAGCCCGCTTACGCCACGCCAGCGCGTGTTCATCATGCCAATCGCCCGGCCAAACAGCGCATAGAGCACGTAATAAAAACTGTCGCCGCTGATGTAGAGGTTGACAGGCAACCACTGGAACGGGCCGACCGATTTCTCAACGGTGTTCGGGTTTGCCAGCACCGCCAACAGCAGCACAATAATCGCGAGATAGCCCGCACTGACCGGCTTAACCTGAATCAGTGGCGAAAGCAGATAAATGGCGATGATGGCGAAAAAGAACCACAGGTGATAGAACACCGGCTTCTGCAAAAGATGCCTGACAGAAAGGCCCTCGCTGATCGGCGTGAGCCAGGTAATATAGGCCAGCGCCACCGCACTGTAGAACAGCAGGCAGAGCACGATACGCAGAAAATGCCGTCCCTGCGCGCTGCGTTCGCCAAAGAACAGGTAGCCGGAAATCATAAAAAAGATCGGCACGCAGACGCGCGAAGCAGAGTTAAGCAGATTAGAGAGATCCCATGTATGCTCCGCAACCGCCGGGGCGTTCGTCACGTACCAGGTCGTAGTGTGGATCATGATCACCATCAGGCAGGCCACGGCACGTAAATTATCTATCCAGCCAATCTTTTCCGTCATTTTTTCCTCTGTTTCCGTGCCAAAACGCGTAATGAGGTTAACCGCGCCGGACAGGTTCAACAACTTTTCACATCACATTTCGGACAGCGCCTGCCTCGCCAGTACCGCTGTCGGCGAATTGCGCGTATTATTGTTAAAAATCAACTGACGCTACTCCCGATGAAAGATTCCGCCCCGCTGCTCGATAAGCTCAAACAGCATCTCTCCGTAAAAGCGAAAAAGCCGCTTTATCAGCGATTCGCCGCGGTGATTAAAAGCGAAGTGCGCAGCGGCGCGCTCCGTCAGGAAGATATTCTGCCGAGCGAGCGCGAGTTCAGTCAGTATCTGGAAATTTCCCGCATTACCGTGCGTAAAGCGCTGGCCGAGCTGGAGCAGGAAGGCGTGGTGAAACGCGCGCGAGGCTACGGCACGCAAATCGTCAGTCAGATGGAGTATTCGCTCAAAGAGCCAAAGGGTTTCTCGCAGCAGGTGGTGCTTAAAGGGAAAACGCCGGACACGGTGTGGATTAATAAAAGCATTATCCGCTGCACAAAAGAGATCGCGGGCTGGCTGAAGCTGAAACCCGGCAGCGAGGTCTTTCTGCTCAAGCGCATTCGCTACGTGGACGAACAGGCGGTTTCCATTGAAGAGTCCTGGGTACCCGCCGCGCTGATCGCTCACGCGGACGATATCGGTATCTCCCTGTATGACTACTTCCGCCAGCACAACATCACGCCGGTGACGACGCAGAGCCGCGTCAGCGCCCGCATGCCCGATGAAGAGATTCTGGCGCTGATCGCTCTGCCGGATAACGTGCCGGTGCTGGTAATCAGCCAGCTTGCCCTTGACGCGCAGAGCGCGCCGCTGGAGTACAGCATCAGCTACTGCCGCAGCGACATGTACACCTTTATCGCCGGGTAGCGTTACGCCGCCACAGCCCGGCCAGATCTTCTTTTTTCGGCGCGCAGTCCCCGCCGCGATGCGCCACCACGTAAGATGCCACCGCGTTTCCCAGCGTTACCGCCGCCGCCAGCGACCAGCCGGACGCCAGCCCGGCCAGCACGCCGCCCGCGTGGCTGTCGCCCGCGCCAATGGTATCCACCACCTCGGCAGGGAAAGCGGGCGCCCAGCCGGACTCGCTCATCGAAACATAACCCGCGCCTTCGCTGTCCAGCCGCACAATCAGCGGGCTGCTGAAGTGCTCGCGCCAGCAGGCCAGCAGCTCAGCGCCGTCCGCCAGCGCGCCCGGCAGACGTTCGCCAATCAGCGCCGCCTCCTGACGATTCAGCGTCACCACAGGATTCAGCGCCATCAGCCGATGGAAAAACGCGTCGGAGAGATCGGCCAGTCGCGGGCCGAAATCAATAAACAGCCGTACGCCGCGCAGCGTCTCCAGCCAGGCGAGCAGCGTTTCGCCGCTGGCCGCCGTCAGCTGGTAACCGGAAAGGTAAATCCAGCTTCCTGACGGCAGGCTGAGCTGCGCGAGCATCGCGGCATCCCACTGATTTTCCACGCCGCTGACCGAGAGGAAGGTTCGCTCGCCGTCCGGTTCCACCAATGCCAGGCACCAGCCGTTATCGCCTTTGTCGGTGCGCAGCGGCGAATGGATGCCGTACTCCGCCATTTTTTGGGTGATGATTGTGGCCCAGGTGCCCTGCCCGATCGGCAGCGCGTTGGTGGCCTGCACGCCTAAACGATGCAGCGCAATCGCCACGTTGAGCGCGCAGCCGCCCACGTTGACGCCCTGCTGATGCAGTTCGATATCGCTGCCGCGATGAGGCAGCGAATACGCATCGGCGATCACATCAACCACGGCGGCGCCCATCACGCAGACCGCATCGCGCGCGCTCAGCGAATCAGGATCGGGAAGCGTGACCATATGCCTCCTCACGTTGCTGGCGGAACAGCAGAAACGCGCGGCTGTAGCGGCTGAAATCAAGCTGATTCACCGCGTCGAGCTGCGCTTTAAGCTGTGGATCAATCGCGTCCACGCCGTGCAGCGCGCCGCAAATCGCCACCGCCATCGCGCCGATGGTGTCGGTATCGCCGCCCAGGTTGGCGCAAAGAATGGCGCAGCGCGTGGGATCGGTTTTCGCCAGTTCAACCATGGCAATCGCGGCCGGAACGGATTCAATCGTGGCGGTACCTGCGCCGATCAGCTGATAAACCTGCTCCATCGCCTGTTCCACGCCGGCAGCGCGCTCGACGGTGCGCAGCGCCAGTTCAATGCGCGCCGCCATCGACGGGCTGAAAGTGGTAACGCGTTTTTCCTGCGCGGCCTTCGCTATCGCGGGCAGCTGATCCCGGATGCGCGACCAGCTCACGCCCTCCACCGCCAGCGATACCGCCCAGGCAATGGTCGTCGCACCGGCAATAGCCACATCCGCCTTGTGCGTCGGGCTGGAGGCCCGTTCGACGTCGTCGATGAAATCGCTCAGGCTGCACGGCGGCACCAGGCAGCCGAGCGGCGAAATGCGCATCGCCGCGCCGTTGGTCAGGCCATTATTGGCCAGTTCAGCGATCGGCGTGCCGCTCTTCAGCGCGTTAAGCGCGATTTTAGAGGTTGGCCCCAGCACGTTTTTATTGAAGGCGTCGAAGCTTTCCGCCCAGTTCAGAATATTGCGTCCAATCACCTCCGGCTCTATTGCGCCGTCGCAGCTGATAATGGCATCGGCCAGCGCCAGCGCCATTGAGGTGTCATCGGTAAACTCCGCCTCGTTAAAATAGCAGGCCGCGTTGTTCTCCGCCGGGCCGGGCAGAAAGCGATCTATCCAGCCAAAATGCTGCTTCACGCGTGAGCGCGGCCACAGTTCGGAGGGCATGCCCATCGCATCGCCCAGCGCCTGGCCATAAAATGCGCCGAGAATGCGGCTCTCTTTCGTTACTGACATCTCTTTTCCTCTATTTTTCACCGCTGGCTGATGCGGCCAGCGGGCTGAGTTCGTCGCTTTTTTTCCGGCCGTCGCGGAACAGCGCCACGAACGCAATGGTGATAATGATGATCATCACGCTGCCGAACAACCACATGCCCGCCCAGTTAAAGGTCAGGCCGTTTTGCGGCTGCGGATACTGAAACATCTCCTGCATCAGGTAGCCGCCCAGCCGGTAGCCCAGCAGGCTGCCGACGCCCTGACAGGCCAGAGTGATCAGCCCCTGCGCGGCGTTGCGCATCTCCACCGGCGCTTTTTTATCAACATAGATGTAGGCGGTAACGAAGTAGAAGTCGTAGCTGACGCCATGCAGCAGAATGCCCATAAACAGCAGGCCGTAGGTCAAGACGTTCTGGTCGCTGCCAAAGACAAAGAACAGGTAGCGCAGCGCGGCGGTTACCAGCCCCAGCAGCAGCACCTTGCCGATGCCGAAGCGCTTGATAAAGAACGGCAGTGCCAGCAGGAAGAAGATTTCAGAAAGCTGGCCCAGCGTCATCCAGCCGGTAGCGTGCTTCAGCCCGACTTCGCTCAGGAAGCCTTCGGCAAAAATGTAGTAGAAGGCCAGCGGCATGCTGAACAGAAACGAGCTGACAAAAAAGACCAGGAAGCTGCGGTCTTTCAGCAGGTGCAGCGCATCCAGCCCCAGCACCACGCGCAGGTTGAATTTTCCGGTACTTTTCGGCTCCGTTGCCGGCAGCGTCAGCGCAAATACGCCCAGGACGGCGGAACTGCCCGCCCCAACCAGCAGCGGAATATTGCTGGCGGAGATGTCGCCGAAACCGAGCATCGGCGGCAGAAAGCCGCAGACAATACCGGAGGCAATCCAGCCAAGCGTGCCCAGCACGCGGATGCGTGGATAGTCGCGCTCCACGTCGCCAACGTGCGAAAACGCAATGCTGTTGGTCAGCGCGATGGTTGGCATATAAGTCAGCGAATAGAGCAGCATCAGGGCGAAGAATGGCCCGAAGCTCTCCTGCTGCGCGGCGAAATACATCAGCACCGCGCCTGCCAGCATGAGCACCGACAAGACCTTTTGCGCCTGGAAAAAGCGGTCAGTCAGTGAACCGACCAGAATTGGCGACATAATTGCCGCCAGTGAAGTACAGGCGTAACACCAGGCAATTTCGACCGGCGTAAATCCTTTGCTTTGCAGTAAGGCCCACAGCGGAACGAACCACGCTCCCCAGATGAACCATTCGACGAACATCATAAATGACAGGCTGGCTATTTTATTTTTCATTTGGGTGTTCCCCTGGTGTAGGTACGATCAAAGAGTACCTTTACGTAATACCTTTGCAATACCAAAAGCCCGAATTTTAGTGCTGAATCGCTTCTTTACACGGTAAAGCTACATCAGAAGGACATACTACGTCAGAAGAGCGGAGGTGGGCATCGGGCAGAAAGCGGAAGAGAAAATCAGAAGGAAGAAAAAGGTGGCCGGGCCACCTTACGGGTTATCACTCAACGGCGATGGGCTTCTCATCCACGGCCGGCTTTTCATCCCCCTGAAGCTGCTTCACGCGTTGTTCAACTTTCTGCACCGCGCTGGCGTCCTTCAGCAGCGTATAGGTCAGCGTGAATGCTTTGCTTTCGCCGGGTTGTATTTGCTTCACCCGCCCCTGCTCTTTCTCAATCGTCACCGGATAAGCATAGTTGGTGCCTGGCTCAATACCGGTGACGTAGCCCTGCTTCAGGGTGTCGGTATTTTTCCACATTGTCAGCAACGGCAGCTGGTGCGTATCAAACTCGATTGACGCGCCCTTATCACTTTTACTGTTGATCACCGCCGCCAGGGTTTTGCCGTTTTCATCCGCTTTTGGCACCAGATTGAACACCATTTCATCGAAATCTTTGGTGGGCGCGGCGTAAACGTTCCAGTCATTCAGCCCTTTTTTCGCGTAGTCGTTAAAGGGCGAAACCGATTTTAACGGCGCAATGAAACGGGCATTTTTTTCAAGGATCGGCGTACTAAAGTTGCTGTGATAGATGATCTGATAGTCGTGCGGGTAGTCCGCGCGGTTTGTCAGCACATCGTGAATCGTGAAGGCGTCCGCGCCCGGTACATAGCGCAGCTCCGTCCACGTTTCCAGGTTGGCTTTTTTAAAGGTATTCTCTTTTAACAAACCACGGATGCGGATTTCATGAGGCGCCTTGTCATCAATCGACACCTCCACTTTCGATGCGGGTGTGTTGCCTGCCTTGCCGTGCAACGTGTAGATTACGCCGTCTTTGGTCACCGGGTGACCCGTCCATTCATAACCGCAGCGCACCATCATCTCATTGAAGCCTTCCAGCCAGCCCAGGCCGTTGCGGCTTTCAAGATTGATATAAGCCGGATTGACCACCTCATTGACCGGCGAATCCCAGCCCAGCCGCACGCCATGACCGCTAACGTGCAGCAGATCCATCCCGCGCGTTGGGCTCAGCGCGATAGTTAGCCCATTCTGGCTGACGATCGTCAGCACCTTGCTGCCCTCCTGTTTACCGCCGTGCAGGATTTTTTGCTCAATGCTGAAGCTTTCACCTGACAGCTTCAGCGCTTTACTGCTGGTCTGCCAGTTTCCTTGCTCCGTGCCGCTTTCAGCATCGGTCAGCACCCAGTTTTGGGCCATCGTCTGCCCGCTGATGGTCAGTAAAACAGCCCCTGCTATTACGCTTTTTTTCATCATTTTCGTCCTGTAGCTGAATTGATTTAGCTTGCGGGAAGAAAGAGTACAAATACGGTTTAAATTAAAATGTGACAGCTATCACCCGCACGATTATTTGGCTGTTTCAATCAGGAAAACCGGCTGTCGCGCACTAAAATTTGTCTTACGTAAAAATTTTTCAAAAAAATATGTGACTCAAATCGGTAAAATGAGCGTTTTGCTTAAAACGATTCAGCCTGGCGTCGTGCCCCCTTCTGACCAAACATCGGGCTGACTAACGCACGGTCAGAGGGTATACTGACGCCCACTTTTTATAACTACTCGTATCGCGTGCGGATCCAACATGCAAAAGTTTGATACCAAGACCTTTCAGGGACTGATCCTGACCTTACAGGATTACTGGGCACGCCAGGGTTGCACCATCGTGCAGCCGCTGGATATGGAAGTGGGTGCGGGAACCTCTCACCCGATGACCTGCCTGCGCGCACTTGGCCCGGAGCCTGTCGCCGCCGCCTATGTGCAGCCTTCCCGCCGACCGACCGACGGCCGCTACGGCGAAAACCCCAACCGCCTTCAGCACTATTACCAGTTTCAGGTGATCATCAAGCCGTCGCCGGACAATATTCAGGAGCTTTACCTTGGCTCGCTGAAAGAGCTGGGGCTCGATCCTGGCATTCACGATATTCGCTTTGTAGAAGACAACTGGGAAAACCCGACGCTGGGTGCCTGGGGTCTGGGCTGGGAAGTGTGGCTGAACGGCATGGAAGTGACGCAGTTCACCTATTTCCAGCAGGTTGGCGGCCTGGAGTGCAAGCCGGTGACCGGCGAGATTACCTACGGTCTGGAGCGCCTGGCGATGTACATCCAGGGCGTGGACAGCGTCTACGATCTGATCTGGAGCGACGGCCCGCTGGGTAAAACCACCTACGGCGACGTGTTCCATCAGAACGAGGTCGAGCAGTCTACCTATAACTTCGAACATGCCGACGTCGATTTCCTCTTCATCTGCTTTGAGCAGTATGAGAAAGAGGCGCAGCACCTGCTGGCGCTGGAAAAACCGCTGCCGCTGCCCGCTTACGAGCGCATTTTGAAGGCGGGCCATACCTTTAACCTGCTTGACGCGCGCAAAGCGATCTCGGTAACCGAGCGTCAGCGCTATATTCTGCGTATTCGTACCCTGACCAAAGCCGTGGCGGAAGCCTACTATGCGTCTCGCGAGGCGCTGGGCTTCCCAATGTGCAATAACAAGAAATAAGAGGCAGCCATGACTGATAAAACTTTTCTGGTGGAAATCGGCACCGAAGAGCTGCCGCCGAAGGCGCTACGCAGCCTGGCCGAATCTTTTGCCGCCAACTTTACCGCCGAACTGGATGCTGCGGGCCTGACGCATGGCGACGTTCGCTGGTATGCCGCGCCGCGCCGCCTGGCGCTGAAGGTTGCCGACCTGAGCGACGCACAGCCCGATCGCACCGTTGAAAAACGCGGCCCGGCGGTTTCCGCCGCCTTTGACGCCAGCGGCGCGGCAACTAAAGCCGCTGAAGGCTGGGCGCGCGGCTGCGGTATCACCGCCGATCAGGCCGACCGCCTGAAAACCGACAAAGGCGAGTGGCTGGTGTATCGCGCGAACGTGAAAGGCGAAAGCGCGCGTTCATTGCTGCCCGCGATGGTCAGCACCGCGCTGGCGAAACTGCCGATCCCAAAACTGATGCGCTGGGGCGATTCGGACGTGCAGTTCGTGCGGCCGGTGCATACCGTTACGCTGCTGCTCGGTGACGAAAGCATTCCTGCCACCATTCTGGGTATTGACTCTGCGCGCACGATCCGCGGCCACCGCTTTATGGGCGAGCCGGAATTCACCATCGACAGCGCGGATCACTATCCGCAGATCCTGCTGGAACGCGGCAAGGTTCAGGCCGATTTTGACGCGCGTAAAGCGCAGATCAAAGCGGATGCCGAAGCCGCAGCACGAAAAATTGGCGGCATCGCCGATCTGAGTGACAGCCTGCTGGAGGAAGTGGCCTCGCTGGTGGAGTGGCCGGTGGTGTTGACCGCCACTTTTGAGGAGAAGTTCCTGGCCGTGCCGGCGGAAGCGCTGGTATATACCATGAAGGGCGATCAGAAATACTTTCCGGTTTATGACACCGCGGGCAAGCTGCTGCCACACTTCATTTTTGTCACTAATATCGAATCAAAAGATCCACAGCAGATTATCGACGGTAACGAAAAAGTGGTGCGTCCGCGCCTCGCCGACGCAGAATTCTTCTTCAATACCGACCGTAAAAAACGTCTGGAAGATCACCTGCCGCGTCTGGAAACCGTCCTGTTTCAGAAAGAGCTGGGCACGCTGCGCGATAAAACCGACCGCATTCAGGCGCTGGCTGGCTGGATTGCTGGCGAGATTGGTGCCGACGTCAATCACGCTACCCGCGCGGGTCTGCTTTCTAAGTGCGACCTGATGACCAACATGGTATTTGAGTTTACCGACACCCAGGGCGTGATGGGCATGCACTATGCGCGCCACGACGGCGAAGCGGAGGATGTGGCCGTGGCGCTGAACGAGCAGTATCAGCCGCGTTTTGCCGGCGACGATCTGCCGTCCAATCCGGTGGCCTGTGCACTGGCTATCGCCGACAAGATGGACACCCTGGCCGGAATTTTCGGTATCGGTCAACATCCGAAAGGCGATAAAGACCCGTTTGCGCTGCGCCGCGCCGCGCTGGGCGTGTTACGCATTATCGTTGAGAAGAACCTGCCGCTCGATCTGCAAACCCTTACCGGGGAAGCGGTTCGACTGTACGGCAGCAAGCTGAGCAACGGCAAGGTTGTTGATGAGGTGATCGATTTCATGCTTGGCCGCTTCCGTACCTGGTATCAGGAAGAGGGGCACAGCGTGGATACGCTTCAGGCCGTGCTGGCCCGTCGTCCGACGCGCCCGGCGGATTTCGACGCCCGCATGAAGGCCGTGTCGCACTTCCGTACGCTCGACGACGCCACCGCCCTGGCGGCGGCGAACAAGCGCGTTTCCAACATTCTGGCGAAATCAACCGAACCGCTGAACGACAGCGTGCAGGCGTCGCTGCTGAAAGAGAACGAAGAGATCAAACTGGCGACCTACGTCTCCGCGCTCAGCAGCAAACTCGCACCGTATTACGCTGAAGGCCGTTATCAGGAAGCGCTGAGCGAACTGGCGCAGCTGCGTACCGCCGTTGATGATTTTTTTGAGAAAGTGATGGTGAATGCGGAAGACAGCGAGGTGAGAATTAACCGCCTGACGCTGCTGTCGAAGCTGCGCGCGCTGTTTTTGCAGGTGGCGGATATTTCACTGCTGCAATAACGCAGTGAACGCCTGTAAACACAAAACCCGCCGTCTGGCGGGTTTTTTATCGCTTGCCGTTTCGATTGGGCTGGCGACGGCCAGTTAGTGGGAGATCTGCGCCAGTTCATCTTCCGTAAGGCCCGTCATTTTCATGATGACATGACGATCAAGGCCGTTCAGCATCATGGAACGTGCGATTTTCAACGCTTCCTGTTTGCGGCCTTTTTCAATACCCTGCTCAATGCCCTGCTCAAGGCCCTGTTTAAGTCCTTTTTCGATGCCCTTCTGTTCCAGTTGCTGTGCGATGGTCATCAGTTCGTCCTCATGTTGTGGCACACGCTGCGCCAGGTCATGTACAAAGGCTTTGGCGTCTGTCGCTTCGCCAGCCAGTATGAGGTAGTTTATCAGCGAAATCAGCTGCTGTCCTGTGAGGTGTTCAGCCAGTAAAAGCGTTGACAGCCTGTCCAGGAGCTCTGCAAGATCGCGTTGGTGAATGTGCTTTTGCAACAGGGTAAGTACCGCCATGCTGCGGTGATGCATGATGTCGTCGTCAGGAATAACCGTTACGTCTACCAGCGGAAAGTCGTGGCTATAAAGTCTGGCAGCCAGCGCCGGCTCATCAAAGTTATTCAGCCAGTTGGTGGTATAGGGATAAGGGCTGCGTTTGCCGTTATAGAATAATACGGGAATGACCAGCGGCAGCTTTTTATGCCCGGCATCAAGGTGGCGCTGCATGGCTGCCACCGCATAGCGTAAAAGCCTGAAGGCCATATGCCTTTCAGGCGTGCTTTGATGCTCAATGAGCACATGGATATAGCCGTCTCCGCCCGCCGTTTTCAGGCTGTAAAGCACATCGCTGTAATAAGGACGAAGGCTCTCTTCTATAAAACTTCCGGATTCCAGCTTTAACGTATCAAGATCGCACAGCGCCCGCAGTGTCTCTGGCAGATGAAGATTCATAAAGTCCCGGGCAGTCTCAGGATGCGTTAAAAACTGTTTGAATACCGCATCGTGCGGCGTTGGCGTGGCATTTTTCCTTTCAGGCATTTTCCGTTGCCTCCCTGGCAAGCGCGCTGTGTCATCGCATCATATAATAAGCTCTGTCCGCCTGAACAGACAGTTGGGGCGGGAATGGCTATGCAGATTAACAAGCGGCAGGAAAAGTATCGACGACTAAAAACACAAAACCCGCCATCAGGCGGGTTTGATTTTATGCCAGCAGCTCACGGCTGAGGCAGGGATTCATCTGGATTAACTGCATTAACTTCTGCGCGCTGCGTGAAGGGCGGGTACGCTTCGCTTCCCAGCTCTTCACCGAAGAAACACTGACGCCCATTGCCAGGGCAAACTCATCAATTTCCATACCGGTAATTTCGCGGATGCGCTTCGGTTCGTGAACAACCACATCATCTTTAAGTGCCGGGGCCGCCTGAATAACTTCACGCGTCAGGATAATGTGTTCCAGGCTGGACAGCAGCTCGGACATTGGATCTTTGGTTTCCATATAGCACTCCTCATAAAAATCACAAATGTGAACAACCAGAGGGAGAACCTGACACTCAGGCTCATAATGCTGGCAGACTTCGGCCGCTGAGAAGCTCTTGCAAAAAGGTCAGAGAGACAGCGCAGGAAACGCCAGGGATCTAAGTTATAGATCAAACTTTGCGCTTTGCGACATATTTTTTGAATCTTTTTCGATCTTGCTTCTGGCGGGTGAAGAGCGCCCTTTCGGTCATGCTTATTGTAAGTATAGCCAGCCCGGCGCTGAAAGGGAGAGGGTGATAAATTTTCAGCATCGGCGACCCTGAAAATCGGCATCATTAACACGCCGGACGCCGTTTTTTCATATTCTTAATGAACGCGTTAAACTATTCTGTATTCGCGGCGTGGGCCGCTGCGTTAACTGCATTTTTATTAACAGGAGTTATTTCTCATGATGACAGGAATTTCTCGCGGCTGGACGCGCGTGCTGGCTCCCTTTGTGGCGCTGATTCTGGTCTTTCAACTGGCGGGCTGCGGTGATAATGAAGCCGATCAGCGCAAAGCCTTTATCGATTTTCTGCAAAACACCGTTATGCGCAGCGGCGAACATTTGCCGAATCTGAGTGAAGATCAAAAGAAAAATTTTGGTCATTACGTCAATGACTACGCCATCATTTATGGCTTTTCGCAGCAGATTAACCGGGCGGTGGATTCAGGTATGAAACCGGTGGTGGATGCGCTGTCGACCATCCGCACACCGCAGGACTATCTTACTCAGCGCGATGTGCTTCGTCAGGCCAGTGGTTCGCTTGGCGTGCTGACGCAGCAGATTCAGGCGGCGAAAACGCAGGCGGACGGCAGCAAAGCGGGACTGAAACAGCCAGACGATCTGAAAACCGTTTACAATAACGTCTATAACAACGTCGTGACGCAACCAGCTTCCGCGCTGATTACCACGCTGCCTGCTCTGCAAACGCTGAGCCAGGACGCGGTGCAGGCCGGTGACTTCTTGCAGCAGCAGGGCGCACAGGTAACGTTTAACGGCCCGCAGGTGCAGTTTCCGACGCAGCAACAGGCCACCCAGTACAACGTATTAATGAATAATCTTTCCGCGAATGTGCCTGCATTAAGCCAGGCGCAGCGCGCGCTTCAGGGCGAGTTCCGTTAACCTGCCCGCTCTAAAGGCAGCCGAGCCTGCGTAACTTTGTTACACCGCTCGCTGCCTTTCCCTTCTTAAGGCCGACTGCCCGGCATCTTATCGTTAAAAAATTGTGATCTTATTCACATTTTTACTATAAACACTTCATTTAGAATTGTGACCCAAATCACGTACAAGGCGTTGAATTGGTTATTAATTCGCCTTTGTCTTTTTTTTACACGCTATAAATGTGATCGCCGTCACTAAATAACCCCCTCACCGACCGGCTATTAGGTGATATACGTCACATTTTTAAGCGTGACTACGCAGCGTCATATTCGCGTGGTAGAGTCCGCGTGCATACAGTAATACGGATGGTTTTTACCGTCAGCGTTCAAACAATAAATCAGCGCGCTCTCTTATTTTTAGCGCGTGTCAAATAAGGGGTGTGTTTTTATGTCCTCATCAGATATCAAGATCAGGGTTCAAAGCTTTGGTCGCTTTCTGAGTAACATGGTGATGCCAAATATCGGGGCGTTTATCGCCTGGGGTATTATCACCGCGCTGTTTATTCCTACCGGCTGGCTGCCGAACGAAACGCTGGCCAAGCTGGTCGCGCCAATGATCACCTACCTGCTGCCTTTACTGATCGGTTATACCGGCGGCCGTCTGGTTGGCGGCGATCGCGGCGGCGTGGTGGGCGCAATCACCACGATGGGCGTGATCGTGGGCGCTGATATGCCCATGTTCCTTGGCTCAATGATCGCCGGGCCGCTGGGCGGCTGGGCCATTAAAGCCTTCGACCGCGTGATCGACGGTAAAATCAAAAGCGGCTTTGAGATGCTGGTTAACAACTTCTCAGCCGGTATTATCGGTATGCTGATGGCGATCCTCGCCTTCCTGGCTATCGGCCCGCTGGTGGAAGGTCTGTCGCATATTCTGGCGGCTGGCGTAAACCTGATGGTGCAGAACAACCTGCTGCCGTTGACCTCGATCTTCGTTGAACCGGCGAAAATTCTGTTCCTGAATAACGCCATCAACCACGGTATCTTCTCGCCACTGGGTATCCAGCAGGCCAGTGAAGCCGGCAAGTCTATTTTCTTCCTGATTGAAGCGAACCCCGGTCCGGGCATGGGCGTGCTGATGGCCTACATGTTTTTTGGTCGCGGCAACGCGCGTCAGTCTGCGGGCGGTGCGGCCATCATCCACTTCCTGGGCGGCATCCACGAAATTTACTTCCCGTATGTGCTGATGAACCCACGTCTGCTGATCGCGGTGATCCTCGGCGGCATGACCGGCGTATTCACCCTGACGCTGCTGAACGGCGGTCTGGTATCACCTGCTTCGCCTGGTTCGATCCTGGCCGTGCTGGCAATGACGCCAAAAGGCGCCTACTTCGCCAATATTGCAGCCATCGTGGCGGCGTTTGCGGTTTCCTTTGTGGTTTCGGCCATTTTGCTGAAAACCAGCAAGGTGAAAGAAGAGGACGATATCGAAGCAGCGGCGCGTCGCGTGAGCGATATGAAAGCCAAATCGAAAGGCCAGACCGGTACGGCGCCCGTTGCCGCCGCAGACGGCATGAACGGCGACCTGAGCCACGTGCGCAAAGTTATCGTTGCCTGCGATGCCGGTATGGGCTCCAGCGCAATGGGCGCAGGCGTGCTGCGTAAAAAAGTGAATGATGCAGGCCTGACCAACATTTCTGTGACCAACACCGCCATCAACAATTTGCCTGGCGATGTGGACCTGGTGATCACGCACCGCGATCTGACCGAACGCGCAATGCGTCAGGCACCTCACGCGCAGCACATCTCGCTGACCAACTTCCTCGACAGCGGTCTCTACACCGATCTGACCGCGCGTCTGGTGGAAGCGAACCGCAGCGCTGGCCATCGCGAAAAAGTCACCGCCACGCTGAACGACAGCTATGACAACAGCCAGGAACACCTGTTTAAACTGAGCGCCAGCAACGTATTCCTCGGCAATCATGCTACCGATAAAGAGCAGGCCATTCGTTTTGCCGGTGAGCAGCTGGTTAAAGGCGGCTACGTTGAGCCAGCGTATGTGGAAGCCATGCTGGATCGCGAGAAGCTGACGTCAACTTACCTGGGTGAATCTATCGCTGTGCCGCACGGCACCATTGAAGCAAAAGATCGCGTGCTGAAGACCGGCGTGGTGTTCTGCCAGTATCCGGAAGGCGTACGCTTCGGTGACGAAGAGGACGACATTGCCCGCCTGGTAATCGGTATCGCCGCCCGCAATAACGAGCACATTCAGGTGATCACCAGCCTGACTAACGCGCTTGATGACGACAGCGTTATCGCTCGTCTGGCAACGACCACCGACGTGCAGGAAGTGTTGGACCTGCTCTCCGGCAAACAGCCAGCGTAACGCAAGGTTATTGACCCACAGGGCCGGGGATGCCCGGCCTTTTTTTCGGGTCGGGTTTGTCCGGCCCTCGATCGTTAATAAGGGAAAGTTTATGAAAGCATTACATTTTGGCGCCGGTAACATCGGCCGCGGTTTTATCGGCAAACTCCTGGCCGATGCGGGCATTCAACTGACCTTCGCCGATGTGAATCAGGTGGTTCTCGACGCGCTGAATGCCCGTCACGAATACCCGGTGCGCGTGGTGGGCGAGCAGGCTCAGGTTGAAACGGTTAAAGGCGTTAACGCCGTGAGCAGCGCCAGCGATGACATCATTCCGCTGATTGCCGACGTTGATATCGTTACCACGGCGGTTGGCCCGCAGATCCTCGAGCGCATCGCTGGCGGCATCGCGAAAGGCTTAGCCAAACGCAGTGATAGCGGTAACACTCGCCCACTGAATATCATTGCCTGTGAAAACATGGTGCGCGGCACCACGCAATTAAAAGGTTTTGTGCTGAAGGCGCTGCCTGAACAGTATCACGCCTGGGTTGAGGCCAACGTCGGCTTCGTGGACTCCGCCGTTGACCGCATCGTACCGCCTTCCGAAGCGGGCACCACCGACCCGCTGGAGGTTACCGTAGAAACCTTCAGCGAGTGGATCGTCGATAAAACACAGTTTAAAGGTGAGCTGCCGAACATTCCCGGCATGGAACTCACCGATAACCTGATGGCGTTTGTTGAGCGCAAGCTGTTCACCCTGAATACCGGCCACGCCATCACCGCCTACCTGGGTCAGTTAGCGGGCCATAAAACCATTCGCGAAGCGATCCTCGATGAGAAAGTGCGCGCGGTGGTGAAAGGGGCGATGGAAGAGAGCGGCGCGGTGCTGATCAAGCGCTACGGCTTTGACGCCGACAAGCATGCGGCCTATATCCAGAAAATCCTCGGCCGTTTTGAGAACCCGTATCTGAAAGATGACGTGGAGCGCGTGGGTCGTCAGCCGCTGCGTAAGCTGAGTGCGGGCGATCGCCTGATCAAGCCCACGCTGGGCACGCTGGAGTACGCGCTGCCGCATGACAACCTGGTTACCGGCATTGCCGCCGCCATGCACTATCGCAGCGAGCAGGATCCGCAGGCGCAGGAGCTGGTGGATCTGCTGTCACGCCTTGGCGTGCAGGATACGCTGGCGCAGGTGTCCGGGCTTGATGCCAACAGCGATACCGTTGCTGCGGTAGTGAAGGCATACGACGCTATGGCATAATGCCAGGCTCAACGGACGAGCAGAGCGGGTATGGCGACAGCGCCGTACCCGCTTCGGCACTGCTAAGCAGGTCAAAGAACGATATGCAGGCTCTTATGGAAAAACCTCAGGCTTTTGAGAATCGGGTACTGGAACGCCTGAACGCGGGTCGTTCGGTCAGGGGTTTTCTGATTGCGGCGGTTGAACTGCTGGCAGAGGCGGTTAATCTGCTGGTGATGAAGGTGTTCCGCAAGGACGATTACGCCGTAAAATATGCGGTAGAGCCGCTTCTGCTGGGCGACGGCCCGCTTGGCGAACTGCCGGTGAGACTGAAGCTGATCTATGGCCTGGGTGTTATTAGCCGCGACGAATATGAAGACGCCGAGCTGCTGTTGGCGCTGCGCGAGGCGCTGAACGACGACGGCACCGACTACCGTTTTACCGATGACGAACTGCTTGGGCCATTCGGCGAGCTTCACTGCGTGGCGGCGTTGCCTCCTCCTCCCGATCTGTCCATTGACGATATAAATCTGCGCGCCATGCTGCAACAGCGCTATCAACAGATGGTGCGTTCCACACTGGTGCTCTCTCTGACCGAGCTTATCTCCCGCATCAGCCTCAAACAGGCCTTCAAAAAGTAGTCTCCGACCTTTCCCTCTCCCCGTCGCTTTCGTGTATCCTTGCGGCAACGAATCACTGCACGGTTAATCATGATGAAAGAACAAGTTCAGGCAGAAATTAAGACGCTGAGCGATAAGCTGGATGCCTTAACGCATAAAGAACCGCAGCTGCTGGAGTCCGGCAACGCGGAAAAACTCGGCGAACTGCTGAAGGAAAAAGAGAAGCTGATCGCTGAGATCGACCGCCTGCGCGGCGTGCGTGAAGAGAAGCTGAGCAAAGAAGCGCAGAAGCTGAAAAAGATGCCGTTCAGCCGCGCTATCACTAAAAAAGAGCAGGCCAATCTGGGCGCGCTGAAAAAAAGCGTTCGCGGCATCGTTGTGGTTCATCCAATGACCGCGTTAGGCCGTGAAATGGGCCTGAAAGAGATGACCGGCTATGCGAAAAGCGCATTCTGATCCGATAGCGTCCGCTGCTGCCAGGCAGTGAAAGCGACACGGTTACACAGGTACATGAAGGTCAATGGCCGCCGGGCAAATCTTTACCCGGCGGTCGACATCTTCACAGAGCAGTGAGCCTGTTCATCTTCAGGTTGCCAACGGCGCCAGTGATGTTCGGTTCATCCAGGGTTTGTAGGAACAGAGTGGTCATCCCTTCCCTTCTTTGTCGCTCAATCAGGGCGTTACGCTTTATCAATATGCCCTAAATCCCGTTCGGGAAAACAGATATCACGCACCCGCTGCTTCAGCTCCTTCACTTCCGGAAAACCGCCATGGGTTTTGCGATCCCAGATAAGCTGCCCGTCGATGGCAATCTGATAAATGCCGCCGGTACCCGGAATCAGGGTAACCGAGGCCAGGTCGGTGCTGAAGGTGTGCAGCAGTTCCTGCGCCATCCAGCCTGCACGTAGCAGCCAGTTGCACTGGGAACAATACTCAATGGTTACGGCGGGAGAGGTTTTCATGACGTGTCTCCTAAAAAAATCTGACTCTCATCTTCGGGCGACAAAACGGGGGCTGTCAACGTCCATGCAGATTGAATTGTGAATAAATTATGGAGGCAGTTGATATAGGTAATCAATATTATTATCATTCTCATTTGCAAGCATGAGTCAGGGATCGACATTTATAACGCGCAGCAGGCGCATACTCTTCTTTTAGCGGTTTTTACGCCAGCGGCAGCAATGTATGAGTCGATACTAATAAAGAATAAAGGCTTACTAAAATGCGTAAACTCTTTTCCTCACAGGGAATTGCCCGTACCACGGTGCTGTTCGGCACGCTGGTGACCTCTGGCTATTCCGTCGGGGCTGAAACAGCCGCCAATGCCCTCCCGGCGACCACAACCTCCGGCAAACCGCTAAACGTTTCGGGTAAAAAAACACATCCGTCTGAACCGCTGATGGTGGTGACGGCCCCGCAACAGGTAAAAGAAGCGGGTAGTAAAACCACCGTCACCGCCGAAGAGATGCAAAATAAAGGCGCCAATGATTTTGGCTCTGTTATGCGTTACGAGCCGCTGATCAGCGCCACCGGAACCAGCGGCGGCTCTTCGGCTGGCAAGAGCGGCTTCGACCGCAGTGGCTACACCGGCTACAACATTCGTGGTCTGGAAAGTAACCGCGTCGGGCTGGATGTGGATGGCATTCCACAACCGGCCGCGACGGGGCGAAGCTATGTCGGACGTGCCGGACTGAACACATTTGGTATCGGGCGCGATTACATCGATCCTTATATGTATGGTCAGGTTGATATCGAATCGGGCGCCACGTCAACGTCAACGGCGAATAATGCCATCGGCGGCGCCGTCTCCTTTATGCCTAAATCGGCGGATGACTACCTGACACCGTACAAATCAACTTATTTTGGTTATCGATCAGATTATGACTCTGCCAACCGTAGCTGGCACAACGGCATTACCGCCGCTGCGGGTGATGAAATCCTGCGTGGCGTCTTTGTTTACAGCCGCCGTGACGGCCAGCAGACCCGTAACAACAGCGGGACGATTGATGCGTATCCGGCTAACTGGCACTCCAACGCGATGCTGGCCTCCGGTATCTGGCAGCCGAACGACGCGCATAAGCTGACCGGCACCGTCGACTATTATGATAAGACTAACCATACCCACTACGACGCCTGGGACAGCAGCGGCAACACCATCTGGGGCACCGCGCAGCAACAGAGCAACACCCGCCGTTGGGGAATCAGCCTTAAGGATGAGTGGACGCCTGCCAATGCCTACATCGACAGCCTGACTTCGCGCGTGTTCTGGCAGCAGACGCAGGCGCACGACAATACCTTCATGCCATCCAGCGCCACGGCAATGGAGCGGGTCTATTCCGATTACGATGTGGATACCCTGGGCTTTGACACTCAACTGACAAACAGGCTCGGTCGTCATGAGCTGAGCGGTGGCCTGAATGGCAGCATCAGCGACACCAGCCGTCCGTTCCGTCAGGCGCCTCCGGCCAGCCAGTACAGCGTGATCATGCAGCCTGACGCCGACAGCCGCACTTACGTACTCGGTGGCTACGTACAGGATAAAATTCACTTCGATCTCAACGGTCATGATTTCAGCGTGGTGCCAGGCGTACGCGTGGCGCATCAGTCAACTCAACCTGAAAACCTGAGCAGTCTGACCACCGGCAGCAGCGTGCTGACTGAAGAGCAGCTAAAAACGCTGTATGGCAAAGAGAATAGCGACACCCAGCTCCTGCCGTCACTGAGCGTCAACTACGACATTACGCCAACGCTGATGACCTGGGTGATGTACAAGCGCGGCGCTCAGTTCCCTAACGCCAGCCAGCTGTATGGTTCCTGGAACCTCGGTTCAAGCTATGCCGGAAGGCAGCAGTACGCACTCATCGGCAACAGCGATCTGAAAACCGAAACCAGCGACAACTACGAGTGGGGGCTGAAAGGGCAGCCCGTGGAAGGCGTCTCGCTGAACGCGGCGATGTTCTATAACACCTATGAGAACTTTATCGCTTACACCCGCTATACCCGCACCGGTAATCCGTCGATGTTCGGCAATGTACCGTCGAATATCTACACTATCTATCAGGCTGAGAACCGCGATAAGGCTTATATCTATGGCGGCCAGGTCAGCACTAAACTGAACGTCGGCACCTGGTTTGAAGAAGTCAACGGCCTGAGCGCTACCTTCGCGCTGGGCTACAGTGAAGGGAAATCAAAATCCCGCTACTCCGGCGACAGCTATGTCGACCTGGACAGCGTGGCGCCGGTAAAAGCGATTGTTGGCGTGGCGTGGGACGATCCGGCCAGGCGTTATGGCACAGCAGTAACCGCAACCTTTGTGAAAGGCAAGCGCGCCACCGACACCAACCGCGAAAGCTACGCCAACGACGGCTCTGCTCTGACGGATTCCTCCACCGAATATATGCGCGTGCCGGGTTACGGTATGGTGGACATGACGGCTTACTGGCAGGTGGCGAAACATGTCCGGGTGAACGGCGGCATCTATAACCTGACCGACCGTAAATACTGGGATTACCTGAGCAGCCGTAACCTGACGGAAAGTACCAATCAGGATGCTTATGATAAAGCGCTGGCAGTGATGCCGGGCCGCACCTTCCAACTGGGTGTCAATATCGACTTCTGATCGTAACGCCTTTTAATTGACCACACGCTGCCCTGCATATTTCGCAGGGCGCAAAGGAGAGCAAATGGAGATGAGTAGCCTTTACCAACGTTATCAGGCGCTGAAGGCAGAGCAGCCGAAAACATATGCCCGCGACCTCGCTGGTCTGCTTGGCGTCAGTGAAGCGGAGCTGACCCAGGCCCGCACTCAGGATGATGCGGTGGCGCTGAGGCCTGATTTCACCGCACTGTTACCGGCGCTGGAAGCGGTGGGCGAAACGAAATCCATTACCCGCAACGCGTATGCCGTGCATGAGCAGGTAGGACGTTATGAAAACTTACATCTGGGCGGACATGCCGGGCTGATCCTTAACCCACGCGCGCTGGACCAGCGCATTTTCCCTTCGCAATGGAAAAGTGTGTTTGCGCTGCTGGAGAAAACCGCGCGCGGCGATCGCCACAGCATTCAGATTTTCGATGCACACGGTGACGCCGTCCTGAAAATTTACGCCACGCCAGAAACCAATATGGCGGCCTGGCAGGCGCTGCTGGCAGCGTTCTCCGTCAAAGAGGCTTCTGCGCTGGCAGTGAGCCCGGCCCTGCCGGTGACGTATAACGAGCAGCCTGACCCCGCGTTGATTGAACAAGAATGGCACGCCATGACTGACGTACACCAGTTCTTCGGCCTGTTAAAGCGTCATAATATCTCCCGACAGCAGGCATTTCGCGCTGTTGCCAGCGATCTGGCGCAGAAAGTGGATAACAGCGCGCTGAGCGAGCTGCTGAAGCTGGCACAAAACGATGGCAATGAGATCATGATCTTCATTGGCAACCGTGGTTGCGTGCAGATCTTCACTGGCGTGGTGGAGAAGCTGATGCCGATGGAGAACTGGCTGAACATTTTCAACGCAACGTTCACCCTGCATCTGATGGAAGATACCATCGCCGAGAGTTGGATAACCCGCAAATCAACGGCTAACGGTACGGTGACCAGCCTGGAACTCTTTGCTGCCGACGGTACGCAGATTGCCCAGTTGTACGGTCAGCGCACCGAAGGTGAACCGGAACAGGCCCGCTGGCGCGAACAGATTGCCATGCTGACAGGCGAAGGAGCTGCCGCATGAAAGCGTGGCTGATAGCATTGCTGACGCTGCCTTTTTCGCTGATGGCGGAACAGCGTATAGTCTCAATTGGCGGCGACGTGACGGAAATCATCTACGCGCTGGATGCGCAACAAAGCCTGGTGGCGCGTGATTCCACCAGCCAGAAGCCTGCCGTGGCCATCAAACTGCCCGACGTTGGGTATATGCGCCAACTGAATGCGGAAGGGATCCTGGCGATGAAGCCCACACTGGTGATTGCCAGTGAGCTGGCTAAACCGTCGATTGCACTACAGCAGATTGAGCAGGCTGGCGTAAAGGTGGTGACGGTGACGGGGGAACCTTCACTGAGCGCCATCCATCAGAAAATTGCCACCATCGCCCGCACGCTGCACCGTGAAGAGCAGGGCAAATCTCTTGAAGCCAAAATTGACAGCCAGCTGACCGGCGCGTCGAGCAAGCCGCTGCCGGTTAAGGTGCTTTATATCCTTAATCACTCCGGTATGAAGGCGATGGCCGCCGGAACGGATACCGCCGCAGATGGTGCGATCCGCAGCGCAGGTTTGCAGAACGCCATGGGTAACATTCGACACTATCAGGCGCTGACTCAGGAAGGCATTGTGGCGAGCGCCCCGCAGCTGGTGGTAATTGGCGAGGATGGGCTGAAGGCGATGGGTGACGAAAATAAAATCTGGCAGTTGCCTGGTCTGGCGCTGACGCCGGCGGGAAAAACCCGCAGCATGCTGGTGGTGGATGAGATGTCGCTGCTGGCCTTTGGCCTACAGACCCCGGGCGCAATTGCCAAACTGCGCAAAGCAGCGGAAGCCGTAGCGCAATGAAAACGGTGAACGTGCAGCGCGGGTTGCTGGTGATGCTGGTACTGATGCTGGCGATGGTCGTGTTGGCCGCCAATATCGGCGCGATGCGACTGTCACTGCCTGTTGTCTGGCACGCCCCGTCTGACAGCATGATCCGGAAGATCTGGTGGACTATTCGTTTGCCGCGCGTTCTCCTGGCCGTGCTGGTGGGCGCCGCGCTGGCGCTCTCCGGCGCAATGATGCAGGGTCTGTTTCGCAACCCTCTGGCCGATCCCGGCCTGATGGGGATTAGCAGCGGTGCGTCGCTGATGCTGGCCTTTTCCATTGTTATTCCTGTGACGCTGCCCGCCGCGCTGGCGCTGTGGTGGCCGATGCTGGCCGCTTTTGCGGGCAGTATTGTGGTGACGGCGATCATTTTTATCCTCAGTCGCCACAGCAGCACCACTCTCTCCCGGCTGCTGCTGGCCGGAATTGCCATTAACGCTCTTTGCGGTGCGGCGGTTGG